>JAZLKM010000040.1:0-34501 GCA_045597645.1 Lachnospiraceae bacterium | reverse complement strand
GCCTTATATGTGATTTCTGTCCGTCGGACCAAGAGTTTGCCTACAGCTTCCTTCAGATTCCACCTCACGATGGACACCCTTGCTGTTCAGCTATACACTTCCTCGTTGCCTAGGCGTGTTCGGGACTTACACCCGTTAGAGAGCGCCCATGGCGCGCAAACCAAATAAAAGCGGCCCCCCTAATGGAAGACCGCTTGTGATTGATAGCGTTGGTTAGATGGTGTTCTCGATTAGCTGGCCTATCATGGTGAGGCACCAGATGTCTTTGTCCTCCCACTTGCGGGAGAGTTCGTTCTTGCGCGCAAAGACGATGTAGCCGTGCTTGGTTTTGTCACGAAGACGGTAGATTATGACAGAAAGCCAACCATGCTCGACCATGTAGTTAAAAGTGATCTCACCTGTTCCGGCTAGAGAACGCATATTGATTACGGCAACGCCAGTTTCGTCGCTATATCTTTTTGCTAGTTCGGAGTCTTCAGCGAAGATGGCATTCTTCGCAAGGCCGTCCGGAGTCTTTTCCCAAGCAATAATAGGTTTTTCAAGGTTACCCGCGAAGAAATTGATTTCGTCAAGGCCAAATACTTTGGCAATGTCTCCAAAGAATGTTGTGTAGTCAATTTGCTCATGGCTAAGCACCTTATCCATAAGCTCTTGCATGAAGCGACCCTTAGAAATGCCATTAAGGATCAGGCGTGCAGTTTCAACATTTTCAATATTGTCTACAACGGGGCCATGAATGTCTTTTTCGTAAATGATGTATCTATTTTTGCCTTTATCCTTTGCAAGATAGAGCATGGCATCTGCCACTCTGAAGTATTTTTCATAATCATGATTGGTCGACTGGTAGCCAGCCACTCCGATAGAGCATGAGATGTTTATACCCTCTTTTTCGCCTTTGTATAGGGACTCTATGCCCATTCTAATGCCTCTGAGAATGCTGCGAAGCTCTTGATAATCGTCTACATTGTCGAATAGAAGCATGAACTCATCACCGCCCATTCGACCAACCGTGCCTTTCCCTGCAACACACTCTTTTATAACATTAGATGCAGCCACCAAAACCTGGTCGCCAAACATGTGCCCATACTGGTCATTCACATTTTTGAAGTTATCGATATCCAAAATCCCCAGATATACTTCCTTCTCACCTCTGTTAGCAATAACCTGCTTTGCCAAGTCCGTTATTGACTTTTTATTGAGCATATCTAGGACATTTTCTTTCTGGTTGATAGTTTCGATGTCCTGAAATCTTACTACTATTTCCTTCTTGTCATACTGTAGCTGAGCCAATACCCACCTATAGCCGTCAGGAGTAGAAATGCGATAAGAGACATATTTCACCTCATCACGTCCAAGAGATGCCACAGCCTGTCTCAGGGTGTCAGCATCCTGCTCATATGCCGTCTGATCCAAGCTTACATACGACTTACCACCTACGTACTTAGAAAGCACCTCATCTACAGTGTCAAGTATTAAATTCTTATCTATAACAGCAAATCCGGTATCAAAATGTTCCATAGATCCTCCTTTGCCTCATCATTGCACTCTACTATCGCGACTACTTAACACTACACTCTCTTATCCAGTATAGCCTGCGCCATAATCAAATCCTCAGGTGTTGTAATCTTCAGATTTTCATATGACCCTTCTATCAGCTTAGCTCTATGACTGGTGTACTGTTCTAGCACCATCACATCATCCGTTATTTTCACCGGACCATTTATAGCATACATCTTATCAAAAGCTGTCCTAATCACTGCATATTCGAAGCTCTGTGGTGTCTGCATCGCCCACAGGAGACTCCTGTCAAGGCACTTTGCACCATAGCCTTCAGCATCAGCCTGCCTAATTGTATCCTTTGCAGGTACGGCCATGACTGCCGCCTTATAATTTTCTACTCCAGAAATCATTTTATTGATTTGTTCCGGGGTGATAAGGCATCTGGCGCCATCGTGAATATGAATGTAGTCAGCATCAGCTGCTTTCAGCCCTTCATATACAGAATCTACTCTCTCTGATCCGCCAGCTACGATTTTTTTTACTTTGGAAAATCCATACTTTTCCACTATATCTACTCTGACCGAATCCATATCGCAAGCCGCAGTGATGAGTACCACCTCATCCACCTCGCTTTTCTCGAAGGCTTCCAATGTATGGCATATCACAGGCACTTCCTGTAGTAGTAGGTACTGCTTGGCCACATTGGTATTCATTCTTGCGCCTTTGCCCGCCGATAGGACGATTGCTACATGCTTTGCCATTAACGCTCTCCTAGCTTTAGGGCTGGTATTGCATTGAGGTCTAAATCTGCAAAATTGCCTGCCATGTATTCGTAATATCCAGCCACACCTATCATAGCTGCATTGTCAGTACAGTATATTGGTGATGGTCTGTAAAATGTCATGTTGCGCTCTGCACACGCTTTTTCCATTTTTGCACGCAGGCATCCATTTGAAGCTACGCCGCCCGCTATGGCTATACTTTTTGCTCCATATCGCTCTGCACCAAGCATCGCGTGCTCCACCAGCACATCTGTAGCTACTTTTTGGAATGAAGCGGCCACATCAGCCTGCACTACAGGCTCACCCTTCATCTCACACTGGTTCAAGTAGTTAAGAACAGCAGATTTTAGTCCACTAAAACTAAAATCATATTCCGATCCCTCCACCTTCGCTTTTGGGAGCGGGATTGCATTCTCGTTGCCTTCCTTTGCCGCCTTCTCTATCTTAGGTCCACCCGGATAGCCCAGGCCTATAGCCCTTGCCACCTTGTCAAAGGCTTCTCCTGCAGCATCGTCTCTTGTACGTCCAAGTACTTCATACTCTCTGTAATCTGATACCTTCACAAGATGTGTATGTCCGCCAGACACCACAAGACACAAAAACGGCGGCTTTAACTCTGGATTTTCGATGAAGTTTGCGCATATGTGACCTTCAATATGATGTACCGGCACCAGCGGTATCTTGCTGGCATATGACAACGCCTTGGCAAATGCCACTCCCACAAGTAATGCTCCCACAAGACCAGGTCCATAGGTCACAGCTATCGCATCCATCTCCTCCAGTTTCATGCCAGCTTCATCCAAAGCCTTTTGTACCACCTGGTTGATGCGTTCCATGTGTTTTCTTGATGCTATCTCCGGCACCACTCCACCATAGAGTGTATGTATGTCAATCTGCGATGAAATGACATTTGACAGCACCTCATGACCATCCTTCACCACTGATGCTGCTGTCTCATCGCAAGAGCTTTCTATTCCAAGTATATATACAGGTTTCTTATCTTCCATTACTCAAAATCATCGGCGTCTATAAGTCTCCACGCCAGTATTTTCCAGTTGCCATGTTCATCCTTGCGAAGCACATATTCCTCATAGGTACGGTCATAGTCTGTGCCTACCTTGCAAAAATAGTACGACTTCACGTAAGCGCACTGATAGCCTTTAACTGTCCTAAATGCCACGTCATTGCTGTCACTTATCGTGGTACTTATGATATGTTTATCAAGCATCTTGTACTCATCAATTTCAGCTGTCAGCGTCTCAAAATACTCATCAAAAGGGTTGAGCTCCAAAAGCTCATCATCCAACAGTAATCTGGCTTTATTAGCCAAATCCATCAGCTGCACCCCTGTGTACTCCTCATTGTAGTAGCAGCACAATATTCTGTTGTAGTTTTTAACCACCTCTCTAGGTGTCGACGGATAATTGGTGACAAAATCTTTGGATAATATTGCCTCAACCTCTGTTGCTTTGGGCGCAATATCCTCCACCGTCTTGGTGTTTCTGTGACTAAGATAGTAGTAATATCCGCACAGAATTGCCACGCAAATCGCACCTATTATGATGTAGCGTAAGGCTTTTTTCACTCTTACTCCTCTACAAAATCAAGCTCTATCGTCTTGCCATCCTCTCCCAGATAGCTTTCCGGGAAAATGCTTCTCACTTCGTCCATATATTGCTTAGGCTTCACCAGAGACGGGCTATAGTGTGTAAGCCACAGCTGCTTTACATCAGCTTCCTTCGCCATCTGGGCTGCCTCATAGAAGGTCATATGCTTCTTTTTTCGCGCATCTGCCTCTTTTTCCTTGTCTCCATACATGCCTTCACATATAAACAAATCGCTACCTGTCGCATGTCTGGCTATCTCATCTGTTGGTCTGGAGTCTGTACAGTAAGTTACCTTGATGCCCCTTCTCGGCGGTCCCATAACCATGTCCGGGGTGTAGGTGACTCCATCTATCTCCACAGTGTTGCCTTTTTGCAATGGATTCCATGCCTTTAGCGGGATATTTTTCGCCTTTGCCGCCTCTGCATCGAAGCGTCCCGCCCTCTTAATATCCAAAGAATATCCATAGCACGGGATATTGTGGTTAACCTTAAACGCGGTAATCACGTAGCCATTTAGCTCTATCACCTGCTCTGCCTCGGTCAGCTCTATATATTCTATGTCAAATGGTAGCTCCGGGGCTATCACCCTGAGTGCAGACACCACCTTTTCCAATCCTTTTGGGCCTATCATCGTCACCGGCTTTGTCCTGTCTGCATTTCCCATTGACAGCAAAAGTCCCGGCAAGCCACTTATATGATCCGCATGATAATGGGTAAAACAAATAATATCCAAAGGGTTGACGCTTATGTCTGCCTCCTTTATGGCAATTTGAGTACCCTCTCCACTGTCTATCAGAAGGTGGCTACCATTATATCTTGCCATCATGGCCGTAAGCCATCTTTTAGGCAAAGGCATCATGCCCGCTGTACCAAGTAATGTAATATTTAGCATCTATTTCTATTCTGTCTTATTGTATTGTTTTGACCACAGTCATCACAACGGCGCGCTTTTGCAACCTCAAGCTTCATCAGCAACGCATCTTCCGGCGGATTCTGGTAAAAGCCCTTTCGCACACCGATTTGTTCATACCCACATTTTTCATAAAATGCAATTGCAGGAGCGTTACTTTTCCTTACCTCAAGGAAAATGCTGTCAAGCTCCATTCCCTTTTCTGATGCAAGCTCTTTTATACCATTCATAAGACCGGTCGCCACGCCAGCTCGTCTTTTCGCCTCGTCTACGGCGATATTCATTATCTCGCCTTCGCCTGCAGCTCCATACAAGGTAACATAACCGTGCACCGTAATATCGTCATCATCCACCGCCACCAGCAGCAAAATAGTGTCATCCTCACGATTCAGAGAGTCCTCAAAGTCCTCATATCTCCAAGGATCCGAAAAACTATTATCTTCTATTTTAGCAACCTGACGAAGGTCCGCCTGGCGCATTGGACGTACTATCATCTCCACCTCTACGTGTTGCCACCATCGCGCTCAGCGCGCTCTCTTTCAGCCTGTGACACCCTCAGATACTCCGGCGCATGCTCTGCCGCACTCACCGCCTGGCCAGCCGCAAGTTTTCTAACAGCAGCCATTGCTACAGCAGCAGCGCTTTGCTGACGTCTATGAGCAGGAGCAAATGTGTAGCTGACCTCAAGAGATTTTTCTATAACTTCCTTAAACACCGGCACTCCATCACCTAGGAAAATGACTCTCTCTCCTTTATTGTTTAGTGCCTCAATCAGCTCCTCAATAGCCACAGCCATAGGCGCTATCACTTCGCTCGCCTCACCAACGCTCATATCGTATGCAGCTGTATATGTCTGTGAACGCCTTGCATCCATAATCGGACACACCAGTCCCGGCACCCCTACACACTGATAGGCCATGCCTTCAAGTGTAGACACCTCCACAATCGGCTTGTTCAGTGCCATCGCCAAGCCCTTGGCTGTTGCAGATCCTATTCTAAGTCCAGTAAAGCTTCCAGGACCAGCAGATACTGCAATGGCATCTATTGTACTCATATCAAGCTCTACTGCCCGCGACAGCTGGTCCAGCATCGGGAGCAGTGTCTGCGAATGTGTTTTTTTGTAATTAATTGTGTACTCCCCTATGAGTACATCATCCTCAAGTATGGCTATGCTCGCCACATTTCCAGAGGCATCAATACCTAATATTTTCAACGTAATCTCCGCTTTCCCACAGTCTGTCTTTCCTAGATAAGAGCAGGCTCATAACATGTCCATGGTGTGCACCACAACAAAAGCGCTGTCATTCTCATGTTTTCTCAGTGAAACCTGAATAATCATGAACCAGACTTGCTTAACCAAGTTATGACCTCCATTTTCTAGGTTTGTTCAGCAAAGTCAACCCTACTCATACTCTGTCACAGTAATCTTTCTGTAGGAAAAATCCCTCGCCAAATCTCTTTCTATTTTTATATCTATATATTGCTGCGGTATCAACTCTTCAATCAGTTCTGCCCACTCCACGATGGCTACGCCATCACCATAGAAGTAGTCTTCGTAACCAATTTCCTCCATCTCCATCGGATCTCCGATACGATATACATCCAAATGATAGAGTGGAATTCGACCTTCCCTATACTCCTGCACTATGGTAAAGGTGGGACTGGTGACCGGCTCATCTATGCCAAGTCCTGCTGCAAAGCCCTGGGTAAATACTGTCTTGCCTGCCCCAAGGTCCCCTCCGAGACATATAACAGTTCCCGGTGTAGCTTCCATAGCCATTCTTTTCCCTAGTTCAAATGTCTCCTCTGGCCCATTAGTCTCAATTATCATTTCTCGGCTATCCTCGTTTCCGCCAGATGACTTCTAAAAGCTGCCATAATTTCAGCGTACTGATTACTAATCTGCGCTCTCGGAATAATGTAGGCATAAATCTTCGAAGTGTACACATAGATACTACTCTTATCTGCAGTAATCATATATACCTGCTCCCAGGTCATAGTCGCCTGCTCGCCACCAGCAGTCAGCGTCACACCTTCATCAGTGATTTCATAATGCATCACTCCTTTAAATGCAGCCGACATAAGGAACTGTCTTTTGGTCTGCATTCTAAGATTAAAAGGCACATAGAACAGGAAAATCACCCCAAACACCAGATACATAATTGTGTATTTGGCGCCAAAGCGCTCATTGCCATATGAATATATGCAAAGGCCAAATGCTATGGCTGCTATCACTAGAGCCAGCCAGCCCTGCATCCCCTTATAGGCCTGTTTTATTTGGAAACGGTATAGGTCTTTTTCTTTTAATTTTATGTCAAAGCTAATCGGCATTTTCTCTCCTTTGGGCGCAAAAACGTACAATAACCCATAATTATTTGTAATTATAGCACAATCACGCTCAATGGCACAATAATATATCAAGCCCACGGCGTCATCAAAGGCCACAATGAGGATTTATAGGGTTTCATTAGGATTATACAACCCACCATGACAGCATAACTGCAATTTTGTAGGTATCAAGCTGACAGTGTACCGGCAAACAATCCTTGCGCAAAAAAGCCTGCAGCGTAGTATGCACTGCAGGCGATATCTAGTAATTCTACAATTTCATTTCTTACTTGTTCTTATAGCCCTTAAGAAGCGGTGAAAGTGGCTTGTAAACCAGCATTGTAATAATTACCGAGAACAGGCCCTTAACAAAGGTGAATGGCACGTTGAATATAAGCAGGCACTTGAAAAGTGAATCAAGATTCAGATTTGGTGTAATAACCTGATATGCTCCGATGATAGCCTCCATCGGCATGAACGCTGTGTATACAGGGTATACAATGAACATGTTGATAGGCAAGCTTATGATAGCCATTGCGCATGATCCTGCGATAGCGCCTACCAGTGCGGCCTTCTTGTTCTTCTTTACTTTATATACAATACCAGCTGTAAGTACGAAGACTGCACCTAAAAGGAAGTTTGACATCTCACCTACGCCGCCGCTAGAAGAAAGTGACAGGTGGATGAGGTTTTTGATAAGCTCGATGATTACACCGCTGACCGGACCAAGTGCAAAGGCTCCGATGAGTGCCGGAAGGTCAGACAAATCAAGCTTGATGAAGCTTGGCATAATCGGAATTGGAAACTCTATGAACTGCAAGCCAAATGCAAGTGCAGAGAGCATGCCGGTAACAGCCGCAAATCTTGCGGGACTTACCTTGTTAGTTTTAGCGCTGGAATTAGTGTTGATGGTATTCTTTGACATATTTTCCTCCTCTCCCATCCAGACTGTACTGTCGGTCCTAGAATCTCACTAGGTCAGCCACTTGGCTCGCGGACTTCGCTCCAGAAGCGTCACCGCCGGTCGGGAATCTCACCCTGCCCTGAAGATTATTATTGTGAGCTGAATGCTCGATTTGCATAATAAGCGTTTGTTAAGCTTTTGTCAAGCAGAAATATTGTATGCAATCCGATTTTTTAAAAAAGCTGTCACGCTTTCGTCTGTAATCTGCTAACCACTGATTCCCAACTCTTACCGTTAGCTGCTAGTCTTCGGATTCCGCTAGTCCTCACTAGCTACGACAATTTCCTTTATATCCAGCCCCTTGCCGCGGATAAGATGGAGGTTTAGGCATCCGCACTTAGGGCACTTAAAACCTGCCGCTCTGGCTGCGAATTCCTCGCCACAATCCTCGCAGCGAACAGTGCCGGGCACATAGATTGTCTCAAGTTCACTACCCTCGTACTTTGTACCCTTAACAAGCGGACCGTAAGCGTCCTGTAGATACTCAGGCACAGCTCCAGTTAGTTCCCCTACTTCAAGCACTATTTTCTTTATTCGTTCGTTCTCCGCCAGCTGCCCCTCTAAGGCAGCATCAGCTGTACGAAGCATAGTTTTTAATAGTCCCAATTCATGCATGATTTATATCCATTCTGCCTGGCGCTAGTACAAGCATCACATAGTAATCACTCTGATTATTACTGTTCTACTAACAGAACTTACCTGTTACCTACCGAAAGGCTTTATTGCGATTATCCTTCTATTCGTCAGCATTTTTCTAATCTAACGAAAGCACAGCATTATATCCTATCAATAGATTCCTAGTATAGAAGCTGCTACATTTTCTGCTGAATCCACTGTATAATCCGGTGCAGCTTCCTCAAGAAGCATTGGATCTCCATAGCCATATGTCACAGCCATAACATCGACTTCCATCTGTTTGGCACCAATCACGTCGTACTGCGTGTCACCTATCATTAGTATCTGCGACTTGTCGGTAATTCCCTCGTGAGCCATGGCATAACTAATTATGTCTGCTTTGGCGCTACGGCTGCCTTCAGGTGTATCGCCGGCTATGAACTCAAAATACTTTGCCAGGTCCAGCTTTGTAAGTATATCTACAGAAGTCTTCTCCGGTTTCGAGGTGGCTACCACCAGCTTTTTCCCAGCCTCTACCAGCCTCTGAAGCATGCTCTCTACGCCATCATAGACCTCAACCTCATACATCACACCTCCCAAGTAAAACTCACGATAATCCTTTATCGCAACCCTCGCTTCAGGTTCGTCCATATCGTAATTATTCATGTAGCTCGCCAGCAGGGGAGGACCTACGAACTTACGAAGCTTATCCATATCATTTTCAATTATGCCATGTCGCTCAAGTGACAGCTGTGCGCATCGCATAATGCTGTAGCCCGAATCTACCAGTGTGCCATCCAAGTCAAAAAATATGTATTTATAGTCTTTCATACAAATTCTCTATGCTTTCTATTTTTTACCAGATACCTTGTGCTTTGAAAATGTATACATAAAAATGCTTCTTACACTTCAAATCTAGCAGTTCCACAATTCATCAACTTACAAAATCGTACTTATAACCGCTACACTATAACACATTTCCTCACATATGACATTGTATTAATTTGCATTTTAAACTACATTATCTGTTTCCATTTACCGCCTAGTACAGCTTTTTCTCACATTCAAGCGGTAATTTATTCCCTTTTACGCACCATCTTTACCGCCTATCAGTTCTAGTTTGTGCCCTCAGGCGGTAATCTTATACTTTGCGGGCGACGTATACATCTAAATTTGGCTTTCATGTATGGTGTAGTATTATTCTGCATGCAACAAAAACGGGACGCACTAGAGCGTCCCGTAAATCATTGCGACTATTTACTTTACCGGAATCAGCTTTTCCTTGCCGCCCATGTATGGTCTAAGGGCTACTGGAATATCTACTGAGCCGTCTGCATTCAGGTTGTTCTCGAGGAATGCGATAAGCATACGTGGAGGCGCAACGCAGGTATTGTTAAGGGTGTGTGCAAGATACTTGCCGTCCTTGCCCTTTACACGAATCTTAAGTCTGCGTGCCTGTGCATCGCCGAGGTTAGAGCAGCTTCCTACCTCAAAGTACTTCTTCTGACGTGGGCTCCATGCCTCAACGTCGATTGACTTAACCTTAAGGTCAGCGAGGTCACCAGAGCAGCACTCGAGAGTACGTACCGGAATATCAAGGCTGCGGAAAAGGTCTACTGTATTCTGCCACAGCTTGTCGAACCACATCGGTGACTCCTCAGGCTTGCAGACAACAATCATCTCCTGCTTCTCGAACTGGTGAATGCGGTATACACCGCGCTCCTCGATACCATGAGAACCCTTCTCCTTTCTAAAGCATGGAGAATAGCTGGTGAGAGTATATGGGAGATCCGCCTCATCGAGCATCTGGTCGATAAACTTACCAATCATTGAGTGCTCTGAGGTACCGATAAGATAGAGATCCTCGCCCTCGATCTTGTACATCATGGCATCCATTTCCTCGAAGCTCATAACGCCTGTAACAACGTTAGAACGAATCATGAAAGGTGGGATGCAGTAAGTGAATCCTCTGTCAATCATGAAATCACGAGCGTAAGCGGTGCATGCTGAGTGAAGTCTTGCGATATCGCCCATTAGATAATAGAAGCCATTACCAGCCACGCGGCCTGCAGCATCCATATCTACACCATTGAAACGCTCCATAATCTCTGTATGGTACGGAATATCAAAATCCGGAACAACCGGATCACCGTATTTTTGTACCTCAACATTCTCGCTGTCATCCTTTCCAATCGGAACTGACGGGTCGATGATGTTAGGTATCTTCATCATTATCTCAGTAACCTTAGCCTCAAGCTCTGGCTCCTGTGCCTCAAGCTCAGCAAGCCTTGCTGCATTCTCAGCAACCTGCTTTTTAACAGCTTCAGCCTCTTCCTTCTTACCCTGAGCCATAAGAGCACCAATCTGCTTTGAGAGGGTATTCTTCTGAGAGCGAAGGTCATCAGCCTCCTGCTTTACAGCACGTGACTGCTTGTCAAGCTCGATTACCTCATCAACAAGCGGGAGCTTGTGATCCTGGAACTTCTTCTTGATGTTTTCTTTTACTATCTCCGGATTCTCACGGAGAAATTTAATATCTATCATATCTGCTCCTTACAAATTTCAAAACGCGCCCGAAAGTATATCCGGGCACGTCGTATCATTATTTATTCGAATCTAAGCGGATACTTTGCGGTAAGGCCAGCAACGATTGCTCTTGCCTCCTCAACGCCGTCATCACCCTTCTTGATTACCGTAGCAATTGCCTCAGCAACCTGATCCATATCGTCTTCCTTGAGACCTCTTGAAGTAGAAGCCGGAGAACCAAGGCGGATACCGCTGGTTACAAATGGTGACTTAGGATCGTTCGGGATGGTGTTCTTATTTGCAGTAATGTGAGCTGCATCAAGCTGCTTCTCAACTTCCTTACCAGTCTTGTCAAATGGGGTAAGGTCTACAAGCATTAGGTGGTTATCAGTACCGTCTGATACAATCTTGATACCTCTGTTCTGAAGACCCTTGCAAAGTGCCTGTGCATTCTTAATTACCTGCTCCTGATACTCCTTAAATGCAGGCTCAAGAGCCTCCTTGAAGCATACAGCCTTAGCTGCGATTACATGCATAAGTGGGCCACCCTGGGTTCCAGGGAAAATAGCCTTGTTGAAGTTGTACTTATCTGCAGCCTCCTGGTTGCAAAGAATCATACCTCCTCTAGGTCCACGAAGAGTCTTGTGGGTAGTGGTGGTAACAACATCTGCGTAAGGAATCGGGCTCATGTGGAGGCCTGCTGCTACAAGCCCTGCAATGTGAGCCATATCAACAAAGAGTACTGCACCTACTTCATCGCAGATCTCTCTGAACTTCTTGAAGTCAATTGCACGAGCATATGCAGATGCACCTGCAATAATCATCTTTGGCTTGCACTCAAGGGCAATGCGACGTACCTCATCATAATCGATGAATCCATCATCATTTACGCCATAAGGAACAATATTATAGCTCTTGCCTGAGAAATTAGCCGGTGAACCATGAGTAAGGTGACCGCCATGATCGAGGTTCATACCCATTACAGTATCGCCATAGTTAAGGATAGCTGTCTGTACTGCCATGTTAGCCTGCGCACCTGAGTGTGGCTGAACATTGACATAATCGCATCCGAAAAGCTTCTTAGCGCGCTCTCTTGCAAGCTCCTCCACTACGTCTACACATTCGCATCCGCCGTAGTATCTCTTGCCCGGATATCCCTCTGCATACTTATTGGTAAGTACTGAGCCCATTGCGCTCATGACTGCCGGAGAAACCCAGTTCTCAGAAGCAATAAGCTCGATGTGGCTGTTCTGTCTGTCAAATTCTGCCTTAATAGCCTCAGCGATCTCGGCATCAACCGTCTTAATGTCATCAAGAGTGTACATTTTTACTTTACCTTTCTAGCGCTCATTACATACCACAGTGCAACAGCGATTCCTATTGAAGAATAGGTACCGCAAATAGTACCAATCATAAGCGGGAATGCAAAAAGTCTGATTGACTCAACACCAAGGATGTACAGCATAAGAACCATTACAAGAGTGGTAACTGATGTACAAATAGTACGTGAAAGAGTCTGAGTCAAGCTCTCGTTTGCAAGGCTCATGAGAGTATCCTTATTAAGTGAATTGTGCTTTGCTCTGTTCTCGCGGATACGGTCAAAGATAACGATGGTATCGTTGACTGAATAACCGATAACAGTAAGCATACATGCGATAAACGCGGTTGTAACAGTGGTACGTGAAATTGCATAGAATGCAAGAAGTACCAATACGTCATGGCCAAGAGCAACAATAGCTGATGAAGCCATGCGGATATCCTTAAATCTAAACCAGATGTAGAGAAGCATGCATACTGCAGCAATGAGTACTGCAACGATTGCGTCTCTTCTAGTCTCTCCTGAGATAGTAGAGCTGATACTCTCAGATGAGATAGAATCCTCAGCTACTCCAAACTGCTCCTCGAGAGCATCATAAAGTGCTGTTCTCTCCTCAAGGTTAAGAGTACGTGTCTTAATGATAACCTCATTACTGCTCTCTACCTTCTGAGTCTGAATATCATTATCACCAGTTACATTAGCAACAACCGGCACAACTATGCTATCGAGTTGCTCAAGAGAATAATCCTCGTTGAAGCTTACTGTAGTAGAGGTACCACCTACAAAGTCAAGACCGTAGTTAAGAGTACCTGCTCCCTGTGCTCCACGTATACCCATTGTCACAAGACCTGCTGCTATTACTACAAGTGAAATTGCGAAGAAAATAGTCTTTTTGCCAACAAAGTTGATGGTCTTGAACTTAATCTCACGTCCGAATGCCTTTGGGCTGGTAAGGCCAGCTGCGTAAAGAGCATTAATAATAAGTCTGGTAATTACAAGTGCGGTGAACATTGATACAAGTACACCGATTGCGAGGGTGATGGCGAATCCGCGGATTGTACCACTACCTGCAATACCAAGCACTGCTGCTGCAATGAGGGTTGTGATGTTACCATCAAAAATTGCACTGAATGCCTTCTTGAATCCGTTATCTATAGCACCCTTCACTGATACACCGTTTGCGATTTCCTCACGGATACGAGCGAAAATAATAACGTTTGCATCCACCGCCATACCGATTGAGAGGATGATACCTGCTATACCAGGAAGAGTAAGTGTAATCTCAAATAAGTAGATGATAGCAAGTACGAGTGCGGTATACATAGCAAGTGCCACTGCTGCTACACCACCTGGTACAAAGTAGATAGCTATCATGAAAAGCATTGCAATAACAAGACCAATTGCACCAGCCTTAAGAGAAGTAGCTACTGCATCGCTACCAAGCTGAGCTCCTACGATATTAGACTGCAGCTCAACCATCTCTACTGAAAGTGCACCGATACGGATATATGAAGCAAGGTTCTGAGCCTCCTCAATGCTGCTCATACCCTCGATTACAGCGCTTCCTCCAGTGATTGCTTCGCGTACTCGTGGATAGCTTACAATCTGTCCGTCGTAAATGATAGGAAGAGACTTTCCTACATTCGCTGAGGTTACCTCTGCGAACTTCTTAGCACCTTCATCAGTAAATGTGAGCTGTACTACATACTCATTATTTCCAAGGTCATTCTGCTGTGATCCTGCAGATGCGCTTGCGATATAAGAGCCATCCATGAAGACTTCGCCTTCCGGTGTCTGGAACTCGAGCGAACCAGGGCTACCAAGCTCCTCAAGTACTGCGTTTGCATCAGATACGCCAGGAATCTCAACAACGATACGGTCATCGCCCTGCTGATATACAGAAGCCTCTGTTGTCTTGGTCTCGCTTGAGAGGTCTGATGCGATACGCTGCTGAAGCTTGTAGATAGTGTCATCTACATCTTCCTGTGAGAAATCACCTACTACCTGATAGGTAATAGATACACCGCCTGCCAGATCAAGTCCCAGCTTAAGGCCGTCGTCTTTGCTTCCAGCGGTAGTACCCTTGATAATGGTAGATGCGTAGTAGCAAAGGCCACCAACGATCAGAGCCATAATCACGAGCCAGCATATACCCTGGACTTTGGTCATTTTCTTCATTTTTTTACTCCTCGTTTTCTTGTTCCTTATCCGAAAGTGCCGCTTTAATCATAATGGCACACTCGATTCTCTTTTTCTGCAGAGCGCATCCCACCTCATAGTTACCATGGATGTCCCCTGTAAAATTATATGCATTGGCTGCGCAACCACCGCTACAGTAAAATCTTGCAAAGCATTTACTGCACTCCGGCTTGCTGTATACGTTGCAAGCCTTAAAGCCATCTACAATATCTGTTCTATTTATACCGTCGAAGACATTTCCAAGAAGGAAGTCCTCATTTCCTACAAACTGGTGGCAAGGATAAAAGTCACCCCACGGTGTAACTGCAAGATACTCTGTACCAGAACCGCATCCGGAAAGCCTCTTATATACACAAGGTCCACCTTCCAAATCGATCATAAAATGAAAGAAATTGAAGTCCTTGTCTGTCCCTGCTCTCTCAACCATCTGGGCTGCCAGCTTGTCATATTCCTCGAAAAGCTGTGGCAAGTCCTCCTCACGAAGCGCATAATCATCAGTCTCCTGGGCTACTACCGGCTCTACTGATATCTGCTTGAATCCCAAATCTGCCAAATGAATTACATCATTGGAAAAATCCAAATTGTTTCTGGTGAAAGTACCTCTCACATAATATTTTTCCTGATTCCTGCTTTCAGCAAACTTTTGGAACTTCGGAACGATAAGATCATAACTTCCAGCGCCTTTTCTAAACGGACGCATCATATTATGAATCTCCGGTCTGCCGTCGATTGACAACACCACATTTGCCATTTCTTTATTGGCAAATTCCATAATATCATCATCCAGAAGTACTCCGTTTGTGGTCAGAGTAAATCTGAAATTCTTATCATGAATCTTTTCCTGCTGCCTGCCATAGGCCACAAGCTGCTTAACCACATCGAAATTCATAAGTGGCTCGCCGCCGAAAAAGTCCACCTCAAGATTTCTGCGGCTTCCAGAATTAGCAATCAGAAAATCCAGCGCAGCCTTGCCCACTTCATAGGTCATAAGCGCCCTGCGTCCATGGTACTCGCCCTCCTCTGCAAAGCAATACTTGCAAGCCAGGTTACAGTCATGAGCGATATGAAGGCAGAGTGCCTTAACTACGGTTTGACGCTTGGTATAATCTATGATTCTGCCTTCATACACGTCTTTGGTGAAAAGGCAATCATCCTTAACAAGTTCTGTTATTTCTTTTATAGCCTCATCTATATCTTCAGCTAAATATTTCTGACGAAGCTCTGCTGACAAAGTACTTGCATCTATGGACGCCAGGGCATCTGTACCCTCTTTTTCTACTATAGGCTCCACTTCACCAAGGCAGTCATACATCACATCGTCCACCACGTGAATGCTTCCGCTATCCACATCTAAAACGATATTATATCCGTTATTCTTATAACGATGTATCATACGAGAAAACTCCTGTAGCTCAAACATACGAATAGACCGTACATAATGTACGGCCTTTTGCTTTTTAGGTAGAGCTAAAATTACTTATTCTCGCAGCTCTGGTTACCAACGGTGCAGCTGGTCTTGCAAGCGCTCTGGCAAGAGGTCTGGCACTCACCGCAGCCACCCTTCTTTACAGTATTCTGAAGCTTCTTTGTGTTAAGAGTCTTTACATGTTTCATGGTATATATCTCCTTTATAAAAATTTATCGCAATTATATCCAACTTGCGCCATCGTGTCAATTCCATAGCCACTTCCTGGCCACTCTAAAATCCAGTAAGACGCAGGCATTAAGATACTTATTTTGCTATATTTTCCTCTGTTCTATCAAGTACATGATTGAAAGCCTTATTTTGATTGCATACATTCAAGAAGTAAGCCTTTGCAGTGTCATCGTCTTCAAAACCATTTGCGGTATAAAAGCTTGACACATCTTCATAACCATTGCTTGTTGAAAGCTCGGCCATGTACTCGTCATATTCCTCATCAGTGGTAGTGATGTTCTCAGCCTTTGCAATAGCTTCAAATATGAGCTGATTGGTAAGGCCCGGTGTCATCTGCTCTACTATAGCTGCGAGAAATTCCTCATAGGATACTCCAAAATTCTCCTGAGTAATATCGGCCAGATTCTGACCTTCGGTACAGTAAGTATCCGTATATATGTTGCAGATGCACTTTAGCTGTGCGCCAATCACTTCCTCTGGAATGTTTACCTGAGACTGATTTGCCAGTGTCTCAAGCACCTTATCCTCGAGCTCGTTTTCCCTGTTTGATGCTGCATAGTATTCAAGGTAATCTCTGGAAGCCTCATAGAGCTCATCCATGCTCTCAACTCCCAGCTTCTCAAGAGGCTTTTCACCTGCAGCCTCCATCTCTCTTATCTTCTCAGCAGTAGGCACTTCACAAATATAGTTAATCTTGAACTGGAAAATAACAGTCACACCGGCAAGGTCTGCGTTGCCATAATTATCCGGGAAAGTAACCTCATACTCCACAGTATCGCCAACTTTACTTCCAGGAAGTCCTGACGTAAAACCTTCTATATATCCGCCACCGCCTGGGCTGCAGTTGCCTGCAACGTCTATGGTGACATTTTCAGATGATCCACCTTCAAAGGCTTCCCCATCCCTTATTCCCTTATAGTCTACATTTACATAGCTATCAATCCTAACCTCAGTCTCGTCAGTCTTAATGTAGTCTACATATCCTGCTATCATTTCCTGCACATAGGACTCTACAGCATCATCACTCACCGAATAATCGTTCTGAAACTCTATAGTAATGCCGTTGTAGTCACCTAGTGTCACATAATCATCCACATTGTAGCCAGTGAGTCCTGCGAGCAGATCCGCATTTGCCACAAGATTAGTGTAATAATCCTCCCCCTTACTTTCATCTGATACCTCTACAGACGCATCTGAAATGTCAGGTGTACCCGCATCAGGAGCTACTTCATTAGCCTCATTCTTGCTGCCGCATGCAGTCATGGAAAATACCATGGCAGCTGCCAACACGCCAGCTATAATTCTCTTTTTCATACTCTTATCTCTATTCTCTTTATTTCTTTTTAGCCTTCTTTTGGGCCTTTGCAGCCTCTCTGGCCTTCTTGTCTGCAGCATACTGAGCTGTAGCTGCATCTGTTCTCATCTTAAGTCTGGCTCTCCAGCCCTTCTTGCTGGCAGGAGTAGTCTCAATACGACCGCGAATTCCCTTTACAGAATTGATGTAGAGACCGCTTACGCTTGCCTTTACTTCTTTTCTAAGTGGGATATCATCAAAAATAGCCTGGTCGCACATGAAGTTCATAATCTGTGGGCCAACCTTAGCCTTTACAATAGGCATCTTCTGGTTACGACCATACCATGGGATTGAGGCTGCAACCTGAGACGGAAGTCCTGCATCCTTGAGCTTAAGACGCTTCTTGTCAATAATCATCATGTTGACCATCTGAGCTGCTGCATCAAGCTGTGCCTTCTGCTCCTCCTGCTTCTTCTGAGCCTTGCGGCCGAAGAAATAAAGAAGTCCCAGCACTACAAGCATGACGCCTAATACTATAAGTAATACTATTGACAAAGTGTTCAATGTTCTACCTCCATATAAAAAAACGTATGTGCCATTGTATCATTGCATTCCTATTTTTGCAACTTCTCTGAGCAGTGGATAATGTGCTGTCATATTATCTGGAATAGTGCTTCTATCCACCGTCTGACTGCTAAAAATGTATGCGCTGTTTCTCTCAAAAAGCGGTATCTCAACTGCAAAATCCGCAATCAACTCTCGGGCTTTATCATAGAGTTCTTCACTTGGCTGCTTGCTCGCCTGATCTATTGCCTCGTCGATGTCTGACATTTTTACATCATAGAGATAACTGTATTTTCCATCAGTTGAATATTTGTCGTAAAGGCTCGCATTCGTCTCGCCAGGCCATACGCCAGACCACATATCTACATTGCCAGCCTTAATGAGTCCCCAAATCCTGGCCGGATCATCCATAGGCGTAATCACCAGCTCTATCCCCAGGCTCTCAAGCATAGTTTTGGCGCTTTGGGCAACAGCCTCAGCCGGATGGCCCGCCGGCACCAGGATTTCATAAGATAGCTTTCCTTTATCTGACGGTTTAACCGCTTTTCCATCCTCCATCTTGTAGCCTGCCGTCTTCAGCAATTCCCTGGCCTCTGACAGTGCATCATCTGACGGAAATGCAAATATCGGCGAATAAACATCCCCAGCTGCACCGCTGACAGTCATAGCATTGTTAGCGCAGGAAGCAAAAATCACTGCAAAGGCTCTTCTGAGAGCTTTCGATGAGCTGCTGCCTCCATACTTATCCGCCTTCACGTTGTCAGCATTTATGCCTAT
Organism: Lachnospiraceae bacterium; assembly: GCA_045597645.1. Lineage (GTDB taxonomy): Bacteria > Bacillota > Clostridia > Lachnospirales > Lachnospiraceae > JAKSSE01. The sequence goes on along the minus strand of JAZLKM010000040.1, from coordinate 15,460 downwards.
ATATCCGTATTCTCCAGAATCATAGAGACTAAGCTCCACTCCTGGCTGCGGGTTTAATATATCCTCTTTTGCATCAGTCCTTGATATATCCGGATAACCCGCTGCAACTGAAGTCATCTCGTTGCCACCTTGCATTGCCACAAGATCCAGTTTTTCACAAATAGGCGCTCCCTGATAGAATGAATCATTTCTATGAAAATGTGCTGTGACACCATCATAATCATCTAAAACGTAAGCACCAGCCCCCACACTATCGTTTCGAGACAAAATTTCTGATACGTTTCCCTTATCGAAACCAAAGGATGGCGAGAGCTCTTGTGTCGGGCTCCATTTTGCAGTATCTCCATATATATGAAGAGGTGCTATATTTATAGCCATTTTGCTCAGAGCTAATGGATCTGCACTTTTCAAAGTGACCCTCACCGCATTTTCGCTAAGTTTTTCAATGCCTGTAATATTTCCTACAGAGCCATCTACGTTCAATGTAGTGGTAAATTCATCATCAAAGAATGAAAACAGTGTCCTGTCCAACGACTCGCTGTCAGATATTTTCTGATAGTTGCTGTCGTATGTAGCGCACATTTCGTTCCAAAAATCCGAATAATCCGGAAAATCATCCCCCTGCAAGGTCCATGTCATCTGCGTGCCTGTACCAGTGAGGCTCTCATCCTCATTCAAGTTAGCAAACCCCCACAAATACATGGCGCTCACAACATCATTTTCGGCAATGAAGTAGCCATACATATCTACTGCCCTTTGACAGATGTATCTGCAATAGGCCTCGCCGTAGCCTGGAAGCGCATCGAAAAACGTATCCTGCTGCGCCTGGGTATACATGGAGAAGTCCTCGTTACTTGCGCCCTTCTCCAAAATCAGTTCATACAGTGGCTCAGACCCCTGTCTGTATTCATCAAGACCCTTTATTGGCAGTGTAGCGAATGTGTTGCCGCCATCATACGACGGATCGCAGAGTACATACATCGAAAAGATAACATCATCCGCTGTAAGTGGCATCCCATCAGAAAACACAATGTCAGACCGCAGCGTAAACGTGTACTGCAGCTCACCTTTTTCCGCGTAGTCCATGGATATATCCGCTGGCGTTATATATGTATAATCGATTCCATTGTAGCTCCTTGACTCACCATGGGTTCCATTCATAATGTAATCGCCACTTCTGTCAGTGTACGCCAGCTTTGCTTGAGTCACCTCTGCCACATCAATATCGCCATCTGTCATGATGACAAACGGATTCATCGTCCCAGTGATATCCCCTGTGCCGTAGACCAGCACATCCTCAGGATTTTCCACCGTCTCTACAGCCTGTGCCTCCTGCAGCTGTTCATCGACATTTGTAGTAGCATTGTTGCCATTATTTGCATCGCATGCAGATAGCCCTGCAATCACAGATAATGACAGGGCTATCGATACAATCTTTTTATTAAGCTTCCTCATTTATCGCCTCTGGCTCCTAATCAATCTAGCCACAGCGTCCAGCTGTTTCTTGAGATGAGTATGCATTGTCTCTACAAGAAAAGCCTTATCTCTCTTTTCAAAACCATCGACCAGAGCTCTGTGCTCTTTAATCAAGGTATCGTATACGCTGTTATCTTTAATATATTCCAGTCTGTAACGATACATCTGCTCGCGGAGATTGTAAAGTATGTTTACAAGCTTTGGATTATTCGATGCACGGTAGATAACATCATGGAATGCCACATCCGCCTCTGCAATCTCTCTGGTATCTCCACTATTCACTGCCGCCTCAAATCTGTCACGGGCATTGCGGAGATTCTCAAGCTCTTCAGAAGTCATACGCTCGCACGCCTTGGTTACTGCAAGGCTATCTAGCACCTCACGGGTCTCAAGTACATCCTCCATGTCCTTTTCGCTCATTTTTGCCACCTGAGCGCCTTTTCTCGGGACAGTGATGGCCAGTCCTTCCTGCTCTAGCATTCTGATAGCTTCTCTTATAGGGGTACGGCTCACTCCCAGTTGATTAGCCAGCTGTATCTCCATAAGCCTGTCTCCTGGCTTCAAGCGTCCTTGCAAAATAGCTTCCCTTAGTGTCTGAAATACTACATCCCTTAGCGGAAGAAATTGATCCATATGCAGTGTTAATTCTTCACTCATCTTTTTACCTCAACCAAATAACTAATTGAATCTTGTAAGAAAAGTCTCATACTGTGGGTACAGACCTTTTATTTTATCGCAGGCTTTTGCTGCGATTTCTTCATCTTCAAACAGGCCGAAAACTGTGGGACCAGAGCCACTCATCAGCGCCTTAATTGCTCCATTCTCCTCGAGTATCGTCTCAAGCTCTCCTATCTGAGGATGCAGCGACGATGTCACGGTCTCCAGAAGATTGCTCATAGAGCCAATCGCATTTTGCACATCACCGCACACTAAGGAAGCTAAAAGCCAAGTTATATTAGGGTGTACTGCTGTGTCATCAAGCTTAAGTCCCTTGTATACAGCACCTGTAGGCACTGGAAAATCAGGCTTAACAAGCACTAGATTGAACTTAACCTTTGAGGGAATCTGCATCAGTTTTTCACCTATTCCCTCAGACAGCGCCGTGCCTCCCATAATGCAGTACGGTATGTCCGCACCAAGTGTCACTCCAAGTTCCCTCAGCTGCTCCTCGCTTGCACCTATCTCAAAAAGTTCATTCATTCCCTGTAGCACTGCAGCTGCATCCGTGCTTCCACCTGCAAGTCCTGCCGCAATTGGAATATGCTTTTCCAGGAATATGTCTACTCCTCCAGCCCCAAAGCTCTCCTGCATAAGTCTTGCCGCTCTAACGCATAGATTGCTATCGCTAGCCTCGCCATTTAGAATGTCACTGTCTGTGGCGAAATTAATGCTGTCGCCACCATTCTTACTGATTATAACTTTGTCGCACAGTCCTATGCTCTGCATAATCATGGAAACTTCATGATATCCATCAGGCCTTCTTCGCTTGACATCCAACCCGAGATTGACCTTTGCATAAGCCACGCGTTCTATTTTTTCTACTGCCAAGTCCACTCCTTATAACCTTTTATTGCCTTCATATCTGCATACATTGTACTTATTTTAGCTATATGGTATTTTGTATACAATATGCATAATACTATTTTGCCCCTGAAAAAGCAACGAATACACAAATAGTTCACGCACCAAAAAAGCTCTTTCAGTTTCCCAAAAGAGCTCTTTGTATCACTATTACCGCGCATGCATCACGCAGAGTTTCCACTATCACAGAGATGACATGAAGCCTCCAATGCCATCTTGTTCCTCAGCCTTCTCTCCTTTTTGTACTTTAAGAATAGCCTCATTGAGTGAAAGCATCTTAGCATCCAAATCAGAGACTATGTGAGCACACTCCTGAAGGTCACGGCTGATATAATCCGGTGCATCGCCCTCAAATTTGTAATATATCTTGTGCTCCAGAGACGCCCAGAAATCCATCGCAATTGTACGTATCTGTACCTCGACCTTTACATCCATTTCCTTGTCGTTTAAGAAAATAGGCACCGTCACTATCATATGATAGCTCTTATAGCCACTGGCCTTAGGGTTTTTGATGTAGTCCTTAACAGACAGTACTGTCAGATCATTTTGTTTACCTATCATCTCTGCCAAATGGTAGATATCAGATGTAAAGCTGCACACCACTCTGATACCCGCAATGTCATTCACATGCTCTATCATGTTGGTAATGCTGCTTTCATACCCGTCCGTGCTGAGTTTTTTAACTATACTCTCCGGGGTCTTTATTCTAGTCTTAATATACTCGATAGGATTATAGTTATGTACATGCACAAACTCATCCCTCAGTATTTCAACCTTTGTATTTACTTCTTTTAGTGCTGCATTGTAGAGGAACATGACTGTATTCCAGCTGTCCACCCCATCGTCCAGCTTAAGTGGCATTCCCATTATAGATGCCCCCCTTTCATCGGCCCACGTTTGGGCGGTGATTATTCTATTACCACAGGTTCTGGCTCCGGCTGCGGCTGCGGATCTACTATTACAGGAGCCGGTTCCGGCTGCGGTGCTATCGCTTCCGGAGGTGCCTCCACCACTGCAGGTTCTGGCTCCGGCTCTGCTTCAGGTGATACGTATACAGCTATTCCTGCCTGCTCCACCTCAATATCACTTACATACTTAGCTGCTGTAGAAGCAAATCCTGTGTTAGGAAAAGCCTTAACAAGCTTTGCGTAGTATGGTTTAGCACTCTCTAAGTCCACACCTTTTCGATAGCTCTGTCCCAAATAATATAACGCGCCACCCTCCGCGTAATATGGATCAATATCTACTACAGTCAAAAGGCTCTCAATCGCTAAATCGTAGTCAAATACCTGATACGCCTCGTAGCCTGTATTATACAAATCAGCCATGTACTGGCTATTAACCATGGCAGACGTGGTCTCATACAGGTCCATGGCATCCACTCCGAGGAAATCTGTATTCACCTGTGTCAACAGCTCACCTGCCGTATTTATATCACCCTGCGTAGCTGTGAGATAGGCACGAATCAGGATATCGTTCGAACCAGTTACATCTTCCTTTACTTCGTAATCCTCCAGTTCCTTCTCCAGCGACTGGATTCGCTCCTCTAGTGCCACAACATTATTGCTTCTGTCACTTAAGTTTTTAGCCATCTCTGCCACGCTATTATTGTACTCTTCCTGAAGTTGTTGCTTTTGAGCCGGCAATATTAGGAAAAGCTCTGCTAAAAGTCCTATTGTTACACCTATAATGGTGTAGATAATAGTCGAAGCAATTGATGCTGACTTCTTCCAGTACTTAGGCATGATGATTGTTTCATTTCCACTGGTATAGGACAGCAAGTCATCCTTTTTCTTTTTCTTGCTTTTATCATTCTGAAGGCGCTCCTGCAGCTCCTTCATATAGCGCATAGTCGTGGTATTATTGGTGTCTATATGCGCTGCATCACGCAATGTGCGCTGCGCCAGCTCATATTTTCCATCCTTCATATACAACAGTGCCAGCAACTGATGAGCACGGATAAGTCTCGGTGCGATTTCAAGCACTTTCTTGAGCTGAATAATAGCAAGATCGCTGCTGTCCGCACGGCAATACTGCAATGCCTGATTGTACTTCCTTATAGCCGCGTTTGACTCCTCCAATATATCAGGATGATCCTCAAACTCCTTAAGATACAGGGAAGCCATATTATGATGAGGCTCGTAGTTAGTAGAGATAACCCACTCCGCCAGCGCCTGCACCAATTCCTGCGTCTCAAAATATACAAGTCCCAGCAAATTTCTGGCATTAGTGTTGTACTTATTGTACTTCACACTAAGCTTTAGATTCTCGATGGCACCTGAGAGGTCTCGCACCTGTGCGCGCTCAAGTCCCTGATTATAATAATAATCAGAGAGCTGCAGCACCTGCTTGTACGCCTTCATGTTGGCGCCGCAGTGAGGGCATATCTGCTCGTCCTCCATTATCATCATTTTACATACATAACAGCGCATCTATTACCTCTTTTGTGGCTGAGACTTCATATCTTCCACCATCTGTCGAAGGATATCTGTCATGTCTGTCATATCATGCTTGCGAATCATTTCCTCTACTTCGCTCACTTCCATGGCAGGAGTATATTTTTTCAGTTCTTCATCAAAATCTATCATAACAGCTCCTTTATGCTAATCATTTCAATCCTGTCACCACTTTTATAATACTGAACGCCGACGATTGGATCCTTGACATCAATCATCACATCTTCAATTCGTACACAAACTCCGGGGTGCACAGTACCGTCTACAATGATATCCGCATTCTTGCTTCTGACCAAATATTCCTTGAGTTTCGCCATTTCAAGACCATAGGTCTGCACATAGGCACTATTTCTCAGCCTATCCCTAAGAATTGTTGTACGCTCCGGGTCATCTCTCATAGAGCGACCTGTCACCTTCTCTATTCTGGCAAAGTCCTTAAGTCTCTCGTCCTGCTCCTCTATCTCTTTGTTCTTCTCGACAATGAGGAGGCTAAGCTGTCTGACCCTCTCTACTATGGCCGCGTCCACGCCAGCCCGTATTTCTGTTCTTACGCCAAAACTATTACCCAGATTCTGGCATTCAATGCCATCTATAGCAGACATAACTCCGCCAATTACAGACGCATGTCTTCCAGTTAGAAGTATGCTTCCATGGGCATGCACGTCACTGTCGAAGAATACGTCAGCCTGTACATTGCCTTCCGCACGCACTTTAGAAAACTCTACAAACTCCGCGAAGACATTTTTTCTAGTACTAATTGTCGTGACGCCTCCGCCCTTCACACCCTTTTTCAATATAATGTCGCCGTCAGCATCAAGAGTACAGTTTTCTGCTACTCCATCCACCACAATTGACCCTCTGGCTCTTATGGTAATGTTATCAACCACGTCTCCATGTACAATAACATCACCTCTAAAGTCGATGTTACCACCTAGAATGTCTGCGTTACCATTGACCTCATGCACTGGGGTCACCAGAATGCTATCCCCTGTTCTGATGATTTTGCCCACCATGGCGGAATAATATTTGCAGCCATCATCGCTCCTATTAAATCCCTTTCCCCTTAGCGGAGCCAGGTCTCTGGCTCTTGGCGATGGAATCTTGGCTCCGAACACATTGTATCCGTCCTTTCCAGCTATTGCTGGAGTGTATGTGACAATATGCTGCCCTTCCTCCACCAGTTCCATGGTCACTATGCTGCGATAATCGACTGTCCCATCATTGCGGACCAATGGGCGCGGTGAAAATTCCTGGTTAAAATGAAACGTGTAGAATCCATCTTTTCCAGGAATCATGGGTTCACCAACTGCCACCAGAACCTCTGTATCATATTTTTCTGTTATTAGCAGGTCATCTATGGCATCTTCTTGTAGTCCGTTAATTATGCCTTTTTCCGCCAAAATATCCAGTAGCATGACCTTACTGTACCCATCGAAGCCCTCGAAGGGTTGCGGTAAGCTAATCCATGCCTCCAATGCATTTGGCGATATTCTGATCCTGGGCTCTATGAACTCAGCAGTCAATGATTCCCCCTGTCTTAATTACTTAAGTGCAGCTAGTCTTGCCTCTACCTGTGCCATCATGTCCTCATACTTAGCAAGCTTATCCTTTTCAGCCTGAATCTTGTCGGCAGGCGCCTTGCCAGTAAAGTTTGGATTGTTCAGCATACCATGTGAGCGAGCAAGCTCCTTTTCCAGTTTCTCTTTCTCCTTGGTCAAACGCTCACGCTCCTTGTCCATATCAATGAGGTCAGTGAGCGGGATATATACAGTTGCACCTGGTATGATGGTTGATACCGCTGACTCATCAATTCCAGTCATGTCCTTCTGTGTATTAATCGCAGATGCTCTGATAAGCTTTTCATATGTAGCAGTTAGAGTACCGAGCTCTTCAAGGAGCTTATCGTTGTCAGATACAATGTAGTAAGCAGCTTCGCGACTCGGCGGTACATCCATTTCAGTCTTGAGGTTACGTACTGCGCGTACCAGATCCTTTACATGGCCAAGTGCCTCCTCAGCCTCTGGGAAATTCCACTCTGCCTTGTACGAAGGATACTCTGAGAGCATGATTGTCTCTTCCGCATCCTGCAGGTTGCAGAATATTTCCTCAGTGATGAATGGCATAAATGGATGTAGAAGCTTTAGTGCCTGAGTGAGCACAGTATTTAATGTCCAAAGTGCCTCCTGCTTCTTGTTGTCATTGTATATGCGGTTCTTGGCAATCTCAATGTACCAGTCACAGAACTCTTCCCAGATGAAGTCATATACCTTGCCTACAGCGATACCAAGCTCATATTTGTCCATATTCTCGGTAACATCCTTAGCCAGTGTATTAAGCTCTGAAATAATCCACTTATCAGCGGTATCGAGGCTCTCTATTGCCGGTGTAGCTATTGCCTCATCAGGCATATTCATCATAATGAAGCGGCTTGCATTCCATACCTTATTTGCGAAATTACGAGATGCCTCAACACGCTCCCAGTAGAATCTCATATCATTTCCAGGTGCATTGCCTGTGATAAGAGTAAGTCGCAGTGCATCTGCACCATACTTATCAATAATCTCAAGCGGATCAATACCATTTCCAAGAGATTTTGACATCTTGCGCCCCTGTGAATCACGTACAAGACCATGAATGAGTACAGTGTGGAACGGACTCTTACCAGTGTGTGCATAGCCGGAAAATACCATTCTAACAACCCAGAAGAAAATGATATCGTATCCGGTAACAAGCACGTCTGTAGGATAGAAGTAATCCAGATCCTCAGTATTATCAGGCCATCCAAGAGTAGAGAACGGCCAAAGGGCAGATGAGAACCAGGTGTCGAGGGTATCCTCATCCTGCTTCATATTGCCTCCACACTTAGGGCACTTGCATGGCTTATCTGCATTTCTTGCAACTACCATCTCTCCGCAATCCTCACAGTAGTATGCTGGGATTCTGTGACCCCACCACAGCTGACGTGAGATGCACCAGTCGCGGATACCCTCCAGCCAGTGGAGATATGTCTTGTCGAAGTGCTCTGGAACGAACTTAAGCTCACCAGTCTCTATAGCCTTGATGGCAGGTTTGGCCAGTTCTTCCATAGCAACAAACCACTGTGGCTTGATCATAGGCTCGACAGTAGTCTTGCAGCGGTCATGAGTACCTACGTTATGTGTATGAGGTACTACCTTTACAAGCAAGCCCTGAGACTCCAGATCACTTATAAGAGCCTTTCGACACTCATATCTGTCCATTCCAGCATACTTGCCTGCCTTGTCATTCATAGTGGCATCATCGTTAATTACTACGATTTCCTCCAGGCTATGACGTTTTCCTACCTCAAAATCGTTAGGGTCATGCGCCGGCGTAATCTTAACGCAGCCAGTACCGAACTCCTTATCAACATACTCATCTGCAATAACAGGAATCTGTCTGTCTGTGCAAGGAAGCTGTAGCATTTTCCCTACAATATCCTTATAGCGCTCATCGTCAGGATTAACTGCAACTGCAGTATCACCAAACAGAGTCTCAGGTCTTGTGGTCGCAATCTCTACAAAGCGTCCTTCCTCACCTACTACAGGATAGTTGATGTGCCAGAAAGAACCCTCCTGCTCCTCATACTCCACCTCTGCATCAGAAATTGAAGTCTGACATACCGGACACCAGTTGATAATACGGCTACCCTTATAGATATAACCTTCATCAAAAAGCTTAACAAATACTTCCTCAACAGCCTTAGAGCATCCATCATCCATGGTGAAACGCTCACGCTCCCAGTCAGCTGATGAGCCCATCTTCTTGAGCTGGTTGATAATACGACCGCCGTAATCCTTGCGCCACTCCCAGCATTTTTCCAAAAATCCATCACGGCCCAGGTCTGCCTTCTCAATGCCCTGAGACTTAAGATGATCAATAACCTTAACCTCGGTAGCTATAGCTGCATGGTCTGTGCCCGGCTGCCACAGCGCATTATATCCCTGCATACGCTTATATCTAATCAAGATATCCTGCATGGTATTATCCAGTGCATGTCCCATATGCAACTGTCCGGTAATGTTTGGTGGCGGCATTACAATAGTAAATGGTTTCTTGCTTTTGTCCGGTTCAGCGTGGAAATAGCCATTGCTCTCCCACTTAGAATAGAGGCGCTCCTCTATGTCCTTCGGATTGTAGGTTTTTTCAAGTTCCTTTTTCATTTCTTATCTCCTCGTATGAGTACTTATTACTCTTTATATCCACATTTTCATCCAGAAATTTCCAGACGTCTTGTCTATATTGTTCTCTTTGTAGAAAGCCAGTCGCTTTGCTCGGGGCAAAGCCTTAATGACGGCAAACTCCCTCAGGAAATCATAGACCTCCCTCTGGAAAATTGATTCATCATCCAGCGCCAGCAGCTCGTTCGCCAGCATATATGCCTGCTCAAACCATTCCTGCTTTTTCGCACGGCCACTTTTCGTAAAAATAGCCAGAAGATTCCTCTTTATTTTCTCTCCTATCCCTGTGTGCACAGCGCCCACTTCATTTTCAGCATGCTGCCTGTACAGCATAAGGCACTCTGGCAGATATATCACCTGTCCTGCCGCTGCACCACACACCATCGTCCAATGGTCATGCATAGGTATATTTTTGATATTTTTTAGTCTCACCACAATGTCACGCAGAGATTTGTTAAGTGCAATAGCATTGCCAGGTGCCACATTTTCCAATAATAGATTCTTAAGAGCAATCCTATGCGGGTCTCTATCCATATATGAGAAGCATGTCGGCGATATCTCATTTAGCTCCCCATCAGTGATTGCCACATCACAAAATACGGCTGTCGGTACTACTTCACAGCCTTTTGACTCATTCGAGATGACTGCCGCCCTCTCCATTTCTACCTTCCGTGGCAGCCATACATCATCGTCATCGCAGAACAAATAGTAGTCGGCTTCGATGCTATTTAGCATATACATGAAGTTAGCCTTTGCTCCACCAGTAGGTGGTCCATCTATCTCCACAAATCTTCCCGGGTAATCAGTGCTGTACTTTTTCAGCAAGTCCACTGACCCATCCTTCGAGCCATCATCGTGGTAGCATACTTCAAAGTCAGACACCGTCTGTGCCATCAGCGAGTCCAAAAGCCCCCTTAAATAATCTCCTGCATTGTAGGTCGCAAGAAGCACTGCTGTCCTTGACATTAGATATTTCCTCCTTCATGCGCCTTACTATACAATCCATCGTAATAGCTCATCAGCTTATCAGCTTCCACATTTATGTCGTACCCGGCTTGAGCTACCAGTTTTTCGCCATCAGCATCCCTTCCAGCTCCAGCCAGAGCTATTAACTTTTTCGCCCATGTCATCTCATCGTCGTTCAATGAGAGATATGTCGTGCTCTCCAACACCTTTGCATCAGTCGGAACACCATTGGACATAAGGCATGCCAGACCATTTGCCTGTGCCTCGATAGCCACAATGCCCAAGCCCTCATATAGCGACGGAAAAGCAAAAACATCCATTGCCTGGTACAGCGGCGCCACATCATCAGCTACGCCAAAAAAATGAACCTTGTCAGATATCTCAAGTTCATTCACCCGCTCCGTAAGTAGCTCCTCATCATCACCCTCACCTATCAACAATAGTCTTGAGTCAGGATGAAGCAAAAGCATCGCCTTGAATATATCCAGCAAAAACATCTGATTCTTCTGTGGGCAAAACCTGCCTACATGTCCTACCACCAGTGATTCCTCGGGAATCTCAAGCTGGCGCCGTACCTGTGCCCTGACATTCTCGTCATAAGCAAAGTGGTGGATATCAATAGCATTTTTCACAATTGCATATGAGTGCCTGCCGAATAGAAAATCGCCTGCTGCCTGGGTGCACGCCACATAGTCAGTAGAAGCCCTGCGCCCTAGTGCCAGAAGAGGTAGATTTCTTATAGCATGAGTCCAGGTGTCTGCTGCCTTATTCTGATGTGAGTGGAGTATCCTAATCTCAATCCCGTGCTTCTTGGCCACAGAATAGTAGAACACCGCAGCATTCGCCATGTGGCAGTGAATTATCTCATACTCAGGATGCTCAGTGAGAATCTTGTCAAATTCCGATTTAATCACTGAAACAGAGCCGATTGAAAACGGCGGCAATTTGTACACCTTACTGCCCAGCTCCTCAAGCTCAGCCATGTATGAGTCCTCACTAATATCATGTGTGACAAAATCGATACAGTACCGTTCAGAGTCAAAATGCCTAAAATAGTTCATGGCATAGCTCTCCATGCCTCCACACAGATTAAGCGCTGGAATAATATATAAAATTCTCTTTTGTATACTATCTGTCATTTTCTTTAGCGATTAAAACCGTAAGGTGTCGCCGTCCTTTTCTTATATGATAAGTTCTTTGCAAAAGTAGGCAGGTGCTCTAGACTTTTTGCAACCTTTTTCAGCTTATTTCCGGCTCTAAAATCAGCCTTATACTGAATCATCTTGCGGAGCCTTTTTATAGTCTCAGCAGGTGCACCGCCATAATTCTCCAGAATGTCAATAAACTCCATAGTGGATGCATCAGTTGCCAGTGTACTTCCCGAAATATTCTCACCGGTGCAGCAATGTGTGTATGTTACCTCATCCACATATACATGCTTTACTCCGGCGCATATCATCAGTATCCACAAATAATAGTCATCAGAACCATTATTTGTGAGCGGGTTATCTTTCCACACCTTAGGAATAGATGATTTTCTAATCAGGCACTGTCCCGGAGACATAATCTGCGTACCAACAGAGATGTATGTCTCAATGTCCCAAATCACACTCTTATGGTAGTCCGTCCTATACCATAAGTCTGTGCCATTTCTATTTTCCAGCGATGCATTGCCTATGGCTATACCCGCTGTGCCTATCGCTCCATAGAGCTGTGATACCGCAGTCGGACTGAGAATGTCATCCTGGTCCAGGAAAATAACAAACTCTCCCGTAGACTGTGCCAGTCCCATAAGCCTAGACTTATGAATGCCACCATTTTCAGGCATATCTATAACTTCAATGCCAGTATCACCTACCAGCTGCACCTGATCATCGGGACTGTCATTTACAATAATGACCTCCAATTCCAATCCCGGTGTCAAGTTAGCCCTAAGGCTTCTAACCATGTCACAATACTTGTACATATAAGCATTGCCTTTGTAAAAAGGAGTAATGATAGATACTTTACTCATTAAAAACTACCCTCATATTTCTTGTGTCCAAATTTAGCAGCTAAAAAAACTCCACCTTTTTTGAACCAGTTGACCTTCTCAACATAGAAGTATGGTACTTCTTTTATTTTTACATCTGATGTGTCCATGGCTTTTTGCAGCCATACATTGAACAAAAGCTCTGACACGCGCCCAAATAATCTTGCATCAAACTTTGAAAGCTCAGATACGTCTATCCTTTTTTCCATCTCTTCAAGTATAGGAAAAAGAAACTCACAGTAATCGCCGAGAAGCTTTCTCTTCATGACAAACATATTGAACATATATCCGCCACGCTGCTTCATTACTTTGTCAAAATAAGGCAAGTAGCTATTATCTATTGACTCTATTGTCTCTCTTGCGATTCGCAGATGCTCTCCATCGTGTGAGTGACTATAATGGCTCTCCAGCGTTTCAATGTAATAATGCCTCTTCCTAGGAACCAAAACATCAGCAGACGCCAGCAGCGTTCTGACCTCATCTGCTGTAATTACGTTCCCAAGAACATTAGCGTCATTACCCCTTTTTCCAAAATGACGCCTGTAGTGAGCCAGTCCTATTGCATCTGCATCGAGATTTTTCCACGCCCAGTACAGTCCTGTCAGCTCGCAAAAAGTAGGGTTTTTATCAGAGATATTCTCCCCTTCATCGTCCCGCATCCAGCCGCTAAGCTGCTGCGTACTGTAGTTGGCCAATGCGGCTCCTACCAAAACAGGCAGATACCCCTCATCGCCAGGCATTTCATATGGTTTATGTGATGCTACAATTATCTTTACATTCATAAAATCGCAATACCTCGACGATATTTTACCACAAAAAATACCATTAGCATAGAGGGCACCACCATTGTATCCTTCTTACAGCTTTCCACAAAAAAGGTCAGGTGCCGAAAGCACCTGACCCAACACAATCTATCTCGTATTTAGAACTTATTCTTCAGAAGAATCTTCATCATCGATGACAGCTGCCGCAGTTGCTCCCTGCTGTAATTTGACTGCATCAAAAATGACGACGAACAATGATATAAATAATGCTACTGCTATTATCGCTATAAGAGCGCCCTCTGATGTCATCTGTATCCTCCTAGAGAATTATCTCGTTTTAACTTATATAAGTATAGCAAATGGCAATGGTCATTTCAAGATGCTATTGTCCTGATCCACTCCTGAGTCCAAGAGTCACCTCTATCTTTTCCAGCTCATATCCATTTGACTTTTTGGCCACCGACAGTTCCACCTTTCGACCTGCCTCCAGATATATCATCTGCTCCTGGATATCGTCCATTGTCCGCACTTCAATATCATTAAATGCTGTAACTATATCGCCAACGCTAAGCCCTGCCTCCTCAGCGGGACTGCCCGGATGTATCTGATATATTGCAATACCTGTGGGTACCCCCATAAACGCTGCTGTTGAGCTATCCACCTGTCTGCCATATATACCCAGATATCCACGGTTACTCTCGTCTATCACTCGTCTCGAAATGAGCTCCTCCATAAGAGGTGCTGCATCATCTATCGGAATAGCAAATCCCATTCCCTCAACATTCGTACTCGACAGCTTAGACGAATTAATTCCTATTACCTTCCCTTCGACATCCAGCAGCGCTCCTCCACTGTTGCCTGGATTAATCGCCGCATCAGTCTGAATCGCATTACACGTAAACGGTGCGCCTGACTGAGGATCGCTAGAGTTAACCTCTCTATTTAGCGCGCTAACCACTCCTACCGTAACCGACTGGCCATATCCAAGCGCATTTCCTATGGCTATGCATGCCTGCCCCGGCTTAAGGTTAGCCGACTCGCCCAGCTCTGCCACTGATATTCTATCTATTGTATCCGCTGACAGTGCACTTACGTCCACCGTAACCACCGCTATATCCAGTGAATTACCTACGCCCTTCACCTCCGCCTCTGCAGAGGCATCATCATCAAATGTCACCGTCAACACATTGGCGCCACTCACCACATGCCTATTCGTCAATATGTAGAAATGTTCCGAATCCTGACCCACAATGATGCCGCTTCCAGCGCCCTCATCCTGATATCTATATGTACGGCCCCACATATTCACTTCCGATACGCTCACCGTAGTAATACTAACGATACTCGGCATCACCGCCTCAACCACATCGCTGACATCCACTGCATTAACGACATTTGTCACATTTGACACTTCGTTAATCACTACAGGCTCTGTCTTCTCCTCCTGCGCATCTTCAACTTTGTCTTCAACAGGTGCAACATTTATCTGTGGCTCCATGGCAGGTTCCTTCACTATAACCTTGCTAAGCACAAAACTACTGCCCGCAAAAGTCAGTCCGGCAATTCCGCCAAACACCACCGCCAATATAATTGCCCTTACAATCTTCCTACCGAAATTCATCTGTACCTCTACCTCGCCGATGCTACCCCTAGACAGCACGCCCCCGCATGCCGCCCTCCATCAGACCTATGCACTCTACCACCCTTTTGTGACCGAATTGTGAGTGCCCACCACTGCCGCCACATTATCCTCAAGCCGCCCCCGCTATCATCAGCGCCCGCCTGTGGAGGGGGGATGGGCCTGCACCCGCCTTACGCGCTCCTGTGGCCGTTCGCTTGGTCCGTGCGTAGCTGCATGCCCCTTCCTCCATGGCACTCAGAGCCTGAATTCGGTGATTCGCGTGGTGATTCTTATTTCGCGATGCTGCGCGCCCGGTCTCCAGTTGTCTGAGATGTGGCTTCTTAATTCATCCAGCTTTTGGGGGC
>JAZLKM010000039.1:0-8206 GCA_045597645.1 Lachnospiraceae bacterium | reverse complement strand
GATGAGCATCAGTTTGACCCGGGAGTACTCACTGAGGGCGATATTACTTATTTGTACACCGGTTTCTGCGGAAAAGGAGATAAATCGCGCCATGGCGCAATGGGAATGACCCTGGACAAGGACATGCTAACAGTAATAACTGAGCCTGTGTTTGTAGTTCCGGGATGCGAATACTCTGAGGGCTCAGGCTTTGAAGGACATGAGTATTTTGAGGCGGCATCAATAAGAAAAGTCAATGGCAAATACGTATTTGTGTATTCATCTATAGTGATGCACGAGCTGTGCTACGCCGTATCAGATAAACCGTTAGAGGGATTCGAGTATGGAGGTGTGTTGTGCAGTAACTGTGATCTGGGAATAGATACATATAAGCCTGCCAATATGGCAACACAATATGGTGCAAACAATCACGGAAGCATCATAGAGATAAATGGACAGTGGTATATTTTCTATCACAGACATACAAATGGAACATGGTACTCTAGACAGGTATGCGCTGAGAAGCTGGAGATGACAGATAGTTGCCACTTCGCTCAGGCTGAGATTACCAGTTGCGGACTAAATGATGGGCCATTGAAAGGCGAAGGATATTATCCGGCCTATATTGCCTGCAATATGTTTTATCCAGAAGATAAGGAAGAAACATATCGAAGCGAAAATGATGCAAAGCAGCCTGATATCAAAAAGGTTAAGGTGATACAGGATGGCGGAGATGGAGACGAGAATTTAGGATACATTGCCAACTTTGAGAATGGTGCCACCATAGGATTCAAGTACTTTGATTGTAAGAACCTAAAAAGAATCGCGATATGGCTAAGAGGCTATTCTAGTGGAGACGTTCAGGTAAGAACAGCATGGGACGGAGATATAGTAGGATCTACCAGGATAAATTCTGACAATATATGGAAAGAATTTGTAATAGACGTAGATGTCCCAGATGGCAAAAATGCCCTGTATTTCAGCTATTCTGGCTGGGGCGAACCGTCATTAAGGGGGATAAAATTAAACTAGACAGATTCTAGGTGTTAGACTTTGTCCGGATTGTAAATAGATTTTGTCCGGTTGTTACCTTCACAAATTAGACATAATATATACACACAGCACACGTAAGTGCATTGTTTAAGGAGGTTAACAATGAAAAAGAAAATTGCTTCTTTGCTTCTTGCTTCTGCAATGGTAGCTGGCGTAATGTCAGGTTGCGGAAGTGACGCAGCAGCTCCAGCAGCATCTTCATCATCAGGAAGCTCTGCTTCATCTGGAGACACAACAGCAGCATCAACAGATGCAGGATCAGGTGAGATTACAGATTTCACATTCTTCATCACCATGCCTGGTTCAGAAATCAACGATGACAATGAAATTGCACAGCTCATCGCTGAGAAGTATGGCGTAAAGGTTAAAGAGACTTGGCTTACCGGCCAGACCGCATCAGAGGCAACTGGTACCCTCATCGCTGGTGATGAGTATCCGGACTTCATCGATTCAGATGAAATGGCAATGCTTGTAGATGCAGGCGCACTTGTAGCACTTGATGATTACATTGATCAGTATCCAGAGTTCAGAGATACCTGGTTCACTCAGGAAGAGTGGGATAAGTTCCGTCAGCCAGATGGACATATCTACTGGATCAACCCATTCGGTAACACCTATGGCGAGAGCAAGGCTACTACTCACAATGATGAGGCTTTCTGGATTCAGGTAAGAGTACTTGAGTGGGCAGGATACCCACAGATCCAGACTCTTGATGACTACTTCGATCTTCTTGAGAGCTACATGGCAGAGAATCCTACCATGGAAGATGGTACCGAGAACATCGCTTACACCATCCTTTGCGAGGATTGGAGATACTTCTGCCTTGAGAACGCTGGACAGTTCCTTGCAGGATATCCAAACGATGGTTCAGTTCTTGTTGACAAGGCTACCATGACTGTTAACGACTACAACACTTCTGAGGACACTATCGCATACTTCAGAAAGCTGAATGAAGAGTACAACAAGGGATTTGTAGATCCTGAGTCATTCACTCAGACCTATGATGAGTACATCGCAAAGCTTTCTACCGGTCGTGTACTTGGTATGGTTGATCAGTGGTGGGATTTCGCATACACCGTTAACGATGTATTTAAGCAGCAGGGTCTTGATAAGATCGGTTGCAACTATGTACCGCTTGGTCTTACTACCGAGGCAGGTATGGAGAACAGATGGCACACCTATGGTGATACTGTAAACCAGGCTTCTGGTATCGCTATTACCAAGGATTGCGCTGATCCAGATAAGGCATTCAAGTTCATCGTTGATACCGCTATGGATCAGGAACTTCATGATCTCAGATTCTGGGGTGTTGAAGGTGTAGACTACGAAGTGGATGAGAATGGTCTCTTCTACAGAACAGAGGATCAGAGAATGCAGTGGTCAGACACCGCATATCAGGCTTCACATCGTTGCCAGTATTCTTACTTCCCACAGTGGGGTGGTACTAGCCAGGATGGAAAGAACGCAAACAAGCCAGAGGAGCAGCCTTCAGAGTTCATGAACGATATGGCACAGCCTCTTGTAGATTGCTTCAATGCATACGGAATTACCACTTATCCGGGTATGATCGGATCAGTAGTTGAGGACAACGCTCCTTGGTTCCCAATGTACTCTTACTCTAACAACTTCACTACCGAGACTCCTGGTGGTGTAGCTTGGGCAAAGATGGGCGAGCTTAAGCATGAGTGGCTTCCAAAGGTAGTTATGGCTAAGGACTTTGATAAGGGCTGGGCTGAGTACATGGAAGTATACAATGCAGCTAATCCTCAGGACTTCATCGCAGAAATGCAGGAGATTCTTGATACCTTCAAGTAAGATATACTTGATAAGACATTAGTCTAAAGCACTTACATGATTTAGCGGCAATAGTGAACTCCATATGGCTTGGATAAGCTGTTGCCGCTATATTTATGGAAAAAATAGGAGTAAATTATGGCTACAACCCAAAAACCTGCGGTTAAGAAGGATAAAAAAATAACCTTAAAAGAGCTTAAAAGGCAGAGACCGCTTCTTATAATTTCATTAATAACAGTGGTATATGGTTTTATTTTCTGCTATTGGCCGTTGACAGGTTGGTTGATGGCTTTCCAGCAGTATAAACCAAAGAATGGACTTCTCCATTCGCCGTTTGTAGGACTTGATAAGTTCAAATTCCTTTTTGGAGACGATGCTTTCCTAAAGGTAATCAGAAACACTTTTTGCATGGGTGTATTGAACCTGGTTACTTCAACAGTTATGGCAATCCTTTTTGCGATATTGCTTAATGAGATTCGCCTACGTGGAACTAAGAAAGTAATTCAGACCATTTCATACATGCCACATTTCCTTTCATGGATTATCGTTACTGGTATTCTTCACGATTCACTTTCAAGTACTGGTATTATCAACGATATCCTAATGAGATTGAATATAATTGATCAGGCGATTAACTTTTTTGCATATCCTAAATTCTTCTGGCCAATAGTTGCGTTTGCAAACTGCTGGAAGGAGACAGGATGGAACGCCATCATTTACCTGTCAGCTATTACCGCGATTGATCCTAGCCTTTATGAGGCAGCATCAATTGATGGAGCTAGCAGAATACAGAAAATAAGATATATAACTCTACCAGCTATTAAGCCTACCATTATCATACTTCTTATAATGAACATTGGCTGGGTGCTTAATGCCGGATTCGAAGTGCAGTACCTTCTCGGAAACGGACTGGTACAGAGCGTATCGCAGACAATTGATATCTACGTACTTAAATGGGGTATTTCTCAGAACGACTACTCACTAGGTACAGCAGCAGGTATCTTTAAGAGTGCTGTGTCAATTGCTCTAATACTAATCTGTAACGCCATTGCTAAAAAGAGCGGCGAAGAGCGTCTGTTCTAAGGAGGGTTTGAAATGAAAGCACAGAAGCCTAGAAAAATGAAAACTACGGCTGAGGATAAGATACTTACAGTATTGATAGCAATATTCATGGTACTGTTTGTTGTAATCACTGTATATCCAGTACTTAATACCATCGCCATATCTTTTAACGAAGGTATCGATGCAGTACGAGGCGGTATTTACCTGTGGCCTAGAAAAATAACATTAAAGAACTATCAGACAGTTCTTAATATGCAGAATCTCCTCATTGGAGCTAAGATAACAGTACTTAGAACAGTAATCGGTACAATTACATCATTGTTCTGCAGCGCAATACTTGCATTTGTAGTAAGTAGAAAGAGATTTTTGTTCAAGTCTCAGTTGTCACTGTTCTGGGTAATTACAATGTATGTAAACGGTGGTATGATTCCTACCTTCATTCTTTACAAGAATCTTCACCTTACCAACAGCTTTTGGGTATACATCGTACCAGGACTTGTAAGCGCATGGAATATGCTTGTTATCCGTACTTACATGTCAGGACTTCCGGACAGTTTGGAGGAGTCAGCACAGCTCGATGGAGCAGGATACATGACAGTATTCTTTAAGATTATCTCTCCATTGTGCAAGCCGGTATATGCTACCGTAGCATTGTTTGTAGCCGTAGGTCAGTGGAACTCATGGTTCGATGCAATGCTCTACAATAGAATGAAGACTGAGTTCACTACTCTTCAGTATGAGCTTATGAAGCTTCTTTCATCAGTAATGCAGCAGAGTGGTAGCGCTGATAGTGCAAAGAATAATGCGGCGTCAGTTACACCAGTTACCATTAGATCTGCAGCCACTGTAGTTACTATGTTACCAATTATCATGCTGTATCCTTTCTTACAGAGATACTTCGTAACAGGTCTTACCATCGGTGGTGTAAAAGAGTGATATTATTCATCCTCCTTTAGATTTACTAATCTATCCAACAGAAAACCATTCAGAGGACTCTCCTTCCCTTTGAATGGTTTTTTGTTGTATGATACAATTCACAGTTAGGAGAGTAAGGATTTGAAAAAATTACTGAAAAGAATTCAACGAAGAATAGATGACTTGAATCTTAGTAAGAAGCTGGTGCTTCTCTATATTTTGTGTGTAATTTTGCCCCTGGCTGTGACGGATGGGGCTATATTTTTAATGCTAAATATGCAAGAGAAGCATGAGACACAGGCGGAGATATCCTCTATATGCAGTGCTGTAGAGTCTGATCTTAGATATTCGTTCGACGAGGTGGCATCAGTAACAAATTCGCTCTACACAAACAGTAAGGTGCACGAGTTTCTCACTATGAATTATGGAACAGGTCTTAGCTATTTTATAGCTTGGCATAATTTTACGGAGAATGTGCCTATTGAATTGCTGAGAAGAAGTACGATTGAGAATGTCAGCTTTTATGCAGATAATAGAACTTTGGTAGATGGAGGCAATGTATTTAAGATAAACGAAGGCGGCCTAAAAAATTGGATGACTCTCGTTGGAATAGAAGATACAGATGTTTATAATTTGCCGAATTCGTCATTTTATTTTTACTACGTAGGAGATACAGAGCCTACGGCTCAAATAAAAAGAAGAATATCCTATGTTAGGCAACTGAATTTCTTTAAGGATAGTCCCATAAAGCAATTTGTAAGGGTGGACGCGGACTACAATACACTTGTCGAAAAGCTTGATAATATGAAGATAGCTTATCCGGTGATTATTTGTAGTGATGATAGAATACTTTATTCTAACATGGCGTATACAAATAATAATACGCAGGATTTCTTAAGACTTTCGGGAAATGAAGATGTAATACAGGAAAAGACATTTACGTCGTACGGTCAAGAGATAAGAATACTTATTTTGTCAAAAAATGAAGACTGGAAAGCCACTATAGCTACAAGGACGCCGTGGATTCTGGTGTTGGTATTAATAAATCTCGTGCTACCGATTATCCTTGGGAAATTAATGCATTCTTCATTTGTAAATAGACTTAGGGCATTAACTGTAACATTCGATAGTGCATCTGTAGATAATCTGCCAGAAGTGACTGATGTCACAGGTAAGGATGAGATCGGACTTTTGGCTGAAAACTATAACTACATGGCCAGGAGAATAAATGAGCTCATAAGGACAATATATACAGACAGACTTGAGAAGCAGGAAATGGATATCGAGAGACAGAACGCAGAGTTACTTGCCTTGGAAAGTCAAATCAACCCTCATTTTCTGTTTAACGCTCTTGAGAGCATAAGAATGCATTGTCTTTTGAGTGGAGAGACCGATACGGCTAAGATGATTTCGAGACTGGCAGTGCTGGAGAGGCAAAGCGTGAATTGGGACTCTGACTATATAAAAATATATTCAGAATTGGAATTCATAGAAGCATACTTAGAATTACAAAGGTACAGATTTGGAGAAAGATTCCATTTTGAAATAGATGTACCTAAGGAAGTGGGAGAGTTTGTTATACCAAAGCTTACAATAGTAACATTTGTAGAAAACTCATGTGTACATGGCATAGAAAACAAAGCGACAGACTGTTGGATATATGTAAGAGCTTATGAAAAGGGCGAGAATGTTGTCATAGAAATAGAAGATACAGGAACAGGTATGGACGAGGAAAGAATCCAGTGGATGGCTAATCTTATGGATAATTGTACTATTGACGACCTAAAGACTAATCATCATGTGGGCGTAGTAAATGCATGCTTACGATTACATATGATGACCAAGCACGAGGTTAGATTTGAGATTGATAGTGAACTAGGTGTAGGCACTTTCTTTACAATATTTATACCAAAGAAGTATGCAACTGATGTAGATTTGTTGAAAAAGCAGAGGAACTAATTATTATGATGAAGGTAATGTTAGTAGACGATGAACCATTTATATTACAGGGTCTTGAGGTCATCATTGATTGGGAGAAGGAAGGCTTTGAGATAGTTAAGAAGGCAATAAATGGAAGAGATGCCATTGACTATCTTAAGTCAAATGAGGTCGATCTGATTATTACAGACATTAAGATGCCGGAAATAAATGGACTTGAGTTGCTTCAGATTGTGAGAGAAGAGCTGAAGTTGGGCTGCTTTATGATTATATTAAGCGGCTACAGTGACTTTAAGTATGCAAAAGCTGCTATTAAGTATGATTGCGTAGATTATATGCTTAAGCCTGTACAGGACGACAATCTCCTTGCCACGCTCAGAAAGGTACATGAAAGAAATGAGATAGTGCAGGAACAGAGCCAGGATGAAGAGCAGATGGTCAGAAGCTACATTATACAAAATGTGGTGGCATTGCTTAGAGGAAGAGGCACTGAGGAGAACGCAGAGTATATCGAACGACGTCTCAAATCCTACGGTGAAATGAGGTATGTTCAGATTGGCATAGACAATCTGTCAACATTAGATGAGCTCACAGATGATGAAGTGGATGCACTAAAGACGCAGATGCATGAGGCGGCTAGTAGGTTCCTGGGAGATTATTCGA
Organism: Lachnospiraceae bacterium; assembly: GCA_045597645.1. Classification (GTDB taxonomy): domain Bacteria; phylum Bacillota; class Clostridia; order Lachnospirales; family Lachnospiraceae; genus JAKSSE01. The sequence goes on along the minus strand of JAZLKM010000039.1, from coordinate 802 downwards.
GTCACTTATTTATAGATTTGTTGGGATACATAGAGGACTATGAGATCGGCTTCATATATTGCGATTATATGCTTGCAGATAGATACGAGAACGTGGAGGATTTCTTAGAGGCATTACACAGACACGTGCAGCTGGCAACTGGAGATTACCCTGTAGTTATTTTGGCTGGAAAGCCGATTGACAATATTATCAGGCTGTCGCATTCTTTCAGCAGCGCAGAACGTATGCGCTTTTACAAGGAGTTTCAAGAAAAGAAAAATGTGTATATATATGATGAAAGCATGCAGGTAGAGCAGTCGAAAGCGATACTTGATAAACAGTCAATGGATGGCATTATTGAAGCGATTGAGCAAAATAATAAGGCTGAGATTGAGGCCAGAGTCAATGCCATGTTTGATGGAATGGAAGCAGAGGGCATGACGAAGGAGAATATTGCACTCAATACCAACTATCTTCTCTTTAGCTTGATTCATCTTGCAGTAGAGCAGGATCAGTCTGTGAATCAGGAGGAGGTGCTTGCATATATAAATGAAAATATTTCAAGCAAAACCCTGGCCAGAGGAAGTAGGACTCATTTTTGCCAGTTTGCCTGCGAGTATGCCGATTATCTAATACAGATGCGTAAAAATACGTCAAAGGGTGTGCTTCAGGAAATCGATGACGAAATAAAAGAGCACTTCGCGGAAAATCTGTCGCTGAGAGAACTTAGCCAGAAATACTATATAAATAGTTCGTATTTAGGTCAGATGTTCAAAAAGAGATATGGTCAGTCCTTTAGAGATTATCTTAACTCATACAGGAT
>JAZLKM010000038.1:0-16413 GCA_045597645.1 Lachnospiraceae bacterium | reverse complement strand
CATCCACTTTTGTTGGGGCTCATTAACTTAACGAGGCTTGCGCACGTACATGGTGCGACTCTCACCACTTTAAGTGAGCGTTAGTGCCGCTTATTCAGATGACGGTAGGCAGGGCGGGCAAATCGCCACGGATGGCGATTTGGGCGAGAAGCAACAAGGACGTTGTATACGAGCGACCGCCCCCCCACCGGCAGATGCATTAGCGGCACTTAGCGATACGGCATAGTGGTGAGAGGTGCATCCATGTACGGGTCAAGCCTTGTAAAACTACAAGCCCCCAAAAGCTGGATGAATTAAGAAGCCACATCTCAGACAACTGGAGACCGGGCGCGCAGCATCGCGAAATAAGAATCACCACCAGATTCACGAAAGCAGGGCTCTGAGTGCCATGGAAGGGGTGGAGTGTATGTGCTCCAGCCTGACATGAAGGGCCAAGAAATAAAAAAGGCCGTGCGGTTGTCGCACAGCCCTTGGTTTTATTCGAGGTGGCCCTTGGCCTTGATGACGTCGATGACGCTATCGACGTATTGCTCGCAGAGTTCGTTGGTGGTGGCCTCGACCATGACACGGATAAGAGGCTCGGTGCCGCTCTCGCGAACGAGGATGCGACCATCGGTGCCTAGTTCGTCGGCTACTTTTTGGACAGCAGCCTGAACATCAGGATCATTCTGAGCATCAGGTTTGCTCTTGACTCTGACGTTTTTGAGGACCTGCGGGTAGAATACAACAGGAGCAGCAAGCTCGCTGATAGGCTTCTTCTTAGAGTGCATTACCTCAAGCATCTTGATGGCGGTAAGGATACCATCACCAGTGGTAGCATATTTGGTGAAGATGATGTGGCCGCTCTGCTCGCCGCCGATGCGATTGCCGGTCTGCACCATGTTTTCGTAGACGTACTTGTCGCCAACGTTGGTTTTGTCGTAGTCGATTCCGATATTGTCGAGAGCCTTGTAGAGACCAAAGTTGCTCATGACAGTGGTAACAATTTTGTTGTTGGCCAGGATGCCACGCTCCTGCATGTAGTGGCCATAGATGTAGAGGATATGGTCTCCGGTTAGGATGTTACCCTTTTCGTCTACACCGAGGCAACGATCAGCGTCGCCATCAAATGCAAAGCCAACATCAAGGCCATTGTCTACAACAAATTTCTGGAGGTGCTCAATGTGAGTACTACCACAGTCGTTGTTGATGTTGTAGCCATCAGGCTCATTGTTGATAATCATGATTTCGGCGCCAAGTGCTTCGAACACGCGCTGGGCAATGCTCCATGAAGCTCCGTTGGCAGTATCAAGTCCTACCTTAACACCTTTGAAGTTAAAGCGAGATACAGAGATGAGATGGTCGACATAGCGGTCACGACCTGAAGTGAAATCGATGGTGCAGCCTACGTCTCTGGTGGCTACAGGTACCTCGGTCTTGCCGTCAATAAAGTCTTCTATCTCAAGGATGGTCTCCTCATCCATCTTCTCACCATTACCGCTAAAAAGCTTGATACCATTGTCGTGGTATGGATTGTGAGATGCGCTTATCATGATACCGCAGTCGAAGTCATCTGCACTTGTGATATAAGCTACAGAAGGTGTTGTGGTAACGTGCATGAGATAAGCATCTGCACCTGCAGCTGTAAGGCCTGTGCAAAGTGCTGATTCAAACATATAAGATGATCTTCTTGTGTCTTTTCCAATTACAATCTTGGCCTTCTTATTCTGCTTGGCCCCATAGTACCAGCCAATGAAGAGTCCAATCTTTACAGCGTGCTCATATGTCAGGTTCTTGTTGGCCTCACCTCTAAAGCCGTCTGTTCCAAAATACTTTCCCATAAAGACTAGTCCTCTCTTTTCTTTATAACTGTTCCATCATTCTTATGAATGCTATTTTCTGGCAATACTCCTCTGACGCAGCTGGTTGGATATATATTAGAGTGTCTTCCGATAACTGTGCCTGGGTTGAGCACTGAGTTGCAGCCCACTTCCACGTAATCCCCAAGCATTGCTCCGAACTTTTTAATTCCGGTCTCTATATGCTCGTCGCCGTTGTGTACTACTACCAGCTGCTTGTCTGACTTTACGTTTGAAGTGATTGAGCCCGCTCCCATGTGCGAATAGTAGCCCAGAATCGAATCGCCCACATAGTTGTAATGTGGTGTCTGTACATGGTCAAATAGGATTACGTTCTTCAGCTCACATGAGTTACCTACTACGCAATCTGCGCCTACAAGTGCTGAGCCTCTAATAAATGCGCAGTGGCGCACCTCGGTGTTAGGTCCTATTATACAGGGCTCTCCTATGTATGCTGACGGGAACACCTTTGCTGTCTTATGTATCCAGACATGCTCTGATACTTCCTCGTAATCTTCTCCCAAGGTCGGACCAAGTGTCAGTATCAGATCCTTTATTCCCTTCAGGGCTTCCCATGGATAAGTGAACTGGCTCAAATAATCCTTTGCAATTGTATGCTCCAAATCGTATAAATCGACGATTTTCATATCTGTTCTCCAAATTAAAATATCAATTACTCTACGGTAACACTCTTCGCTAAGTTCCTCGGCTTGTCCACATCAAGGCCTCTTGATACACTGACATAGTAGCCCAAAAGCTGGAGCGGTATAACCGCAAGGCTAGGCGCAAAATGATCATCTATCTTTGGAATGTATACTGTAAAGTCAGAGGTATCTTCCACTGTGTAGTTGCCATAGTCTGTAATGCCAAGTAAATATGCTCCTCGGCTCTTTACCTCTACCATGTTGCTGATCATTTTTTCAAAAAGCTCATCCTGAGTCAGCACGCTTATTACAATGGTTCCGTCCTCTATAAGGCTTATTGTTCCATGCTTTAACTCACCTGCTGCATATGCCTCGCTGTGAATGTAGCTTATTTCCTTCATCTTGAGGCTTCCCTCAAGGCTGATTGCATAATCGATGCCTCGTCCCAGGAAGAACACGTCGTTGACGCTTGCAAATTTCGACGCAAACCACTGCAGACGCTCCTTATCCTCAAGTATTGTCTCTATCTTCTCTGGTATAGTATCTATCTCTGCCAGAAGCTCTGAGGCCTTAGCATCATCTATAATGCCTCGTACCCTTCCTGCGTAAATTGCGAGCAAGTAACCTGCTACAAGTTGTGTACTATACGCCTTAGTGGTAGCTACCGCAATTTCTGGTCCTGCCATGGTGTAGAATACGCTGTCTGCCTCTCTTGCTATAGAGCTTCCTACTACATTCACGATGGCAAGTGTCTTGATTCCCTGGTCCTTCGCCTCTCGAAGCGCAGCCAAGGTATCTGCTGTCTCTCCTGACTGACTAATTAGCACTACCAGATCATTCTTGTTTAATATTGGCTTTCTATATCTAAACTCTGATGCCAAATCAACATTGGTGCATATTCTAGCCAGATCCTCCAGCACATATTTTATAGCCACTCCCACATGATATGCTGATCCACAAGCCACTATATGTGCGGTACCTATATTTTTCACCTCATCCTCTGTCATTCCAAGAGCACTCAGGTCTATTTTTCCATCCTTTACTACTGAAGCGATGGTATCTCTTACAGCCTTGGGCTGCTCGTGAATCTCCTTCATCATGAAATGCTCAAAGCCTGCCTTCTCTGCAGCCTCTGCATCCCAAGTGATGGTCACAGGCTCCTTCTCAATAGTATCTCCATCGAGATTGAAGAATGTAATGTCGCCGCCTGATACTCTGGCCATCTCCATGTTATCGATGTAGTATACCGTCTTGGTGTACTTAAGGATGGCTGGTACATCTGATGCGATGTATGACTCGCCATTTTCAACACCAAGTATCATCGGGCTATCCTTGCGGGCTACGAAAATTTCCCCTGGATAATCCTTGAACATTACCGCTAACGCGTAAGAGCCTCTGATACGTACCAAGGTCTTGGCGATAGCATCTATAGGTCCCATCTGATACTTCTTATAGTAGTAATCGATGTACTTGATAAGTGCCTCTGTATCAGTCTGTGAGTAAAACTTGTATCCCTTGCGGGTAAGCTTCTCTTTAATCTCCTTGTACGACTCGATGATACCATTGTGCACGCCTACAACATTCATATCATCGCTGCAATGTGGATGTGCATTTATCTCTGATGGTTCACCATGGGTAGCCCATCTGGTATGTCCTATACCACATGAGCCTTTCACTGCTTTACCACCGTTTGTCTTCTCAGACAGCTCCTTCAGCTTGCCCTTCGCCTTAACGATAGCAGGCTCACTGCTCTCATTTCTTACTGCGATACCAGCTGAGTCATATCCTCTATATTCAAGCTTGGCCAGGCTCTCCAAAAGGATTGGCGCTGCCTGCTCCTTGCCTACAAATCCAACTATTCCACACATAGTAATTCTCCTTTGTATAATCAAATGACGTCGTGATATAACACTGACGTCACATACTAATAAAGGCTATTGTATTTCATTTTACGCATTTCGTAAAGTTTTATGGCAACTTTACTCTTTTCCGGCATCATAGGCGCTTTTCAAAATGCCACCTGCACGCTCCAGGTCATCTGCAGTGGTTATCTTATAGTTTTTCTCATCTCCTGGAATCATCGCCATGCTCATTCCTGCAAGAATAGCCGGCTCAGTCGAGCCATTGATTCTGTCGATTTCTCCAGATTTAACTAGCCCTTCATTCGCAGCCAGATATCTGTCAAATTTAAAAAGTTCGGGTGCCTGCCCTGCAAATATAGTCTTTCTATCCAATAGAGAATCTATACGCTGCCCATCACCACTTATATATACCGTATCCTTCATCGGAAGTACCGGCATCACTCCGTCATACTCATCCCATCCATCTTCAAGCTTCTTATAACATGCGGAAATCATTTCAGCAGTCAAAAAGGGTCTGGCTGCGTCATGTACAAACACTGTCGATGCATTTTTCAAATGGTCTTCTATAGTTTTCAAAGCATTATAAATAGACAGCTGCCTATTGGTACCTGGCTTGGCAAATAGCATTGGCTTATCGCATACTGGCAGGTCACTCTCAATGTGTCCCTTCCACTCCATAGCTGCAACGATGACCATAGCATCAATTTTTTCATGTGATACCAGTGTGTCAATGCTATATGAAATTATGCTCTTACCATCAAGCGATAGGTACTGCTTTGGGATGTCTCCTCCAAGTCTTACCCCTGTACCACCGGATAATAGGATTGCTACATTCATATATTCATATCTCTTATATTATCAATAATTGTTTTATAGTCGCTTTTCTGGTCAAAAAGAAGTGTCGTTCCAAGTACAAATCCATCCACACCCTTCGGCGCAAAGTTTTTGATTTTGTCTGCACTGCAGGCCCCATCCCAAAACAGTTCAAAGCCCATTTCGCGTTTTAACTCTATGAGCCTTTCCACCTTCTGTCCCACGTATGGCAAATACATCTGGCCTGCATTTCCGGGATTCACCGACATTACCAGGACCTTATCTACTATCCTGAGCATCTCCATGACGGTCTCAACACTTGTTCCCGGGTTTATGGCTATTCCCGGTATCATACCCGCGTCAATTATCTTCTGCAATGTAGTTGACGGATGATACTCTGCCTCCGGATGAATATACACGGTATCGCCCTTTTGCAAATTGTTCAAAAAAAGCCCTATATGTGTGCTGGGATGCTCTATCATCAAATGAACGTCCAACGGAAGCTTTGTTGCCGAGCGGATATACTTCATATCATTTAATGACATCGCAAAATTGGGTACATAACGCCCGTCCATAATGTCAATGTGTAGCGAATCTACGCCGCTTTTCTCAAGTTCACGCACTTCTTTCTCAAGATTGCCATAATTTGCGCACATCATCGACGCCATCAGTTTAAAATCCATATTACTTCTCCACACACATAATCTTGATAAAATCCTCTGACTTATCTCTCATTATTTCAAAGCCATTTTGCAGGTCTGCCAGCACATATCTATGTGTAATAAATCTTTCAGGTCTAATTCTCCCCGATTCCAGCAAGCCGATTACGTAATGCCAGTCATCCGTCTGTTCTGTAGTATATGACGAATTCCATGTACCTTTTATTGTAAGCTGATTCCTAAGTATTTTCCAATACACTTGCTTATCCAGACTCATGTCTGAATGCGGATTACCCACCAGCATTACCATCCCTGCCGGCGAAGTCATATCCACTGCAAGCTGCATCGTCTCCGATTTCCCTACACATTCGAAAAAGACATCTACGCCTGCATTGTCTGTTCTAGACATCAGCCAATTGGATGCATCCTCTTTTTTTGTATCGCAAAATCTCTCATCAGCTACACCCAGAAGGCCAATCGCTTCCTTCTGTGACTGCTTATTTCCAAGCAGATAGAGATTATCGAAGCCCTCATTTATGAGGAACATTGTAAGCAGTAAGCCGATCGTACCTAAGCCACATACCGCCACTGACTTATCTCTGGATATCTTGTCTAGCTCCAAGGTCCGCCTCATGGCATGCGCCGCCACAGCCATAGGCTCCAGCATGGCCGACTGCTCATAAGTCACACTATCCGGCAGTTCAATTAGATTCCACTTGGGCACGGCCACATACTCTGCGAATCCTCCGTCAGATCTAGACCCCAGGTAGTTATAGCTCCTGCACATTTCATACTTTTTATCCCTGCAAGGGCCACATTTGCCGCAAGGTATAAGTGGAAATACCCCCACGCGTTTTCCTAGCAACGATGCCTCGACTTCGGGTCCTATTTCTGCCACCTCTCCGGAGAACTCGTGTCCAGGTATAATAGGATGGCAATGAGCTCCCGTCTCATAAATGCGAGGTATATCTGAGCCACATATGCCTGCCGCCTTCACCTTCACGAGCACTTGTCCTGTCGATAGCTCCGGCAACGGGGCATCCTCATATTGAATTTTTCCAATGTCGTGCAGTACTTGTGCCTTCATAAATCTTGATACCTTAATACACGTAATTTCCTACCGCATGCCGTCACATATGACAGCACACATCCTATACCAGATACTCTGCCAGAAGCTCCTTGGTGTACTTGATGCTTTCCATATATGCTTCGTCAGAGGCCAAGTGCTCTATTATCATAGGCATACTGGGATTCTCTATAGATGCCAGCTGCGCATATTTCTTAAGGTTAATGCTGCCCTCTCCGCACGCGCACTCCTTAAGCTGGAAGGTATACTCCGGTCGAAGCATCACGTCCTTTAGATGGCAGCTAATTATGCGGCCCTTGAGCTTTGCAAAGCAATCATCCATAAAGTCATCCGAGAAGAAATACCTGTCTGCGCTGTTAATCATGTTGATAAAGTCAAGATGTACACCAAATGCATCTCGGTTCACCTCATTAATCATCCTTACATACTCATCTGGGCTGCTCGGATACATCCAAGGCATAGTCTCAATAGTGTACTTTGTATTAGTAGGCTGAGCTTCATCAATGATTCTTTGGATCATCTTTATCGCATCATCCCACGTCTCTTTGGAAAAATTCTTGGCGTATGCGCCATCCCAGACAGGTCCGTGTGGAGTTCCAATGATATTGACACAGCACTTCGCTCCTATCTCATCTGCCATTTTAAGCTGACCTATTGCATATTGTATATTCTGCTCTTTCTCAGCTTCATCTGCTGCCAGCGTATTTTTCCATACGCCCACCTCAGCGATTATCAGATTATTGTCCTTTGCGGCTTTTGCGTACGCCGCTATCTTATCTTTATCATCGTTACAATTAAGTGGAAAAACCACTGCCTTGCAGCCTGCTGCCACATGAGCCTTCGCCCAGCTCTCAGGGCTGTCCATATTAAGAGAAGTTGATAATCCCAGTACCATTTTGACACCTCCTGCTGATTAGAAATTTCTAAAATGAACAACTGACGGATCTATCTCGTCAAGGGTCTTAGCTCCTGCTCTGGCCATCACACTCATAAGCTCGAGGTTGAGCTCATTGATGCGGTCAGTTACGCCCTTACCACCCTGCTTAAGCGGCCCCATCAGGTCGCGACCCACGCATACTGCATCAGCTCCAAGTGCGAGAGCCTTAAATACATCCATACCGCTCTCAATACCGCAGTCTACAAATATCTTAAGCTGTCCATCTACGGCTTTAACTATCTCCGGCAGCACCATAAGCGGTGGCACAGCATAGTTCATGATTCCGTGATGATGAGATACGATAATACCCTGGGCACCTGCCTCTACGCTCCTTACAGCATCCTGCACTGACAACACACCCTTTACGATAAACGGCACCTTGCTGGCCTGCACGAAGCTTTTCATCTGCTCAAGAGATTTCGTCTTCATCGGAAGGCCCAATACCACATCATAGTTGCCTTTAGCGCCTAAGCAGTGGTCTATATCCATACCTACTGCAAATGCTCCGTGAGACTGCGCATGTTCTATTTTCTGAAATACCACATCATCATTCTCATGTGGCTTTATAAACTTAGCTGTCTTGTTGTATACATTTAGGATGCCTTCCAGCTCGTCATCCTCACCCATGCCTACCATATGCATGGCGTTTGCATCCTTTGCTCCCTTAGCGAACTCCTCCATGCCGTTCTCGCAGATATCATGTAAATGTGAGAGCGCTGCAGTTGTTATAGGTGTATCGAAGGTCTCCCCATATAATTCAATCTTGGTAGATGGTAAATCTGTACCGATGTATCTGGTCTCTAGCAAAATCGAATCAAAATACTGCCTGGTGATGTCATTAGAATCATGTGTGTATTTCATCTTTTCCTCGCTTTCTGATACTACAACATATTTACTTTATTCCATGCCAAGAAACTTCTTGTATGTCAAATCTATTGCAAATGCTCCAAGCGGAGCTGTGAGCATTATTGCTATAACTGATACCGTCAATACTGTATTGCCACAGGCTAATCCCATAGCTAGTGGCAATCCTCCTATTGCAGCTTGCACTGTAGCCTTTGGCGTATATGCCAGCATGCAAAACAGCTTTTCCTTTATATCCAGCTTCGTACCTACCGTGCATAGGAATACCCCAAGCATTCTAAATACGAGCACTCCAATTATTAGGATTACTGCACTCACCCCTGCCGTCTTGAGACTTGTTATTTCTACAGACGCACCTACCAAGACGAATAGGAATATCTCCGCTGCAACCCACAGCTTATCAAACTTAGCTGACAGGCGCGCTGCAAGAGCGTCCTTTTTCCTCTTTATCATAAGACCTAGAGCCATGACTCCGATCAAAGATGCAAAGGGAATTATTGTGCCCCATTTGTCCTCCAAAAAGGTAAATGCAAATGAAACGCCCAGCACTATTATTACTTTAATGCTATCCCGCATGTGAAATCTGCCAAACCAGGCGGCAAGTGCCAAACCAACAAGCAGTCCCAAGCCTACTCCTGTCACTATGGATACTGGAATATTTATAAAGCTCCTGGCACTAACACTTCCACCCTGCGCAAGCGAAGTAAAGGTTGTGAACAAAACGATAACATACACATCATCCACTGAAGCTCCAGCCAATATCATCTGTGGTATACCTTTTTGGGTGCCATACCCCTCATCAATCAGCTTTATCATCCTGGGCACTATGACAGCTGGCGATACCGCACCGATTACAGCTCCCAGAATGGCAGCGTCCAACCTATTGATGCCTAATAGCAGAGGTGCAAGGATAATCATGCCTATCACTTCAAGAGTAGCCGGCACAAAGCACATTAAGACCGCTGGTCTTCCTACCTTCTTAAGATCCTCCAGTGAGAGTTTGAGTCCTGCTCTGATTAATATAATAATGAGGGCGATCTTCCTTAGCTCAGCCGAAATGTTTAATATGCTTGGGTCAATCCAATTCAACACATGCGGCCCAATTATTACTCCCGCAATTATCATTCCAAACAGGCTCGGGAACTTTATTTTCTTACACAAATATCCCAGAAGCAGTCCGGAAAATATGATGATTGCAATACTAATTAGCATATAATCTCTCTATACTCTAAACATCTAATCTACGGGCACTATACATTCAAATCCATTATCACAGGTATAGCGCCTTTGCGCATGGTTATCTTAGCCGCATTGCAGTTGGCATAGGACAAAAGACTCTTCATTTGAGCATTATCAACTGAAAAATCCATGTCTAGTAGCTGGTGCAACGCGCTTCCAAAAAAAGTATCGCCAGCACCTGTTGTATCAACCACTTTATCAACCCTAACGCCCGGGCATAGCACTTCATCGCAACCTGCCCAGCCAATACTGCCATCTGGTCCAAGGGTCACAAAGATAATCTTGGCACTAGTCAGTGGTCTTATTGCTGACATTGCTTTGCTCATGTCAGTCTCTCCTGTGACAAAGGTCACTTCATTATCGGATATTTTGAGCACATCGCAGTGAGCCATTCCCCAGAGTATCTGCTCCTTCGCATCCTCAGGGCTTTCCCAGAGCGGCTCTCTGTAGTTAGGGTCAAATGATACCTTGACTTCATTTTCAAGAGCAAACTCAACAGCGGCTTTTGTAGCCTTTCTGATGCCATCGTGAGTCATTGACAACGTTCCAAAATGGAACACTCTAGACTGGCCTATGAGCTCATAATCCACATCGTTCTCCTCAAGCATCATATCGGCGCCGGGATTTCGATAAAACGAAAAATCTCTGTCCCCGTCTGGCTTTTTATGGACAAATGCAAGTGTCGTCTTGTTTTCCTTGTCAAATATCAATGCTTTGGAATCTATACCTGCCCCCACTATAGTGTCAGCAAGCATATGCCCCAGGAAATCATCGCCGACCTTTCCGATAAAAGCCGTCCGATGCCCTGTCTTACTAAGCATTGCCAATACGTTGCAAGGCGCGCCTCCAGGGCAGGCCTCAAAAGTCATATTCCCCTCAGTGGATGTAGCTCCCTCCGCCATATCTACAAGCAGCTCCCCCAGAGCCACTACATCATAGTTTTTTTCCATCTCAATCACCATTTACAGTTCGTTATAATCTGTATCCATTCCAGCGCTCACAGCATAGTCAGGATACCTTGCACTCACCTTTTCTACAACCTCTGAATAAACTTTCTCCCTCGCATCCGACTCGAAGCTGATTACGAGGTCAAATCTCATATATTTCTTCTGCATATCTACATAGAATCCATGCATTTGAGTCACATGCTTTACAGACTGTGCGATGGCCTGGACCTCCTCGCGCATTGCAATCTTGTCGGCATCCTTAGTATTAACTGAATACACGCCAACTGCAGACAGATATACGCCAAACCTTTCGGCTATGTCATTTTGAATCTCTCTGGAGAGAGCATCAAAGCCACTAATCGGCAGTGTATCCTCTACCTCAACATGAACAGATGCCAGGTATGCATCCGGCCCATAATTGTGCAGTACCAGATCGTATGCCCCCGTAATCCCCTCATGCTCCTTAATAGCTGCTTTAATATCTCTCACAAGTGACGCTTCTGCGCCCTCGCCCAAGAGCTTTCCGACCGTCTCCTTCAGTATCTCTATACCAGTCTTGGTAATAAGCGCTGCAATTACAGCACCAAGCCACGCCTCTATAGAAAAGCTTGTGAAAATGTATATAAGTGCTGCCACAATGGTGGCTGCAGAGATAGCTATATCTCCTACAGATTCCTTAGCTGATGCAATAAGCGAGTCTGACTTGGCTTTTTTTCCCATCTTGGACGTATAAAGTGATAGCGCTCCCTTTGCAAGTACTGCGACAACCAAGATGATAAGCGAGATTGTAGAATAGTCTGCCGCTTCCGGATGTATAATTTTCTTTACCGACTCGACGAAAGATGTAATACCTGCATACAAAATAAGTCCAGCTATGAGAAGCGTACCCAGATACTCCATTCTGCCATAGCCAAATGGATGCTTTTTATCCGGATTTTTTGATGCAAAATGTGAGCTTAGTATTGTGATAAAGCTGCTAGCTGCATCAGTAAAGTTATTGATTGCATCCATCGTAATCGCTATCGAGTTGGACACCATACCGACAATCGCCTTGAATATTCCAAGCGCCACGTTTACAATTATCGCCACAATGCTGGCTTTAAAAATAGTTTTTATCCTGCTTTCCATTCCTGACTCACTAGGCTTACTCATCTATTTTCTCCTTCATCTAGTCATCATTTAGACATATGATAGTATTATACATTATTTTGTGATAAGAATGTTATATATAGGTAAATAATCGTAGTAATTATGTGCACAGCAGACAGGAGGAAAAAATGATACGTACAGCCGTTATTGGTATTGGCAACATGGGTAGTAAGTATGCCAAGCTGCTGCAGGATAGGGCCATTAGCAATATGGAGCTTGTAGCCATGACACGAGTAGGCGCTGCCTATAGGGATTTGTTGGCTCCATCATTTGAGAAAGGTATCCCCGTATTTCAGACTTCAGACGAACTATTTGAGGCCATTGAGGCCAAAACTATATCTGTAGATGCTGTAGTTATCGCCACTCCTCATTATGCCCACATGGGACAGGCAGTGAGAGCCTTTAAAAACGGTCTACACGTAATATCAGACAAGCCAGCCGGCGTATATACCAGACAGGCAAGGCTTATGGAAGAGGCTGCCAAGGCAAGTGGTAAGGAATACGGCATGGTATTCAATCAGCGCACGAACCCTCTATACCAGCAGATACGCGAGATTGTACAGAGTGGAAAATATGGCTCGCTCAAGAGAGTGAACTGGGTAGTAACTGACTGGTACAGACCTGACAAGTACTTTTCATCATCATCTTGGCATGCAACCTGGGCTACAGACGGCGGTGGTGTACTTCTAAATCAATGCCCTCACAACCTGGACCTTCTGGCATGGATGTGTGGAATGCCATTGCAGCTGCAGGCGTTTTGCATCGAGGGACATTTCCATAATATCGAGGTGGAGGATGACGTGACCATGTATATGAAGTGGCCAAACGGTGCCACCGGCACATTTATCACCTCTACAGGAGATGCGCCTGGTGTCAATAGACTCGAGATATCATTAGACGAGGCTATGCTTGTGTGTGAAAACGGTGAGCTTAGAATTGGCGAGCTGGCACCGGAGCTAGGCTGCAGCGAAGCTGAATACCGCATGAACTCTACTGAATTTTTCAGAAAAATAAAGGGCGACTGGCACACGGTTACATTCGAAAATCCGGGCGACGCATATCAGATAGTACTTCAAAGCTTTGCCAACAAGATATGTGGCACAGGCCCAATGGTAGCTGAGGGCTACGACGGATATATGAGCCTTATGATGTCAAACGCAGCATATCTTTCATCTTGGGAGGGCAGGATGATTACACTCCCAGCCAAAGGAAGCTCTGATGAGTTAGAATTCGAAAAGCAATTCGAGGCACAGCTTGGCGCACGTTAATTCTAAAATGATATCGGAACTTGATTCCAGTGTTATTCACAATCCGCTTCAATACTTGCTCATAAACAATCTATGCTCCGGAACTATCTTTATACGCAAAAAGGTGAAACCTCAGCGGTTTCACCTTTTTTGCATTGAACTTATGCAGTCTCTTTATAGCACCAAGTGTCACGCCGTCACGAAGTGCTTTTTCTTATACCATACATATCGCAGCCAGGCAGTGAATCCACTCAAGAACCACACCACACCTACAGACCACCATATGCCCCACAAACCAATCATCGGAATCATGGTGAGAAAAATAGGCACTGTGAATCTGCCGATGACCTCAACGATACCATTAAACAGTGCGAAAAATGCATCGCTTACACCGTTTAATACGCCTCTCGCCACATAAATCAGTCCCAGAAATACATAGAACCAGCTGGTTATCTTGAGTGCCACCGCGCCCATCTCAATTACTTCCGGATCACTTACAAATATCGATGTAATCTGCCTTCCAAATAGCTGCATGATTGGGATCATAGCAATAGTAAATATCACCATCATGAGCATGCTTTTCCTGTATCCCATGACTACTCTGTCATTCTTGTTAGCACCATAATTCTGGCCTGAATAGGTAGACAGCGCAGCACTGAGAGTCTGGTACGGCTGATGTATAACCTGCTCAATACGGCTTGTAGCTGTAAAGGCGGCCATAGCTACTGCCCCAAAGGCATTAACCACTCGTTGCAGAGCCATACACGAAATGGCTATCAAAGAAAACTGAAGTGACAGCGGTACACCAATTCTTATAGCCTTCCATATAATATCCTTATCCAGCTTCAGATCCTCTCTGGATAAATGAAAATACGAATTGTACTTGAAAGCATAGAACAGGCACAGCACACCTGACGCGAACTGCGAAATCAAGGTTGCAAAGGCTGCTCCAAACACTCCCCACCCCAGATAATATACAAACGCAAAATCTAATACGGTATTTAGAATGCATGAAAAGATCAGAAAATAGAGTGGCGTCTTTGAATCTCCAAGCGCCCTTAGCATCGATGCCACATAGTTATAAATCGACACAAAAGCCAGCCCCACACACATCACCTGCATGTAGACAACAGCATCATGCAATACATTTTCCGGTGTCTCCAAAAGACGCAGAAGTGGCTCAGTCAAAAGAAATGCTATAGCCCCCACTACTACCGGAAAAAGAATCATTATAAATGCAACATTTACGATACACTTTTTGACACTTGGGATATCATCGCTGCCAAAATACTGCGAGGTAACTATGCCGCCGCCGGATCCGATGCCGTTACAAAGCGCAAAAAACATGAAGGTCACTGAGCCTGTGGCACCAATCGCAGCAAGAGCGTCTGCGCCCACCAGCCTGCCCACAATAGCCGAATCCACTACATTATAGAGCTGTTGGAAAATGTTGCCGATCATCATAGGCAACGAAAAAGCCAAAAGAAGCTTAACCGGACTACCGGTTGTCATATTTACGGTTGTGTCCTTCACGACCTATCCTCCACAGTTATCCAAACAACGACAGTACCTACCGCCGCCAGTACCGAGCCAATTATCAGCATCATATCTACGCCAAGCCAGTCTATAATGTTACCGCCTAGAAAGCTGCCTAGCACGCTCGAAAGTGTGTAGGCCATACCTGCATAGGCCTGGCCCTTCGCCTTATCATTTTCCCCTACTAGATTATTGACATAGTAGACAATTCCGATGGACATAATGCCCCAGCCGAACATCTGCGTAGCCTGAATGATGTAGAAAGTGAACATATTTGGTACAAGGAAGCTCAAAAAAATCTTGAGCGTAAAGAATATGCCCGACACTCTAAGCATCTGGTGAAGCTTAAACCGCTTCATATAAAGCGGAAACAGAAGCATAGTAATAAGCTCACAAATAGCTGCAATAGCTGCCGCCGTGCCCATATCAGAGCTAGTGCCGCCCTTGTTGGTCACCACCTGAAGACTAAATGTATTTATGAGAACATGGCTAAAATATATGAGCATGAGGCCTAATAGCATTGCCGCCATACGCTTATATTTTCCAAGGAAAAGAAACGGATTCTCCTTCTGGCTACGAATCTCGCTGGTCGCGTCATCAGTCGGCGCAGCAATCTCCTTTTTCACAGGATAGATGTATATGAGTCCACAGAGTACACAGAAAGCTATTGTGAAAGCAACAGGCACGCTTTTGGCCCCGAACATAACTGAAATCCTACCGAAAGCCGCAGATCCCAGCGCATATCCCATTGATCCCATGCTGCGCCCTATTCCGAAGTTGATTGGATAGCCATAGTTAATGGCATCCATTCCAAGCGCATTCAAAAATGGCTGTCCCAGCATGAGCAGCATAATGCTTACACCATATAAAATTGTGGAAAGCACCAAATTATGTCCTGGAATAAAAATGAGAAGCAATCCCAATACAGCAATTAGCACCGCCATAAGTAGCAGCATATGCTTCGATGATATCTTGGGATTCCTATCAATAACAGAGCCGACGCTAGGTTGCAGGAGCACCGATACCATGCTCGCCACAGCAAGCAGTATCCCCACCGCGCCGTTATTCAGTCCTAGGTCTAATAGATATAAGCTAGAGAAGGCTGACAATGTTACATACCCAACAGAGTATGTGGCCATAATTAGGCCGTAATAAATTGTTGCATTCTTCTTTTTCATGCCTGCATTGTATACGAAAACGTTTTAGTTAGCAATACAAAATATTACGGTTGTTTCTCAACAAACTGTCTAAGTCTCGGAAGTCGAACGGTGATTTGTCCTCGTGTCCTTACATCGATTATGCCTTTATCACTAAGACGTTTTCGAGGTTCTGACCATTCATTATGCTTTTTCTTCGTGAGCTCAAGTAACTCTGTAGCAGGCATCGTTTCCTTTTGAACAATATATCTGAGGAAAAATTTATCTCTCTCTGCTAGTTCACTCCATATTTTCATGTACACTTTTTCTGATAAAGCTTCGTCAAGTTTTGACAAAATATCTTCTGTCAAAGCATCTCTATTAGATTCCCACATATACTTTCCCAACGCTTGGTAAGCAAACGGGTAACCCATTGTTTGAGTTGCCATTTCATC
>JAZLKM010000037.1:0-33090 GCA_045597645.1 Lachnospiraceae bacterium | reverse complement strand
TATATTTCAAGCCTTTTGTCGGCTATTCCTATTTGTCTACGCTTCCGCTCCAGGCCGCACAAAGCGTTCGTCCACTGGACGAACTGCGCCCTTTGACATCAACACAACCGTCTCAACGTTCAGCTCGTTGAGCAACCGAATTTGATAACTTCATAATAACCGTAATATGTTAATACGTTATTTTTTCTTTGAAAAATTGTTTAACTCTTCTATCGTATCAAGATAATCTCTTTCAACATCACTTATCGTTTTTGTCTTATATTTCTTATATTCAGTCTCAGCCTTTTCCATGGCCTGTAAATGAGATATGGTTCCATTTCCTACCAGCAACTGTTCTCCTGTAGAAGTAAGAATTCCATCTAAATGCTTTGACCAATCCTGCATAGTCATAGATATTTCCCGCTCAGCTTGGCGTTCTGCAAAATCAAGGTATCCAGACACTAACTGCCCCATTGCTCTAAGTTCTTTTTCATCAAGATATTTCTTTGCTACCTTCGCCTCTTTAAGGGTAGGTTGATTTCCCTCAAAAGAAGTAAGTCCCATAAACTCCTTTTCTGCATCTGCACGATGATATATCACCTCTGCTGCTGTTTCGCCTGAAATTGCATAATGAATCTTATTTTGTACTTTCTTAAAAAAAAGAAGCGATTCTTCTGCCCTAGGATTATAGTCAATACTGGTTGCGTATATCTCAAGAATCTGGCGATAGAATACTTTTTCTGAAGCACGAATATCACGAATACGTTCTAATAATTCTTTGAAGTATCCTCCGCCACCTAACTCTTTTAGACGATTATCATCCATGGCAAATCCCTTTTTCATATATTCTTTAAGGATTCCACTTGCCCAGATTCTAAACTGTACTCCTCTCTGAGACCTAACTCTATAGCCTACTGATATAATCATATCTAAATTATAATAATTTGTAGGTTTAGTAGAAAATTCGGAATTTCCGAATTTTCTCATCGTCATTTCTTGTTTCAATTCACCGTCTTCATATATATTCTTTATATGTTCATTAATTGTGGACTTTGATTTTTGAAACAATTCTGCCATTTGATCTTGTGTAAGCCAAACCGTATCATCTTGAAAGGTCACATCAACTTTTGACACTCCATCTTCTGTTGTATAGATTATGAGCTCTGAATTATTTTCCATCCGCAACCTCCTTATCAACTATCTCATAGTATTCATCCATATCTAATGATAGCCTTATGCTTGAATCAGCTTTTCGGTTGCTCTTTGAAAGGAGCGTAACAACTTCCACATGCACACTTTGCGGAAACATATCACAGGCTCTGACCTTATCAAGCTCATATCCGTTCTCGCGGAGATATTTAACGTCTCTAGCCAGAGTTGCACTGTCGCAGCTGACATATACTACACGCTTTGGTGATGCTTCGACTATAGTTGCAAGGCATTGCTCGTCGCAGCCCTTTCTCGGGGGGTCGATAACTATCACATCCGGCTTGCCATCTTTGTGGCGCCCAAGGAGTGTTGGCGCCACTTCTTCAGCCTTACCTACTATAAATTCAGTATTATTAAATCCATTGTTTTTCGCATTTTCTCTAGCGTCATCTATCGCCTGTGGCACGATTTCCACACCTATTACTTTTCCGGCTCTCTTAGCCATAAAGAGTGATATAGTGCCTATGCCACAATACAAATCCCATACTGTCTCATCTCCTGTAAGACCAGCATAGTCTAATGCCATGCTGTACAGCTTACCCACCTGCACTGGATTGACCTGATAGAAGGATTGTGGTGATATCTTGTATGTCAGAGATTCGCCTGTTTTCTCAAATCTATCATCATATAAGAAAATAGAGTCGCTTATAGTGTCACTGCCCCACAAGGTGACAGTTTTCTCTCCAAGTATTACGTTTGTCTGCTTTTCATTGATGTTTATTGAGATAGACTTTACACCTGCTATTTTTGACAATGCATCTATGAAACTAGCCTCATGCGGAAGCTTACTAACGTTGCATACAATGCACACCAATATCTCATCAGTAGCAAATCCATAGCGAATTAAGACATGTCTGATAACACCTTTTCCAGTGCTCTCATCATATGCAGACACATGCTCTCGCTTCATCACCGACAAAATGCATTCAAGTATCTCCCTATTTACAGGCACTCCCAATCCGCAATCAGTATTAGGTATAATGTCATGCGACCTTGGAGCATAGAAGCCACATATTGGCTGATTATCCGCATCCCTGCCAAACGGGTACTGTGACTTGCCTCTATAACCTAGCTGCTTTTCGCAGCCTACTATCGGTAGCTCTACTTTATCCATAAGCTCAGCCGGCACTCCGCCAAGTCTTATCAGATTTCCTCTCACTTTGTTTTGCTTAAAGCGAAGCTGAGCCTCATAATTCATATTCTGAAGCTGACATCCACCACAGCGCTTAGCAAACTTACAGCTCGGCTCTACTCTGTCTGCAGACGGAACCTGAATCTCAAGCACCCTGCCATAGCCATAGTTCTTTTTCAGCTTGGTTACTGCGAATTTGATTTCATCACCAATGCAGGTATCTTTTATAAAAAAGGGCATGCCATTCACCTTGGCAATGCCCTCACCTTCAACTGTCAGATCTGTTATTGTTCCAAAAAGAATATCGTTCTTTTCCATTATTCCTCACTTGTTCTTCTGATGATACTATCAAGGAAGAAGTTCTTCTTCTGCCACTCCAGATTGCCCTCTGCCACCATTGACAGACTTTCCTTCATGGTCTCAAGTTTAGCATCGAGATTATCTGCAAAAGACAATGCAATAGCCTCAACCAAGGCCGGCTTTTTCGGACTTCCATATTCAAGCTCACCGTGATGAGCCACTATACAGTGCTTTAGCTCATCAGCCTTAACCTTCGGAAAATCCTCTATCTGGTCAATAGCCTTAGATACCATCTCTATACCAATGACAATGTGACCCAAGAGGTTGCCCTCATCGCTATAATCATTTGCAGGGAACGCATTTATCTCCTCCAGCTTGCCTATATCGTGGAGCATAGCTGCAGTCAGCAATAAATCTCTCTTTAGAATCGGATAATTATCTGCAAAAAAGTCACAATTTCTAGTGACCGCAAGAGAGTGCTCCAGAAGTCCACCGATGAAGCTATGATGCACAGTCTTGGCTGCAGAATGTGTCCTAAAAAGCTTCGCAGTGCTCTCGTTATCTACCAAGAAATAAGTGAGCAGTGCCTTATAGCAAGGAGTTTTCACCTTGTCAACATAGCCCATGAACTTGCTCCACATTTCATCAATTGAGTACTCGCTAGACGGCATAAATTCTGCAGGATCATATTCTCCCTCAGACAGCGTTCTGGCTCTCCTGATATTCAGCTGCAGATTACCATTGAACTCTGTCACTTCGCCAGATATAGCCACATAATCGAGCCCTGTGAAATCATCTATTCCTGGAGACGTTGTCTCCCATATTTTTGCATCAATCAGACCTGTCTTGTCCTGCAATACCACAATATCAAAGGGCTTATTGGCCTTTGTCATAGCTGTATTGCGACTCTTGCAAAAATATGTCTCATTGACACGGTCTCCCACTTTTAATGTGTTGATATACTGCATTATCTTTCCTCTCTAAAGTAAGCCAGTCCTAGGCTTGCTGGAGCTTGATTCTCAGGTTTATTTCTATGGCTTGTAATTACAAGTACTATTATCGTAACTACATATGGAAGAATCTTGCACAGTTCCTGACCAGCACGCGACAAGCCCGGAAGGTAGATATACAAGATGTATAATGCACCAAATGCCAGCGATCCCCAGATGGCGTTTGACGGCTTCCAGAGCGCTAAGATAACCAGTGCTACTGCCAGCCAGCCTCTGTCGCCAAATCCATTATTTGACCATGTACCTCCCAGATATTCCATTACGAAGTACAGACCACCCATACCTGCTACTGCAGCTCCCACAGTCGTTGCCATATACTTATACAGTGACACATTAATACCTGCTGCATCTGCTGTAGCCGGACTCTCTCCTACTGCGCGAAGATTCAGTCCCACTCTGGTTCTGAACAGGAAATATGTGACATATATAGCAATTATGATAGCAACATAAGTCAGAAATCCATATGAGAAAAGTAAATCTCCAACCACAGGAATCTTAGATAATCCTGGTATTTGTGTTCTAAATGCTGCTGCGGTTGTGGCAACTGATATCTGGCCTACGCCTCCTGCAAGCTTTGATATAGACCCACCGAAGAAATTACCGAATCCAACTCCAAAAGTTGTAAGCGCGAGGCCAACTACATTCTGGTTCGCGCGCAGCGAAATAGTAAGAAAGCTATATATAAGTCCACCTAGTGCACTTGCCAGAAGAGTAGATAATATAGTGATGCACACAGCGACTACTACATTATAGTTGCCTGCTGCCAGAGTTGCATTTTCATAGAAAAAAGCTCCCATGAGTCCTGTAATACCACCCATGTACATAATACCTGGGATTCCAAGGTTTAGATTACCTGACTTTTCAGTCATTATCTCGCCAGTAGCGCCTAGAAGGATAGCTATTCCCTGACCTATTGCTTTTTGGATGAATGTAAATAGCAGTGTCATTTTATGCCTCCTTCTTCTTGCGGAATCTTACAGCGTAGTTGATAAAGAACTCGCCGCCAATCAGGAAAAACAGCAATATTCCTGTTATGATATCTGAAGCGTTTTCATTTAGTCCAAACTGTGTAGCAATCTGAATCGAGCCCTGCTGCATGAAAACCAAAAACAGTGATACTAATACCATTGCGAAAGGATTAAATTTAGACATCCAAGCAACAATGATTGCTGTAAATCCACGTCCGCCTGCGGTACTAGTCGATATGGTATGACTAGCTCCACTGACTATTACGGCGCCTGCCAGTCCACATACGCCTCCGGATATCATCATTGTTCTGATTATTACCTTCTTTACGTTGATTGCCGCATATCTAGCCGTATTCTGACTTTCGCCCACTACCGCAATCTCATATCCCTGCTTTGAGCGGCTCATATATACTGATAAAAGGCCAGTAACAAGGGCAACTACCACAACTGTAAATCCATATCCTCCGAACCACTGTGGGAACCATCCTCCGTGGCTTTCAGGATTGATTACTCCTATTGAGTTGGAACCTGCTGGATTCTCCCAAAATACAACCGCTACAGTTACTAGCTGTATCGCAATATAGTTAAGCATCAACGTGAACAGAGTCTCATTTGTATTTTTCCAAGCTTTAAAAATTGCTGGAATAACGCCCCAAATCATACCAGCAAAAATACTTGCGACAAAAATTAGTATAATCATTACAGCATTAGGAAGCTTGTCTCCCAGATATATCATAATGGCCGCTGATGCCATTCCACCCATCAGTATCTGCCCTTCAGCTCCTATATTCCAGAATTTCATTCTAAACGCCGGGGTAAGTCCAATGGCTATAAGTAATAGCACTGCCACCTCTCGTACGGTAACCCAGGTACGTCTCTTGGTGCCAAGAGCTCCATCCACAATACCGGCATAGACCTGCAGTGGGTTCTGATGTGTGATAGCAACGATTACTACAGCGCATACAATAAGTGCCAGAAGCACGACAATCAGTCTTACACCCCAGGCCTTTCCCGTTGATATGTCCGCTCTCTTTGAAATATGGAAAAGCGGCTCTTTGCTCTTTTTTACAGTACTCATTTAAGCCTCCTCTCCACCAGTCATAAGCAAACCTACATCTTCCTTTGTTGTACTTCTGGCATCAACGACACCTGTAACCTTACCGCCGGAAAGTACCATTATTCTATCGCAAAGGGCTAAGAGCACATCCAAATCCTCACCTACGCAGAGGACTGAAACACCCTTTTTCTTCTGTTCGTTCAAAAGGTCGTATATAGTATATGAAGCGCCGATATCAAGACCGCGGACGGGATATGCAACCATTAGTACTACTGGCTGAGAAGCGATCTCTCGTCCCACCAAGACCTTTTGCACATTTCCTCCTGATAGCTTGCTGACGGCAGTCTCTATAGACGGCGTTGCTACTTCTAGTCTTTCAACTACATCCTCAGCCAGCTTTCTAGGCGTCTTTCTGTCTGCGAAAAATATTCCGCGGTCCTTGTAGCCACGAATCATCATGTTATCTGTCAAATCCATAGATGCGACAAGTCCCATTCCCAATCTGTCCTCAGGTACAAACGACAGATGTATTCCCATCTCTCTTATTGCTTCAACTGAGCTGTGGGTCAGGTCCTCTGGACTGCCCTCTGGTGGATAATAGAATATTTCTCCGCTCTCTACTTCCTGTAGTCCTGCAATAGCTTCAAGAAGTTCCTTCTGTCCGCTTCCCGCTATACCAGCAATTCCCAGTATCTCTCCACTCTTTGCAACAAAAGACGCATTATCAAGCACCTTTATACCCTCGCGGTTCTTTACAGTGACCGCACGCATCTCGATTCTGTCCACACACCCTTCGGGTTCCGATCTGTTGATATTGAGTGTCACCTTCTCACCGACCATCATCTCTGTCAGCGATTGTGCCGTAGCATCAGCTGTAGCCACAGTACCTATATATTTTCCCTTTCGAAGTACTGATACTCTGTCAGATATCTCCAACACTTCATTAAGCTTATGCGTTATGATGATAATAGATTTACCGGCCTCTCGCATATTGCGTAATACATCGAAAAGTTTTTTTGTCTCCTGAGGTGTAAGTACTGCTGTCGGCTCATCTAGAATCAGTACATCTGCGCCTCTATACAGTACTTTCACTATCTCAACTGTCTGCTTTTGTGATACAGACATATCATATATTTTCTGATCAGAATCTAAGTCAAATCCGTATCTTGATGTCAGTTCATTAATTTCTTTTCTCACCCTGGCCATGTTAAGCTTTCCCTTGCCCTCAAGACCGAGGATGATATTTTCTGCTGCCGTCAGCACGTCTATCAGCTTGAAATGCTGATGTATCATTCCTATACCCAATGCAAAGGAATCCTTTGGTGAGCTGATTGTCACCGGCTCTCCATTTCTAAATATCTGTCCTTCGTCTGGAAAATAGATTCCTGACAGCATATTCATCAATGTAGTTTTTCCACTTCCGTTTTCGCCAAGAATAGACAGTATTTCACCTTTTTCCAGCGAAAGATTGACGTTATCATTGGCTACTACTTCTCCAAAGCGTTTAGTTACACCTTTTAGTTCAATTGCGGTCTGTGATCCCACAGGCTACCCCTCTCTAAGACCTTCTGTCGCACTGCATGTCATGCGTTAAATAACGCCATACATTTTACTGGTTTATAAACAAAATACGGGTGGGACAAGCCCACCCGCACATTATATCAGAAATTACTTCTCAGTAATACCATCAATTCTCAAATCAAATGAAGGTGCTGATGCCGCCTCTGACTCATGGAAGTAACCATCCTTTACCTCGTCTCTTGAGCCGTCTGCCACCTGAGCCCCATCTACAGTGAATGTAGTAGTATCGAATACATGAAGAGTACCAGCCTTAAGTGCAGCCTCAACCTCTGCAACCTTTTCCTTAGTACCTGCTGCTACAGTCTTATCATTAAGCTCAGTAATAGCTACTGCATCTACTGCATATCCATCTGCCCAGTCAGTTGGGTTAGCAACGCCATCTGCCTTGTTCTTGATAGCAAGTGTATAGTACTTGCCCCATACGTTGGTTGATGAAGTAAGTGCTACATCCGGAGCTACTGAAATCATAGATACGTTATAGCCTACGCAAGGAACACCAAGCTCCTGGCAAGCTGAAGGTGCACCAGTTGTATCTGCATGCTGGCAGATAAGAACACAACCATCTGCGATAAGCTGAGTAGCTACTTCCTTCTCTGCTGCCATATCACCCCAGCTATTGGTGTACTGTACTTCCATAGTAGCAGATGGGCACTGGCTACGAACGCCAAGGAAGAAAGCGGTATATCCTGATACAACCTCTGCATAAGGATAAGCACCTACATATCCAAGCTTTACAGCGTCCTCAGTGATCTCGCCATTTGCGATCATCTCGTTAAGCTTAAGTCCAGCTACAACACCTGATACATAACGAGCCTCATAAATCTTGGTGAAATAGTTATGGAAATTGCTAAGTCCGCTTCCTGCTGCCTGATATCCAGTAGCATGATAGAAGTCAACTTCCGGATACTCCTGAGCTGCCTGAAGAAGGTAAGACTCATGACCAAAGCTGTTTGCAAAAATAATGCTGCATCCCTGCTCTGCAAGGTCTACTGCTGCATCATATGCTGACTCATCCTCCGGGATGTTAGTTTTCTCGATAAGCTGGCTCTCTGAATATCCCATTGCCTTGATAGCGTCCTTGAGACCATTCATATGAGAAGCGGTATATCCCTCATTCTCATCGCCAATGTAAATTGCACCAATCTTGATATCAGAAGCTGAACCTGTAGAAGCAGCGCCATTAGAGCCGCAACCAGCAAGCATAGTTCCTACAAGAGTAAGCGCCATAAGCATGCCTAAAACTCTCTTTTTCATTTTTTCCTCCTTAGTGGGTTCCACGCCATAGGTACGGATTCGTTTAAGCCAATCCGCGATAGCATCACGCCATCATACACCTGATGAACGAAATTATATCACCACTACTTTTATTGTCATATATCACTATTTGCAAAAGAATTTTTCAATATTCTTAGCATAATTGTAAAAAATGCACACGACCTGGCAAGTACGTGATTGCAGGTACTGTTAGTGTCTAAATGTAATCTCACCAGTTACGTCGTCCATAGCGTCTACTATAGCCAGTGACTCCACCTGTATTCCCATATCTCGGATAATCTTACCGCCTTCCTGGAAGCCCTTCTCAACTGCGATGCCTACGCCCTCAATAGTGGCACCTGCTCCATTAATCAGATCAATAAGTCCAAGCACTGCGCATCCATTTGCCAGAAAGTCATCTATTATAAGTACATGGTCTTCTGCTGTCAGGAACTTTTTAGCCACAATTACATTGTATTCACGTTTGTGAGTAAATGACTGTATCTTTGTGCTGAGCATCTCTCCGTCAAGGTTAATGCTTTGCGCCTTTTTTGCAAAAACAACAGGGCAATTATCAAAATACTGAGCTACTACACAAGCTATTCCTATACCGGAAGCCTCTATTGTAAGTATTTTGTTTATATTCTTATCTGCAAAAAGTCTCTTGAACTCCTTACCCATCTCCTGATATAGAGCCACATCTATGCGGTGGTTTAAGAAGCTATCTACTTTAAGTACATTTCCAGCCTTTACTACACCGTCTTTTTTTATTCTTTCCTCCAGCAGTTGCATGATTACCTCCCCTTCGCTATAAGGACCATTAACAGCTAGATTATAGACTAATATTCTTTGTTATTAAAGAGCTTTTCACGGATATTCGCAGCGCCTATCTTGAGCTAATTTTCATAGGTGCCCTTTTAATCCTTTATAAATTGCCTGTGGTTATATAAAGTTGTATAATTCCTATTATGTTTGCCATGTAACAGGCTATTAATTATAGGATTAATTTTTGCATATAAGAGGAATATGATTTGAATAGAAAAACATTAAAAATATTAGAATACGATAAGATTCTTGAAAGGGTAGCTTCTCACGCCGTGAGCGATGCCGCTAAAAAGAAGTGTGTAACACTTCATCCCTCAACAAATCAACGAGAGATAATTACTATGCAAAAGCAAACTGCTGATGCATTATCCCTGTCACTTAGACTCGGTGCCCCATCTATGTCCGGCACCCAGGATGTATCCGACCTTGTAAACAAGGCGGCTATAGGGTCTGTTTTGGCGCCTTCGGAGTTTATAGCAGTATCTTCTCTACTGATAGCTGCCCATCGTGTTAAAAGCTACTACAACGCGTTAGAGGAGCCCTCTGAGGCCGGAGTATTAGCCGAGCTGTTTGATTTCATAGAGCCACTCACTCCGCTTAGGGAAAAAATATCTCGCATAATTCTTTCCGAAGATGAAATCGCTGACGATGCATCAGCAGAGCTCACACGCATTAGGCGCAGCAAGCTATCAGTGCAGGAGAAAATAAGGCAGACCATGAATTCATACGTAGCAGATACCACTGTATCAGGCTATCTGCAGGATCGAGTTGTCACAACACGTAATGGCCGCTACTGTCTGTCTGTAAAAGCAGAAAACAAATCAAATGTGCAGGGAATGATCCATGATCAGAGTAGTACAGGCTCTACATTTTTCATTGAGCCAATGGCTGTGGTTAATCTAAACAACTCTCTTAGAGAGCTAGAACTCGAAGAGCAGGAGGAGATACGTATTATCCTCACAAATCTGTCATCAGATGTGGTTGCTTCTAAGGATAGCATACTCACCGACACAGATATGCTGGTTATGCTTGATTTTATTTTCGCAAGAGCAATCTATGCGCAGGAAATCGGCGGCATGGAACCTGTATTTAACTCCAACGGTTTTGTTGATTTAAAAAATGCAAGACATCCTTTACTTGATGCCCAAACCTGTGTACCTGTAAGCATCGTATTAGGTGATTCCTATGATTTACTGCTAATAACCGGACCAAATACCGGCGGTAAAACCGTGTCCTTAAAAACATTAGGACTTCTTGCAGCTATGGCGCAGTCAGGACTTCATATTCCTGCATCAGACAGGTCAACATTGCCTATTTTTGACAATATCTACTGTGATATAGGAGACGAGCAAAGCATTGAGCAGTCGCTTTCTACATTCTCCTCTCACATGAAAAATATCACCTATATTTTATCTCATGTAACGGGAGCCTCATTAGTACTTTTGGACGAGCTTTGCGCCGGTACTGACCCGACAGAAGGTGCTGCTATCGCAACATCAATTCTTGATTTTCTACATCAAAAAGAGGTCCGTACAATGGCTACCACTCACTACAGTGAGCTAAAACACTATGCACTAGCCACTGACGGAGTAGAGAATGGCAGCTTTGAGTTTTCACTCGAGACCCTATCTCCTACCTACAGACTCCACATCGGAGTACCAGGTAAAAGTAATGCGTTCGAAATATCTGAAAAGCTTGGACTTCCGAAGGATTTGATTGCAGACGCAAGAGGCCGACTCGACCAGGAAGCTGTATCCTTTGAGGATTTGGTTAACTCGCTTGAAGAAAACAGACGTCTTCTGGAGGATGAGCGCCGTCACGCAGAAAAGCTCACCGCCGAATTGAAGGAACGTGAAGCTATAATTGCTGAGAAGGAAGAAAAACTATCTGCTTCTAGAGATAAGCTACTGGATAAAGCCAACCAAGAAGCTGCAGAAATACTGCGCGAAGCAAAGGAAGTAGCCGACAAAGCCATTCGTAACTTCAACAAATATGGTAGTACTAATCCAACAATACAAGAGCTCGAGGGCGAGCGAAGCAGAATCAATGCTGGTATCTCAAAGACAAAGAAAAAGAAAGCTGAAGAGGAAACAGCTCCGCCTATTAATATGCACGTTCCCAAAAAGCTTGTCATTGGAGACATGGTAAAGGTGCTTTCAATGAACGCTCGTGGCACTGTGCATACTCTCCCCGATTCTAAGGGCAATCTTCTGGTGCAAATGGGCATTATGCAATCTCGTGTAAACATATCAGACCTGGTTCTTATTGACGAAGACGGTGCAAAAACTGCCCTTAAAGGTAAAAAGGGCACCCCTGGAGCATTCGGAAAAGCCAGCAAGTCAGGACTCAACGTGGCACCAGGCGGACTAAAGAAGGCTCAAAGCATACAAGCAGAAGTTATGCTTATTGGCATGACATGTGACGAGGCTCTTATGACTTTAGACAAATATATCGATGATGCTGTCTTAGCTCACTTGTCCCCCATTAGAATCGTTCATGGAAAAGGAAGCGGTGTACTTAGATCTGCTGTACACACCTTCCTAAAAAAAGACCCTCGCGTGGCTGAATACAGGCGAGGCGTATACGGTGAAGGTGACGACGGTGTCACCATCGCAGAACTCAAATAATCAAAATGCCGTGCAACCTGCACGGTTTTTTTATGCTCTTTCCTCCTCCCCATACTCACCTCTTATCCATCCTCCGCTCCTCCGGCCATTCACACCACGCCGCCTGCACATCGTTTCCAGCCTCAATCTTCACATTCCATCACACAGGGTACTTTATCTGTGACGAGCCACCTTCGGGATTTGAGGGTAATTTGTTTTGCGATGTTTGATTGCGCGCCCTCCTTTCCAAACTCGATGTGGCATTCTAAATGTATCCACTTTTCAGTGCACGTATATTTTAAACAAGTCCCTTGCGACTTATATATGTACCTCTTATTGCCTTAAGTGAGCGCTAGTGTCGCTTATGCAGTCGACAAGGCAAGGCGGTCAAATCGCCAAGGATGGCGATTTGAGCGAGAACGCGACAGGACGCCAGCGTACGAGCGACCGCCTTGCCGCGGGGAGAATGCATTAGCGACACTTAGCGATACGGCATGAGCAATAAGAGGTACGTATATAATCGACGGGACATGTGTAGACAAAAAAGCTCTGAAAAGTGGATACATATAAGAAGCCACATCTCAGACAAGGTCAGACCGGGCGCGCTATCATCGCAAAAATGAATTGCCACCAAATCCACGAATTCAGGCTCTGACTGTCACAGATAAAGTAGCCTGTATGAATGGAATGAGGCTTGAGCATGTGATGAATGTGCAGGCGGCGTGGGATGAATGGCCGAGGAACGGAGGATGGATAAGAAGCGGTGCATATAGCGGAAGAGTATAAAAAAACCCATGGAAAGATTTCCATGGGATTTTGATTTAGTAAGTATTAAACTAACTCAAGTACAACCTCGAGTGCGCCATCGCCCTTACGCTGTCCGATCTTTACGATACGGGTATAACCACCATTGCGGTTAGCATACTTTGGAGCGATCTCGTCGAAAAGCTTCTCAGGAAGGTTAAGAGCCTTATCCTCGCTTCTCTTCTCACCCTTAACAGTAACTGGGTAAAGAGTCTCAAGCATCTTACGACGAGCTGCAAGCTTTGAAGGCATATCCTTCTTCTTGGTCTGCTGTACTTCGTCATATACAGTAACGGTACGGCCATTCTCGATCTTAACAAGCTTGCCGTCCTTATCGCGATGTGACTCTGCAAGAACTGCACCAGTATTTACATCAACGATCTGCTTTACTCTCTTGCCGTCCTTATCCTTGCGAGCTACCTTAACAGTAACGGTCTCCTCGGTGAAGTTATCCTTCTCCTTGATTGCAAGTGCGATAAGAGACTCTGCAACCTTCTTTACTTCCTTTGCCTTCTGATCAGTAGTAACGATACGACCATTTGCAAGAAGTGCGGTTACCTGGCTGCGGATAAGTGCCTTTCTCTGTGAAGAGGTGCGGCTGAGTTTACGATACTTTGCCATTGTTTTTCTCCTTTTGTGGTGTTACAGATTACCGCTCATTGGACTTACGTACTCTGCACATTTGTTCCACTCCGTATTTCGCCCGAGCACTCTTCGGATTTACCATCGAACGAATGGAGTCGCGTTAATTAGTTCTCATCAGAGATGCGAAGCTCAAGTCCAAGATCCTTAAGCTTTGCAAGTACTTCCTCAAGTGACTTGCGGCCAAGGTTACGAACCTTCATCATATCATCTGAAGTCTTTGCACACAGTTCTTCAACAGTGTTGATTCCTGCACGCTTTAAGCAATTGTATGAACGAACTGAGAGCTCAAGCTCATCAATGCTCATTTCCTTTGCCTGACCAGCTTTGCTTACTGGCTTATCAACGAATACCTCTGCCTTCTTAGCAACCTCAGAAAGGTCAACAAAGAGGCTGAGCTGCTCTGAAAGAACCTTTGCTGCAAGTGATACAGCCTCGTCCGGAGCAATGGTACCATTGGTGAATACATCAATAGTAAGCTTGTCATAGTCAGTAATCTGTCCTACACGAGTATTCTGAACGGTTACGTTCACACGCTCAGTAGGAGTATAGATAGAATCAACGCAGATAACACCAATAGGTGTGTCCTTAGTCTTATTCTTATCTGCGCTTACATATCCTCTACCTTTTGAGATGGTAAGCTCCATTGAAAGCTTAGCATCTGAACCATTAAGATTTGCAATTACCTGCTCCGGATTCATTATCTCAATTTCTGAGTCTGCCTGAATATCTGAAGCACGTACTACACCTTCGCCTTTGAACTCGATGTATGCAGTCTTATCCTCAAGGCTCTCACTATTGTTCTTGATAGCAAGATTCTTGATGTTCATGATGATTTCAGTCACATCCTCTTTTACACCCGGAATAGATGAAAACTCATGAAGCACGCCATCAATCTTTACAGCGCTTACTGCAGCACCCGGCAGGGATGAAAGCATAATCCTGCGAAGAGAGTTGCCAAGGGTAGTTCCATAGCCTCTCTCAAGGGGTTCAACAACAAATCTGCCGTATTTCTTGTCTTCTGAAATTTCAACGACCTTTACATTCGGTTTTTCGAACTCGAACACTACAGATTCCTCCTGTTCTAGGGCTCAATTATTACTTAGAGTACAACTCGACGATAAGCATCTCATTAACCGGAACATCAATCTGCTCACGGTTTGGAAGCTCCTTAACGGTTCCCTTCATAGCCTCAGCATCTACATCAAGCCACTCTGGAACGATACGTCCACCAGTAACCTCTAAGATGTCCTTCATACGCTGAAGACCCTTGCTCTTCTCGCGAACCTCGATAACATCGCCAGCCTTTACAAGGTATGACGGTACGTTAACCGGCTTGCCATTTACAAGGAAGAACTTGTGATCAACTACCTGACGAGCCTCACGACGAGTACGAGCGAATCCCATACGGAATACTACGTTGTCAAGACGGCTCTCGAGCATGGTCATAAGGTTATCACCAGTCATGCCCTTCATTCTATCAGCCTTCTCATAGTAGTTACGGAAAGGCTTCTCAAGTACACCATAGATAAACTTTGCCTTCTGCTTCTCCTGAAGCTGCTGAGCATACTCTGACTTCTTACGAGCGGTATGAAGTGGTGTTCTCTTTGACTTCTTATCAACTCCAAGATATGCAGGCTCAAGTCCTAAAGACCTGCAACGCTTAAGAATCGGATCTTTATTTACTGCCATTTGGATATCTCCTTTAATGAATGTGCGCCTAAATGCGCTTATGTGACAAATCCTTAATATGCACCAAAACTATACACGACGGCGCTTCGGCGGACGGCAGCCATTGTGCGGAACAGGAGTTACATCAGTAATTGAGGTAACATTAATACCACACGCAGCTATAGCGCGGATAGCAGCCTCGCGGCCTGAACCTGGTCCCTTGACGAATACGTCAACGGTGCTAAGTCCGTGAATCAGAGCAGCCTTGCAAGCGGTCTCTGAAGCCATCTGTGCAGCATACGGGGTAGATTTCCTTGAACCCTTAAATCCTAGACCACCAGCACTTGCCCATGATAATGCATTACCTTCGCTATCAGTTACAGTAACGATAGTGTTGTTGAAGGATGCCTGGATATGTACCTGTCCGTGTTCAACGTTTTTCTTTACACGCTTCTTGGTAACTTTTTTTACAGTCTTACCAGCCATAATTAAACTAACCTACTTTCCCTGGATTATTATTTCTTCTTGTTTGCAACGGTACGCTTCGGTCCCTTACGGGTACGAGCGTTGTTCTTGGTGTTCTGTCCGCGCACAGGAAGTCCCTTTCTGTGACGGATTCCGCGGTAGCATCCGATCTCCTGAAGTCGCTTGATGTTCATTGCGATTTCACGACGAAGATCACCTTCTACCAGCTGAGTTTCATCAATAACAGCAGCGATGCGCTTTACTTCATCGTCAGTCAAATCCTTAACACGAGTGTTAGGATCAACTTCTGCGTCCTTCAAAATACGATTTGAGCTTGTAAGTCCAATACCATAGATATAGGTAAGACCGATCTCAATTCGCTTCTCTCTTGGTAAGTCTACACCTGAAATACGAGCCATGTGAGTCTTTTTCCTCCATAAACTTTAATAACGGACATATTGCAACGATATGTCAAAACCAACGGTATCCAGCTGCGGTTGCTCGCCCTGAAATGTGTGGAATCCCGCTTCCAAGTTGCCTTGGTTGGTATAATGAACCATAGCATATGCTATGATAGCCGCGCTCATTAATCCTTTTTAAACAGAAAACTTCTTGGGAGTGATTAGCCCTGTCTCTGCTTATGCTTCGGGTTCTCACAGATAATCATGATATTACCCTTGCGTTTAATCACTTTGCACTTTTCGCAAATAGGCTTGACTGAAGCACGTACCTTCATGACAAACCCTCCTTTCTATGTGCGTGTCCTCGGTTAACGGACACAAAATAACCCTGCCTTGCGGCAGAAACCGAATCACATTTTAACAACAGCCGTATAAAATGTCAACAAATATTTTAAAGTATTTTACTTGTCTCTCCAAATGATACGACCTTTAGTCAAATCATAGGGTGACATTTCTATTGTTACCTTATCACCCGGCAAAATTCTGATGAAGTTCATGCGAAGCTTGCCACTTATGTGTGCAAGAATCTGGTGACCATTTTCAAGCTCCACTTCAAACATTGCATTTGGAAGCTTCTCTATTACGGTTCCTTCTACTTCAATTACATCAGCCTTTGACATATACCTTTATTCCTCCTCGGTAGTCGACAGGTTCTTTACTGTCTTATACTTTTTAATAAGAAATGCTACTCTTTCATTTGTAAGTTTTTCGAACTTATCTCTCTCAGCGATTACCTCATCCGGGATATCCTTTATTATCTGAATATGTTTAGGATTTTTCCTTTTTGGTTTCTCCAAGCTATGAGATTTTCCGTCTGTCAGGATGACCTGATTGTCATTTTCCTCTACGACCAGATATAAAGTATCTTTATCATGGCCCTGAAGCGATTTTGCAAATATCATCCCTGTGCCCTTTCACTAGGCGTTAGACTTAATATCTCCGGATATCCGTCTCTCACCAGAATTGTATTTTCATAATGTGCTGAGATATTTCCGTCAAGCGTGGTCACTGTCCAGCCATCATCTTGCCATTCCACTTCCCATGTACCCATGTTTATCATAGGTTCCACAGCCAGTGTCATTCCCGCCTTAAGTTTCGGTCCTCTGTTTCTTTTGTAGAAATTAGGAATCTCAGGGCTTTCATGGAGATGAGCTCCAACTCCGTGGCCACAGAGGTCAGCTACAACTCCGTATCCATACTGACTGCAGTAGTCATCTATTGCATTTCCAATCTCATGCAGATGGTGTCCTGCTCTGGCATGTTCAATCCCCTGGTAAAAGCTTTCTTTTGTTCTTTCTATTAGAAGCTTTGCATCAGTTGAAATTTCTCCAACTCCCCAGGTTCTAGCTGCATCACTGTGATATCCTTCAAAGATTACTCCTATATCGAGGCTTACTATATCTCCATCATTTAAGATTCGATCTGCTCTCGGTATTCCGTGCACGACTTCGTCATTTATCGAAATACATGCACTAGCAGGATAACCCATATAATTAAGAAATGAAGGAACACATCCATATGACCTTATCATCTCTTCACATTTTTTATCTAAGTCCAGAGTAGAGATGCCTGCTCGCAGTTCCTTTTGCAGGTCTTCGTGAACCTGCCCTAAAATCCTGCCAGCTTTACGCATCTTCTCGATTTCATCGGCTGATTTTATTCCGATTCCCATCTTATTTATGCCTCAAGGACTGATACGATGTTTGCGAACACTTCCTCCATCGGAACAGTTCCGCATACAGAATGAAGTATTCCTTCGTTCTTGTAGTAGTCGATAAGTGGCTGAGTCTGCTCATGATATACGGTCAGTCTCTTCTGAACTGTCTCTGGCTTATCATCATCACGAAGTACAAGCTCCTTGCCACAGGTATCGCAGATGCCTTCCTTTTTCGGAGGAATTGAAACTATATGATATGTAGCTCCGCATCCAAGGCATGCTCTACGTCCTGACATACGATTTACGATGTTCTCGTCTGGTACATCTACGTCGATTGCAAAGTCCATTTTCTCACCAATTGCATTAAGTGCATTGGTAAGGGCTTCTGCCTGAGGGATAGTACGTGGGAATCCATCAAGTACAAATCCGTTCTCACAGTCCTTTTCTTTGATGCGATCCATTACAAGATCACATGTGAGGCTGTCCGGAACAAGTGCTCCCTGATCCATATACTCCTTAGCTTTCTTGCCAAGTTCTGTGCCATTCTTAATATTTGCTCTGAAAATGTCGCCAGTTGAGATGTGCGGAATGCTGTACTTTGCAGCAATCTGCTTTGCCTGTGTGCCTTTTCCTGCACCAGGTGCTCCAAGCATAATTATCTTCATTATTTTCTCCTCATAATGCACCTAAAGGAGACACGGCAAGCCGCATCTCCTTAGGATAATAGTGTCAGAATCTAGTCCTCAAGGAATCCCTTGTAGTGACGTACACGCATCTTTGACTCTACCTGCTTAATGGTCTCAATTACTACACCAACAATAATGATGATTGAGGTACCACCGAACGATACTGATGCACCAAACATTCCGTTGAAGAAGATTGGAATGATACTAACGATTGCAAGACCGATAGCACCAATCAGTACGATGTAATTAAGTATAGATGTCAGATAATCTGCTGTTGGCTTTCCCTGACGAATGCCTGGGATAATACCGCCTGACTTCTTCATATTATCAGCAATCTCAAGCGGATTGAAGGTAATTGATGTATAGAAGTAAGCAAATGCAATTATCAATGCGATATATACAACTAGTCCGATATTGTTATACCATGGCAGATCTGGATTGCACCAATGTGACTGGCTGAGTGCTGCAAGCACCTTACCCCAGAAACCTGTTCCACCAGACTTACCTGCAAGTGAGCAGATAATAACCGGTGTCTGAAGCAGTGACTGTGCAAAAATAACCGGAATAACACCACTGGTATTAATACGCATCGGGATGTGCGAATTCTGTGTACCACCAGCCATACGGCCCTGGATTTTACGAGAATACTGCACCGGAATCTTACGTACGCCATCTGAGAGAAGCAGTACAAGTACTACTGTCAGGATAATAACAGCTGCGATAATCAATACTGCAAGAGTAGCACGCGGCCATGTCTTTCCTTTTGCGAACAAATCCCAAAGGGTACCCAGATCGTTAGGGATGCGTGATAGAATATTAATTGTAAGTACGATAGAGATACCGTTTCCGATTCCCTTATCAGTAATCTGCTCACCAATCCACATAAGCACTGCTGAACCAGCTGTAAGTGCCATAATTACCATGATTACAGTAAGCGGATTCTTAGCGGTCAAGTAGCCGCTACGATAGAAGCCAATTGTCATTGCTGTAGACTCTATAAGTGCAAGTGCTACAGTAAGATATCTGGTAATTGACGCTATCTTCTTACGTCCCTCTTCTCCGTCCTTGTGCATCTCCTCAAGCTTCGGAATAGCTATGGTAAGGAGCTGCATAATAATTGAAGAAGTAATGTAGGGAGTAATGTTAAGTGCGAATATAGACAAATCCTCAAATGAACCACCTGTTACAGCGTTGAAGAAGTCCATTGACTCGCCGAGGCTCTTCATAAACTCACTGAAAAGAGATCCGTTAACACCCGGTACCGGCAGCTGACTGCCGATACGGATGACTACGAGCATTAACAGTGTGTAAAAAAGTCTTTTACGAATGTCCTCGATTTTAAAAGCGTTAATAAGGCCTTTAAACATTAGATCACCTCTGCTTTTCCACCTGCAGCTTCAATCTTTGCTTTTGCTGACTCGCTGAAGGCATTTGCCTGAACGGTAAGCTTCTTGGTGATATCACCGTTGCCAAGGATCTTAACACCATCGCATACCTTCTTAACAATACCAGACTCTACAAGAGCCTCGATGGTAACGGTTGCACCGTCCTCGAACTTGTCAAGTGCTGCTACATTGATAGCAACGATTTCTTTGGTGTTGCGGTTCTTGAAACCTCTCTTAGGAAGGCGACGATACAATGGCATCTGTCCACCTTCGAATCCCGGTCTAGGAGCACCAGAACGAGCCTTCTGGCCCTTGTGTCCCTTACCAGCGGTCTTGCCGTTGCCTGAACCATGTCCACGGCCACGACGGAATTCATTGCTCTGTCTAGAGCCCTCTGCAGGCTGTAAATTGGAAAGATCCATACCTACACCTCCTAAACTTCTTCTACTTTAACTAAGTGGCGAACTTTCTGGATCTGTCCGCGGATTGCCTTATTGTCCTCACGCTCAATGCTCTGACCGATCTTGCGAAGGCCCATAGCCTCGATGGTCGCACGAGTCTTCGGAACCTGGCCAATAGTGGACTTAATAAGTGTAATCTTTAACATTTTTCTGCCTCCTATTAACCGAATATCTCGTCTACAGACTTACCACGTGCCTGAGCTACCTCTTCAGGGCTCTTAAGCTGTGAAAGTGCATCGATAGTAGCAAGAACAACGTTCTGCTTGTTGTTTGAGCCAAGTGACTTGGTACGAATGTTCTCAATACCTGCAAGCTCACATACCGCACGCGCAGGACCACCTGCGATGATACCGGTACCCTTTGGAGACTTCTTCAGAAGAACTGAAGCTCCGGTGTGCTTGCCACTAATGTCATGGCTGATACTCTTATTCTCATCAAGCTTTACAGTGATGAGCTTCTTGCTTGCGTCTTCCTTAGCTTTTCTGATAGCTTCCGGAATCTCAAGTGCTTTGCCAAGGCCTACGCCTACGTGACCGTTGCCATCGCCTACTACGACGAGAGCAGAGAAACGCATGTGGCGACCACCCTTTACTACCTTTGTTACACGCTTGATGGTAACGAGCTTCTCGTTAAGCTCAAGCTGGCTGGCATCAATAATCTCACGTCTCATGCTTCTTCCTCCTAAAAGTCTAAGCCGGCTTCTCTGGCAGCATCTGCCAGTGCCTGAATTTTGCCCTTGTAAACGAATCCTCCACGGTCAAATACTACTGTGGTGATACCCTTCTCAAGTGCTCTCTTGGCAATAAGTGTGCCGACTGCTGCAGCAGCATCAACGTTGTTAGTCTTCTCGAGATCTGCCTTAAGCTCCTTATCAAGAGTGCTTGCAGAAACGAGGGTCTTGCCTTCTGTATCGTCAATAATCTGTGCATACATATGCATGTTGCTTCTGAACACAGCCAAACGTGGGCTTTCAGCGGTACCTGACAGGTTATTGCGCAGTCTTCTGTGCTTCTTGGCACGAATTTCTGATCTAGATTTCTTTGTTACCATGTCTTACTCACCCTTTCCTTATTTCTTACCGGTCTTACCAACCTTGCGGCGGATAGTCTCGTCAACATACTTGTTACCTTTGCCCTTGTATGGCTCCGGTCCTCTCTTGTCGCGAATCTGAGCTGCATACTGACCTACACGCTCCTTGTCGATACCCTTAACGATAATCTTGTTACCATCAACAGTAGCCTCAAGGCCTTCCGGATCAGTCATCTCAACCGGATGTGAATAGCCGAGGTTAAGTGTAAGCACCTTACCTGACTTAGATGCACGATAACCAACACCGTTTACTTCAAGCTCCTTGGTATAACCCTCAGTTACACCAACGATCATGTTGTTAAGAAGTGTTCTGGTAAGTCCGTGCAGAGACTTCAT
This sequence comes from Lachnospiraceae bacterium, assembly GCA_045597645.1. GTDB lineage: Bacteria > Bacillota > Clostridia > Lachnospirales > Lachnospiraceae > JAKSSE01. Next base: position 11,512 of record JAZLKM010000037.1, on the reverse strand, counting down.
TTTCTTCAAGTCATTTGGACGGCTAACAGTAATTACTGCACCCTCATTCTTGATTTCCATCTCTGGTGCAAGTGCTCTTGAGAGCTCGCCCTTAGGACCCTTAACCGTCACCAGATTATTTTCTGCGATGTCTACAGTTACGCCTGCAGGAATCGCGATTGGCATTCTTCCTATACGTGACATGCCCGTACCTCCTTAATCTTTTACCATACAAATGCGAGAACTTCGCCACCTACGTGAAGCTTACGAGCCTGCTTGTCGGTGATAATTCCCTGATTTGTTGACAATATTGCTATACCAAGTCCGCCGAGTACGCTCGGGATCTCGTCGCTACCGCAGTAGATACGAAGACCTGGCTTAGAAATACGCTTAAGACCAGTGATGATACGCTCATCCTTACCTGCACCATACTTCATGGTTACATGCATGGTCTTGTATACGCCTTCCTCTACGAGATCGTATTTTGCGATATATCCTTCATCAACTAAGATATCAGCAATGGCGAGCTTCATCTTAGATGCAGGAATATCAACAGTATCATGTTTTGCTGTATTTGCATTACGAATTCTTGTAAGCATATCAGCAATAGGATCGCTCATGTTCATGATATATTTCCTCCTGAATTATTTAATCTACGGGGTTTCCTGATTACCAGCTTGCTTTTTTTACGCCCGGAATCTCACCCTTGTATGCCATCTCACGGAAGCATACACGGCAGATACCGTACTTGCGAAGCACTGAATGAGGACGTCCGCAGACCCTGCAACGGGTGTAAGCTCTTGTAGAGAACTTAGGCTTGCGCTGCTGCTTTATTTTCATAGATGTTTTTGCCATGATTTCCTCCTGATTACTTAGCAAACGGCATATTGAACAGACGAAGGAGCTCACGAGCCTCCTCATCAGTCTTTGCTGTTGTAACGAAGATAACGTCCATACCACGGACCTTGTCTACCTTATCGTACTCGATCTCCGGGAAGATGAGCTGTTCCTTTACTCCAAGAGAGTAATTTCCTCTTCCATCGAAAGCATCCGGGTTAACACCACGGAAGTCACGAACTCGGGGAAGTGCGAGGTTGATCAGACGATCAGCGAACTCGTACATCTTCTCGCCACGAAGAGTGGTCTTGCATCCAATTGGCATGCCTTCACGAATCTTGAAGTTTGCAACTGAATTCTTAGCCTTGGTAGTAACAACCTTCTGACCGGTGATGGTCTCAAGGTCCTTTACTGCAGACTCGAGAAGCTTAGCGTTTTCCTTTGCCTCTCCTACGCCCATGTTGACAACAATCTTGTCGAGCTTCGGAACTTCCATAATATTCTTGTAACCGAACTTTTTGATCATAGCGGGTACGATCTCGTTCTGGTACTGTTCTTTAAGTCTACTCACCGAAATTTCCTCCTTCCGCTATTAGTCAATAACCTCGCCGGTCTTCTTAGCAAAACGAACTTTCTTGTCTCCGTCCATTTTGAAACCGACTCTGGTTGCCTGACCCTTATGAAGCAGCATTACGTTGGAAATGTCGATAGGAGCTTCCTGCTGAACAATTCCGCCCTGCTGATTTGCCATGCTGGGCTTGGTATGCTTTGTTACCATGTTGATACCCTCAACGAGCACGCGATGGTTCTTTACGTCTACAGAGATAACCTTGCCTTCACGGCCTTTATCCTTGCCTGCGATGACAGTAACCATGTCATCCTTCTTAATCTTTAAACTTGACATACGCGCCTCCTACAACACTTCCGGAGCCAGAGAAACAATCTTCATAAACTGCTTCTCGCGGAGCTCTCTTGCCACCGGTCCAAAGATACGGGTACCACGAGGGGTCTTGTCTTCTCTGATGATGACAGCTGCATTTTCGTCAAACTTGATGTATGAGCCATCCTTACGACGAGCGCCTTTTACGCTACGTACTACAACGGCCTTAACTACATCACCTTTCTTTACCACGCCACCGGGTGTTGCGTCCTTAACGGTAGCAACGATGACGTCACCGATATTTGCATATCTTCTGGTTGAGCCGCCCATAACACGGATGCAGAGGATTTCCTTTGCTCCGGTATTGTCAGCAACCTTTAATCTGGTTTCCTGTTGTACCATGCTCTGCCTCCCTTACTTAGCTCTTTCCATAACTTCTACAAGTCTCCATCTCTTATCCTTTGAAAGAGGACGGGTCTCCATAACTTTTACGGTATCACCGATATGAGCATCGTTCTGCTCGTCATGGGCCTTAAGCTTGTAGGTCTTCTTAACGATCTTGTTGTACAGCGGGTGCTTTACGTTATCGCGAACTGCTACAACGATGGTCTTATCCATCTTGTCGCTGACAACGATGCCCACGCGTGTTTTTCTAAGATTTCTTTCTTCCACGGTAATTTCCTCCTTCAACCTGACTACTTGTTCTTGTTCTGAGTAATCACCGTCTCAATACGAGCGATGTTTCTGCGAACTTCCTTAATGCGACCGGTGTTGTCAAGCTGATTGGTTGCATTCTGGAATCTCAGATTGAAAAGTTCCTTCTTTGCTTCTGTAAGTGCAGCCTGAAGTTCTTCTACTGACTGACTCTGTAAATCCTTGATATAATCCTGTGTCTTCATTACTTGTCACCGCCTTCCAGGTCTGCCTTGGAAACGATCTTGCACTTGCAAGGAAGCTTATGAGTTGCAAGACGAAGTGCCTCTCTTGCTGTCTCTTCCGGTACGCCTGCAATTTCGAAAAGTACTCTACCCGGCTTAACTACAGCTACCCAGTACTCAAGAGTACCCTTTCCTGAACCCATTCGGGTTTCAGCCGGCTTAGCTGTTACTGGCTTATCCGGGAAAACCTTGATCCAAACTTTACCACCACGCTTTACGTGACGGGTCATTGCAATACGGGCTGCCTCAATCTGGTTTGACTTTAACCAGCATGGCTCGGTAGCGACAATACCAAACTCACCATAGGTGATGGTGTTACCGCGGAGGGCCTTGCCTCTCATGGTGCCGCGGAACTGCTTACGACGTTTTACTCTCTTTGGCATTAACATAATTACTTATCGCTCCCTTCCTTATTGTTTTTGGTCGGAAGAACCTCTCCCTTGTAGATCCAAACCTTAACACCAATCTTTCCGTAGGTGGTGTCTGCCTCTGCAAAACCGTAATCGATATCTGCACGAAGGGTCTGAAGCGGGATGGTACCCTCTGAGTAGGTCTCCTTACGTGCCATATCAGCACCACCAAGACGACCTGATACGCTAGCCTTGATACCAAGAGCACCGCTCTTCATGGTACGGCCCATGCAAGACTTCATCGCACGACGGAATCCTACACGATTCTCGAGCTGTCCAGCGATGTTCTCAGCAACAAGCTGTGCATCGCGATCTGGACGCTTAATTTCTTTAACATCGAGTGAAAGCTTCTTTGTAGTAAGCTTCTGAACCTCAGCCTTGATCTTGTCGATCTCAGCTCCGCCCTTTCCGATTACGATACCCGGCTTAGCGGTATATACGATAACCTTTACACGGTCTGAAGTACGCTCGATTTCAACTTTTGCGATACCTGCAGCATAAAGCTTCTTCTTCAGGTACTCACGGATGTTGTGATCCTCAATAAGGTTGTCAGCAAATGACTTGTCATCTGCATACCACATTGAGTCCCAACCTTTAATAACACCGACTCTTAAGCCATGAGGATTAACTTTCTGTCCCATGCTTTCCTCCTTATCTCTCGTCCAAAATAATGGTGATGTGACTCATAAGCTTCTCAATACGATAAGCTCTGCCCTGTGCTCTAGGCTGTACACGCTTCATTGTAGGTCCCTTATTTGCGTAGCACTCTGCAATATAAGGGTTCTCGCGACGATAAGTCTTGTCGGTATGGGTGTTTGGATAATTGTTCTCTGCATTTGCAATAGCTGACTGAAGTACCTTTGCAATTACAGATGATGCATAACGCGGATTGTAAGTAAGGATACCGAGAGCAGTCTCAACATCTTTGCCGCGGATAGCATCCAATATGTAGCATGCCTTCTGTACTGATACTCTTGCGTAAGATACCTTAGCACTTGGGCGAATATCTACTACTGCGTTTCTTTCACGCTTTACTCTGGATCTTGACTCCTTAGCCATGATTACTCCTTTCCTTAACGTACCTTGGATTTCTTTTCGTCCTTGCCATGACCTCTGTAGGTACGGGTAGCAACGAATTCTCCAAGCTTGTGGCCTACCATATCCTCGGTAACATATACCGGTACATGCTTACGTCCATCATGTACAGCAATGGTATGTCCAACCATCTGTGGGAAGATAGTAGAGCGACGTGACCAGGTCTTTACAACTTCTTTTGCGCCTGATGCGTTCAAAGCATCGATCTTTTTCAGTAAGCTTTCGTCCGCAAAAGGTCCTTTCTTTAATGAACGGCTCATTATATTCCTCCTTATTTGATCGCTCTACCGTCTTTACGACGAATGATGAGCTTGTTAGACTGCTTGTTCTTCTTGCGGGTTTTGAGACCCATTGCAGGCTTGCCCCATGGGGTGCATGGACCCGGGCGACCAATCGGAGCGCGTCCTTCACCACCACCGTGTGGATGGTCATTCGGGTTCATAACAGATCCGCGAACAGTAGGACGAATACCCATGTTACGCTTACGTCCGGCCTTACCAAGCTTAACCAGGTTGTGGTCACCGTTTCCGATAACACCGATGGTTGCGCGGCAGTTGCTGAGAACCATTCTCATCTCGCCTGACGGAAGTCTAAGGGTTGCATACTTGCCTTCCTTAGCCATAAGCTGAGCAGATACACCAGCGGTACGAACAAGCTGTCCGCCCTTGCCAGGATGAAGCTCAATATTATGGATAAGAGTACCTACAGGAATAGCTGAAAGAGGTAAGCAGTTACCTACACGAACTTCAGCATCAGCACCGTTCATAACGGTCATTCCATCAGTAAGTCCTTCAGGAGCAAGGATGTATGCCTTCTCGCCATCTGCATAGCAGATAAGAGCGATGTTAGCGGTTCTGTTCGGATCATACTCGATGCCGATAACCTTTGCTGGAATACCTTCCTTATTTCTCTTGAAGTCTACAAGACGATATTTCTGACGATTGCCGCCGCCGTGATGACGAACGGTTATCTTTCCCTGATTGTTACGTCCAGCGTTCTTCTTAAGTGAAACCAACAGTGACTTCTCAGGAGTGCTCTTGGTGATCTCTGAGAAATCGGAGCCGGTCATATTACGCCTAGACGGTGTATACGGGTTATATTTCTTGATACCCATGATTAATGCTCCTTTCATAAGCATTCAACACGCACTGCGCATTGACGCATCTTCGTTTAATCTCGCACTTACGACTGTGCATACCGCGATTTCTCGGCGTAGCCGGAAATCGCATCGAAACAGCTTGCTGTTTCGTTTCAACAAATCATCATGATTTAAGATGATTTGTTGAAAAAATTCCTTTTCAGGAAAATTCCTTTTTTTCAACAGCTTGCTGTTTCCTTCGGCCCTGTATTTTACAGTCCGGTAAACAGCTCGATATCCTTGCTGTCAGCAGTGAGGGTTACGATTGCCTTCTTGGTCTTAGCGGTCTTACCGAAGGTCATCCCGCGACGCTTTGTCTTGCCATCGTAGTTAACAGTGTTAACGGTCTTAACCTTAGCACCGTCAAACATCTTCTCTACTGCTTCCTTAATCATAGTCTTGTTCGCATCTGGGTGAACAAGAAATGTGTACTTTTTCTCTGCCATAGCGTTCATACTCTTCTCGGTGATTACCGGCTTGAGTATTACGTCATAATACTGTACGTTAGCCATTATGCATACACCTCCTCGATGGTTGCTACTGCAGCCTTTGATACAATAACGGTGTCGTACTTAAGTACGTCATATACGTTGATTGTTCCGGTCTGAGTAGTCTTAACGGTCGGGATGTTCTGTGCGCTCTTGATTACGGTCTCATCAACTGAGTCAAGAACTACCAGAGCGTTCTTTGCGTCAAGGTTGCTAAGGAACTTTGCGAAATCCTTTGTCTTAATCTCGTTAAGCTTAATCTCATCAACTACCTTGAACTTAGAATCCTGAACCTTGCTGGTAAGAACAGACTTAAGAGCTGCTCTCTTCTCTTTCTTGTTAAGCTTGAAAGAGTAGTCACGCGGTACTGGTGCGAATACTACACCACCGCCGGTCCACTGAGGTGAACGGGTTGAACCCTGACGTGCATGTCCGGTTCCCTTCTGACGCCACGGCTTACGGCCGCCGCCTGAAACCTCTGAACGAGTCTTTGCTTTCTGAGTACCCTGACGGTTGTTAGCCAACTGCTGAAGTACTGCCATATGAACAAGATGCTCATTTACGTTAGCGCCGAAGATTTCATCTTTAAGATCGATGGTTCCAACTTCTTTGCCTTCCATATTATATACGGATACTTTTGCCATCTCGATTTCCTCCTTCCTGCGCCTTACTTAGAAACCTTAACGGATTCTTTGATGGTGATCAGAGCCTTCTTTGGTCCTGGTACAGCGCCCTTAACGAGGAGCAGATTCTGCTCTGCGTCTACGCGTACAACCTCGAGGTTCTGAACAGTTACGTTCTTGTTACCCATCTGACCGGGCATTCCCTTACCCTTGAATACACGGCTCGGAGAAGAGCAAGCACCGTTTGAACCCTGATGACGATGGAACTTAGAACCATGCATCATAGGTCCTCTGTGCTGACCAAGACGCTTAACGGCACCCTGGAAGCCTTTTCCCTTTGATACTGCAGAAACATCTACCTTATCGCCTGCTGCGAAGATGTCTGCTTTAATCTCATCTGCTACCTTGTAGTCAGCTGAATTCTCGAAACGGAACTCTCTAACATACTTCTTGCCTGAAACGCCAGCCTTTGCGAAGTGACCCTGCTGAGCCTTGTTCACTCCGTGACGAGCCTTGATTTCCTTCTTGCCAGATGCATCTTTGTTAACGATCTTGTTCTTCTGATCAACAAAGCCGACCTGAACAGCCTCGTATCCGTCGTTATCTACGGTCTTAACCTGAGTAACAACGCAAGGACCTGCTGCAAGTACGGTAACCGGCACGAGCACGCCCTCTTCATTGAAGATCTGGGTCATGCCAAGCTTTGTAGCTAAAATTGCTTTCTTCATGATTACCTCCTGAATCTACAGCGGAACGCTTTCACGTTCATACTAGTTTACTGCCTATCTTTCTTTCATCTTGATGTCGATGTAAACACCGGCCGGCATTTCAAGATGCTGAAGAGCGTCGATTGTGCTCTTAGTTGGGGTAAGAACATCAATGAGTCTCTTGTGAGTTCTCTGTTCGAACTGCTCACGTGAATCCTTATACTTGTGAACAGCGCGGATGATGGTAACTACTTCCTTCTTAGTAGGAAGCGGAACCGGTCCGCTCACCTGAGAGTCGTTTTTCTTAACTGTCTCGATGATCTTCTTTGCCGATGCATCTACCAGCTCATGGTCATATGCCTTGAGAGTGATGCGCATAAAACTTGCTGCCATAAAAAAAGTCGCCTCCTTCGCACTTTCTTAACATTATGCGACAAGCGGTGACTGTACACTTTCCCGTGTGTGTCCTATTAAGCAACGTATCTAGGAATTAACACACGTGTCTCTGCCTAAAGCAGACTTCTATTGGTACAGTGACCTGTCGTCAGTTTCAAACTTGACATTCGCTCCACGGAAAACCTACAAAACCTTATGTATTTGGCCTTGTAGCAACCTCACGCTTCACAGCTATCATGCCACAGCAATCGTTAATATATCGGAAAATCTATTGGAATGCAAGTAGATATTTAGATTTTTTGTATTTATTTTGATACAATCTGCAATTAGTGCCCTTGGCATACATTATCTAGTGTTTTATCAGACTTTTAAGGCCATGAGCCGCCTTTGAGATAACACCGCGCACCGGACGAAGTATCAGCCATATGTAAGCACTAGCTTTGTACAGTACATTTTTCTCACTATAATAGTGTCCCTTATGATAGAAGCCCGTCATAATGCCACATATATCTTCTATATTAATAGGACCATCTACGTAAGGAGAGTTATCTCCTATAATATAGTATCCTTGCTTCCTTATCTTAAATATTCTATGCAAAATGAGCAGTCCATCTTTTCTTCTGAAAATGACAACGTCTCCCCACTTAAGTTTTCGCCCTCTAATTGGCGCGAGCACGACCTCGTCTCTGTCTGGGTAGATAAGCGGATACATGCTATACCCTGTCGGGCGGATTTGGATGGTCTTACCCTCCTTTAGCATCTTCTCAGGAGATACGTTTTCAGTTATCACAGCCTCTACATTTCTTGACATCATTTTTTCCTGCTTATATTATTATAAAGAAAGAACTTGATACTTAGGTTCATGCTGATTTCTGATGCTGCTACATGGCAGAGTCATCCGTCAGCAGTTATATTCTGAAAGGTGGCATATATGAAAGCCAACAGTGGTGCAATAAAGAAGAATATAAGCGGCGAGCCATATCTAATTCCTTATGGACAGATGATAGAACAAAATGCTCCAGCAATCAAGCTTTCTGAATTTGGTGAGCTTGTGTGGGACATGCTACAGGAGGATACAGATATTGGCGACATCATAGCGAGACTGTGCCAGCACTTCGAAGCAAGTGCCAGCGAGCAGCCCATTATCGCAGCTGATCTCAACAGCTTTCTAAATCAGCTGCGCTCATGCGGATATCTGGCAAACAATAATACAGCATATATTAATATAAGAAGTTACCGCGTTGCCGGAATCAACATTGCTATTAAATCAAACGCAGAAATCACTCTTCCTCAGTTAAAAGATTTCGCTCAGGACTACTGCGAACCAGATCTATCCATCGAGCTTACAACGAGTTCCTCAGATGTCGAGCATGAAAACGGAACCCTGCTTTTAGCCGCTACCGACGCAATCGTATCCTCTCATCCGGATGGGCTTCATCTATTCTATCCCAACATGAATAAGATTAGTCTTGGCGTGCTCTCTCATGACTATTCATACTGCAGGCTTCATATTTCGCCGATAATAAGTAAAGGTGCCATTGAGGAAATTTTCCAGGCAATACGTTTCCCTTTCCTTATGAAGGCTGCTCAAAAAGGGCTCTTTGCTATGCATTCAGCTTCCATATTATATAAAGAAAAGCTCTGGCTGTTTTCAGGATCATCTGGCACAGGCAAATCGACACACACTCGCCTTTGGCACATGATATATGATACCCCATATGTGAACGGAGATTTAAATCTCTTGGGGATAACGGAAAGTGGCATCAAGGCTTATGGCATCCCATGGTGTGGCACATCAGGCATTTATTCCGACCAGGATTACAACCTAGGCGGTATAGTAATGCTGACGCAATCCAAGGAGAACATAGCTAGCAGGCTGTCATCTGCCGAGGCAACCCGCTATATATATAGAAGATTTATCACACCTACACTGCATGGCGAAGATATGTCAAAGCTAGTGGACATGGCTGCATCAATATCAGATTATTCTCCTGTATTCTCATTGCAGTGCAATATGGAAGACGAAGCCGCACATGTAATGAAAGCTGCCATCGATTCTATTCTATAACACAAAAATTCCGGCCTCCAAAAGCCTGATTACGAATCTAACTTTTGGAGGCCGGCACCTATTTCAACGTATATTTTATATCTTAAATGACGGCCTGGGCTTTATTGCCATCAGTTCCTTTATTTCCTCATCCGAAAGAACTACACATTTTTTATCCTGTATCTCATATACTCTCGTGCAGCTGCTAAGTACTGCTGGTCTATGTGTTGTAATAATACAGGTCCTCGGATATTCATCCCTCATTATATTTTCAAGCACAAGGCTTTCAGTGGCATTATCCAATGCCGACGTAGCTTCATCCAACAGCAGGATAGGCGATCTACGCAAAAGAGCTCTTGCAATTGACAATCTCTGGGCCTGACCTTCGGATACTCCACCGCCTCTCTCCTGAAGAACTGTATTGATTCCGTCTGGCATTTTCTCCACAAATTCCCAAGCGCATGCCATCTTGAGAGCTGCAATTATTTCCTCATCTGTCGCGTCCTCTTTTACATTGCGCATGTTCTGAGCAATGCTTCCAGAAAACATCGTGTTCCCCTGTGGCACATATGAAAATAGCTGCCTGGTAGACGGAGACAACTTATACGCCGCACTTCCATCTGATGTATCACTTCCTGCGCACACCCTTGCTGAGCCATCCGACGGATCTATAAGCGATAGCAACAACCTCATCATAGTGGTCTTGCCCTCACCAGAAGGCCCTACCAATCCTATTATCTCATGTGGCTTTGCTTCAAGTGATGCCCCATCAAACACTAACGTACCATTCGCATATGAATACTTTGCATCTGAAAGCGAAAGTGATACTCCTTCTCTGCCTTTCTCTTTATAGAACTCCCGCACTTCATCGCGTTTAGAATAATCTTCGCGTGGCAGCTCTATAATATCCATAATACGACCCGCTGATACGCTGAGCGAAATAATTCCTGGTATTGTTGATGTCAGATTATTCAGCGCACCTGTCAACGTTCCCGACAATGTCAAAAACATTGTCATCGAACCATATGTAATAGCCCCTGTTGCAACACGGTATATACCCCAGCCATACCCCGAGTATGACACTATAAGTCCCACCGTAGACATAAGCAGCGATGTCCAGACACTCATCTTAGCAAAATCAATCTTCATATTGATATAATCCTGCTGAATCTGCCTAAGATATCTCACATATACCCCTACCAGATCAAACGCCTTAATAGTCTGTATATTAGAAAAAGTCTCCTGGTTAAATCCAGATGCTTTCGCCGCAAGAGCTGCACTTCTCTTATTATTATTCACCATTCGCCTCATAAGCGTCTTAGACAGCAGCAGCGACACTGGCATTCCAATAAACGCAAATATTGCAAACGTCCAGTCATTGGCAATTACCATCCACAGTGCGCTTCCAAATCTAAATATATTAATGATAAGATTCGGCACAAAGTTAAGCACCGCTGACGATATCGTCCCCGTATCCGAGCCCCACCTCGACAGCAAATCACCTGTGTGATACTTCGAAAGTGACTCCCAGTCCGTCTCCAAAATCTGTTCAAAAATATCAGCCTGTATCTTGGCATTCACCTTCATAGACACATAGCTGGAAATAAAATTCGACGCCTGCGTCAGCAATGTAATCCCCAGATTAAGCAATATCATCAAAATGAATGCTCTTATCAGTTCCGGTGTCGTAGCTGGCTTTTGTCCCGTAATAATATCTACAAGATTCCTGGACACCGTAGCATTAAACAGTGCTATACCCGTCGTAGACATACCAACAGCCGTATACAGCACCATAGCTACCCAATACTTCCTAGAATAGCTATAAATCCACCACAGCTGGTGCAGCATCTCCTTAAGCCTGCCCGACTTAATCCTCTCCATATAAAATTTTGTCTTCTGTGCAACTTTACCCATACTCCCAATAATACCACACCCCCTCGGCCCTTCGCAATCTGCTTCCGCCCGCCTCCTCTT
>JAZLKM010000036.1:0-13220 GCA_045597645.1 Lachnospiraceae bacterium | reverse complement strand
GCTAATACACTCCTGTCTCTCTTCATTTAGTCATCTCCTCTAGTCATAATTAGCATCTCAAGCTTTTCTAATCACACCATGGAATCGCCCCGTGACTCCACAAGCATGTATCCAATATCAGCAATTCTAGTATGCAGGCTTACGCTGCACTGCGCCGACTCCTCACCTGTACACAGTTTATTGTCATACAGAAGATAATCCTTTCGCACCTCCACGGGTGAAAGATTGGGCATTACTACATTTGCCCCCGCCAGTATTCCCCGCTCTCTGCCGTGGGGATGGATGGTGCCAAGCGCTGTCGTTGCCGGCAGCAAGACCTTTGGATGAATCAACCTTATAATCGAAAGCAGCTTTAATGTCATTTCAAGTGTACCCGCTGTCTCATCTTTGAACGGAGTATCATGATGCGGTATAAACGGCCCTATGCCAACCATATGCGGCTCGAATTCTCTGATAAACATCAAATCCTTATATATGGTTTCATATGTCTGATATGGCGAACCCACCATGAACCCGCAACCAACCTGATATCCTATTTCCTTCAGCTCCTGCAGGCATTTCATACGATTCGATAAACACAAATTATGCGGATGAAGCTTACCATAATGCTCTTCATCTGCCGTCTCATGCCTTAGCAGATACCTGTCAGCACCGGCTTCGTACAGTCGCTGATAGCTCTCTTTTGTCCTCTCGCCTATCGACAAAGTAACCGCGCAGTCTGGGTGAATGCGCTTGATTGCAGCAACGATGTCGCACATTTTCTCATCACTGTAATACGGGTCCTCTCCTCCCTGAAGGACGAAGGTTCTAAACCCAAGCTCATATCCCTGGTCCGTGCAGGCAGTTATTTCCTCTTTTGATAGTCTGTAACGATTGACATGCTTATTTTCATTCCTAATGCCGCAATATAAGCAATTGTTTTTACAATAATTTGTAAATTCAATAAGTCCTCTTTTGTATACTACCTTTCCATATACCTCATCCGCCACTTTTCGTGCAGTTTTCGCCAGATAGTCTGTTGCTCCATCATCCTTTGTATCCAGCAGCAGGACCATTTCCTCAAAAGATATATTACGCACGCAGGCGATATTGTCAATTATTGTATATAGACTCATTTTCATTCCCTGATAACATAGCCCTTAGAATACCACTATAACAGTAGTTCCTACGCCTGGCGCGCTATCAACCTCAATCTTCGCATCATGTATTTCGACGATATGCTTCACAATCGCAAGCCCAAGTCCCGTCCCTCCGGTAGCCTTTGATCTGCTCTTATCTACTCTGTAAAATCTCTCGAAGATCCTTTGCTGCTCTGATGCAGGTATTCCAATACCATTATCCTGTACAGTAAGGGTGCCTCTTCCGTCTCTTTTTGCCACCGAAATCAATACTTTTCCGCCTTCGTTATTATACCTGATTGCATTCTGAGCGAGATTCTCTATCAGCTCCTTCAGCATGTCCTTGTTTCCACGAACATTACACGGTCCCCCACCAAGTGATATGGTCACATTTCTTTGCTTCGCATTTACTGTCAACTCATCCATGCACTCTTTTGCTACGTCATATAAATCTATTTCGTCCAATAATGGTTCATGACCCTTTCGGTCAAGCTCAGACAGCCGTATGATATCGTTGATAAGCGCCAGTAGCCTGTCAGCATTCTTCCTGATTTCCTGATAGAAATGCTTCTGTTGCTCTTCACCTGCCATTCCACCTTCTAAAAGCTCGGCATATCCTGAGATAGCTGTAAGCGGTGTCTTTAATTCATGAGACACATTAGCTGTGAAATCCTGCCTTGCTTTGGCCGCAGCCAGGATATCTGTATGCTGAGTGCGCAGCATTTCTGCTAATGGATCTAGCTCTTTATATGGAGATTCATAGTCTGAGTTCTCAAGGTTTTCGGCCATTATCTCAATCGGTAGCAAAAGCTGCTTGGTAAGCATATGCGATATAGCGATACATATTGCAATGATAAGAAAAATAATCAAAGCAATTATTGGTGCTGCAGACATAAACACAGACCATAAGCTCTGTGCATTTGTAGCTACTCGGAGAACAGTTCCATTGTCAAGCAGCACAGCATAATAGAACGTGTTCTTATTCATTGTATCTGATTTTCTTATAGCTTCACCACTACCTTTGTCGAACGCCTCCTGTATTTCTGGTCTGTCATTATGATTCGCCAAAAGCTCTGCCGATGCATCGTTATCATACAGAACTGTTCCGTCTTCATCAATCCATGTAACACGAAGCTCATTGATATCCGTTGACAAATCTATCTTATCCACATCAACATTAACTGATTCGAAGTAATGGGTATCCTTAAGCAGCTTGGCACTAACAGACAAATCTGCTCTTACCTGCTTTTGAAATAGGCCATAATATATAATTGTAATTCCGATGACTGTTGCTATAATTGCAAGAATCGTAATACCAACAAGCCTTATATTTATCTTACTTTTCATTCGATCACATAACCTACATTTCGCACAGTTTTGATTCGTAAGCCGTAGTCTCCAAGCTTTTGGCGAAGCGTCTTTACATGCATATCAATGGTTCTTGACTCACCTTCGTAGTCTGTCCCCCAGACCTGATCCATAATGGTATCCCTGTTAAGCACTATCCCTTTATTAAGGATGAACAACGATAACAGCTCATACTCTTTATAAGTGAGTTCCACCAATTTTCCTTCTATGGACACTTCATGTTTCTCATTATTTACAATAAGCTCGTCAAGTCTTAACTCTTTTACTTCTTCCGGCAAAGACCTCCTAAGTAGAGCCTTCACTCTTGAAATAAGTTCCATCACAGAAAATGGTTTCTTGATGTAATCATCTGCACCATCCTCAATTCCTTTTACTAGATCAAGCTCTGTTGTTTTTGCTGTTACCATGATAACAGGCAACTTTTTTGTCTCAGTTTTTCTTCTAAGTTTTCTTACAATTTCATTTCCACTTTCATCCGGAAGCATGATATCCACTAGACACAAATCTGGTATGACTTCCTCTATTTTCGTGTAAAAATCCTTGGCACAAGTAAAGCCTAATACTTTATGTCCCGCATTCATTAGCGCAAATTCTTCAATTTCTCTGATGCTGTCATCATCTTCTATTATATATATCAGTGCCATTTAACCACTCCTGTCATTTTATAGTTATCATACCATCGTGTTTACCAATCGGATATCTTTTTATTAATTCTTCATACTCTTCATCAAATGATGCTCTTTCTTCCGATGAAAAGCTCTTAAAATACTCATGCGTATTATAGTCATTATCATATATTGTAATCATCTCAATTGCTATGTTGGAGCAATGGTCCGAAACTCGCTCTAGCCCAGTCAGGATATCTTCTAAAATAAATCCCATCTCGATAGTACATTTGCCCTTCTGAAGCCTTTTGATGTGATTTTCTTTTATTTTCTTAGACAAAGAGTCAATTACTTCCTCCAGCGGTTCAACATGAGTAGCAGATATATCATCGCCTTTACAAAAGCTATCTACCGTAAGCTCACAAATATCATTCACCGCCCTGCAAAGAGTCGCAATCTCCTGCTTTGCATGCTTTGTAAATGATAATCCCTTCGTGTTGATTTCCTTCGCCGATTTTGCTATATCCATTGCATGGTCTGAGATTCTCTCAAAGTCACTAATACTGTGCAAAATAATGGACATGCTCTGACTGTCTGTCGCAGATATATTTTTGCTCGAGAGCTTTACAAGATAAGAGCCAAGTGCATCCTCATATTTATCAGCAACCGACTCTAGCCTTATTACCTCATTAGCTTTTTCCTCATCATACTCTAACAGGACGTCCGTTGCGAGTGTCATAGATTTTCTAGTCAACTCTGCCATCTCACGGACCTTTCCTCTACACAGTTCCATAGCAAATGCTGGCCTTCTTAAGAATCTTTCATCAATAGATACTGCAGCCTCTACAGGTTCCTCATTTACTTTTCCATCCGGTATCGTGATCTCTGCCATCTTTACGAGCAGATTTGAAAATGGAAACAGCACTATTGTCGCACCTATGTTAAACAAGCTATGTATAACTGCTATCCCCGCTGCATTAGCGGATTCTCCAAGAAATGCAAAGCCTATAAATGAATTCACAGCATAAAAGAACACCATAAATAGAATGGTTCCAATGAGATTAAAGTACAGATGTACCATTGCAGCACGCCTAGCATTCTTGCTTGCGCCAATAGAAGAAATGATGCTAGTTACGCAGGTACCGATATTCTGCCCCATAATAATTGGTAACGCCACGGAATAGTGAACTGCACCGGTTGCACAGAGGGCCTGAAGTATTCCTACCGATGCAGATGAGCTCTGGATAATTGCTGTAAGGACTGCACCAACCACCATTCCAAGAATAGGATTGCTAAACGCTATCATCATCTTTGTAAAGGACGGATTGTCAGCAAGACCTGCCACTGCGCCACTCATCGTCTCCATTCCAAACATCAAAATAGCGAAGCCAAGTAATATGCCTCCTACATCCTTTTTCTTTGATTCACTTTTACTTGCCATGACAAGAATAATTCCAATGGCCGCGAGGACAGGCGAAAATGAGGATGGCTTCAACAGTTTAAGCCAAATGGTACTCCCCTCAATCCCAGTAAGGGATAGCATCCATGACGTAATTGTTGTACCTACATTTGCACCCATGATGATGCCGACAGCTTGAGATAGCTTCATGATTCCAGAATTGACAAATCCCACTACCATAACTGTCGTTGCCGATGTTGACTGTATTACAGCAGTAACACCAGCTCCAAGAAGTACTGCAAAAATCCGCTTCGTTGTAAGTTTCTCAAGAATTGTTTCCAGCTTTCCTCCCGCCATCTTGGATAGACCATTTCCCATAATGCTCATCCCATATAGAAAGAGGGCCAATCCACCTACCAAATTTAAGACACTAAAAATATCCATACATCTGCCTTTCTTCATTATTCGATACTCATCCCAGTATCAGAATATGAACAGTTTGTAAAATGTATGGCTCAGTTATGTAAAATCTATGTAAAATCCATTGAGAAAATCATATCCTCACATGGCATTAACTAAGTTTTACTGATACTTTTATACTTCGTAGTAATTCCCTACAAATTTATCTGACGGACATGCATAATAGTATCCTTGGACATAATCAACGCCAAGCGCCTTCAAAATCTCAGCCTCGCCTTTTCTTTCTACTCCTTCAGCAATAGATATAATCGATACTTCCTTGCAAAACTGTATCATATGCATTACCAAAGACCTTTTCACATCATCTGTCCCAATGCCTCTAATAATAGCGGCATCAAGCTTCAGGTAATCTGGCTTAATGTAACACAATCTATCGAGTCCTGCGTAAGCAGATCCGAAGTCATCAATAGCAACCGAAAAGCCTTGATTTGTATAATGCTTAAGCACCTTCTTAAACAGATTCTTAGATTGTATAGGCGTACGCTCTGTTATCTCAAAGACCACGTCATTGGGCTCGAGACCATATTTTTCTATAAATTCCAGCGTTATTCCACTTTCAAACTGTTTATCAAGAAGGACATTGGGGTTCACATTTAAAAACAGTTTTTTCTTTTTGGGTTTTTTCTTCGCACCTTTAATAGCCTTTTTCCTACATAGCTCCTCAAGGCTCCACGCCATTCCCTTTTTTTCTGCTAAGGAAAACATCTCCTCTATTCCGATGTCATATTTAGCATCTTGCTTTATTCTTGTTAGCGCCTCATATCCATAAATGCTACCATCCGACATAGATACAATAGGCTGATATACTGGATAAATTGCTTCATTTTTTATAATGTCTGTTAATATTCTCTTCTTCTGTCCCATTATATACACCGTCAATCTATTGATTTTCCAAGCGAGTAGATAACCCATTCTGCTATGTTGGTCGCATGGTCGCCGATACGTTCAAAATATTTTGCTATCATAAGATAGTCCGTGGCTTCCTCTCCCTCTGATGGGTCTCTAACTATTAAATCCACCACATTTTTCTTTGTTGCATCAAATAGAGCGTCTACAGTGTCATCATGCGCTATTACCTCCTTTGCCTTCTCCACACTTTTTTCTACATAAGCTTCAATGCTGTGATTTAACATAATCAACGTCTCTGATGCCATTTTTTGAATATGCTCAAAGGAATCTGCCTTACTGCTCTGTCCCATTAATATGGTCATTTCTGAAATATCAGCCGCATGATCTCCGATTCTTTCCATGTCTGTCACCATTTTCATTGCTGCGGTAACAGTCCGAAGGTCTCTAGCTACAGGCTGCTGTTGGATTAAAATGTTGAAGCAAATTTGTTCAATCTTTTTCTGAAGATGATCAATTTCTGCATCGTTTTGCATTATTTGCTTTGCCTTCTCCTCATCATGATTTACCATGGCTTCAATTGCAGCCTTAATCGACTCCATGATCATATTGCCCATTTCTATCATTTCATTATTCAGCTCTATAAGCTGGTTATCAAATCTATTTCGCATGAAATATTACTCCTTCTATTAATAAATCCTACAAATCAAGCAGAGCTTTTTATTATTTGCCTGACACGTTTTATCACCCGAATCTACCTGTTATATAGTCTTCTGTACGCTTGTCTTTTGGATATGAAAATATTTGCTTTGTTTCACCGAATTCCACCATATTTCCTACCAAGAAAAATGCAGTATAGTCCGATACTCTGACCGCTTGCTGCATATTGTGGGTCACTACAACAACTGTATATTTCTTCTTTAATTCTTCCATCAAATCCTCTATCTTGGTTGTTGATATCGGGTCGAGGGCTGATGTAGGTTCATCCATAAGAAGTACTTCCGGTCCTACAGCAAGCGCACGTGCTATGCAGATTCGCTGCTGCTGCCCTCCCGATAGGGATAGTGCAGATTTTTTCAATCTATCTTTTACCTCGTCCCAGATAGCAGCACCTCTTAAGCTATCCTCTACAATCTTATCAAGCTTTTTCTTATCCTTAATTCCATGCACTCTAGGACCATAAGCAACATTGTCATATATGCTCATAGGGAATGGATTGGGCTGTTGGAAAACCATTCCAACCTTTTTTCTAAGCTGAGTAGTATCTATTTTTCCTTCATAGATATTTTCTCCATCTATTTCGACAGTTCCTGTTATCTTCACTCCGTCCACTAAATCGTTCATCCTGTTTAGTGTTTTTAGGAAAGTCGACTTACCACACCCTGATGGACCTATAAAAGCCGTGATAGCTTTTTCACTAATCTCCATATTTACATTTTTGAGTGCGTGATTTTCACCATAATACAGATCCAGGTTATTAACTAATATCTTTGTATTTGCCATTATTATTCCTTCCTTGTAACGTCGAATCGCTTTGTAAGTACCTTAGTTCCAAGATTTATTGCTAGAACAATTATCAGAAGTACTACTGCTATTCCAAATGCTGTTTCAAAATCCCCCTCACTGGTCGCAGACAGATACATCTGGATTGTGAGTGTACCACCTGATTGCAAAGGCTTTTCAATCAGCCCACTGATTCCTTTTGGTAATAGCTTCGCACTTCCTGCAGTAAATAAGAGCGCAGCTGATTCGCCAACTATTCTGCCTATAGCAAGTATTGCTCCCGTGATAATTCCTGGCATAGCGCTTGGTATAAGAATTGTACGTATCATGTGCCACTTACCACTTCCAAGTCCTATTGCACCATTGCGATATGTGTTTGGAACCGTCTTTAAAGCCTCCTGTGTATTTCTTGTTATCAGGGGCAGAACCATAATGATAAGCGTGAGCGATCCTGTTAATAGTGAATATCCAAGCCCCAATTTTTCACCAAAGAACATCATTCCAAACAGTCCAAAGATTATCGATGGTATACCGGATAGCGTCTCCGTAGCATATTCGATTAGTGTCACTACTTTTCCTGGCTTTGCATATTCGTTTAAATAGATAGCGCTCCCAACACCTATAGGTGTTGCGATAACCATCGTTATAAGAATAATTAGTATGGTATTTACAATATTTCCTGCTATTCCTACTGTTCCCTTGAGCACACTTGTCACCGATGTAAGAAATGACCAGTTCACAGCTGATACGCCTTTTGCCAGAACATACACTATAATCAAAGCTAGCAGAGAGACTGAAAATATAGCACTTATATAAATCAACGCTCGAACACTTATGTCTTTTACTTTTCTCATGTTAGTTGTCATGTTCTGTACCTGCCTTCCTTGCTTTTAACAGAGCCCAATTGACAATCATTATGAATACGTACAGAACTAGTCCGACTGTAAAAAGAACCTGTCTATGTGTTCCACTCGCATAACCCATTTCACTGACAATCTGGGTTGTTAATGTTCTAACCGAATTAAACGGAAGCGGTATATTTACTGCACCACCTGCAACCATGTTGATAGCCATCGCTTCTCCAAGTGCTCTTCCTATTCCCAGGACTACGCCGGTTAATATTCCGGACTTTGCCGCAGGAATAACCGCCTTAAATATCGTCTGCTCCTTTGTAGCTCCAAGCGCTAATGACGCCGCTCTTATATTGTCTGATACTGCTCTAAGAGAGGATGTGCTAACACTAATAACCGTGGGTAGAATCATAATCGCAAGAACGATAATCGCTGAGAGCATATTTGCACCACCTGTGTATTGGTGAGAACTATCTCCTGCAAACACCAGCTTTTCGAGCTTAAACATAATCGGATTAAGCACCATCATTCCAATCAAGCCATAGATAACTGACGGTATAGCAGCAAGTAGCTCTACTGCACTGCTAACAACAGTATCTATCCTTTTCCCTGACATTTCAGATAGAAATACAGCTGTTAGCAAGCCTATCGGTACACCAATTAATATCGCTGCTCCTGTTCCCACTATTGAAGTCAATATAATGAGCCCTATCCCAAAGGATGGACTGCTTGCAGTAGGCTTCCATATAGTTCCGAAAAGTAAATCAAAAACCCCGACTTCTCTTAAAGCCGGGGCGCCTTTTATGAACATATACAAGGTAATCGCACATACTGCAAATATAGCTACTACAGCGCAAATTAGGAAGATAATGTTTGCTGTTTTTTCTATAAATGCTTTTCTTTTCATATGCTCCCCTTACTGTGGAATAATAAGTCCAACCTTTTTGATAACTTCCTTACCTGCATCTGAGCGAACATATGCAAACCATGCCTGCACTACTTCATTTTGCTCGCTAATCTCGCCCTTCGTAGCCATTACGAATGGTCTCTGAAGCATATATTTTCCAGCAAGAATCTGCTCCTCTGTCGGCTCAACGCCATCAATCATGAGTCCAATTACTGTGCTATCAACTACATCGAGAGAGACATAACCAATTGCGCCTGGTGTAGATGAAACCTTAGCCAGCACAGCTCCTGTTGAATCAAGCTCCTGGGCATATGCGCATGCATCCTTTACCCCAAGAAGTTCCTCGAACGCATCTCTAGTACCAGATCCTGCTTCTCTACCTATAACCACGATAGGCTGGTCATCACCACCGATTTCGCTCCAATTTGTTACTTCGCCGGTGTATACCTTTGCAAGGTCTTCAGAAGAAACATCAATCACGCTATTATTCTTATCTGTAATGACTGCTATTCCATCAATTGCCACCACATTTTCGACTGAACCGCTAGATTTCTCTCCGTCCTTCAATCCTCTTGATGCGTTACCAATGTCTACAGACCCAGCTGCCAGGGATTCCAGTCCGGCACCAGAACCTGTATATTCTACGGTTACAGTTACCCCTGGATTTGCCTCCATAAAGCTTTCAGACATAGCCTCACATAACTTTTCCATTGATGTTGATCCTGCCAGTGACAAATTTCCTTTTACATTTGAACCGCTTGCAGAACCGCATCCCATAAATGCAACTACCGTCAAGCATACAGCTACTACTGCTGCAATTTTTCCTTTTTTCACAGTGTATAACCTCTTCTTTCTTTTTTGTGTCTTGTCTGTTACAACACGCTTAAGATATCAAGGTTTTGTAAAATTCTTCATCATCCATAGGTAAAACTTCGGTAAAAGCATAGTAAAGCGAGCTTTATAGATCTATTACACTACTTGCTTATTAACCATTGCCTTACTGAGCAGTTTTCTCGAACTCATGCTTGTACAAATAGAATCCGCCTCCAAAAAGTCCTATGAAAATTGCTGGATACCCCGTAAAACATAGCAACCAGTCTATTCCCGGCAAAAGCATCCTTCCCCAGGTCAGCCACATCACTCCACCTATTACAATATTTACAAAAGTCCACGCTACTATGTAGAGCTTACTTTTCGCTGCCTTATCTATATTCATTCCATTGATTACATTCCACATTTTTTTCATGCAGCCCACCTCCTTGATGGTATGCTAGCAATTACATGTAAAATCAAATGTCAGTTCTACGTAAAAAAAATGTAAAATCAAGATTCTCAAATGAAAAAATATTCATGCTTTATCACCAGCCATTTTATATGCTCGCTCATAGAAAAGTTCTTGCGAATTAATAGGTTTTTCGTTAATTTTTCTTGCATTATATATACCCGCTGAATCTTGTTCTCTTCCTTTTTCATCGTCAGCGAATTGTATATTAAACATCTCTATAATTCTTTCCTTAATGTCAGCATCCAAAATGGATAAAGCAACTTCAACACGCCTAATCGTGTTTCTTGTCATAAAGTCTGCCGAAGCAATATAAACCTTACTATTGTCTCCCTTTCCAAAGATATAGATACGAGAATGCTCCAGAAAACGGCCTACGATACTTACAACTCTTATATTCTCGGTATAATCTTTTACACCAGGCTTTATACAACAAATACCACGGACTACAAGCTCAATTGTTACGCCGGCTTGGCTAGCTTCAATTAATTTTTCTATTAGAACTTTATCTGTTAATGAATTAATTTTTATTCCTATATATCCTTCAGCACCTTTGGTTATTTCTTCATCAATAAGCTCTACAATCTTATTCTGCAGGCATTTGGGTGCAACCATAAGCTTATGTGCATGATCTACAGTTTCACCCTTTTGAAGAGCAGCAAAAACTGTCGCAGCCTCAGCTCCAATATCCTGGTTTGCAGTCATGACTGAAAGGTCTGTATATAATCTAGCTGTTTTTTCATTGTAATTGCCAGTTCCAATCTGCGTAATATAGCTTTGCTCCATGTTTTCATTCATCTTAGTAATAAGACAAAGCTTCGAATGCACCTTATAATCGCCAAGTCCATACAAAATCTGACAGCCTGCTTCTTCTAGTCGCTTTGACATTTCAATATTATTAGCTTCGTCAAAACGAGCTCGAAGCTCAACAAGAACTACAACTTCCTTACCATTTTCAGCCGCTTCAATAAGTGACTCAACAATCTGACTTCGTTCTGCAACTCTATATAATGTCATTTTTATAGATACAACATTTTCGTCCTGCGCTGCTTCTTCTAACAGTTTTAAGAAGGGTTTCATAGATTCATATGGATATGATAGCAAAACATCTTTTTTCTCAACCTGATCCATGATACGCATTTTTGTATCAATACTTGCAGAGTTTCTCGGACTTCTTTTTTCATAAAATAGCTCTGCCTTTTCCCTTAAATAATTCTGTAAACTAAATACGAATGACAAATCAAGCGGAGTTCCAACATCAATGAAATGTTTCATTCCTACTTCAAGATAATTTGATAATTCCTTCTTAGCGCCTTCATTTATTTTTCTGCTAAGTTCTACACGTACGGGAGTGAGCTTTGTTCTCTTTTTAATTAACTTTTCCATTACATTTCTGTAATCCATATCTTCATCATACATTTCAGCTGCATCTATATCAGCATTTCGTGTAACTCGCATAATAGCTTTCTCTCGAATTGTATATTTTGCATATAATTTCCAGATGAAATGTAAAATCAATTCTTCTGATAACATAAATGTTCCTGGTCTGGTTGGAATCTCAATTAATCTTTTAAATACCGAGTTTTTACATGGCACGATTCCTATCTTATTTTTTCCTTTTGCTGTAGATAATAATACAATTGCATATAATTCTTTATTCGTAAGAAATGGAAATGGATGCTGCTTACCAATTATCATTGGGGATAAAAATGGAGCTATATGCGCATCAAAATAATTTTCGAGAAACTTGCCTTCTTCTTCTGAAAGCTTATTAAAATTAATAATTCTAACCCCCTGTGGCTCAAGTTCTCCCATAAGCTGTTCAAAGGTTTTAGCCTTTTTCTCTTCTAATAACTTGACCTCATCAAGAATAGCAGCAACCTGCTCCTCACTTGACATACCGGTTTTGTTTTCACAAATTTTCTCTTTAGAGTTGTTCATCTGCGTCATTAGTGTTCCAACGCGTACCATAAAAAATTCATCCAAATTTGTTTGAAATATCGACGCAAATGTTAATCTCTCTGCAAGTGGAACTCTAGGGTTTCCAGCTTCTGAAAGCACTCTGTCGTTAAAAGAAAGCCATGACAACTCTCTATTTGTATAATACAAATCATTACTATTCTTGCTCTTTTTAGTAACAACCATTTCCTTTTCTCCTTTATCAAAAAAAGCCCTTACATATCTGACATATTCTTTAACTCTATTCCAAATACTCATTAGCTTGCCTACTCTGTAACTTCTTCATTATCTAAAAGCAAGCTTAAGCCATTACTTGAAATAGCCATATCGACAAGATTTACACAGCTGTTTCCCATTCTGTCGATATCATGTAAAATGCCATTATACATAGCTGTAAGCTTTGCGCTACATTTCTTTTTCCCTACTCTTTCAATATGCGCCTGACGCATGTTATCATCCAGAAGTAAAACCTCGTCTTTCTTCTTCTGAATATTCTTCATATGAGTAGCTTTTCCAGATGCTAGTGTATCCATAGCATACTCATACATATCATGAATGAGCTTCACCGATTTCTTTAAATCTTTTGTTGCTTCCTTCGATAATTTCACGTTAGATGTCCCTGGCTCAATAATCGTAGATGTAATTTCCCTACACAAAGCCCCAATTCTGTCTACATCGCACAATATATACATTAACCTGGTAGATTCTCCTGCCTGCTCTTCTGTCATAACACCTTCTGAAAACATCGTGTTTAGATAATCATTTATGCTGGAATACAATTCTCTTACCGCATTTCCATCATTTTCAATTTCAGATAGAAGAAGTGCCTCATTTTTTTCAGAAAGTTCATATACTTTTGCAAGCATTTCCTCAACCATATGGCCACATCGAAGAACCTCTTT
>JAZLKM010000035.1:0-7248 GCA_045597645.1 Lachnospiraceae bacterium | reverse complement strand
ATCTCCTGACGGGGTAGTTCCATCTCCTGACGGCGTGGTTCCATCTCCTGACGGAGTGGTTCCATCTCCTGATGGAGTAGATGTATCGTCAGGTGTCTGTGACGTATCATCACCTGCAGGAGTAGAATTATCAGCTACAGGGCTGCTAGGCGCTGCGGGCGGATTAGCAGGCGTACTGCCAGGCTTGCTGCCCGGCTTGCTATTCGGTTTGCTTGCCGGCTTTGCATCGTCCGAAGGAGTCTTACTGTCAGAAGGCTCTTCTTTAGTAGCCTCAGATTTGGGTTCATCCTTGGTTTCTGGCTCTATAACTGCGGCAGTCTCCTCTATGCCCATATATGGCAACACATATCTAGGTACAATGGCGTCACTCTCCTCACCTCGCACGTGGTCAAGTAACCCCTCTTCTATCAACTGCTTCTCCGGGATTCCGTATCTCTCCAAAATCGGTTCATCTCTTAATTCATCATCCAGATTTACATACGCAGCAAGCTCTTCTGGAGTAATTGTCTCTAAGCCACCAAGCTCTGTCGCGCGACTTTGAAGGAAAGAATGAGCCTGCTTTGGCATCTGAGCATAGCTAATGCCTCTCACATAGTCGCCCTCCTCCTTCGAGTTATAGCGACCTGCATCATTGATACGCGCAAAATCGGTGATTCCGCTCTCCTCATCATAGTATACCAGCACTTCACTTCCAGCCTCAGCGATATGGCTTTCAGCCGATATCGTTCCGTCCGGATAAATCAGCCAGCACTCTACCTGTCCCTCGATTGTACTAACTCTCGTATACAGTATCCCGTCTTTTCCGTTATATGTGGATACTCTAAACTTAGTTCCACGGACAGCCATTAGCGAATTAGGTGTCACAACCTCATAGCTTTGCTTATTAGTAAGCTTATTGTTGACCTCATTAATCACCGCTCCATAGTTCAGGTGAATTGTAGTCCTGGCGCTATTTTTTCTGCCTGCCGCCTCAAAAGCCACTTCTGACTTTTCCTCTATGTAGACATATTTGTCATCATCGAGAACGAGACGCGCATAGCTCTCATCAGCACCTGTTCTAAGGGTATCCCCCGCCGTCAATGACATGTTCTCATACACATCGACGTCCTTTTGCGAATCCCTGTCAAAGGTTACCTTGTTGAATATCTCGAAAATCTTAACTGTTCGATAACCCTTTTTCCAGAAAAGAGCAAAAATGACAGCCGCAATGATAGCTATCACCGCAACAATCGCTGCAATGACTATTTTCTTCTTTTTGTCATTCGCCATCGCATCGCTCCGATTAACGTAATCCTTTGAGTTCTCCTGATTATTCATCGCTCCTCCACCTCAATTTTAGGCTATTAAAATCTATTTTTCCCAAGCACGACTCTCCTTAAACAGTCCAAGAATATACTTATCTATCTTCCCTTGTGCAGCCATATCATCGAGTATAGCGAATGCTTTCTCAATCGGCAGTGGCGGCTTATAAGGACGATCCTCCGCTGTCAGTGCGTCATATATATCAAGAATGGTCAAAAGTCTCGTCTCATTCTTAATTTCCTCAGATTTTTTACTTAACGGATATCCGCTTCCGTCCATAAGTTCATGGTGCGATGACGCAATTCCTGCCACCTTCTCGTATCTTCCAGAAAACTTCATTCCAGAGAGCATTTTCTTCGTGTACTCAACATGGCTCTCCATGATATGTCTTTCATCATCAGTCAGGGTACCCTTCCTGATTGACAGTGATGCCACTTCGTCATCCTTTAGTAGCATAATCTCATTGCCATTCTCATCCAGGCAGGTTATCTTCGCAAGCTCACTTACCTTTTCCAGCTTTTCATCAGGCATAAATCCTGCTTCGTTAATCTCAGAAATGAAATCTCTTGCCTCCTGAAGCACCTTTACCTTATCAGGTCTATCTGCAAGCTTTTCCATTAATATGGCTATCGTAATTCTATTATTTACATCCTTAAGCCTATCACCTAGTCTCGTGGCCTTGTCCATAATCTCCAGCGGGATCAGAAGCTTACCAATATCATGAAGCCAGATGCTCATGATAAATGGGTCCTTATCCTTGTCTCGGATTTTGAAATCACACTCGTTTTTATCCACCCAATCCAGGAACTTCTCGCCGTATTTTACCATACTCTTTGTGTGGTTTGCATTATACGGCGACCTAGTATCGATAGCCCCTACCATCACTGTTACAAAAGAATGCAGTAGGTCATTTATTTCCTCAGATAATAATCTATTGTTTAGACTTACAGCTGCAAATGATGCCAAAGCTCTAATCACCTTCTCATCATCCTCATCATAGGGCCTTGACGTGCTGTCATCTGTAGCGTTAATCAGCTGCAACACGCCTATACAGTCATCAGTGTCATCAAGCATGGGCACTACAAGCATTGATTTCGTCCTATAATTGTTCAGCGCGTCATACCTCTGCGCGCCAGCAAAATCATAGGTGCTGTCCAGGTATATGTCCTCGATATTTATCAGCTGCTTGTCAATGGCACAGCAGGCGCACACATGGCTCCTGCCAAGTGGCACCGGGGGTATGGTAATCTCTCCCCTATCAGCACTTTGGTCCACGCACTTTGAGCGGGTAATCATATAGTTAAAATTCAGATGCTCGTTTTCCAAAATGTAAATGGTACCCGCATCTGAGTTAGTAAGGTCCATAGCCTCATTTAGTATCATGCCAAATAGTGTGGCTCTGTCCTTTTCCGCAGATAATGCAATTCCGAGTTTAAATATCCTGTCAATACTAATGTTTTCCATCATTTCCCCTAAATAATCGCCTATTGAGAACAAAAAACGAGACAGTTGTCACTATAACAGCTATGGTATCTGCTATTGGCTCTGCCAGTAATACTGCACTGTCCTTCGGTGCAACAAATATCGGCAAAATGAAAATTAACGGTATAAGTAAAACCACTTTTCTAAGTAGCGCAAGAAGCAGCGAAGCCTTCGCATTCTTCAACGACAAAAAGCTATACTGGCAAGCTGGCTGCAACCCCATCACACAGAGCATTGCAAAGAAAATACGAATATGCTCAACACTGTATGTGTATATAGCCTTATCGGATGTAAAAACGGAAACTATAGCTCCGGGGAAAATCATAACAGCCAGCCACATCAAAAGTCCATAGGAAACGCAAACTTTTATCAGCCTTTTTACATTTTCCGCAACCCTGTCATAATTAGCCGCGCCGTAATTGTAGCTGGTAATAGACTGTGAGCCTTGGCAAAAGCCACTAATAGGCAGGAAAAAGATGCTATTAACCGTCGTAAAAATCGTCATCGCTCCAACAGCCACATCTCCTCCATAAGCTAGAAGCGATTTATTAAATGCTATCGATAGCGCGCTTTCAGTTAGTTGCATTATGAATGGTGATATTCCCAGCGCAAGGCACTGACCTAATAAATCCCCCCTAAATCTGGTGTCAGAAAAAGAAAGCTTCACAGACGGCTTGTCACTCAGAAGGTATACTAGAACTAGTATGGCCGATATCGTCTGTGAAATAATAGTTGCAATAGCTGCTCCTTCGATTCCTAAATCTAATTTCCAAATGAAGATAGGGTCCAGGATAATATTTGCAATCGCACCCAGTGACACTGTGAACATAGACACTCTCACTAGCCCCTGAGCGTTTATAAATACAACCATTCCCGTGCTAATCATGACGCTAACCGTGCCCAGGATATACCACTTAAAATAAGAGTGAGCATAAAAGTAAGTCACGTCACTTGCGCCAAATAGATAAAGAAGCGGGCGATCAAAAATCATCATCAGAGCAGTCAGCACTATGCCTGCTGCCACAAGTACTATAAAGCATGTTCTTACAACACTTTTAGCATCCTCGTGCTTCTTTTCCCCTAAGGCATAGGACATTACAGGCCCGCTGCCTGCACATATAAGCTGGGAAAAAGCAGTTATTGTAATAAAAAGAGGCGCGCACACACCCAAGCCGGTAAGTGCTAGCCCGCCCACTTCATTGATATGGCCTATATATATTCTGTCCACGACATTATATATCAGCGTTATAAGCTGAGATATAATCGCGGGCAGAGCAAGTCGCCAAAAAAGCTTTCTTAAATTTTCTGTCCCCAGGAATTCCGATTTATCCAACATAAACCAAAGTTTATCATCATTTCCCATGATAAATCAAGACTGATATAGCCGACTTGATGATGCGCATTCCTATTCCCGGCAGCTTGATTTTACCCTTATCCAAAAACTATTCGTCTCCAAGTATCTTTATGACCGCAGTATTTGCATATGTAAGGGGTTCATTATGTATAAAGAAAATGACACCATTAACTGGCGCAAACAAAGTTTCTAAAATGTCGCCTTCATACGGATTTATAATGTTCGCAAGAGGAGTCCCTGCCTCTACTCTATCACCAGCTTTTACTAGCGGCTCATAGAAGCCTGATTTTGCCGTTCTAACAGAAATAAGGTCTGTGTCATCGAAGGTCCTCATCTTCTTTTCCCCAATGGCTCCATATTTTATGATGTCATTGTTGGCCATGAAGTTCATAACCGAAAGCACAGCCTGACCAGCTCCTGTATTACTTATTTTAGATGTCGTATTGGTATATAGAGAAAATGCCTTTGTGTCCCAAACCTGCCAGTTGTAGTTAAGGGTGGCAGTATCATAGGGCCTTACTGTTCTTTCAACAATGTATTTTAGACCGAATTTCTCTGCATCCTCTTTTGTTGTGAAGCCCTCCTTCATATATCTGACGTGAGGAACAAAATCACCCGGTGTATAAAATGAAGTGAATTGAATGCCATACTCATAGTCCTTTATTTCATCAAACACTCCGTCCGCTATTCTCTGTGTAGTCTCACCCAGGTTATAGCCAGGAAACATTCTATTGATATCGGTATTGTCTGTAGGCCAGAATCTCTTCTGAATATTGACTGAATAGGGATTAATTGATGGAATCACAAGGATTTTGTGGCCCTCCTTTATGCGACCCTCATCCTCAAGCTGCTTCATCTTCTTTACGAGCTGAGCGCAGCAGTATATCTGCTGCACTTCATTTCCTCTGGAATTGCCTACGATGCAGACTGACTTCTCCCCATCACCGAACTCAAACCCAGTGATTCTAAAGTCGTCTCGATACATTCCCTTTATTTCATATATGATTTTCTTATTCATAGATGCAGACCTCCTCTTTCAGTATTCTTCCCATCAAGGATCCTTCATCTACAATTGGATAATCTCTTATTGTAAAGAGCATACCGCTCTGTGGGGCCCGTACCTCATCAAGTATCTTTCCCTGCAGCGGATCGACAATCGTTCCTATAAGTTCACCCTCAGATAACCTTGCGCCATGCTTCACCTGTGGTACAAATAGTCCACTGGCTGTAGCATTGAGATAGCTTACATCATCGCCATCACTGGATATCATAGGTCTTCTCACTTCCTCTACGCTACCGCTCCAGATTCCCAGTTCTTTCATGAGGTTAAATATTCCATGCACGAGCTGGTCTCCATACTCCTTTGTGAGTCTCATACCCACGCCCATCTCAACTACCAGAACCGGTGTCCCTATGCTGTTTAAGCTATGTGCAAAGGTTGACTCCAGCACTGTGCTGGCTCCATGAACCCAAATAAAATCCACGTTGGCGCACTTTGCCAACGGAACAAGTGAATCTGCATGCAATTCATTTATTCTAATCTGTGGTATCTCAGTCAGATAAATATTGCTGGCATGGATATCAACTACACAATCTGACCCTTGCACATCATTTATGATTCCTGCTGCCAGATATTCGGTCATGTTTCCATCCTTGTTTCCTGGAAAAAGACGATTCATATCCAAATCAAATGCCGGTATACCTCTTGTGATTGAATCAATTCCCAAAGGATTCATTGCCGGATATATGTCCACTATTCCAGTCAGACACTCCTTTTCCTGCTCTATCCTCCTCTGGAGCTCGTAGCATACGTATTGACCTTCCAGCTCGTCTCCATGTATTCCGGTGACGACGCTTATTCGTCGCAATTCCTTAGCATCAGCCTTATCCGGCATTATGCGATTTTTCTTTATCATTAACTTCTCATCAATAGGAAGCCCTACTGATGTGACTATTTCAACCATCTCTTTGTTCTCCTTAGTCCTTGCACTTAGTAGTACTTATCTACCGTCACAGATATTTCCTGTGTCTGCAGGCCGCCGCCCCACATTACACCTCGGTTAATAGCGCAATCTGAGGCATCTCTGCCTGTGCCAAGCTTGATATACCCATCTGTCACCTCCATATTGTGGGTAGGATCCAGGGCATAGTAATTGCCATCGCAATCCACCTCAACCCAGGCATGGCTTTCGCCTTCGCCTACAATCAACCCGCATACGTACCTGGCAGGTATTTCGAACATTCTAAGCAGCGTTATGAAAATATGTGCAAAATCCTGGCACACACCTTTTCCACCGCAAAAGGCTTCCTCCGCAGTGGTTCCCACTTCGGTACTGCCTTTCTCGTATTCCATTCGATTATGCAGTGCATCCATCACCTTAAGACACTTATCCATTACGGAAGTGCAACTGTTCACCTCATCCTCTATTTCTGCGGCAAAGCGGCATATTTCATCTCCTGGAATGCATTTTCCATGTGGGTATTTGAACATGCCTACAGTGCTGTCACTCACCCCACCCACAATGTTTCTGGGATGAGTCTCCACCATTCCTCTTATCTTGAATTCAAACTCTGAGTGTGGTGCATTCTCACAACCTATAATCTGCATATTGCCAAAAGAATCTCTCCCCTCTGAATATTGTGTCAGCGGAGACAATGTAACATCGTATGCTATACTTCTTTGTCTAAAATCATCTAACGGAAAAGATTTTATAGTGAAATAGCATTTGTCAACCGGCTCTGAATAGCAGATTTTCATCTTATATTCGTAATTTAAAAAAGCCAAATTTTCACCTTCTTTCAAGGATATTCGCGATACGCTTCACTCCTTGCCCATAATCAATTGCGGATTATGCCACAATTGATTCCACACTGGAGATGATGCCATAGTAGTCTATGGTATTATCATTGATTAGTGTGCTCACCTTGCTAAGCGAAGATTCGTCGATTCTCATTCCACTCCTCAAGACTCGAGGAATCATTCTATGAATTTCACGCTCCAGGCTTTTTTTGTCTAGCTCAAGTCTTGCATATAGGTCGATTCTCTCTATGCGTTTTCCAGCCTTTATTATGTTTCTAATCTGCTCCACATCTATCTGGTCATCTACAAT
>JAZLKM010000034.1:0-28129 GCA_045597645.1 Lachnospiraceae bacterium | reverse complement strand
TTACGCCTTCCCGCTGGGCGGGTCACCGGAACTCGCAATGGCGAGTTCAAACCTATTAACGCTCGCCAAGCCGTAATCTCCGACCAGATACACCCAAATAGCTCATAATATAGCAAGCGGAGCGGTTCTTCCGAACCGCTCCAGCAAATCTTCTAATATTCTTTTGCTACTGCAATACACCTGCTATCTCTGCAGTACGCCACTAATCTCATCGAAGTGATAGGTCACTCCGTTTATCTCCAGGTCGCCCTTCGCCATAAGTCCGGTCTTCGGGTCGTAATAATAGATATTTCCTACCTGATTAGGATATATCTGGGTTTCGGTTCCAGTTACCTTGTACCAGCCCTTGAACATCTTGCCGTTGGCATTGTAGCGTACCCACTTTCCAGTGCCAGCCTTGATGTCGCGCTCTACCTGAGCGGACATGTTGCCTGAAGCTGCGGCATTAGCCTTAATCTCCGCCTCATCCCATGACTTTTCCTGCTGGTAGATGTACGGCATCCATACTTCCTTGTTACATGCTTTAGCGCCGTTATAAACAGAGTCGCACCAATACCACGCTGCGGTCTCCATATCGCAAATTTCACGACCGCGGTTGGTACCAAATCCAAATACACCCTTAGGATCATCCAAAGTACCCTGTCGTACGCCGCCCTCATACCAGTATGACTTTCCATCCTGATGATAGAATTTGCAATCAAGACTAGACGGATCAACGGTACTATTTGGGTACACCACCTGTTCCTCAATCATCGGCGGGGCGAAATCCTCCGCAAACGGGTCACCACCATATACCGGTGCTGGAGAAGGTGTCGGCGAAGGTGCTGGTGCTGGCGTTGGCGCTGGTGTTGGGTCTGCGACATTTGTACTCTTAAACTGAGCATTGATAAAAGACTCATTTCCGCCATCAACGCTATAATCGCTAGCTGACTTGCTAGCGCCATTGACATATACTGTCTTAAGGTTTAAGCAGTCAGAGAAAGCATGACCTTTGATTTTTGTAACGCTAGCTGGAATAGTAACAGTCTCCAGTGAAGTGCAGCTAGCGAAAGTAAATTCCCTAATCTCGGTAGCATTTCCAAATATAGTTGCGGTCTTAAGTGACTTACACCCAGAGAACACTTGATCCTCCAAAATAGCCCCACTCGGTACAGTCACCTCTTCAAGTGACTCGCATCCCCAGAATGCAACCTGGCCAATAATCTGAAGCGAGCCAGGAAGCTTCACAGACTTCAGCGCAAGACACTGAAAAAATGCTGCGGGCTCAATCTCAGTAACGCCATCTGGAATCGTAATACTCTTCAGCTTTTGGCACCCATCGAACATCTTATAACCGATTTTCTTCATTCCTGCGGGTAGTGTGATGGACTCCATCTTGCAACCACTAAATGCTCCGTCGCCAATGGATGTGCAGCTAGCTGGAACATTGATGCTAGTGGCGCCGCAGTTAGAGAACGCATAATCACCTATGCTCGTTATTTTGCTGAGGTCAGGTAATTCTTTCAGTGCCCAGCATGCAGAAAACATTTCCTTAGGCACAGAGGTAAGATTATTTGGCATTGTAAGATTTTCCAAGCTATTACAACCGTCAAATACGCCTTCTCCGTATGAAGTGACTGTATTTGGAATTGAAATAGAAGTCACTTTGGTACATGCCGAAAAAATGTTGTCTCCCAGTCTTGTTATTCCTGGCTCAACCACAATACTTCTCACTCTTGTATCGTATCTAAACGGTGCTTGCCCTCTTGTCAAATAGTTGGGGTTGCTGACGTTATATCCCGCATAATCCCATATTGCACCGTTTCCTTTAATAGTTAACGTCCAGTCCTCCAACGTCCACGTAACATTATCACCAATTTTTCCTGAAGTCGGTAGCTCTTCAGCCTGTACCGCAGGCAGTTCTATCGCCAAGCCCGGCACCAGCATCACTGCGCTTATTGCTACAGCCAGCCCAGCCAATACTCTCCTTGCAATTCCTGTTTTATACATTTTTACTCCTTTCATGCTACATGGAGGCTCTTAGTTCCTAATAATTATTATTCAAGCGGTAACCCCCCTCACACCGATCTAAAAACTTTAGTGCTTCCCGCATGGACGGGCAAGTATCCACTATTTTTGCAGCACACCACTAGTCTCATCAAAGTGATAGCTTACACCATCGATTACCAAGTCTCCTTTTGCCATAAGACCTGTCTTTGGATCGTAGTAGTAAATATTACCAACCTGCTTTGGGTAATACTGAGCTTCTGACGAAGTTACCTTGTACCAGCCTTTGAACATTTTTCCATTTGCGTTATAGCGCACCCACTTTCCGGTGTGAGCTTTGATATCTCGTTCCAGCTGTGCCGACATATCAGCATGCTCATCTATTGATGCAGCTGCATTCTGTCTGATTTCACCGTCGTTCCAAGACTTCTCATCTTGATAGATATATGGCATCCAGACCTCTTTGTTGATAGCTTTGGCACCATCCAAAACAGAATCACACCAATACCATGCAGCGGTCTCCATATCACACACTTCTCGGCCGCGAACAGTGCCATCGCCAATCACACCCTTCGGGTCGTCGTAAGTTCCCTGACGAACGCCGTGTTCATACCAGTAGGATTTTCCATTCTGATGGTAGAACTTGCAATCGAGCGTAGCTGGATCTGCTGTAGTATTCGGGTAAACCACCGGCTGCTCAATCATTGCGGGCGCAAAATCATCCGCAAATGGATTAGATGTATTGCCGCTCGGAGCCGGAGTCGGGTCTGTATCTGGAGTCGGGGTCGGAACCGGAGTAGGATCCGTTGGATTAGACGGAGTTGGATCTGTCGGTGCAGGCTCTCCATCAAGTATGGATGCCGGAAGGCCTACCTCCTCCGGTGTCACATGATACTTGTCAAAGAAATACTCCCTATAATACCCTTCTCTAGTACTTCCCGTGAGCATGCAATGCTTACACTCCCAATAAATATATGTCGCACCGTCGCCCTGATAGTTCGGCTTAATCGTTGCTGTGAATTCATGCTTGCCGCGCTTTACAATGCTGGCTGCATTGATAATGGCACGCTGGTCTGCTGCGTTTTTGTTCTTAGGAAATTCCTCCCACTCATCGTGGTAGTATATGGTCTTAAGCTTATCACAGCCTGTAAAAGTACCTGTCGAAACTACATCGTTACACATAAACACGCTTTCAAGATTGCTGCATCCATTCATCGCATTTCTCTGGAAACAGCACAGAAAATCTATTTTTTCCAAAGCAACACAGTCTCTAAAGGCATATGGGTCTACCATCACATAACGAGTAGTAGCTGATGTAACTGTCTTAAGCGATGTACAACCATTAAATGCGTAACTTCCAATCGTCCTAACTGTGCTTGGCAAGCTCACCTTCTGCACATTTGTACATTCTGAAAACATGCTGTCAGCTATTTCCGTAATTCCCTCGCCTACTATTATTTCCTTAATGTCAAGATTTGCTGTCAATCCAACTGCAGTCGTTGTCCTGCCATTTCCATCAACCTCTATTTCGAGCACACCATCATTATACAAAGTGTATTTTGCTCCTCCGCATATACCAGACTGATATTCCAGTCTGCCCGCAGCCTGTACTGTAGTGCTCGGCGGTGCGAATGCAACAACTGCCGTTATAGCGCACATTACAGACAGCGCTCCCGCCATAAACTTTGTTACTATCTTCGATCTCATCTTGACTCCTTCTAGCCCTAGGCAAGTACATAATATGTCGTATTCTGAATCGGAAAATGAGAAGAAAATGTTATAGGACTTTCGGCTCATTTTGCTAACCTTGTAAATTTCTCCACCCTCACTTTTCGGATATAAGCACAAAAATAGCAGTGAAGCTTTGTTCCTCACTGCTATGTGTGCTCTCTATTTTCAGTCTAATGAGCTCCCTCTTTTTAACAGACTATTATCAGAGAATTCTTCTCACGTAAAATCAATTATAACTTCGACAAATACTGCTCACGCTCATGCTCGGGGATATCAAGTATATCCATCGCCTCGTCGGCAGACTTACCTAAGTTCATATAACTTGGCATCTGCGTCTGGTGAAACAGGCACATCATCAGCTAGCGCGGACTCAGTGCTGGTAAAAGCAGCCTCCCCCTCAAGCTTCTTTTTGATTATATTGTCTCTAATGGCCACCTCGCCAGCTACGGTAATCAGCTTGTCCTCAAGCATAGATACGCGAAGAGACAATCCGAAATTGCGATATAGCAAAATTCCAATAAAGAACAGGAATATGAGGTTAGCAGGTGTCTCAATACCAATCACCCTCGATAGCCAAATAGGCACCTGCGGAAAAACAGCAAATATAACCAAGCAGAAAGCAATGGCAATCCACGCCACAGTGTCCTTCATCTGTGTACGACTCTTGCGAATGGAAGAACATACATAAAATGCCACGAAAAAAGCTCCAACAGCCAGTAATATACGGAGAGACAAAGTCATTTCAGCGACACCTTCTTTCTAAACCACTGCAAGAGCAAGGTATTCATAAGCACTGTAATCATGTATTTAATCGACCTGCCAAGATTCAGATATGACTTCCCATGTAGTCTGTCATCCATCGTAACCTGGACTTCTTCGACCCTAGCACCGCACTTCATCAAATATGCCAGCGTATCTGGTTCTGGCGAATAGGCAATATTATATCCTATCATTTTAATGATTCGCTTGTTGTACAGGCGTAGCCCTGACGTAGGATCCTTAAGGAACTTGCCTGTCCTAAACAAAATAGCAGCCGTAATCAGGCGGCTTCCCATATTGCGAAGTGAGTGGTCACGCCTCTTCTCAATATATCTAGAACCCACCACGATATCTGCGTTTGTCTCAAGCATCTTGCTATACATATCTGCTATGGACTCGCATCTGTGCTGGCCGTCGCCATCGAACTGTACAGCATACTCATAGCCCATGGCATTAGCATACTTTATGCCAGCCCTGAATGCACCTGCCAAGCCTGTGTTTACCGGCAGATCCAAATAGTTGTAGCCCTTTTTAGCTAAAATTTTACGCGTGTTATCAGCACTACCGTCATTGACAACGACATAGTCGTACTGCGGATAATTGTTAATAATATTATCCACCACATATTCTATATTTTCCTGCTCGTTAAATGCAGGGATAATAAGAAGAATTGAATTCAAGTGTATCTCCTTGCTAAATTGTAACTTGTATATATGACCTTAAATTCTTCGCGATTATATGTCAATACGAATTTTTCATAATGGCTTTATGAATTTTTGTGAAATAAAATATTACTAGCTCAGCCACCACGTCAAGCACCTAATACCTTCTCATTGAATCCCTCAAAACATAATGATATTATTAAACGTGTTGTGTCGAAAAGGAGGCATTTATGCTTTGTGAAGAACAATTTAACAACCTCTATCATCGTGAACCATCGGATATTGCATTCTGCCCATATCGAATCAGTCCGCTTGGGGCGCATATCGACCATCAGTATGGAAAAATAAATGGATTTGCTATAAATAAAGGTATTCATTTTGCTTATACCAAAAAAGAATCCGGTATCTGCGAAGTCCAATCTGTCAACTTCCCTGGGAAAAGAGCCCAGTTCCATGTAGCATCAGTTCCTGAAACTAAACAAAACGATTGGGCCGATCATTTGCGTGGCGCCACATTACTCTTAAACGAAAAACATCGTCTGCAGTATGGCGTCGCCGGCGTTCTCGAAGGCAGCCTGCCTATCGGCGGTCTTTCTTCATCTGCTGCCGTTATAATTGTATTCTTGACTGCCCTATGCAGAGTAAATCATATAACGCTCGGTGACTGGGAATTAATAATGCTGGCAAAAGCCGCAGAAAACAACTATGTAGGCGTAAATTGTGGCAAGCTCGATCAAAGCTGCGAAGTACTCTGCCAGAAAGATAAGCTGCTATACCTAGATACCAAAGACGATAGCTATGAACTCATTCCCTCTTCACAAGATATGCCGGAATACCAGTTCGCTATCTTCTTCTCAGGACTTGAACGCTCACTGTCAAATAGCAAGTACAATGCCCGCGTAGATGAATGTAAAGCTGCATCCTATGCACTAAAGGCATATGCTAATCTAGACTACGAAAAATATGCCGATTCGCGTCTACGAGATGTACCTGTCGACATATTTAATGAATACGGAAAATTGCTCCCTGAAAACTGGAGAAAACGAGCCAAGCATTACTACAGCGAATTTACAAGAGCAGAGCAGGGCGCAACCGCTTGGCGAGCAGGTGACATTGAAAAATACGGTCAACTCGTGTTTGAGTCCGGCTACTCATCTATAAGCAACTACGAATGTGGTTGTCCCGAGCTGATAAAGCTATATGAAATAATGACAAAAACAAAGGGCATCTACGGTGGCAGATTCTCTGGCGCGGGATTCAAGGGGTGCTGTATGGCTCTTATTAATCCACAATATTGTGAAGATATTCAAAATCAAGTTACAGCAGAATATCTAAAATCATTCCCCTCCCTCGAAGGAAAGTTCAGTGTTCATTTTTGTAGCAGTGCCAATGGCGTAATGATATGAGAGGATAATTAATTATGAAATGTATAATACTAGCAGCAGGCTATGCCACAAGACTCTATCCATTAACTGAAAATTTTCCGAAGCCATTACTTAAAGTTGGCGAAAAGACTATTCTGGATTGGCTTATAGATGATATCGCATCCACCGGATGTATAGACCAGTTTGTAGTAATTAGTAATCACAGATTTGCTTCTATCTTCAGTGATTGGGGAAAGTCCCGAGCTGAAGACATCATCATAGTAGACGATGGAACATCTACGAACGATACCCGGCTGGGAGCTGTGCGCGATATCCAGTATGCTATCCAAAAGCTAAGTATCAATGATGACGCGCTTGTTATCGCAGGTGACAATCTTTTAGACTTTAGTTTCAAAAGCTTTATAGACTTTGCTAAGAGCAAAGACACTTCCTGCATTATGACTCATGAGGAGAATTCTCTCGAAAAGCAGCGTAAAACAGGAATCATAACATTTGACGACAATCAGCTAATTACAAGCTATGAAGAAAAACCACAGAATCCTCGTAGCAATCATGCTGTTCCGCCATTTTATATCTATAAATCAGAGGACTTAAAGAGAATAGATGCCGCCCTAGATTCTGGTTGCGGATACGATGCCCCAGGAAGCTTTGCTGCATGGCTCAGTACTCAGACTGCATTGCATGCTTTTAATATGCCAGGCAAAAGATATGATATTGGCGATATAAATAGTTATGAAATGGTAAAGGCCATCTACAAGGGTATCTTGTAGGTGGCCCGCCTATTATTTCATGTTTATTAATCCTCTGGATTTTCTTTATACCATTTGCCTAATTTCCAGAAACTAAAATTAGCTTTTCTAAGCAATTCTCTGTCATCAACGAAGATCTTGTAGTCTTCAACGCTAATGCTTTCCATAAGCCTTTGACCACATCTAATATCCGCTAATGCGAGCACTGGATACTCTGTACTCAAATCAAGCTCTATTTCCTGCTGCATATCAACATTTATCACGCGATCAACCTTAACATCGGTATATTTCTTTGCAAAATCTTTAACTGACAAGCCATCGCTTATTAGGACAATTGATTTATCCATAGGAAGCTGATCCCTACGCTTGAGTAGTTTATCCTTGTGATAGTAATAAGGCTTATGTGCATCATAAAAGCCATGTCTAGCCAATTCCGGATTGAAAGCGTATGGCAAAATATAGTTTTCTCCATAGCGTGCTTTTAACAATTCAGAAAAGCCTGAAGGAACAGGATACAGCTCGCCTTCAAAAGGCAAATATACCGTCTCTGTAAACCACTTTCTCTCAAGCTTAGTTACTGGCTTTCCCTCTGTGTAATGAGCATAGATACCGTATCCATCAGACTCTCCTTTTTCCCCTGCTCTCATGGCTGAAGTAAGGCCTGAAATCAATTTCATTTTTCCAATAGCTTTTCCCGCATATTTGCATATCTTCCAAGTCAAAAATGGAATGTCTCTAAACTCTCTAAAATATCCGTAGGCTTGTGCAAAAAGCATACGCTGATATGTTGCAATGCTATTCTGCCTGCTTTCTTCTACCGCTTCATCAGCTAGCATTTTATCTATAGGAAAAATGTCTATAGATATACCTTCGTGACAATCTACCCACCAATTCTGAAGCACCAACTCTGTGGTGTCATTCTTTTGTAGCTTGAGATATCCACCGTAAAACGCATTATCATTTGACGGAGTCTGTAGAAAATAGTCATTCCCTAGTTCTTCTGATGCAATCTCTACAAATTTATCGTAGTCCTCACGCATCATAGCAACATCAATGTCATCATCTGCTGCTATCATCTCTCCAGTGCGAACTGCTCCAAGCAAAGTGCCATAAATGAGATAGTATTTCAGATTATATTTTTCACAGATGCTCTTATATTTTTTTAAAAGATTAAGCTGCACCTGCTTTACATCCTCTATTGTCGAAGCATCCTCGTATTCATTAAAAACCCTATACTTAAATGATGGCTTACCCACCTGCATTGATGTGGCGTAAGAATAATCTGCGTCTGTACTTTGACGTAATGCGCCCATCATTCTGCGTGGCTTTTCATGCACTCCTGCTGTCAAAATCAGCATATGTGACGGCGCAAGTAAACCGAATTCGCCATTTCGCATAACATCAGTTATAAGTGCCTTCTTCTCAGCACGCAAGGGCATTAGGAGATGTTCATATTTTGTCTCGAATCTATTATCGCCAAAATTATCTGCCTCAACATTTCTGAGCACCTCAAGATTGCTCCATTCTTCTGTTGATGGTAGTCCTGCATCCGTATATATGTTCCATGCATCCTTATAACTTGGTGCAACATAAGCAAGGTGCGCCACCTGTAGCCCCGCCTTACGGATTACACGTTTCGCGCGCCTTAATCCATAGCAATCCTGGTTGTCATCCAGACGCTTAATTTCACTAGCTTGATTAATATTCCAAATGCTGTGAGGATTATCAACCAAAAGAATCATTCTTCCGTTAGTAGCCAGGTATCTATTTGCCCTTTTCAGCCACTTCCAAGCACTCTCATCGCCATTTGGCTTGAAAAGACATTCCGCCGCAGTTACTATAAGCCAATCGTACTGTGGTACGTTCTCATCTGCTTTGTCTGCGATAATGGCAGCGATTCTATCGACCTTTAGACCTTGATATTTGCGTTCAAGTGCATCAGCAGTACTACCAAAATCATTGCTAAGAGCACCAATTTCAGCCACCTTGTCAGTGAGTTTTATATCTAGATAACTAAAGACATTAGCCTTGCTATTATAGAGCACTTCCTTTATTTCATTCCATCGAGGATCCTTCAGGTACATCTTTCGAATGTCCGCCTGACTTAATCCTGCCGCAATTAAGTTGCATAACAATGTACTTATATCTAATTTCATGGCCATCCTTACTCTTTTAACTAGTCAATATAGTCGCTCTTTTTTATCACTACAGGGTTCATTAACTCGCCTTTATTATTTACAATATGGACTATTATCTCATCCCCACAATCAACTGGAATATTTACATTTATTCCACACTCGGCTTTGTCATTATCTTCACTAGCGAACTCACTCAGATATATAAATTCAGCTTTGTATAGTTCTCCATCAACCTCCATATAAGCATCCTGAGGTTTTTTACAAATATCATCGTCATAAACCCATCCGTATACACGTATATAATCAGCATCAGAAGCAAGTTCTGGCACCATCATACCCCATATTCCTACAGCAGGTGTGCTATCTACACTCTCATAATCATCCAAGGTGCTAGTATCAATATTTTCTTTGCTCTTCTTACTATCTAGAGAATAAATCTTGCCTGTCTTTACTAGCGCATTATCTTCTATGACTGATCCTGTCTGCGTATATTCCTCTATGAATTCCTCAGCCATATACTCATAATTCAGAAATCTTCGTTCAGACTGATAATCAGCCATTGCTGTCCATATTGCACTCTCAGCATCACTTCCCTGGGCCAAGTTAATAAATGCCTGGCTAACCATGCCATAGGTAACCGCTGTATTAGATATCTGCATCGTATCATGAACCTCGCCCACGCCTTTCACCATAAATAACGGGCTTTTTCTATATTCACTAGTCTGTCCATGGTCTGACATTATAACCACTGCCGTGTTGTCATATACTCCTGCATCTTTCAGCACGCTCAACAATTCATTAGCTATCTTCATACATCCCTGAACGCACTCCTCATATGATACCCCTTCTTCCACAAATGTTACGTCTTTGCTTAATCTATATGGTTTATGCGCCCCATTGAGATGTATATACTTAAAACATTTTTCGGTAGTTTGCACGGTCTGTGCGCTTTTCAGCAGCTCATAATATGGCACATTTGTTTCATCAAATGCATCATAATCATTTGCTTTTTTCAGATTGTCCAGATTAGTGGGATAGAAAAAAAGCACTCGCTTAAGCTGGTACGGTGCCATTTTGAACATAGCCAGTCTAGTCATCATTGCTGACAATTTAGGATATGACTTTACAGCTACCATGCTCTCTATATTTGTAAATCTACTCAATGATTTTGAGCCGTATACAGATGTTGAATACAAACCTATATTGTACTTTTCATCTTCAAGATAATTAAATAGCTTCGAATCACTATATACTCTGTCGCAATACTCTTCAAACGGAACCTCGTTCTCATACCACTCCCCAGTAAGTATCAGAGGTACAGACATCATCGTGGCAGGGTATCCGCCCAATGTATCTGGATACAATGTAAAGTCTTTAAACTCTTCATTCCACTCAGGATTGTCTGGCAGCTGCGGGTACATGCCATTTACATCTACCGTGTCCAATAATAATACGATGACATTTTCATCAGATGAGACTGTAAACATGTCCTTTATTGTAATTGTCATCTTTTGTGATCCTGTATCTTTATTTTGGATAAAAAGAGTGCCTAATGTAACTAGAAGCACAGCCGATACAGCACTCATAGCGTAAATAAAATACTTACGTGCTTCCTCGAGTTTAAATATGCATATTACAGCTACTGTTACTGCCACTATAACTAGAACAACAATTGCACTTATAACTTTATCTCGGCCATATATTGACCAGTCTGGCGGTGTCCCATCTAGTCTTGGCAGATTTTTTATCAGAAAATTCCCGTGCACATAAGACACAAAATAAGCTATAAATTCTAATGATACAATAATTCCATATAACTTACTGCTCACTCGAGATGAAATGAACAGAATTAAGAAAGCCAGCAATGTTGTAACCAGCAACATTATTAGCGAACCTATGAGTATGCTCTTCGTATCAAACCAGAACTCACTTTTGTTCGTAAGAAAAAGTTCTAGTGGGCCATATATAATCCATAAATACGGCATCAGAGCAGCTACAAGAACTATCTCCATTATGCTCGCTTTGTCCTTTTTTATATTTATTGACACAGTAATGTAGTCCTCCTGTTAATCAATACGAATTTCTCTTGTTTGTAACTAACTTGCCTATTATATCATTTTCTGCAACAATTCCAACACGATTATCTCTACTGTCAATGCTCTCTAGAGAATTATCTCCTAACACATAGTACCCGTCGTCCCTTCTCTGCGCTATTCGTTTTACAAGGACCGCATCCAATCCCTTACACTTAAATACAATCACATCCCCCTCATTATATGACTTATCCCACCTATTAATTACAACCATTTGAAGGTTGTGATATGTCGGTTCCATAGATTTTCCTTGTATTATCATTAGTTGATAGCCATATTTACTTACAAAAAAAGCCAATATAATGCAGCAAAGTAACGCTACCATCCATACATTTTTTTTCTTCATTTCGTCTCCGTATGAAAATTAAAAGAGGGAGGTGATTGATCCCCCCTCATATGTATCTAATCCAAACTTATTTCCCCAAAATCATAGGTAAAAAATAAATACCTAAAGCAGTTACTGTTATAGCTACGGTGACTATCTTCCAGATTCTGTATACCTTATCCATCCTTGCCTTTTCTTCCACTGAAGGCTCTTCCATTATGCCTATCTCTTCTTCTACACTTACCAACTCTGGTGCATGCTTTCGCGTAAATGCATAATAGAAAATCAAGCATATTATAGAAATAATACCCGCTGTCAGAAGCGCTATT
The DNA here is from genome assembly GCA_045597645.1 of Lachnospiraceae bacterium. Lineage (GTDB taxonomy): Bacteria > Bacillota > Clostridia > Lachnospirales > Lachnospiraceae > JAKSSE01. Next base: position 15,972 of record JAZLKM010000034.1, on the reverse strand, counting down.
CTATCGGCAAATATAAGCATAAAGCAATATATTACAATTGTAACATAGCACCCCAAATTTCCTAATGGTGCGACATATGGTCTCTTCATATCAGCATATTTTTTCTTCAATCCCAAGTATGCCAAGCACCCAATCATATAGCATACAGCCAATGATATAAGAGATACGGATGCTATGTAATCAATAGATCCCGTGGCAATAAGAACAAAATTTATTACACCAACTACTATAACCGCAACATACGGTGTCTTATATTTCGGGTGAATTTTTCCTAAAATAGCAGGTAACGCACCGTCTTGCGCCATAGTATAAATATATCTAGCTGGCGCAGCGATACCAGGGTTAATTGTAGAAAGGTCTCCACCAAATGCTATCCCTATACAGAGCAGAATAATCGGGAAACCAATGTAACCTGCTGCCTTCAACCCTTCAGCGTATGGAGCATCTGCTACAGCAAGTAGGCCATAAAAATCGTGTGGTACTAAACCTACTAGAAACCATTGGAACAAAGCATTCAACGCAAACACCAAGAAAACCGATATCTTAAGTGCCCTAGGGAGATTATATTGTGGGTATTTTGTCTCTGCACCCATTGAGACACAAGTCTCAAATCCGGTATAGCACCACCACACTAATCCAAAGATATACATCATCTCGTCAAATGGCGGGAGGCCATCCATAGCAATACCACCAAAGTATTCCACATGCACCTTTGGTATCATGTACATAAACCACGCTATTGAGCATGCCCAAAAGAAAAACATAAATCCGGTTTGAGCCTTACCTGATTGCTCAATTCCTCTAAAATTCAATACTAGAAAAACAGCAACAAGTATTATTGCAATAACGCGAGAATCCAGCCATGCAATATCAATGCCGAATTGCTCAAGAAGAATTTTAAAATAATTTGAGAAAGCAAGTGTTTCACCTGCGCCAATAGCCACTACAGATACTATATAATGCCAACCGGATAAGTTAGCCCAAATCCTATTCAGACCGCGTTTTGCATAATTATAAGTACCTCCAGCGCATGGGAGGGCTGCAGACATTTCACCATAAATAAGGCACGGCCATATTGAAATCAATAGTGCTACAAAGGTAAATCCTATAATCCAAGAACCTACTAATCCTATTTGAGATGAACCACAAGTGAACAGTCCTACGCCTACCACTGTCCCTATCGTCATGCTAATAGCTTCTTTTAACCCCAAAGCCCTAACAAGCCCGGCTTTATTGTCTTCCATACCAAACTCCTCATTTTGCTATATTTATTCAGCGATTAGATAGTCGACGTATCTTATCGCCATATCTCTCCAGTTTGTAAGAGCATCTCCCATTACAGCCCCGCAGGATTCCCTATACATAGCCCAAACAAACCAATAGTATGCGATTATGGCAACATACGCCATGAAGTGAAATCTCGATGTTTCATTGTAATCATTCTGAAGGTATTCTCTAATAAACTCTTCAGCCTGATTAAAATCATACATTGCATCTACAATATAATATCCCACGTCAATCCCAGGATCCGAATAGCCAGAATACTCCCAGTCTATTAAAATAACCTCTCCATTTGGCTTTATCATCCAGTTAGGCTGGTACGTATCTCCGTGACAGAAGCACTTTTTTATCCCATCATCAGCTGTCCTCTGATAAAGTCTTCCTATCTTCTCTTTCAACTCTTCGTATGGTTTAAAACAATCTGGGGATTTACTAATAAGTAGTTTTTCCGTTTCCAAGGAATCCTCCCAGGGCTTCATACCATAGTCCACTTTTACATCTGACTTATGCAGTTTTCTAAGCACCGAAAGGACTTTCTTTGAGTCTTCAAAAGAAGCATAGTCAGGCTCTCTGAATTCGGGAATAAAAAGTGAAATCTTCCATCCTTCATTTACATCTGCATATATATAAGTAGGGTCTATTCCGATTTGCTTTGCCTTTATCAGTGAGGTCTTTTCGTTCCTTCTACTGATAATGCTTTCCGTACCATCTCCGGGATGCCTATAAATATAGTCAACACCATCTATCTTGAAAATAAAGGATGTATTTGTCATCCCTTTACTTACATTTCTAAAATCAACAATATCTTCCTCATCACATCTAAATACCAGCTTAATATTTCTAACTATCTCACTATGAGTGTATCCAAGATATTGTGTATCAAATCTTCTTAAATCCTCAAAATAGTCAAACTCAAATACATTTCCACCAGTGTATTCCTTGAAATAAAATGGAGGTAGTATGTCAAGCTTGTCTTTTACCATCCACTCCCAAAAAGAATTGTTGTATGCACCAAGGATTCTGTCCTCTTCCGCTAGCTTTATGAAAGCATCTGAAAATTCCTTTTTCCAAAAAGCATGTCCAAGCAGAATACACCCCTGTTGCCTTGCTTCTTCCATATGAATGATTCTACTATCGGCATCAGTATCAACGTACATTTCACCAAGTTTTTCTTCAACAAAAACTCCAGCATTAAATGTCTGATATTCGTACTGATTAAAAGGATTCTCCACAAAGTAACTATCGCTCACACAGATATATGTATTCTTCAAATCATTACGTGCAAGATATATGCTCTCAATGTTGTTCTTTATATTGAACGCATCATTAATTATAAATCTCACACCATATTTATCCTCGAGATAGTAAAACATCTCTTTCTTGTAGCCTAGTACTACTGTAATATTCTTTATCCCTGCCGATTGCAGCTGCTGAATTTGACGTTCAATCAGTGTTTCGCCTTTTACCTCAAACAAGCCCTTAGGTTGCTCTAAAGACAGCGGTATAAATCTAGTTGATGCTCCAGCCGCCAATATAACAGCATTATTTACCCTATATGGTTCCAATGCATTTATCCCAATCTCAGTCAAGCTTGAATTTGAGATTAAGCCCTGCTGCTCAAGAACCTTGTATGTATCATAGTTGCTAAGTGCCTTTGTACTTTCCAAATCGGCCGTGCATCTAGCTCTGCCGATGCTGCCATTGTACATACTATTAAGAACATAAAATTCATCTTTTGTCATAACGCTATACTCACTATGCTTTTGCTTTCGATGTCATTCCTCGAAATGCTGCTTTAATAATATTTTCTCGACAGCTCTCGTACGGTTTTCCCCCAAGATATAACCGATCTACTGTAATCTGGCCAATGGATTCCTTTGGAATAGAATATATGTTATCAGACAACACAACCATATCCGCAATCTTTCCCTCTTCTAGACTACCTCTATCCTTTTCATCAAAACAAGAATAGTATCCATTATATGTACACATCTTAAGCGCATCTTGAACTGATATAGCCTCATTGCTATTACTGTTATTTACAGCCTTATCAATCCATACTATTGGATCTGGCGATGTGCATGGTGCATCAGAGCCAAACGATACTATCAATTTGTTATCCATAAATGTTTTTATTGGGTTAAGTCTATTACATCTATCAGTACCCAGAATACTCTCTAAATACTCATCCGATTCCTGCTTCCAATTGATAAATGCACTCTGCATGGGTAGTATGATTCCATATTTCTTGCAAATTTCAATTCCAGCTTTTGTCGGAAGGCAATCATGAATTATTCCATGACGATGTTGCTCCCTAGGATAATCATCGAGTGCTGCCTTTATTGCTCGACACGCTTGATCAAAAGCTTTATCTCCTATTGCATGAACCTCAATTTGCAGTTCGGCCCTATTTGCTTTTTTACAAAAATCTATTACCTTTTGGTCATCATAATATAGCACTCCATTCCCACCGGCATCATCTATATACGGCTCATTCATTGCTGCATCATGCGAGCCAAAACAGCCATCAAGAGCACATTCAAAGCAACCACCTATCCTAGGTAGCTTTCTTTTTGTTGCAACACCTATATTCAATGACTGTGGAAAAACTCTTACCTGGAAACCATTTTTTAGACTCTTTGCGAAAATCTTTTCCATTGAGATATCAAGATTTCCAGCAAAACCAACGCCGCTAACTGTATGGACGCAACCAATTCCCTTACTTGCCATATAGTCAACAGCAGTTTGCATATTTATTAATAAATCAGGAATAGACAAGGAACTTGTTATATAATCAGAAAACTTGAAGAACGCCTCCTGATTCATTTCTCCTGAATCCGGATGATACCCCCTCAACCCCTTAACTTTTTTCTCCAGCTTTTTTAGTAGCTTAGAATTTGTGATACACGCGTGTCCATCATATTTTACTACCATAATCTCCTTGTCAGGGCACACACTATCCAACTCCACTCGGGTAACTAATCTTTTTTCTTTTACCGAATACGGGGACGCTCCAAAAGCAATCAAGGTCTTAGAAGCCGATTCCTGCGCAAATGCTTTAACCATTTCTAATATTTCAATATTAGACTCAGCATCCATTACATTTAATCCCGCATTGAATGTTGAAAAAGAAGCAAAATGCTGATGTGTGTCAACGAACGCCGGAACAAGAGACTTATTGCCAAGATCTATCATTTCTACGTTCTTGTATTCTTCTGGCAGGGTATCGCCGACATACGCAATCAATCCGTTATCCTCGACCAGATATTTAAACACATCATTGCGCTGATTTACCGACAAAATGTTTCCCTTGTAGCACTTCATCTAAGGTTCTCCTTTATTTATAGCAAGGATCAAGCTGGGCTAACTCATAATAATTGTCTATTTCCATGATGTCAGACTTATCGCACTGCCTTATCTCCACTCCATACTTCTCTTTCTTAAGGACAAGCGGAATGAATTCCCAGAAGTAGTCCTTACCGCCCTCCTCTTCATATACCTGCTTAAAGTCAGCACGCATCTTCGCGCTGTCTTCACTCGTCCAATAGGAAATACCATAGTAATTCCAGCAATATGTATTTCCCTTTTGATAATTTATGATATGACCATCACCATTTAGCTGAAAACTCCAGTCATCTGTCTCCAGTGAATATGCACCAAGTATATTGCTTGCATATTGATATTTGGTGATAATACTTGGATTAGTAATATACAAATCCGCTTCACACAAATAGCAAGCATCAATTTTGTCGAGTGCCGCCATCGCAGAAGAAATATTATTTGTCTGATCATAGATATCATTGTCTACCAGATTAAGAAAAGGATACTTCTCAAGAAGATCTTCAAATCTCTCCTTTTTATAACCTCGAACGATGGTAATGTCTTTGATTCCAACAGCCACCAATGCATCTAATAGGGTATCAATAATTCTAACACCATTCACCGTCACAAGTGGCTTAGGCCTATCTGCAGTAGCAGGCATCATACGTGAGCCAAAGCCAGCCGCCATTATGACCGCACTCTTAACTCTATAGGGCTCTAACGTTTCAAGGCCTTTTTGGGTAAGCTTCAGGTAATCATTTTCTTTTTCTACAAGACCTGCAGCGACCAATTCATCCAAGCTCTCACTTATTACTGTACCAGACAATCGCAAAGAATCAGAGAGAGACCTAATAGGATAATCTTTCTCTCCGTTCTTTTCAATATATGCCATAAGCTCAAACTCGTATCTATTCATAGTATATAATTCGTTCCTTACTAGCTATGTTTGCTTGAATCCACTTATTTTTTCTTACTTATCTTATCCTGTATAGAAGTAATAATATACTTTGCACCAGCCTCAGCGCTACATCCGTTGTTATAGATATACTTTTCCTTCATCTCCTGCATAGAAGACTTTGAAAACTCCTCATTATGAAGTAGCCTATCGATAGCTTCAGGTAGCTTATCCAATTCATCTGGCTTTAATGATACACCTATCTTATTTCTAATCTCGATATCAAAAGGTACTACTCCTAACTCCTCATATTCAGGATTCATTACCTTCATAGGCGTATCGATGAACATCGTCGGCTTGAGTGTAGCAAAACTGTATTCATAAGCTATACCAGACCAATCAGTAAGTAGAATATCGGCATCCATTACCGTGCTGTTTGACGTAAAATCATCCTGAAGCTCAAAATCATCATACGATGCATAGTCTTCACGAAGTTTCTCTAGTTTCTCAGGATTATGACGCACATACTGAGGATGTGGTCTAAAAATTACGTTATATCCTCTGCCTAGTAACTGTTTTAATATTTCTTCCAAACACAGGTCTGCGATGTTATCTGTTGCCCACGACGGACCAATCAAAATAGTCGGTCTGTCATTTTCTACATGCTCCTTAGCATTATATTTTTCGGTCATGTCATCTATAAGGCAGTAACCATATTCAACCTTTGTACGCTCTTTGAGGTTGTATACTCGCTCCTGTGCTTCCATCTCCTTTTTCACAAGTTCATTCGAGCAGAAAACGGTATCAAAATAATCTAGCGCGTGAGATCTAAGCATTAGGTTAAGACTGCCTATACCATGATCCACGTAAATGTACTCCACATCGTCTCTTACTATTGAGCGTTTTATATGATACTTTTCGAGGTCAGGCATAGTCATAACGACTACATCAGCATCCATCTTCATCATTAATGTGATAAGTCTGTTTTCCCCGATATAATAAGCTCGTACTTTATTATTGGCATCTGCCATCTCAAAAATGCTGTCATTTGGGTCGCTAGTGATGTAGTGAACAGTAATATTAGTATTTTCCAGAATGTACTCTATTATCCCCTTAAAATATTTATAAAAGCCATTTGATTCAGAATAAAAAACCAAATGCTTATTAACTACAGAGAAAAATCTCTTGTAATCAGCGCGTTCTCTTTTCTTATTGTCATAATAGGTTTTATCTTTTTTTACCTTCTTCTTGCCTACATTTTCTAAGCTGCTGAGCGCCTTACGGCTCTCTTCAAGTCTCTCATAATCCACATACTTGCTGGGCTTGATAGTCCAGTTGAGTATATACATGAGAACTATTGACATCAGATTAGAACATACCCAGTACCATGCTGTTCCAACCGGAACAAACCAGCCCAAGTACAATGACAAACCTATTGAAAAAACCATCATTCCGTACTTATTAGCTTTAGACTGCTCCGACTGCAATACATTCGACAGATTCTGCGTCCAGCACATAAGCCATGCTGACGCACCGGCTATAATAGGTGACCACAAAAGCCGTGCTCCTACTTCAGACGGAATCTCTCCTAGATTAATCGCTCCCCAACTCATATCAATGGCCGGATTGTCAATTCCCTGTCTTATCGCGCCCACTACCCCCATAAGAAGTACTAACTGTAGTATGGTAGGAATGATTGTAGCCATCGGATGATAGCCCTTTTCCTTATATAGTTTGGATTCTTCCTCAGCTATCTGATCCTTCTGTCCATAGAACTTTGCCTTTATAAAATTCACATCAGGAAGAATCTTAATCATTGTGATGGAATTCATATGGGTCCAAATTGATAGTGGCAACATTGCTATTTTGGTGAGTAATGTAAAAACAACAATTGCTACACCATAGTTATGCACTACGCTGTAGCAACCATTCATTATCCATCCAAAGAAAGTGTAAATATACGACATATTCTTACTTGTCCTCAGTCTTATTAATTATAATTTCATCAGATTCTACTTCCTTGCCAGCATTCTCATCAATGCCTAGCTTGTCCTGCATCTTCTTTTTTGCCTTTCTGAAGTAGATGCCTAGTGCTGCTCCTACTGCAATAGCAACGCCTGCTACAGCCTGGATAACATAGGTCATAACTGACGGATCAATATACGCCTGCCCGTTCTGACCAAAGGCCAACATAGCGACTGCAAATACAGATATCAAAAGACTCATTCTCTTAAGTACTTTCATTTCTTACTCCTTTGTCGTACCAAGTTTAATCTATAACCTTTGCATTATAACACTAAAAATAATAATTGCAAAGAATCTTACTTAGGCCAGTCTATTTGATCACAATGGCTATTTCTAATATAATCATGTTCCCACTGCTCTAGATTATTCTCTCCGATTACCACATTAAATCCGAATTTCTGCAACGCCTCTGACGAGTGTTCCCACCCCTTAGGAATATAGAATATCTCATCAGGAGCTATTGATTCATCCAATACTGGCGCTTCGTTTCCAGGAAGTATGCCCATTACTACATAGTCACAAATAGAATGTGCATATTTCAACTGTTCATGTAGGCATCCCTCATCTTTGCACTTAAAATATCCTACATGGTATTTTTTAGGGTTCTTAGTAAAACTAGGTCTAGCTATCTGAACCTGCCTGCCCGGATAGTTTCGATGAACACTATACGCTCTAATATCATAGCAGCTGTACGCAACCATTTGCTTATAGACTGGCGCGTAGTCTTCGCATGCGATTACAACTGTCAAATACTCTCGATCCTCCGGGAAAAAATGTGTTGGTTCATATACCGGTAACCCCATGTACGTAGTTCCCCATCTCGATTCATCGTTTGTTAAAATACCAGCAAATTTATAATCTCTACCATAGAAAGCAATATACTTGTCCGTCACCCAATCGATGCCAAAAATGTAAATATTTTTACCCTCATCAAATGGAAATGGATTGTCAAACAAATTCTTATACGGCACAGGGGTGTTTAGCGCAGCCCTATTGTCGTTTATTACAGCCGGATTACCACTATGATTATCAAGAAAGCTTCTTAGCTCATTCTCATTGCGCAAGTCCACGCAGAAATCAAGGCTAACCTTGAAATAATCCCACCATCTTCCAGCCATACCATACTTCTCCCAAAAGAAGTCGATGGGGAGGCTAATATCCATGTTTTTATTGCCCGCATACACATCCTCTATCCATCTAAAGAGAATGCACTTTGCTGGACAGTCCTCAATATAGAACTCTTGATCATAGAATACAAATTCGCCATCAATAACAAAGCAGTTCCATGGTACGAGATCCACATATCCTCGCTTTAGAAGCGGACCCATGTCACTCTCACCTGAAAGTTCTGATGACTTCAATATCATCTCATATATTTCGTCCATCATAGCTTTAGCAGCTTCTGGATCACTAATTATTAATCGCCTAAGATAGCTATATGCACTCTCAGCATGCACAAACGGCATCACGTAGTCATTGCCATCCATTCTGTCATCTATAGTCTTGATTCCATGTGCGTTAAGCCACTTGTGATTATCAATTAGCGTCTCTAGATGTTTGATGCCTTTCTCATTCAGAGCCCTCTTAATCACATGCTCATCATCAGTAATAATCGTGGCGAAAGCCTCGTCCTCATCTCGCTCTGCTGTAAGAGTGATAGAATTAAAACCTAGTTTTCCCGCTTTTGTTTCCTTTCTACACTCTATCAGAAAACTATTTGCCATCGCATGGAAAAGACCATTTGATACTATACCATCATATAGTTTGGCCTCATGCATAAATACAGTATCCGGGTAATTATATTTAGGCAAATATCTATTTCCAAGACTCTCATTCGGTAACACACCATCTCTATAAATCAACTGTGTCGTCTGAACATTCGGGAGAACACTATAGAAAGCATATTCAGCTATTCCAGCAGACTTAAGCAGATTCTCAAGTTCCCCTCTGCCCAACAGTCTAGCTTCAAGCTCACTAGAAGCACATGCACTATAGCCTTCTATACTATGAAATACATCATTCATATACGGATCTCTGTCGCCACAAAAATATTTTAGTCCAAATCTATTCTCGGCGCCGATAAACATAATCCCATTCGGACTAAGCATTCCATATAGGCTCGTCCAGAACTCAACATTGCTATAGGTTCGCTCTATTATTCTATCTATAGCAATAATATAATCGTAACGCGCACTAGCATCCAGCGTACCCACATTCTGTATATTCGTGCTAACACAAGATAAGCCCTGCTCCAGCAACATGCTGGACAGGGCATCATTATCTTCTACGCACAGTACCGTACAACCAAGTCCGAATCGAAACCACGATATAATGGCACGGTTCATTTGTTTAAACTGAAGCGTTTTTTCCATTTTACAGATTCCTTTTTTATTCTCTAGAGCTCCATGCTCTTTTCGTAATCACGGAGCACGTCTATAGCCGGCCCCATCTGAACAAAATGACCATCGTTTATCCATAACACGTCGTCACAAAATTGTTCCAAAGTATTTGTTGCATGCGATACAATAAGTACCGTGCGATTGCTGAGCATAAGTTCTTCCATTTTCTTAAATGACTTCTTGCGAAAATGCTCGTCACCTACTGACAAGACTTCATCTACCAGCATAATATCTGTGTCAAGAATAGCCGTCACCGCAAATGATAATTTTGAGTACATTCCTGATGAATAAGTTCTAACTGGCCGGTCTATGAAATCCCCCAGTTCGGAAAACTCGATTATCTCATCCATATGCTCCTTAACATAATCCAACTCACATCCCAAAAGCATTCCTGATTTCAATATATTCTCTCGGCCGGTGTTGTTACCATTAAAGCCTATTCCAATAGCCATTAGAGACACGCGGTTGCCCTTTGTATCAATATAACCTTCATCAGGTTGAAAAATTCCTGCAACAGATCTAAGTAGTGTGGTCTTACCGCTACCATTACGACCCACAATGCCTAAAATTTTTCCTTTTTCCACATTAAATGATACATCATCTACAGCGCGAATGGATTCAACTCGCTTTACTCCATTTTTTAGCACGCTTTGATGCATAGAAAGATGCGCCAAATTCTTATAATCAATGCTCACATGACTTACTTCAAGTGCCAACTCACCCATTTTTAAGCTCCTTATACCAATTTAACGTAGCTGTTCTCATTCTTGTAAACTATATGTACACCAATAAAGCACAACAAGATTGAGGCAACAGACCATACTGCAATTTGAGGCAAATTGACAACTGTATTGTATAATAACCCTTGTCTCATTGTATCAATACACATTGCCATAGGATTAAGCGTAGGAATTAAGTAACTAAAAGGCTCTGGTAATCCAGTCGTGCAGTCATAGAAGATTCCTGATAAGAACATCAGCATATTGGTTAGTATTCCTACTGCATAACCCAAGTCATCAATATAAACACCATAGTGAAGGCATATCATTCCCACCCCAAACGAAAAAACAAGGAGAATAAGAAGCGCCGGTATTGACATCAACGCAGCCCAACCTACCTTTATTTTAAATATAATCAGCATAGGAATGAGCACAATCATAGAAAATCCAAATTTAGTCATATTAAGTATCATGTCCGATATCAGTAAAACAAATTTAGGGACATAGACCTTGCTCACAATATCCCTGTGGCTTCTAACAACCTTTACGCTATAATTAATTGTCTTACTAAAAAGTGACCACATCAAAAGTGCACTAAACACAAATGTAGCATAGTTTTCTATGCTTTTTCCCATTATATTGCCAAAGACAATAACATATACGAGCATAGAGAAAAATGGTTCAAGCAACCACCACAGTCTGTTGAGATAAGAATTCGCTACCTCAGCTCTTAAGTCTGTCTTTGCAGCGTAGAACATATATTGCCTGTACTTTTTAAAGTCCTTGATGAATTTTTTAAACTCATAAAACGGACTGTGGTTATTCCAATTATCAGGTGATTTCCAATCTTTAATCGCAACAATTACAATATATATGAGTAAGAATACACAGGTAATCCATCCTGCTAGGATTATCCTTTCCTGCACAAATGAAGATGAAATCATCTTCATGTCCTTATTAAAATATGGCTTCACAGATAATTCTATATCTCCGCTACCTTCAATTGCAACTGAATTATCCTTATAAACTGCACCTTCATCACCAGCATTATCCAGATACTGCCAAAAAGTATTTATCTTTATATCCTTAAGCCTTAGCGTCTTTGACTTTCCATATACAGTAATGCCATTAATTACGGTTCCTTCCTTAACGTTTTGCAATGTAATTGTAGAAATCTCGCCTGCGGCAATAGTCGCATTATCTAGATAGATTTCAATGTCACCTGTATTTTCTGTGTGAACTCTTAAATTCAGATTACGATTAGGGAATTTATACAGTCCTATGACAGCTAAACATCCTAGCAATAATATAAACAATAGAATTTTTATAGCGTTAAACCAGCCCTCTTGTTTCTTCATATCTTCATCTCTTTTTCATTATATTCGACGCAACGACTAAAAAAATATCACACTTTTTCGCAAATATCAAATTCATACTATACTTCTGTCCTATAGAACTTCATGTCCGTCAACGCCACATTTAAGCGCTCATGGTTATGCATAAGGAATATGGATGTAAGATTCTCCAAAAAGAATCCTATCCAGCGGTCATTTCTCACAAGTCCCTTATCTCTGTAGAAACCGCTCAATTTCTCAAGGATACTAAATGAGAATTCACACATTTCGTCATACACTTCTCTCTTCATAATCATAACATTGCTCGAAAAATATACATGTTGATTCTCATATTTAAGTGCAGTCTCATAATATGATCTATCATATTCCTCGATACATGTCATGAAATATTCCCAGTCAAATTCAAATACAAAATTGTAAGTAAAGAAATTCCTAATACCTAACGGTACGATTGTAGGTATAGTCATGACAGCATCATAGTTCTTAATCTTATCAAATGATTTCTGATCCAGTGCCATATGACGCCTATAGTGGAATAGTCCAACATAATCCTGATTTGATGTATTCTTCCACATCCAGTACATAGAAGTGCCTTCTGAATAGTCCTGATTACGTTCAGATATGTTGTCACCCGTATTGTCAGTAACCTCGGCTACCCTAACATCAGTGAGCGCCGCCCCTCCCTGAATAGGTATCACCCAGTCAGGCAGATTACACCCCGGTATCTCAAAGTCCCTGTAGAACTTTGCCATGTACACTTCAATATTTAAAGTGCCTCTATTTACTAATGACAAATCGTCTGTGTCATATGATAGAAAATCTTTGTAGCCAAAACTGCCTACATATTCATCCAACACTAACGTACGCAGCGCCTGTCGTTCATCATACGGAACCATGGCCTCAGCGAAAATATCTGGGAACCTAAATCTATACTCTGCATTATCCTTTAAGAATCTACAAAGCACGTGATGCTTCTCCACATTTTTATAACCACGCTCCACTATAATATCTCCACTATAGCCCAGTACCCCGTTTACCATCTCCTCCGGAAGCTGATCCAGCATCTTTTTAGACAGGAAATATATTCTCTTATAGCCATGCTGTTCCATGGCATAAATGTGGTTATTCTGGCTAATAGCATCTGAGTCAGCTATAAGTACAGCTTCATCCTCTTCAGCTTGCACCTCCTGAAGATCATATAGTGGCACATTATTAACCCGTCTAAATCTCTCTGTGCAAGCTGCATCTGGGGCCCATGTCATATGTCTTTTTATATTTATCCCATATTCCGCGCAGATGAATCCCATTATGTTGGCGTAAATGCCATCACCATATATGTCAACGCTCTTCTCTTTTTTTAAACTTTCAAGCAACTGTGGCATAGTATCTAGCTCACCACATATGTGCGTATAAGCCTGCTCTACGGGTTTCTCTATGAATGTAGACATCACTAAGATATGCTTAAATCCGTCTCTTAGGCACTGAGATGTGAAGCCTGAGCGCTCCTCATATCTAAGAAGCGCCGGCACAATAAAATAATCATCCTTTCGCGCTTCTACTTCACTCCACTTTAGATATTTGGCACCTTTTATAGTCCCTTGAGTTTCATTCAGTTCCGGCCACACTATACCTGCGACTTCAATATTCTCGCGGTCAAATATATGATAGAAGGCATGCGCCATCGTACCTGTGCCATATATCACAACCGGCTTCCCTGCTTTTTTTATTTGTGTGACTATATCTAAGCAATCCATTACTTACCTCTTTCCTACTATAACCTTACAGATTAATCGAGTAGGAGGCGGTGACTAACCGCCGTCCTCTCACAACACCGTACGTACCGTTCGGTATACGGCGCTTTCAATAGTTGACATGCACAGACTGATAGGCTGTGGCTAAATCGTAGAAGCCACTGTTTATCAGTCTTTCTTTTGATAGGGCGCGGTTCACCGCTCCCATTCCAGATACGTACCAATAGCCCTTGCGACTGTTGGCTGTGATACATGCATAGTATTCTGGTATTCCAAGTTTTAGCAGATTTCTCTTTCTCGTTTTCGGTAACTTCCATTGTTTCCATATGCACATACGTATTCTGTGGTAGAGCCATCCATTGATTTCATCTATGTTACTCTTCATGCTCGCAATTCCATAATAGTTAAGCCATCCTCTTGCGTACACCTTGATTTCTTCAAGGCTAGGTTTGATTGACTGACAGCGTTTACGGGAAGATAACTCTTTCAGTTTCGACTTAAACTTCTTCCATGACTTTGGATGAACTCGGACATATATGCCACTTCCGTTCCTTCCCAATGCAAAGCCAAGGAACTTAAAATTTCGGATTGCGAACACGCTGACAGTACGGCTTTTCTCTCGATTCACTGTAAGTTTCAGTTTCTCCTCAAGATATTTCGTACTGCTTTCCAAGAGTCTTTCCGATGCTCGCTTGCTCTTTGCAAGAAGCACGATGTCGTCTGCATATCTTACGCATGGAACACCTCTCTTTAAGAACTCTTGGTCGAACTCATCGAGGTAGACGTTTGCCAGTAATGGCGATAGGTTACCACCTTGTGGCGAGCCTTCCTCTGTGTCAATGACCACTCCGTTTTCCATTACCCCGCTTTTCAGATATCTCTTTATCAGTTGCACAACACGTTCATCCTTGACGTTCTTGCGAAGAAGGTTGATTAGGATTTCATGGTTGAGGGTATCGAAGTACTTTGATAGGTCGAGGACTACCGCAAATGTATAGCCTTTTCCTGTATACTCCTTCACCTTCAGTATTGCGTCCTTTGCACTTCTGTTTGGTCGGTAGCCAAAGCTTCCTTCCGCAAACAGCGGTTCATAGATTGGCACTAACTGTTGTGTTATTGCCTGTTGAAGTGTACGGTCTATCACTGTTGGTATGCCAAGTTTTCGCACACCACCGTCTGGTTTTGGAATCTCAACACGTCTCACTGGAGACGGGGTATACTTTCCACGATAAATGCGGTCGGTTAACTCTTGTTGATGTTCCTTTAGATACGGAAGAGCCTCTTCAATGGTCATACCATCTATTCCTGGCGCTCCCTTGTTTGCCTTAACTCTCTTATACGCTCTGTTAAAGTTATCTTTATGCAGTATCGCTTCCAAGAGTTTCGGCTGTGCACTGTCTCTTTCTTTCCATATCCGATTGAATGACCTAGACGCTTTCACATACCCTTCATGTTCCGCACTATCTATTTGCGAACAGCCATTATTTTCAATGTTTTCTGTCATATGTGGTCATTCTTCCTTTCTCGGTCATACTCAAGACTCCTACTGATTCGGTCCTTCACCTCTCGGCTACTATGACCTCTGCTGACTTCTGTGCGTTCAGCATTGCTTTACGCAATGGTTACTCCTTTCGGAGCGTACCGCACAGACCTCCCTAGGTACCACACGTTTCTTCCTCTCCATCCATCTGCCTCATTTATCATGCATGATTCCATGTAGTTATTGGGCTTCAGCTTGTGATGCAGCCTTACCCTCATGCATAACCTCATATGAGATTTCTGTCCGTCAGACCAGAGATTTGCCCGTGAGTTAGTATGTTCCTCACATCCAGCTTCCTTCAGATTCGAGGTCACCCTCGACACCCTTGCCTTCGACTATATCCTTCCCACTACCGGGCGGATTCGGGACTTTAACCCGTTAGAAACGTGCGCCGCTAGGCGCACATCAAAATGGCGGAATGCACTAACGCATTCCGCCACAATATACATTACTCACACAAAGCCACTTCAACGAATATCTACTCTCAACCCCTTTTAGCGATATCAGCGATATTTATAATTGATAAGTTACTCTTATCTTGAGCGTTTTCCAAGCTGCTTACAAGAGCCCTTGCGGTATCAAGTGCTGTAATGACATTTACACCTGTCTCTATCGCAGTTCGTCTAATAAGGAATCCATCACGAGATTTATCACGTCCCTGTGTAGGAGTATCGATAACAAGATCA
>JAZLKM010000033.1:0-4590 GCA_045597645.1 Lachnospiraceae bacterium | reverse complement strand
ATGGCTGCATAGCCTATGTTCCCCACCGTCCTGCCGCTGCTGCCATCAGTCTTTCGGCCTCCGTCTACAAAGGCTATTGCTTCATTAGGTCCAAGCTTTATCATTCCTTTTTTGAAAAATTCAGACCCATCCGACGGTTTGTCGCCCGGCATGTTTTGGCGCTTACTTGTAGTTCTGGTTATTTTTGAATCGGAACCTTCTAGTGCATTTCCCGCAACATTGTCCTGCGTAGATTTACTTTTAGTGGTTGTAGTCTTCGAGGTTGCGCTCCTCGAAGCTGCACTCTTCGTGGTTACACTCTCTACAAAAAATCTGCACTCATCAAGTGCTGCTTTTTTGCTCTTAGGGTCTCCATCGCTGTATTCAAATCCCTTGTACTTTGCCCCAGCTACGCCCTTCACCTGAGCCTCGCAGCCATCTGGCCCATACCATTCCTCATATATGCCAGGGATTTTTCCGACGGCCACGCCGTAGATTTTCTTTTTCGCCATATTTACATCACCGCCACAACGATACCTGCAATAATAATGCCGGCACATATCAGCTTATGTCCTATGTTTTTCTCTTTGAAAATGAACTTGCCTCCCAGAATGGTTACTATGCAGCCACTCTGCTTGATGAGCGTCATCACAGTGACACGGCTGGCTTCCATTCCGTTTGCCAGAAACAGTGCCTTATCAGCCACTACAAACAGCAACGCCAATATCCATATCCAGTAGTTTTTCAACATCTGCTTCCATCGAAGCTTAGTCTTAGTCACAAGGATATATATCGCATAATAGATTACCAGAAACAGCATGTACCAGAACTGCAACTGATTGCTGTTCATGTCCTTCATAAGTATCTTGTCCATAAGGCCAGATACTGCATTTAGCACGCAAGAAATCAGTGCCAGTATGACGTATTTCGCCTGTACGTGCTCTTTTTTATCCTCAGCCAGGCCCTTGCGCTCTCTCAAGAATAGAAGTCCAAAGCACACCAGCACCAGACCTATTATCTGCAGTACTCCCAGTGATTCTCCCAGGATTACCACGCCCAGCATGGTGGCAAAAAGTACTCTGGACAGGTCCAGTATGCCACAATAACTGATGGGCAGGCGCTCAATTGCATAGAAACTGCATATCCATGCGATAAAGATGATAAATGACTTTAGAGCCACCCAGCCATACTGCGGCAACGTCATGCCGCCAGCCTTAGGTATCTCAGGTGTCACCATCAAAAAAGATAGCAATGTATACATGAAGAGCACTTCGAGTACTGTGCTCTTTTCCAGTGATTTTTTCTTTATTAAGTCTCTGGCGCCCTTCAAAAGTCCATATGCCAGAACCAGCAACATCCACATGAGGTCTTATTCCTCCAGGCTGTCATAGAATGCGGACACTGCCTCGAATTCATCGTCATCCATATCCTCAAGGGTGAACTCGTCGCCATCCTCTGAATATCGATATAAGACTCCGTCGTCATCACTTATGGCGCCATCGACTATCGGTGCTGCCACAAGATATTTTTTCTGCTTATATTCAAACTGCTCCACAATGGCATATTCTGTATCCTTGCCATCAGCATCCGTCATAATAAAGGTGTCAACCTCATGCATCTGTGTATTGTCCATATTGTCCTCTCTATCTACTAGCACGCTATAGCCATGTGTGCAACATCTACGCTGCATCCATTGCACTCGTGATCCAAGTACCACTGCACTTCCTCTGAATTCCACTCATCCACCCAGATACTTTCTCCATCAATCACGAGCTCATTTGCGTTAAACATATTCAGCTCTTCGTTCACTGCAAAGCCTGCAACCATGTTTCTAAGCTTTGCGATGTCATGCTTGCTTATATTGTACTCGAATTCAACATCTACATCTAATCTCCAGAATCTAACATTTGCACTCATATATTCTCCACCTTTCAATCTAAGTTGCCACTTGTGATGTTACAAAATATAGCAAAATAGATGGGAGAAATATTGGACATCCAACTCATCCTGCATCTTAGAAAAAGAAACTATCCGTTTAGAATATCTTCAAGATATTGTCTATACTCATCCGCAGCCTCTTTCGGCTCGACAATTTTAACATCTTTCCCTACGCCAGTCAGCCACCCATAGAAATGTGGCCCAAGCTCCACATTCACTGAACACCTAAAATGATTATCACCACTTTTTCTCATCATAATTTTCTGACCGAACCGGTCAATCATGACACCGGCCAAAGCATTCGCACATTCCAAAGTCACACGCTCGCCCTTGCCTTGGAACATTCCAAAAGTTCGCTTCGAAAACTCAGCCAAGTCGAAATCCTTAAAAAGAGCATCCCCCATTCTAGGTGTCTCAATCACTTCGAGGTCTCTAATCTTGTCAACTCTAAAGTATTTAATCTTGTCCGATGATTCCTCATAGGCAAGCAAATAATAATTCTCATCATCCCAAGTCAAAGCCCAGGGACTCTCAATATAATAGTCGCCGTCATGTCTATACACAAGTTTTCCGTCAGGAGTCCACTGCACATATTTGAACTTTATCTGGTGATTATGGTTTATAGCATTATGAATATCATCAACGCTATAATAGATTTTCTCATTATCAGTCTTTACTCTGTTGTAAATATACACAGAGCGCTGTAAGTGCTCTGCACTGTATTTATTGGTGAGCTTTTCCAGCTTTTTTATTAATTCGTCAGACTTCTTTTTTGTTATAAACTTTGATGACTGCACCGCGTCAACAAGAAGCTTTAGCTCAGGAAGTTCAAAATCTCTGCTACCCACATAGTATCCCGGATTAGTGCCTTTGTTTTGCACAATCTCCAGGCCAAAATCCTCCAGCACCTGCAGGTCCGCATATATACTCTTGCGATCCGGCTTGTAGCCATACCTGCGCTCCAACATCTCTACAATATCTGTTGCCGTGAGAGTATGCTCCTCATCAGTCAACTCCAGCAAAAGTTCCATCACGTGCAAAGTCTTTATCTTAGTACTCATTTATTCACCACGCTATTCCAGAAATCGCCAGACCACTTTTCGTTATTCTTAATTTTACGACTCTGTTGCTGCTTATCGATCGCATTATTGCCCTGTGGCTTACCATTCGCCGGCTTCTGACTAAATTCTATCTCAGTCTTCATCGTAGGATTAGTGATTACCACATATCTCAAAGTGCCAGCTGATGCCACGCCACTAACCACTGCTGCAATAGCCATCGCAATAAGTGTCCTTCTTATCGAGGCATTTCTTGTATTCGCAACTATCAATGTCGTACCACAGATAATTACTATCGGTAATAAAATCATTAATTCTATCATCACGGTACCTCCGCGGACTCTGCCAGCATCTTCTAAGTTTCTCAAAAATCAAGCTATAGCTCACGCTGTCATCTCTCACTTTTGAAGCAGTTTTCTTGCATGCCTTTTGCTATAAAAAACACTCTCATTTTGTAGCAATAATCCTGCTCATTATACATCAAAATGCTTAATTTTAACAGCATTATAAGGCCTTTACGCTTGACAAATTTGCTCTCGAGAGACTATCCTAAATCTAACCGAAAGGAGGTACACCATGGCAAAATTAGATGAAGAATGGAAATCAACAGGCAAGGCTCTCGGCCACGCCTTTTCTGACTTAGGTAGAACCCTTATTCACACCGTACAAAGAGGCGCCAACGCTGCCGGCGACTGGGCCGACGGCAAGACCAAGACTTCTGCCAAAAAAGATGATATCGTAGATACCGAAATTACAACCAAAGATGTGTAACAAAAAAGGCTCCTGATGGAGCCTTTTTTATTGTAAGATGGGACTCGAAGCCATGTAGAATCTGCCATTCCTCTGTCAATAAAACCTAGCTTGTCACATCATATTTTATACTTCGTAATTGTGCTACCTGTTATTTCCAATTATCTACATATTCTTTGAATCTTGGCAAATTAACAAACAAATATCCCCTTCTTGACGTATCAAGAATATGCTTTCTTATCAATCTATCCCTTAAAGAGTTATAGCTTGATGGCGACGTCATTTTCTCTTTTATATCTTCTAGCTTTCCGGTATCTGAATCTACAATAATCTTAACAAAATCCTGTTCAGCATCTGTAAGTGTCTGCCATATAAGATCATACTGTGGACCAATAACACGATCAAACATAGGCAGAAGATCATCCAATGATTCTTTATCCTTCTTCTTATAGTATATTTCTCCCAAGACCTGATATGCATATGCATAACCTTTTGTAAACTTAGCAAGTTTTATTGCTTCTTCCTGCTCTATAAATAACAGTTCCTGATATTTGTAAGCTATCTCATGTAAATTTAGCTTACTAATCTCCATTGATTCATTTCTAACAAAAAAAGACAAATGAGGAACCGAAACAAAATCTTCTATATTTTTTGCAAGGCCTGTACATACGAGATATATTTCTTTATCTTTATCGATTATCATATCATTTAAAATTGATAAAAACTTTATCATATCATCTGTTTTCGCAATATCATCAATGCCTATGAGAATCTTATATTTCTTAGCTGTTGCCTTAGTAATCATATCCTTAAGTGCAGCCTCTTCTGAATAATAATTTGCATTATAAGTACTGCTTTTACTAAT
>JAZLKM010000032.1:0-2021 GCA_045597645.1 Lachnospiraceae bacterium | reverse complement strand
GGATTGCGATCATGTGCCAGCGAAAATTCTTCGTTCAATACCCTGAATTTTGTTTCAATTTCATATATTGCGCATTGGTAGTAGGCCATAAGCTTTTTGTATGGCTCGGCGTTTATATCCATCAGCGACTTTAGGTCGTGCATCATAGCATTCTGAAACATCGACATAAAATTATTCGTATCGTTCATATCTACCTCCAAAAGAAATAATAACATCTATCGATTTTATTTATAATATTTTATACTGAAATTATTAAGAGAGTGTGCATAATCTGGATAGGAGGGGAACATGGCGAAGAAAGTCAAAAATTACATGTCAGACATTCATTTGGAAGACTATACCCAGGAGTATGAAGAAAAGCAGGCGAACAATCTGTCGCAGATATACGATACCGGTAGAAAAACTGAGCTCCTAAATGGAATCTGGCAGTATGCAGTGGATCAGTACGATACATGTCTCCGTCAGAAATGGTTCTTGGAAAAATACTATGATGATAAGGGCAATAGTTTCCCTGTAGACTATTCTTTTGATGAATGGCCGACCATGAATTTACCGGCATGCTGGAATACGGTTGATGATAAGTACATGCTGTATGAGGGCAGTATGGTATTCACCAGGAGATTTTCTTTTATAAAGGAAGAAAATCAGGAAGTCGTTCTGAAGATAGGGGCTGCAAACTACCTGTGTCGTGTATTTTTAAATGGAAAATACATGGGAATGCACCGTGGAGGTAATACGCCAGCGTTTTTTAATGTAACGGATACATTGGAGAGGGAAAACAGGATTCTGCTTGTGGTGGATAATACAAGACGTCCCGAGCAAGTACCTACAGAAAATACAGATTGGTTTAACTACGGCGGTGTGTACAGAGATATCGCATTAATACGCCTTCCTAAGACTTTCGTGAAAGATTTTAAGATATCTCTAGTGCCAGACAGTAGCTTTAATAAAATTGAGACACAGATAAAACTGTCTCAGCCAGTTGATGCTACAGCAAAACTGCGCATTAATGAGCTGGTAATAGATGCAGACGTTGATATAAAGGCGGGTGAGGGAAGCATTGTTGTCGAAGCGAATCCTATGCTATGGACGCCAGAGACCCCTAAGCTATATGATGTAAAGCTTGAATGCTTAGAGGACTGTGTAAGTGAACGCGTCGGCTTCAGAGAGATAAGAGTTGAAAATGGCAATATTCTTCTGAATGGCAATCAGATTTTCCTAAAGGGTATAAGTGCTCATGAAGAAAGCGTAAAAAATGGCAAGGCCCTTACGGATGAGGAGAGAATTGAGAACATTAGGATAGCCAAGGAGTTGGGATGCAATTTCCTAAGAGTGGCGCATTATCCCCATCATGAAAATATGGCAAGGCTTGCTGATGAAATGGGAATACTTCTGTGGGAAGAAATACCAGTTTACTGGGCTATTAGATTCGACCGGGATAAGACCTATGAAGATGCGCAAAACCAGCTGCTGGAGTTGATTACCAGGGACTACAATCGTGCTAGTGTCATCATATGGTCTGTTGGAAATGAAAATGCTGATACTGATGAGCGTCTGTCATTTATGAGCAGATTGGCTGACTGCGCCCATAAAGTAGATGGTACGCGTTTGGTTTCTGCAGCATGTCTGGTGGACGGTGATAAGAATATGATTCACGATAGACTAATAGACTATCTTGATGTAATTGGTATAAACGAGTATTGCGGCTGGTATACGCCTGATTTTGAGAAGCTGCCACAGCTTATGGAAAATAGTAACCCTCAAAAACCAGTTATTATTACCGAGTTTGGGGCGGATGCTATGCCAGATCACCATGGAACTATCAGTGATAAAGGAACGGAGGAGTGCCAGAGATATGTTTATGAAAAGCAAATTGACACTCTAAAAGACATTTCTTATATAAAGGGAATGACACCGTGGATTCTATATGATTTCAGATGTCCGAGGAGAACCAGCTTTATACAGAATTACTATAATCGCAAAGGGCTTCTTTCTGCTGATAAGACATATAGGAAAATGGC
>JAZLKM010000031.1:0-34549 GCA_045597645.1 Lachnospiraceae bacterium | reverse complement strand
AGATGCCAGATGGGGCCGAGTAATGGAGTCCACCGGTGAGGATGCATATCTAAATGGTCAGATGGGTGCAGCCATGGTACGCGGATATCAAGCCGATGATATTAAGAAAAAAGGCCATCTTGCAGCATGTGTAAAGCATTTTGCAGGCTATGGTGGGTCTGTGGCAGGCCGAGACTATGACGTAGTAGAGCTATCGGGGCGTACATTGCGAGATGACTACCTTCCAGCCTATGAAGCCGCTGTAAAAGCAGGCGTAAAACTGGTGATGACATCGTTCAATACTCTCAATCGAGTGCCGTCGTCAGGCAATAAGTGGCTAATGAGACAGGTATTAAGAGATGAGATGGGATTTGAAGGTATGGTTATCTCTGATTATGGCGCTGTCACTGAAATGATAAATCATGGAATAGCCAGAGATGAAAAGCAGGCAGCAGAGCTGGCTATAAAAGCTGGAGTAGATATGGAGATGATGTCTCTATGTTATTCTCATGGATTAAAGCAGCTAGTAGACGAAGGCAAGGTTGACATAAAGCTGATAGACGAGTCTGTTTTCCGTATATTGAAGCTCAAAAATGAATTGGGATTGTTTGAGAATCCGTATAAAGATGCCAGCGTCGAGGATGAAAAGGGCATTATTCTCTGTGATGCCCATAGAAAGCTGGCACTTGAAGCGGCGGCAGATTCATTTGTTCTTTTGGAAAACGAAGACGATGTTTTGCCGTTGAAGGGAGAGGCTGGGAAAAAAGTCGCGTTTATTGGACCATATGTAGACAGCAAAAAGGTATACGGATCATGGTCATTCCCGAGGGATGAGGATGCTATTGTAAGCATAAAGCAGGGTGTTGAGAACCTAGCACCTGCAGAGGAGGTCACATTTTCGAAGGGAAGTCTGTTTTTCGCGCACGATATCAAGTTTAAAAACGGCGAGACTGTCAAATATGACAAGGAACTATCAGATAAGCTGCTTTCGGAAGCGATAGATGCAGCAAAAGGTGCGGACCAAGTGGTGATGTGCATCGGTGAGTATCATCAGCAGACCGGTGAGGCGGCCAGCCAGACGCTAATACAGGTGCCAGATGATGAGATGAAGCTGCTCAGAGAGGTTGCGAAGGTTAATAGCAACATAGTAACCTTGATTTTCACAGGACGTCCGCTCGAGCTAGAGGAAGTAAAAAAGCTGTCAAAAGCCGTCATGGTAGTATGGTTCCCTGGAACTGAGGCTGGAAATGCCATAGCTCAGGTGCTTTGGGGGGCAAAGGAGCCAGGTGGACGTGTGCCGATGAGTTTTCCATATAGAGTGGGACAGGAGCCCTGCTATTACAACAGATATCGCACTGGCAGACCGAACGATGGCACGCTTGATAGATATTATGTAAACGGATACATAGATCAGATAGACAAAATGCTATATCCCTTCGGATACGGAAAGACCTACACCAGCTTTGAATATAGCGATGTTAACATCTCAGCTAAAGAGCTCAAGGCAGGTAATCCTATTACCGCATCGGTTGACATAACTAATACGGGCGTTAGAAAAGGTACTGAGACCGTTCAGCTGTATGTAGCAGATCTCTATGGCAGCGTAATTAGACCTATTAAACAGTTGAAAGGCTTTGAGAAGGTAACGTTGGAGACTGGCGAAAAGAAGACAGTGTCATTTGAAATAACTGAAGAAATGTTCCGTTTTTACGACATAGATATGAAGTATACCAGTGAGCCAGGTGAGTGCATGGTATATATAGGTCCTGACAGCGAGACAAGCAATGGAGTCAAGATAGAGCTTGTATAAAGGTTGACATAATGCGAGCAACAAACGAAAAACCGATAATATTGGCATCAAATTCGCCTAGACGAAAGGAGCTTTTGACTAGGGAGGGTGTGGCCTTTGAAGTGAAGCCTGCAGATATTGAAGAGGTGACGGATAAGGTGCTCCCATACGAAGTAGTTATGGATTTGAGCCGTATGAAAGCGAAAGCCATATCGAAGATGGAGCCTGATAGAGTCATTTTGGCAGCAGATACCATAGTCGCTATTGAGGATAAGATATTAGGAAAGCCTGTAGATGAGGACGATGCTTTAGCCATGCTGAAAATGCTGTCAGGCAAAATGCATCAAGTGTATACAGGTGTGACTCTGATTTCTAAGTCGGGTCAGATTCAGAGCTTCTATGAGTGTACGGATGTCGAAATGTATGAGAACGATGAGCAGGCGCTAAAGGAATATATCGCGACAGGTGAACCGATGGACAAGGCTGGTTCTTACGCTATACAAGGAATTGGTGCTAAGCTAGTCAAGCAGATACATGGAGACTATGACAATGTGGTGGGATTGCCTGTCAAGGCAGTGTTAGCCAGGTTGTCAGAGCTGTAGAGCTCGCGAAATCTCTTGTTAAACGCATTGAGGACAGCTTTCTTATTGGCAGACCAGAGAGGATGGATAAGTAGAGACTTAGGACCGTCCCCAGTTATACGGTGAACGACTGTATCAGACGGCAAGTATGAAAGAAGTTCGATGACAAAGTTTACATAACTATCAATAGAGAAATCATATATATCGGCCTGGCCCTTCTCATATAGGGATGCCAGGTCGGTATTTTTTAGGACGTGTAAGAGCTGAAGCTTTATTCCATCTAGTGTAGGACTAAGGGCGGCAAGATATCTTACTGTTGCGCGCATATCATCTAAGGATTCACCAGGAAGGCCTAATATTACATGTGTAATGACAGTGATGCCAGCTTCCTTTAATCGTTTATAGGCATCTTCAAATACAGAGAGTGTGTACCCTCGTCTGATCAGTGAGGCAGTTTTCTCATTTATAGTCTGAAGACCTAGCTCTATCCAGACTGGCTTGATGGCATTAAGTGCAATAAGCATTTCCATTACATCTGGCCCTAGACAGTCTGGTCTTGTTCCTATCGAAAGTGCTACAATGTCATCGCGGCTAATAACAGACTCGTAGAGAGCAGACAGGCGGTGGATATCGCCGTAGGTGTTGGTGAATGACTGAAAATACGCAATATATTTGTCAGATGAAGTCTTGGAAGCAACTTTGGCCTTTGCGGCTTCGATTTGAGCAGAAATAGTGTACTCGTTAATATCAGTGATTTTCTGAGCAAAATCTCCCGAGCCACCCTCGGAGCAGAAAATGCATCCACCAAAACCGACTGTACCATTGCGGTTTGGACAGGTACAGCCGGCATCTAGCGAAAGCTTATATACTTTTTCGCCAAATTGCTTCTTTAGTTCGTCGCTCAATGAGTGGTAATATGTGTTCATGAGGCGATTATAGCAAATTCCAAGGGAGGATACACCTTGATAAAGGAATACAATTTTTATGGAAATGATAGTGCTGTGGTATCACCTGTAGTGAAGGGCTTTCCTTCTATCAGATCACAGAGAGATATGTACGACGCACTCACCAAGTGCTGGATAGCAGATACCTGTGCACCAAGAATGCGTGATGAGTGGTCGGCAGATGATAAAACTAAGGGGCAGTGCAGTGTAACAGCTTTTTTGGTGCAGGATATATTTGGTGGTGACGTCTATGGCATCCCGCTGGGAGATGGCAGCGTTCATTGCTATAACGTGGTGGGTGAGAGCGTATTTGACCTGACTAGTGAGCAGTTCGGCGATAGAGCGAAAAGCCTAGTATATGAGAGCAACCCTCTTCAGGATAGAGACGCTCATTTCGCAAAAGAAGAGAAAAAGGCTCGCTATGAGCTTTTAAAAAATAGATTGATTGAAAACGAAAAGCTTACCTTTTTTAAGAGTAAGGATTTTCTAAAACTGGGTACCGCCGTAAACGAGAAAAACTGGGATATTGTAATGATGACCGTAAGGCGGATGGAGCAGAGAGCGCAGGAGATGGGGCTTGAAGATATGGCAAGGCGACTAAAGCAGGTGAAAATTGCAGCGCAAAGCCGAAATCGAGAGCAGGGCTTAGCTTCAATGGCGCAAATTTCCTCTAGAAGAGCGCAGTTTATCAATGAAAAGTCACAGTTAATGTAGTATACTCACTATCGAGTGCTTTTCTCAAAAGGGTATTGTTTTGAGAAATGGCCATTAAGAGAAAATTAAAGGAGAGACGTAATGTACGTGACCAATGTAGTAGATCTGATAGGAAACACTCCGCTTATCAGCCTTAAAGAGAGCATGGGATTGAACATATATGCAAAGGCTGAATTTTTAAATCCTGGCGGAAGCATAAAGGATAGAATAGCTCTTGGGATGATTGAGGCTGCGGAGGCTAGTGGGCAGCTAAAGCCAGGAATGACCATTGTGGAGCCGACAAGCGGAAATACAGGAATAGGGCTGGCATTTTGTGGCGTTAGAAAAGGCTATAAAGTAATTATTGTAATGCCAGAAAATATGAGTGAGGAACGAAAGAAGATAATAAAGGCATTTGGAGCAGAGCTCGTACTTACACCTGCAGAGGAGAGCATAGCCGGTTCGGTAGCCAAGGCTGCTGAGATAGCGGCATCTTCTGATGATTATTTCATACCGCAGCAGTTCCAGAATCCAGCAAATCCGATGGCACACTACAAGCATACGGCAGTGGAGCTACAAGAGCAAATAGGTCAAAAGATTGATGTCTTTATCTCTGGTATAGGAAGCGGAGGCACATTGCAGGGCATAGCAAAGTATCTTCTGGAGCAGAATCCGGATTGCAAAATAGTGGCAGCAGAGCCCAAAAATGTATCAGTACTTCTGGGACAGGAGCCAGGACTCCATCAGATACAAGGAATTGGCGATGGATTCATACCGGACGTCTTGGATGTAAGCATGATAACTGATATTGTGGAGGTGTCGGATGAGGATGCCATAGAGACAGCAAGAAGCCTAGCAAGGGTACAGGGATTATTGGTTGGAACTTCTTCGGGTGCTAATATTTTTGCTGCCAAGAAAATGGCTGAGAAGTATGGCGCTGACAAGGTAATAGCAACTGTATTGCCAGACAGAATGGAAAGATATTTTAGTACATCACTTATTTAAAAATATGCCGCAGACTTTGGTCTGCGGTTTTCTTTATCTAAGGAGGGGCTATGATAAAGGTAACAATATACAATGAGTATAAGCATGAGCGGGAGATTCCATCTATTGGAGCGGTATATCCTAAGGGAATCCATGGATGCATAGCAGATTTTCTGGGGAAATCCGATGACATTGAGGTTAGGCATACAGCGACATTTGACGATAAGGAGCATGGACTGACAGAGGAAGTGTTGGAAGATACAGATGTACTGATTTTCTGGAGTCACGCCTTGCAAGACGTGTTTGAAGATGCGGTTGCAGAACGAGTAAAGAATTATGTAAATCGAGGAATGGGGCTTATAGCGCTTCACTCTGCACATTACAGTAAGGTCATGAGGCAGACGCTTGGCACGACAATGACTCTGTCATGGAGGGATAATGAGAGTGAACGAATCACAGTATCCTCGCCATTGCACCCTATAGCGCAGGGGATTCCTAGACAGTTTGATCTCATACATGAGGAAATGTATGGAGAATATTTTGATATACCTACACCTGATGACGTAGTATTTATAGGAGCATTCGACACAGGAGAAGTATTTAGGAGTGGATGCACATTCACAAGAGGAGAGGGACGCATCTTCTATTTCCAACCAGGACATGAAGAATATCCAGCATACCACACCCCAATAATACAACGGATTATAGAAAATGCTGTAAAATGGTGCGCAAAAGAAGAAACGGAGGTCAACAAAATGGATTATGTAAACCAACATATAACTACAGACGAATGGAAGATGTCAGTTTTCTGGGACCATGTAGCAGAGGGCGCAACACAGTCTGGAAAAACTGCAGAGACGATTATGATGCAGGCGGCTGAAGCTGGAGTAAAGGGCTTGGATGTAAGGCTTTCTGATTTATTAAATCCAGCGAATGATGTGAAAGGTATCCTAGATAGGGCTCAAATGAATGTGTCTTGTATATATGAGACTTATGATTGGGGCAATAATCCGGATATAACTCTGGGGAAAAAGCATGTGGATACTGCGGCAGAGTGTGGTGCATCTGCGATTCTAGTGATACCTGGATTTTTAGACGATGCGCAGGCCGATGAGCTTAAGGCGCTAACTAGCAGGGAAGAGATTTTCAAGTACATGAGTGAAAGCAAGGCTATCAGCAATATGAAGTCTGCGTTGATTCAGATGGTGGAATATGCCAAGGACAAAGGCGTATCTGTGACACTGGAAGACTATGACGGACACTTTGCTCCGTTTGCAAGAGTGGACGAGCTCCTTTGGTTCATGCAGAACGTGCCGGGATTAAAATACACACTGGATATGGGCAATTTTGCATATAGCGATGAGGATGTATGTCTTGGCTATCAGACGCTTCAAGAGTATATAGTGCATGTACACTGCAAAGACAGGGGTGCAGAAGTAGGATATGAGAGCTGCAAAGTAAGCAAAGGACTCGCAGCTGTTCCAGTGGGTTCAGGATATATCCCGATTAGGCAGTTACAGGAAAAGCTTATAACCAAAGGATATAAAGGATATTTTGCGATTGAGCATTTTGGGGCATCAGACCAAGTACAATTTATACTAGATTCAGCAGAATTTTTGAAAAATATATAGAGCTGGAAAAATATTTATAAGGATTTTTGGAAACTATTTTGTAAAATATAGTTCCGAATGGTTGTTACTGCGTTTTCTTAGGGAAACGCAGTTTTTTATAGTCATTTTAGCACTAAAAACCCCTTGAATATGGTATATTTTTTGTTATAATTAGACAATCTTATCGAGAGGAGGGGGTTTACATTAACAAGGAATCTTTTCTCGGGATGCGTGTGTGGATTGGTTTTGGGGAAAACCTATTTACTATGAGCAGAGGGAGCTTTAAGTATAAACAGCGCATCCAGAAAAAACGCCAACTGGTCTTTTTAGGAGAAGAAAGTCAGTCTGAGGGGACAACCCTCGTCTATCGTGATGAGATGACAAAAAGTAACTTGACCTTCATGTTACGTGAGGATGATGGTCAGATTACGCTGGAGCTTCAATCTGAAGCACCAAGGGGAGTGAATCGGTACTGGATAAGTCTCAATACGCCTAGTGAAGGGGAGCACTATTATGGCTGTGGAGAGACTTATTCAGAATTCGATTTATCCGGTCAGAAAATTCGAATCTGGGTGGCTGAGCACCAAAATGCTGGTCGCATCACCAAGAAAATCATCCGAGATAGGTTAACAGGACCACATCCGAATAGGAAGCTGCGATTTGATAAGTATGAGTCTTATTATGCGCAGCCTACTTTTGTTTCTAGTGGAAAATATTTTGTTCACTGTGATGTGAATGCTTATAGTGAGTTTGATTTTAGAAAATCAGGAGAGGTAACTTTCTATTTCCAGGAGCCGCCAAGGATTATTGCAGATAAAGCAGATAGCTACGAGGCGCTTTCCAAGAAGCTTTCGGATCTTTTGGGCTACCAAAGAAGACTTCCTGAGTGGATATACGATGGAGCTATACTGGCTATTCAGGAAGGGACCGAGAAAATCGATGAAAAGCTGGCTAAGTGTGAGGCCGCAGGAGTAAAGGTCTGTGGAGTATGGAGCCAGGACTGGTGTGGATGCCGCCGTACAGGCTTTGGCTACCAGGTAATGTGGAATTGGGAGTGGGATAAGGAACTATACCACAATCTAGATGCCAAGATAAAAGAGTGGAATGCCAAAGGAATTCGGTTTTTGGGTTACATAAATCCATTTATCGCCATCGAAAAGGATTTATACAAGGAAGCAGCCGAAAAGGGATATTGTGTTAAGGACAAGGAAGGCAAGGACTATCTGGTCACTATAACGACTTTTCCAGCTGCCATGGTCGACTTTACCAATCCGGCGGCTTATAGCTGGTACAAGAAAATCATAAAGGAAAACATGATAGACCTTGGACTTTCCGGCTGGATGGCAGATTTTGGCGAGTACTTGCCGGTGGATAGTGTACTTTTCTCCGGAGAGGATCCGCAAACTGTTCATAACAGGTGGCCGGCTATCTGGGCGCAGTTGAACAAAGAGGTTATAGAGGAATGCGGCAAGTCGGACGAAATATTCTTTTTCACCAGAGCAGGACATACTGGAACGATAGCAGCTTCAGCTATGATGTGGACCGGAGACCATCATGTGGACTGGTCTATCGATGATGGCATAGGAGCAGTAATCCCTGCTAGCTTGTCTCTTGCTATGAGTGGCTACGGCATAACGCATTCAGATATAGGCGGTTATACCACTATTATGCAGATGAGACGCAGCAAGGAGCTACTATTGAGATGGGAGGAGCTGTGTGCATTTTCTCCTCTGTATCGCAGTCACGAGGGAAATCAGCCGGTAAATGATGTTCAGTTTGATGACGACGATGAATTGCTGGCTCAGCTAGCCAAATTTAGTCAGATACATTTTGCACTAAAGCATTATCTTAAGGAACTAGTTGATGAGGATATTAATTCTGGAGTTCCGGTAATGCGGCCTATTTTCTATCATTATGACGAGCCGAGAGCTTACACTGAGAAAACAGAGTATTTGCTGGGGCGAGACATGTTGGTTGCACCTATTATTAAGAAGGGGGCGACCAAGCGAGAGGTATATCTGCCGAATGACAGATGGATACATGCTTTTACAGGTAAGGAATATGGTGGAGGATGCTATGAGATAGAGGCACCTATAGGTCAGCCACCAGTATTTATAAGAGCAAATGGAGGTATTAACGATGAAGTATTTTTTGGACAGTGCTAAGTTAGACGAGATTAAGCTGGCTTATGAGACCTTTGGAATAGATGGCGTAACCACCAATCCCAGACACATCATGCTTTCCGGAAAGCCATTTCTGACTGCTATCACTGATATTGCAGATTGGATTAAGTCAGAGGGCTTAGAAGGATACGAGAAGTTCCCCGTATCTGTAGAGATTAATCCGCACCTTGAGAAAGCAGAGGATATGGTGGCAGAGGCTCAGAAAATAGCAGCTATTTCATCAAACTTTGTAATTAAGATTCCTTGTACCGAGGAAGGTATTACAGCGGCGAGAAAGCTGGAGAAAATGGGAATTAGAACCAATGTTACATTGATTTTCTCAGCAGCCCAGGCTATGCTCCCGGCAAAGAACGGATCAAAATTCGTATCACCATTCATCGGCTGGAAGGAGGCAAACGGAGAGGACTGCAAGCAGTATATAGCTGATTTGGTGCAGATTTATAAGAACTATGGCTGGTATGGCAAGACAGAGATAATCTGTGCAGCAGTTCGCACCGGTAAGCAGATGGTAGATTGTGCAGTAGCTGGAGCAGACATCGTAACAGCCGGACTTGATGTATATAGAGATTCAATGAAGCACGCTTATACCACTCAGGGTATTGGAACATTTATCAACGCATGGGACAATACGGAGGGAAACTAAGATGAAGATAGGATTTGTTGGCCTTGGAATCATGGGCGAGTCCATGTGTGAGAATATCGTAAAAAAGCATGATGACAAGGTTTATGTATTTGATTTCGTGGAGGCAAAGGTAAAGCAGCTTGAGGCTGTGGGCGCAGTAGCATGCAGTAGCTCTCTAGAAGTGGCCCAGAATGTAGATGTATTTATTACAATGGTGCCAAAGTCAGAACATTCAAGGTCTGTATATGAGGCAATACTTCCAGCACTTAAGGAAGGTATGACATGTATAGATATGAGCACCATTGATCCATCAGTATCTGTAGAGATATCAAAGATGGTAAAGGCTACTGGCGCGCAGTTTATAGACGCACCGGTTGTAAAAAGTAAGCCGGCTGCAATAGCAGGTAAGCTTGGTATCTACGTAGGCGGTGATGAGTCTGTGTATGAGGCGATGAAACCGATTCTTTTGTACATGGGCGAAAATGTAATTCGCATGGGAGATAACGGCAAGGGACTCGTCATGAAAATTTGCCATAATGCATTGGTATCACAGATTCAAAACGGTGTTAATGAGACTTCTACTTTGGCAGCAGCCAATGGAATTGATATAATGACATTTGCAGAAGCTATTTCCTATGGCGGTGGTCAGAACTTCTATCTGGATTCAAAGAAGACACCGATTGCAAATGAAGACTATACTACAGCATTTTCCATTGAGAACATGCATAAAGACGTAAATATCTGCATGTCATTGGCCGAGGAGAGCGGTGTAGCTATGCCGGGAGAGGCAAATGTTAAGCGCGTTTATGACAAGGCAATGGATATGGGAATCGGAAAAGAGGACTTCTGCGCTACAATAAAGGCTGTTAGAGGATAATACAATGAAAAAGTTTCAAGTAGCTTACATACCTATCGGAGTGCCAACATTTCATCTGGAAAGTGCGAAGGAGCAGTTTGATAAGTCGGTTGCTTTGCTAAAAAGCATTGATGCTGATACTGCAGTACCGGAGGAAATGCTTTTATCTCTGGATAAGCTTAAGGATTTTGCAAATACAATCAACCCTGATCTGATAGTTCTTCAAAATGTGACCTTTGCAAATGCAGCATATGCGACAGAGGTTCTGGCAAGATTTGACTGCCCAATACTTCTTTGGACACTGAGAGAGCCTGTGATAGATGGTGGCAGACTGCGACTCAATTCCTTAACAGGTGCATATTCAGCTGCAAATACCATAAAGCGCTTTAGAAAAGAGCCGTTTGAGTATATTTTTGGCGCACCGGATGAGGAAAATGTAGTTGCGAAGGTAACAGCAACGGTTAAGGCTGCTAAGCTAAAGTATGACCTTAAGAGCCTGACTCTTTTGGCAGTGGGACACACTCCGCAGGGGTTTGGCTTTGGCAGAGCTTTTGATGCGGATATGCGCACGGTGTTTGGTGCAAATCTGGAGTCTATTGAGGCAAGAGAACTAATAGATGTTGCAAAGAGCTATACTGACGAAGAGATAGAGGATTATCTCAAGGATGCAGCAGGTCGAATGAATGGACTTGAGAATACGCCGGAAAATAATCGCAAGGATTTTGCAAGGCTGTATAAATCATACGATGAGTATGTAAAGGCTCACAATGTTGGCGCGTTGGCATCGAGATGCTGGCCAGATTTCTTTACATCATTTGGTACACCGGTGTGCGCTGTACTGGCGATGCTTAACGATTTGGGCGTGGCAGCAGCGTGCGAGGCAGATACTTACGGTGCACTTTCAATGTACATGGGTCAGCAGCTGAGTGGCAATCCTACATTCTTCGGTGATCCGGTATCTATGGACGAGACTGAAAATACAATAACTTTCTGGCACTGTGGAACGGCAGCATGCTCGCTGGCTCGAACAGATACAGGTGCTGCAGTCGATGTGCATTGCAATAGAAAAATAGGACCTACGTTGGATTTTGGCTGTAAAGCAGCGAAGGAAGTGACCATTTTCCGCGTAGGGCAGGACGCTGAAGGCAAGTTTAGAATGTTTATCGCAAGTGGAGAAGCACTGGACAAGCCTAAGCAGTTCAACGGAACCTCAGTTGTGGTTAAAACTGATGATAATGCAAGCGACATCATATACCGCACAGTTCAAGACGGCTGGGAGCCGCATTTTGTTGTTGTCTATGGTGATGTGGCAGCAGAGCTCGAGATATTAGGACGCATGCTGGGAATAGAGATATCTCACTAATTAGATAATTACACTTACTGATTCTAATGAACCATAAAAGTAAAGGGCCTTCCACATTGGAAGGCCCTATTTTTGTTGATTTACTTAACCATGAAAGAGAACAATTGCGTGCCGCATTTAAGTTATGTCAACTATCAATCCAACCTGAAAAATAGTGCTGTATCAGTTGCCACATCAAATATTGTCATGCCATCCTCCCAGGAATGCTCTCTGCTGTACCAGCATACGAGCTGACCATCATAGCCGACAGGGAGTAGATAATGCATCGCACCATACTGTGTAATGGTTTTGTTTGAAAGAGTGGTAACCCATTCTGTGGATTCCGGATAAGACAAGCACTTGTCATAGTCCTCTCCGCCAAAGGTAACAGTAAAGTGAGTATTGCCATCATCTCCCTTATAGGCAGATGCATCGTGATCTATAGTGTTGTAAAAATCCTCAGAGCTTTTTCCTACAGATGCACCATAGAAATATGAGTTCGTATCCGAAAAGGAAATCTTATATTTTACTACCTTCCATTCATAACCGTCGACGCCGGGGTGAGAGTCGTCAGATGCGAATGTATTATATTCAGTCACAGTGAGCTTGCCGGTGGTGAGAGAAGATGTATTATCATAGCAGATTGTCTGATAATCATAGGTCTCTCCGAGCGTCATAAACTGCGCATCCGGCATTCTTTCAAGGAACTCTGCATGCAGCGGCTCACCGTCTGTCTCACCACATCTAGAGCAGGTGGCGGGATCCTGGAAGTTTGCAGGAATCCAGTCGTGCCCAAGTGCTGCGCCTACGATAAAGCCACACCTTTGGCACTTTTCAGGAGTAGTACAGGTGGCTTCGGCCATATCGTGGCCTAAAGGCTCACCTTCGATTTCTCCGCAGGTGTTGCAGGTCTTAGGCGCAGTACAGGTGGCTTCAAGCCATTCGTGTTCGTGGCCACATCCTGTAAAAAATAGGATAGAACCTACAAGTAATGTTGTGCACAGTAATAATCTCTTCATTATATATAACCTCTTTTTGCAAAGTCGTTATTCTTTTTACCATATAATCGTGGCTTTCGCAAGAAATATGTCCTCTAAATGCCATATATAGGCGAAGTTATTGTGAATAGTAACCATTGAAAAAGAAAAAAAGTGAATATATAATTCAGACAATTACTCAAAAGGCTCGAAATGCGGAGGAAAAGCTATGATAAGAGATGAGGGTTACTTCCAGAACAGACCAGTATCATTAAACGAGAGAAACAATTTGCTTCAGATAGAGGAGCATATGTATATACTGGATGACGTTCAAAAACCGAATGCATTCAGAAATATGTTTCCTTATTCAGAGATACCGAAGATACCTTTTAATGACAGGACAGTACCTCATGATATGCCAAAGGATATCTGGATTACAGATACAACCTTCCGTGACGGCCAGCAGTCTAGAGCGCCATATACCACAGAGCAGATAGTTACAATATATGATTATCTGCACAGATTAGGTGGTCCAAACGGCATGATTCGCGCTAGTGAGTTCTTTTTATACAGCAAGAAGGACAGAGACGCGGTATAC
This sequence comes from Lachnospiraceae bacterium, assembly GCA_045597645.1. GTDB lineage: Bacteria > Bacillota > Clostridia > Lachnospirales > Lachnospiraceae > JAKSSE01. The sequence continues at coordinate 21,391 of JAZLKM010000031.1, read as the reverse complement.
AAATGTATGGAGAGAGGCTACAAGTTTCCTGAGGTTACAAGCTGGATTCGTGCCAGTAAGGAAGACTTTAAGCTTGTAAAAGAGCTGGGTATGCCTGAGACGGGTATTCTTGTAAGCTGTTCCGATTATCATATTTTCTTTAAATTGAAAATGACCCGCAGACAGGCGATGGATCACTATCTGTCAGTCATCAGAGATTGTCTTGAGGAGGGTATTAGCCCAAGATGTCATCTGGAAGATATTACCAGGGCAGACATATATGGCTACGTAGTGCCGTTCTGTATGGAGCTTATGAAGCTGCAGGAGCAGTATGGCATACCGATTAAGGTAAGAGCCTGCGATACCATGGGATACGGTGTTAACTATCCAGGAGCAGTTATCCCTCGAAGCGTACCGGGTATCATATATGCAATTCACACTCATGGTGGTGTACCACATGAAAATATTGAGTGGCATGGCCATAATGATTTCTATAAAGCAGTCGTTAATTCTACAACTTCATGGCTTTATGGATGCTGCGGTGTAAATACATCACTCTTTGGTATAGGAGAGCGTACTGGAAACACCCCGCTTGAGGCGATGGTATTTGAGTATGCACAGCTCAAGGGTGACCTAAATGGTATGGATACTACAGTTATTACTGAGTTGGCTGAGTACTATGAGAAGGAGATTGGATATCATATTCCGGAGCGTACACCTTTTGTAGGAAGGAACTTTAATGTAACAAGAGCAGGCATCCACGCAGATGGACTTCTCAAGAACGAGGAAATTTACAATATCTTCGACACTGAGAAATTCCTTAATAGACCGGTGCTTTGTGCTGTATCTAATACCTCAGGTCTTGCAGGAATTGCTCATTGGATGAATACTTACTTTAGACTTAAGGGCGATGATTGTGTCAGCAAGTCTGATGAGATAGTATCCTCTGTTAAAGCATGGGTTGATAATGAGTATGAAGGCGGCCGTGTAACGGTTATGACTGATAAGGAGCTTATCACTGTGATGAAAGAAGTGGTTGAGGAGCTCGGCCTTGATACAGTAGCTGCCCAGAAGATAAAGGAAGCAACAGTATAGGCTGACAGATTAGCTTAAAATAATGAATTAAAAGCGGTAATCGAATGTATACAGGCATTCAATTACCGCTTATTTTGTGGTTCGAATAAGTAAGAAGAAAGTAGGACTTTGACTTATTTTCTAGTATATGTCACATAATCATATGGTATATCGCCATCGATATGCTCGTCTACAGTACGAACAAAATCCTCTGCATTGAACTCTGGAAAGAAAGTGTCACCCTCAATGGTGGCATCTATCTCAGTAATATACATTATGTCAACTAAAGGAGCAGCTTCTTTGTAAAGACCAGCGCCTCCGCAGATATAAACATCGCCGTCACCAGCCTTTTCTAAGGCTTCTTCCAAACTTTTTACTGTAATGCAATTTTCGGCATCGAAATTTTTGGTATTTGATACTATAATATTCATACGGTTAGGAAGAGGATGGCCGATTTCTTCATAAGAGCGACGCCCCATTATTATGGTATTACCTGTTGTGAGCTCGCGAAAGCGCTTTTGCTCACCTTTGATGCGCCATGGAATCTGCCCATCTTTTCCAATGGTTCTGTTTTTTGCCATTGCAACAATAAGTCCTAACATATGTACCTCCAATAAAGATTTCTCTTATTATAATTTTTACAGGATATGATTACAAGCACATCGAATTCAAGAGTTAAGAACGTGGCACTTCTAATGAAGAAGGGCAAGGCAAGAAAAGAGCAGAAACTGTTTGTCATAGAAGGCGAGCGCCTGGTAAAGGATGCACCGGCAGAGCTTTTGACAGAGATATACATGACAGAGGCATTTTCTAAGACCGAATCGGGGCAGATGCTGTTGATTAGAGAAAATGCAGAGGTGGTTTCAGACCAGGTATTTAACTATATGGCGGATACAAACACGCCTCAGGGAGTATTAGCGGTTGCAAAAATGCCAAGTTACTCTATGGAAGATATGCTTACAGAGAAACCGCTGATTCTTATTACGGAAACAGTGCAAGATCCGGGTAACCTTGGAACAATGATAAGGACAGCGGAGGCAGCAGGGGCGTCTGGCATAATTATGTCAACCGACACTGTTGATGTTTATAGTCCAAAAGTAGTTCGAGCCACGATGAGTAGTATATTCAGAATGCCGCATATTGTGGCGGCAAACCTGCCTTGTGCCTTGGATGAATTGAAAAATAGAGGTGTAAAGCTCTATGCAGCGCATCTTAAGGGAAAACATAGTTATAGTGAGTGCAACTATAATATTCCTGCTGGATTTTTGATAGGAAATGAGGGTAACGGACTATCGGATGAGATTGCAAGCAAGGCTGATGAGTATCTCATTATCCCGATGGAAGGGCAGATAGAATCCTTAAATGCAGGCATGGCTGCAGGTATTCTTATGTATGAAGCACATAGACAAAGGAGCCTTTGATGCAAAGACGAAACAATCTGGATCTATTCAGAGGCTTGGCTATGATATTGGTAGTCATAGGCCACGAAATTGGCATACTTGAGGGCAAGGGTGTAGTAACTGCTCCAGGGTGGCATGTGGCATTCCAAGCAATCTATGAAATACATATGCCCATACTCTTTGGCCTGTCAGGCTATTTAATCCAAGGGAAAATAAATAGAGATACGAAGATAGGAAAGCTGGTAGTAAAGAATTTGCTGGCATTATATGTTCCTTTTTTAATTCTGACGTACGTATATTTTCTGGAACGTTTACTGGCAAGCGTTGTTGGAACTGATTTACAGGTGCCTTTGGACACTAGTCCTTTGGGAATAGTTAGACTAGCCTGGTATGGCAACGGAAGGCTGGAATGGTTCCTTTTAAGTCTTTTGATGATTCGACTAGTCTATATAGTGGCAAGCAAGATGCGGGTGCCGCTTGTGGCGCATGTGGTTTACATAATCACGGCAATTCTGATGATTTGGTTCGGATACGTTCAAGTAGTGAACTATATGTCATATGGAGTGTTCTTTTCTATAGGATGCGTTGCTTCAAAATGTGAACTGGCAAAGAGAAAAAAGCTGACAATGCCAATTTGCGCTGTGCTTATAGTATTCGGATTATTGTGGAGTGGAGCAGATCTCGCTAGAGTTGATATCATATCTAAGTTGTTTATTGGAAGTTCTTTGATGATATTGCTTTTGCTATTGCCAGATATCAAGAGAAGAGAGATGTTTTGCTTTTTTGGAAAATACAGTATGGTTCTGTACATGGTGCATGGACTGACGCAAAACATACTATTTACGTTGTTGACCGGAAAGTTTGGTTTACATAATGGGATTATAGAGCTGCTGTTAACGCTTTTGCTGCAACTCACACTGACATCAGTGGTTATCTGGTTGTTTGAATGTACACGACTGTTTGGCTGGGTGCGCTATATTTTCTACCCAGACAAGTTGTGTATAAAGTAGGCTCTATGTTAGAATGAACGAGTAAAAATCATCTGAAACGAGGATAATATTTTGAAGCAATTGCTCCGAAAAATCCCATATTTTATGCTGACAGCTATTATGCTGATTGCACCTTTTGGCAAGAGCTATGCCACCGAGGCGCCAGCAGAGCCTGAGGCAGAGGCAGCTGTAGTAGAGTATTGGCCAGCAGGTCCGTCAGTATCAGCAGATTCAGCGATAATAATGGAGGCTACTACTGGGACTATTCTTTATGAGAAGAATACGGATAAGGCGCAGTACCCAGCGAGTATAACCAAGATTATGACAGCGCTAATCGTCCTTGAGAGGTGCAGCTTGGACGACATAGTGACGTTTTCCTACGACTCCGTTCACAAGGTTGGATTCCTCAAGGGAGATTCCTCTATCGCGAGAGACCAAGGGGAGGAGATGACGGTGGAGTGGACTCTCTACGGTATGATGCTTGAGTCAGCTAACGAGTGCGCATATGCGTTGGCTGAACACGTGGCAGGAGACATGGAGAGCTTTGCTAGGCTGATGAATGAAAAAGCGGCAGAGTTGGGGTGCATTAACACTCACTTCGCAAATTCGCATGGACTTCACGATCCGGATCATTACACTTGTGCATATGATATGGCCATAATAGCCAGGGCAGCGTGTGAAAATGAGGAATTCTGCAGAATAGCAGGTACCAAGACCTATACTATACCTAAGACAAACAAGCATCCGGATACTGAGACATACCTTCAGAACCACCATCAGATGCTATATCCGCTTAAGACCAGAAAGCACTTGTATGAATACTGTACAGGTGGCAAGACAGGATACACTACGCAGGCAAACAACACGCTGGTTACATTTGCAGAAAAAGGAAATCTGAAATTAATCTGTGTAACATTAAATAACAGTAGTGGTGCGGGAAATTACGAAGATACGACGAATCTGTTTGACTATTGCTTTGATAACTTCGCGGCATATTCCGTAGCGGAAAATGAGGTTAACATAAATGAGGGAGCGACGGCAGGACCTCTTAGTGAGAGCATGGAGTTTTTAGGTGTAGACGAAGCAGGATTAATAGTCTTACCTAAGACAGCATCGTTTGAGGATGCTGTGAGCACCATATCCTATGACGTTGATGGTGAGGATGTAATAGCTACCCTTAATTACACCTATGGCGATAGAAACGTAGGAGCAGCTGACCTCAAGGTACAAAAGATCGACACAAGAACCTTTGACTTCACTGAGGTGACAGCGGTAACGACCAGTGATGAAAAGAGTGAAAAGACTCTTGGCAAGCAAAAAATCGGACTTATGTGGTCAGATATAATAAGGATGGCAGCGATCATTCTGGCATCAATAATAGTACTCATTTTGCTGGTAGTATTAGGTAGAATACTCTATAGATTTATTATAAAAAAGTGGAGACGACGTGATAGAGGTCCAAAATATAAGGTTATTGAGAATAATCTTGCATTAAGACAATCAAGGCGTAGAAAAAAGCGAAATAGAATGCGGAGAAACGACACAAATATATTTAGATAGACAATATATAAGACAGAAATAAAAAAATGCGACGAAATGAAAAGAAAGATTCGTCGCATTTTTTATTTATGGACATCTTGATGTTTGCGATAAATTGTCAGACAATTCGCTATAAGAGGGCATTTTTTCAAAGAAATAGGTAAGCGAAAGGGCTAGTCTGCTAGGAATTGCTTCAGCACGGACTCTAATTTGCTGGCATTATCTGTAAAAAAGAGAATTCCATTGCAGGTCTCGATAGCAGTGAAAAATTTATCTTCAAATGTAGATGAACTCTCAAAAAGGCTAAGGAGATAAGATCGCTCTTTGTTTCCAGTACGCAGCAAAAGAGTCTCACACGAACCAGTGGGTACTAGAGTGGCTCCTGACTTAAAGAGCAGGTCCTTCATCTCATTGTCCTCTTCCATCTGATCGGAGGTCTTGCCAATAATATAGTAACCAGAAGCGTCCTTTGGCATATCCATGGATTTCACTGCTCGTTGTACTTGCTTAGTTAATGCAGCGGAAGCAGGATATAGAGACTCAAAATATGAAAGAAAGTCAGATGATTTTTTGAAATGATGATTACCACCTGTCTCCAGGACTTCTGTTATCAATATACGTCGTATGATGTCTTCGCAGGCTTTTCGCGTGGGAGTTAATCTGGAAGAGCTGTCGTTTGTAATGTCCATTATCAGCACCTTTTTCTTTATAAATGTCTTTTAATAGATAATACGACAAATTTGAGGACAAATCAAGGCGAGATTGCTATTAATGACAGTTTGATTTATACTAAAATTACCACATCAAAAGAGGTGAAGCGGAAATGAGCAAAGAAATCCTATTTAGTCAAAAGAAGCTAGATCAAGAGCAAATGGTCTGTGAGTATATATTGGACCATGGCGGCCTGGTACGTACAGCAGACCTGATGAAGTTGGACATTGATTACAGGCTCCTCATGGAGATGATGGAGAGAGGTTCCATTAAACGTGTAAAGAATGGATATTATGCGCTGCCTGATGAGAAATATACAGAGGAGGAGTTGCTTGTTAAGCTATATCCCGATGCGGTACTTACTATGGAGAGCGCGCTCTATGCTTATGGCATAATTAAGGACAAGCCGTACACTTGGATGCTGGCAGTGGATAAGAACACATCGAAGTCAAGATTCAAAATGGATTACCCTATAGTAAAGCCGTATTACACCGAGCCAGAGGTGTTAAAGCTTGGCGTGACTAATATCACGCATGGCGGGCAAACCATGCAGATATACACAAAGGATAGGCTGGTTTGCGATGTATTAAAATATGAAGAGAAACTGGATGGGCAGATATTTAAGACGGCTGTCTGGAGCTATATAATGGACGAAACCAAGGACGTAGCAAAGCTAATGGAGTACGCAAGAGAGCGTAAGGTGGCTAAAAAGGTGCAGTCAATGATAGGAGTCTGGCTATAAATGCAGCTTAATTTAAATGTAGTAAAAGAAAAAGCCAGGCAGCTGGAGATACCGCTTGTAAATCTTTTGGCAGGAAGCCTTTTAGAATTATGCGTTCGGCGAATAGCACAGTCACCATACGGCGAAGCTATGTGGCTCGAAAATGGAGATGTGTTAGGGGCACAGCAGTATAAAAAAGGATATCAACTGACCCTTTTCTATTCATATATAGAGGATGGACATAGAAATGACCCCAGTAAGCCATCCGGAAAACTAACTGATGACACAAAGAGGGATTTGCTAAACGTATTATGCCCGTCGCCAGAGACAGAGGATATCGTATGGAGCAGCAAAATAAGAGAAAACGAGCTATTGCTTACAGCCTCGTTAGGAGAAATGGCAGTTCCGCTGGTGGTAAAAATCAATAGTAGAGCTGAGGGAGATTACTATCCACAACATAGGGAATTGCGACTGTTGATGGAAAACAACATGACCATAGAGTATCTGCATTTTCCATATGAATGGACGCTAGCACATCATTTTGTCAGTCTAATGGAGAAAATGGAGCTGTTGCCAGAGACTGAGTACTATATAGAAATGTATGACATAGTGTGTAGAGAATCAGTAGATGGCAGGAGAGTGAGAGAATATCTAACAGCACAGCTTGAAGGCAGAACGATAGCGCGCGAAGAAAGTAGGCTGGAAACGATTAGAAGTTATGTAAACCTAAGATATATGAAAGCAAAGTGGAAAGTCTTGTTGCGACAGAAAAAGAGGCAGTCACCAACGTTGGAAGAAGCTATTGATGCCATAGTGGCATTTTATGGTCCGCTGTGGCAATCTATATGTAACGATGAAGTGTTCTTTGGGGACTGGATGCCCCAGCTAAGGCGGTATCTATGAGTACATTGTCTAGAAAATTAGAAGAATACCGCAGAGACGACACAGTGTCTTTTCACATGCCAGGTCATAAGGAACGTGGAATAGACGGTCATAAGCCTGAATATGAAATAGACATAACGGAGATAGATGGATTCGATGATTTACATCATCCAGAAGGCGTTATACTAGATGAAATGAGACGCGCAGCTCGTCTGTATGGCGCAAAAGAAGCATTTCTGCTGGTAGGTGGATCGACGGCAGGTAATATGGCGGGAGTATTTTGCTGTACAGCGCCTGGCGATAAGATATTGATGGCTCGTAATTGCCATAAATCTATATATAATGCCGTACTCCTTAGAAGACTATCTCCTATTTATGTAAACCCAAGTAAAGGCGCCATACAAGGGGCTGTATCTGCGGACAAAATAGAAGAGCTGCTTTGTGAGAATCCAGATACAAAGCTTGTGGTAATAACATCGCCCACTTACGATGGTGTGGTGAGCGATATAAAGGCTATATCAGATGTCTGCCATGCACATGGTCTGCCGCTTATGGTAGATGCAGCTCATGGAGCCCACTTCGAATGGTCGGATCGCTTTCCCCAGAATCCTATACGAGAAGGCGCAGATATTGCTGTGATAAGTTTACATAAAACACTGCCAAGTATGACAAGTACCGCCTTGATGCTGACATCAGGAAGTCGAATAGAAAGGGAGCTTGCTCTGAGATATTTAGGGATGTTCCAGACTTCGTCTCCATCATACGTGCTGTTAAATAGCATAAGTCAATGCTTAGACTTCTTGTCTGACACAGAGAAGAGGGAGGCTTCATTTTGCGAATATGTAAAAGCCTTGGATGTATTTTATGAGAATGTACGTGAACTTAAAAAAATTACTATTGCTTCCCCGGCTAAGGACAGAGATTTTTCAAAAATAATAATTATTCCACCTAAAGGTGTGACTGGTGTGGAGCTAAAGGATCGCCTGCTTACTGAGTATAAGATACATCTTGAGATGGCTACAGTGTCGTATGCTTTGGCACTGTCCTCAGTGTGTGATAAGTCGGAACAGCTGGATTATTTGCTTAGCGCTCTTAAGCAAATTGATTCCTCTTACAAGGATAAAGATAAAAGGCAGCTGTCGGATGATAAATTAATAGAGGAGTATTCTCCGAAAAAAGCCATGAACCCTGGGGAGGTCGAGGGGAAAGCCACTAGCTGGGTGGAGCTAGATGAGTCGGTAGGTAGAGTGTGTGCTCAAAATGTTATACCTTACCCACCGGGAGTACCGCTTCTAGTAACGGGAGAAATAATAGAGAGCACGGCAGTTAGAATCTTGAGAGAGAATCTGGCGGAAAAAATACGCGTAGAAGGCCTAGTTGACGGGCGGGTTTGCGTTGTCAATTCTTGAGCGGTGGGGTACAATCTTTATATGGGAAGAATATTCTGTTTAATGGGAAAAAGTTCGTCCGGCAAGGACACAGTATATAAGATGTTGCTAGAAGAGGCAGATTTGGGCCTTAATAGCATTGTTATATACACAACGAGGCCTATAAGGTTAGGTGAAAAAGACGGCAAAGAGTATCATTTTGTAACAACTGAGCAGCTCACATCTATGGAAGAGTCAGGAAAGGTCATTGAGAGGCGCACCTACCACACTGCGCTGGGAGACTGGAACTACTTTATGGCGGATGATGGAAGCATTGACTGCACACAAAATGACTATCTGATAATCGGAACGGTAGAGTCGTATGTGTCAATGAAAAAGTATTTTGGAGAGGATGTAGTCGTTCCTATTTATATGGAAGTGGACGATGGCATCAGACTTCAGAGGGCGCTTACTAGAGAAATGAGTGAGAGAGAGCCTAAATATGAGGAGATGTGTAGGAGATTTCTGGCAGATTGTAAGGACTTTTCTGATGATAAGCTAGATGAAGCAGGTATAAAAACACGATTTGCCAACATTTCTCTCAGAGACACAGTAGAAGCGCTGAAGGAGTACATTTATGGATATAAGAGTAAATGAGACCCAAGGAGTGATGCAGCCTCAATCAGCGGCTCCAGTGCAGGCTACCGATGATAGTTTCAAGTTCACTTTGGCCAGTGCGATAGACGATGCGGAGCTTCAAGATACATTAAAGGGACTGTTAAACGATATAACAGCCATGGGCGAGCATATAGCAAAGCACATGGATATACGGGATATGAAGAAATACCGAGAGAAGGTTAAGGATTTCATAAATGAAATAGTAAACAGATCTCACAAATTTACTAGAGAGAATTTCCTGGATAGGAGAGGAAGACACAGAGTGTATGGTATGATACATTTGGTGGATGAAAAGCTGGATGAACTGGCAGGAGAGTTGCTTAAGGATGAGAAAGACCACATTCTAATTCTTGAGAAAATCGGTGAGATAGAAGGATTACTTATAGATATATCAACTTAGGTTTACATAACAGGGCAAAGAGATGAAATTTTCTGATATTCTTGGACAAGAGCAGATGAAACAGCATATGCAGGCAGCCATAGTATCTGGTAGGGTGAGCCATGCGTATATAATAAGCGGGCCTAAATCATCAGGCAAAATGATGATGGCAAGTGCTTTTGCACAGACACTCTTGTGCGAGGAAAAGGGAAAAGAGCCCTGCGGAAATTGCAAGTCATGTATACAAGCTGCATCCAAGAATAACCCTGACATAATATATGTGAGCCATGAAAAGCCGAACGTGTATAGTGTAGATGAGATACGTCAGCAGGTAGTAAATGACGTGCAGATTAAGCCATATAGTGGAAAATACAAGGTTTATATCATAGATGAAGCTGATAAAATGAATCCACAGGCGCAAAATGCCATCCTTAAGACTATAGAGGAGCCGCCAGCGTACGTCATAATAATGCTCCTTACTGCCAGCGCAGGCAGTTTTTTGCAGACAATATTATCAAGATGCCTCACGCTGGAGATGAAGCCTGTCCGAAATGAGGAGATAGAGCTTTTTCTAAGAAATAAATACGACATAGTAGATTATGAAGCGAGAGTGTGCGCTGCTTTCTCTCAGGGAAATGTGGGAAAGGCAGTGAATCTAGCCACATCAACAGAATTCAATGAGTTGAAGGACGAGGTGCTTCAGCTGGTAAAACGAATATCAGATATAGATCCATATGAGATGTCAGAGGCGGTAAAGCGAGCAAGTGTATATAAAATAACCATTGACGATTATTTTGACCTTTTGACGGTATGGTACAGAGATGTGTTATTATATAAAGCAACTAGCGATCCCAACCTGCTTATATTCAGAGAGGACGTTTATAGCATAAAGAATGCAGCCAGAGAGTGCTCGTATCACGGTGTAGAGGAAATACTAGCGGCACTTAACAAAGCAAAAGTGAGACTGGCAGCAAATGTAAATTTTGAACTGGTAATGGACTTGTTACTGGGCGTAATGAAGGAGAATTCATGAAGAAGATAATAGGAGTGCGCTTCAGAGAGGCGGCTAAATCATATTTTTTTGATCCTAAAGACTTGGAGATACATCCGGGAGATAGAGTCATAGTAGATACAGCCAGAGGCGTTGACATAGGAAAAGTAATCTATAACCGTGAGGTAGACGAGTCAGAGATAAAGGGCGTACTTAAGGATGTAATCAGAGTAGCTACCGAGGAAGACATCGAGAGGGATAAGGAAAATCGCATAAAGGAGAAGGATGCATATCGCATCTGCAAAGAGAAGATAAGAGAATATGAGCTTGAGATGAAGCTTGTGCGTGCAGAGTACAGCTTTGACAACGGCAAGCTGTTATTTTATTTCACTGCTGATGGACGAGTAGATTTTAGAGAGCTTGTAAAGGCACTGGCAGCTATTTTCCATACAAGAATTGAGTTAAGACAGATAGGTGTGCGTGATGAGACAAAGGTTCTGGGAGGAATCGGAGTGTGTGGCAGACCGCTTTGCTGCGCGACGTATCTTACAGATTTTGCTCCTGTATCAATTAAGATGGCAAAGGAACAGAATCTGTCGCTCAATCCAACAAAGATTTCTGGAGTATGCGGCAGGCTAATGTGCTGCTTAAAGAACGAGGAGGAGACCTACGAGTATCTCAACAGCATGCTTCCAAGAATAAATGATGAAGTGACCTCATCCACTGGAGAAAAGGGCATAGTGCAGAGTGTAAATGTTCTCCGCCAAAAGGTTAAGGTTGTAGTAGAGCAAGACGATGTGAGAGAAGTGCGCGAATACGATGTAAGTGAGCTCACATTTAAGCCAAGAAAGAAAAAGGGACAGCCGCAGGAGGAGACTTCAGAGGAATCGCAGGCGGAGCCAAAGGAGCAGCAGCCAGCAAAGGAAAAGGAAGAGAAGACCGAAGGTCAAGAGAACGGTGGCGGAGAGAAAAAGCGAAACAATCACCACAGAGGACACAACGGAAGAAATAATAAAAATAGAAAGCATCAACCGAAGAGTGAGCAGAATGAATCTTGAAAAATGGAAGCTCCGTGACGGAGAGAGGCTTGATGACTTAAATTGTAAAGGCTATCAGGTGATACAGGATCCTGATAGTTTTTGTTTTGGAATGGATGCTGTACTGCTGGCAAATTATGTGGAGACAAAGCCGGGAGCAAAAGTCTTGGATATGTGTACGGGAACAGGAGTAATCCCCATACTGCTAGCTGCGAAAATAGAAGCGGGACATATAGATGCATTGGAACTGCAAGAGGCATCGGCGGAAAGAGCAGTTCGCAGTATAGAAGGTAATGGGCTGACAGACTTGATAACGATAACACAAGGTGATGTAAAGGATGCAGCAAATATATACAAGCCGGCGAGCTTTGATGTTGTGACAGTAAATCCGCCCTATATGCCGGCACAATCGGGTTTACATAATCCCAACAGTGCTAAGAATATAGCCAGGCACGAGATATATTGCACGTTAGATGATGTGCTCAGTCAGGCGGCAAGGCTTTTGCATCCAAGAGGGCAGTTCTATATGGTTCATAGACCTAGCAGACTCCCAGAGATACTATCTAAGATGACAAAGTACGGCTTGGAAGCAAAGCGTATGAGACTAGTATATCCATATGTGGATAAGGCTCCAAACATGGTTTTGTTGGAAGGGGCTAGAGGAGGAAGACCTCAGCTGACAGTGGAAAAACCACTGGTAATATACGACAAGGACGGTAACTATACGGACGATGTGCCGAAGGATCAATAAATGAGCGGAATATTGTATTTGGTAGCAACCCCCATAGGAAATATGGAGGATATGACATTTAGAGCAGTGAGAATATTGAAGGAAGTGGACCTAATAGCCGCGGAGGATACACGTACCTCGGCACCACTTCTAGCGCATTATGAGATAAATACGCCGCTAACAAGCTATCATGAATTTAACAAATTAGACAAGGCAGATACATTAGTAGGTAAGTTGCTGTCAGGCGCAAACATTGCGGCGATAACAGACGCGGGAACACCTGGGATATCTGATCCTGGTGAGGAGCTGGTAAAAAAATGTTATGAAGCGGGTATTAGGGTCGAGGCTGTCCCAGGGCCAGCAGCAGTGATTGCGGCAGTGACAAGTTCAGGACAGGAATGCAGAAGGTTTGCATTTGAAGCATTTTTGCCAAGAGAGAAGAGGGAAAGACAGAGAATAATAGAAGAACTAAAGTCTGAGACAAGAACCATAGTACTGTATGAGTCACCGCATCATCTGACGGTGACGATAAAGGATTTGGCACAAGCTCTAGGCGAGGAGCGAGAGCTGACAATATGTCGTGAGCTTACTAAGAAGTTTGAAGAAAAGATAATACTGACGCTGGGAGAAGCCATAAAATATTATGAAGAAAATTCTCCCAGGGGGGAATATGTGCTGTGCATAGCGGGGAAAACAAAGGAGCAGGTGCAGCAGGAAAGAATAGAACAATGGGACGGCATAAGCACTACGGAACATGTTGAATATTATGTAAACCAAGGAAAAGATAGGAAAGAGGCCATGAAAATGGCTGCGAAGGACCTAGGAGTGTCCAAGAGCGAGATATATAAGCGACTACTGGAGGAACAGGACGAAAATGGTACAGCAGAATGATGCGAACAAGTATTTAAAACTATTATCAGAGAAATATCCAAGCATACCATCGGTATGTACGGAGCTAATAAACTTAAATGCTATTTTGAACCTGCCAAAGGGAACAGAGCATTTTATGAGTGACCTTCATGGAGAGTATGAGGCGTTTCTTCATATATTAAATAATTGTTCAGGAGTAATACGAGAGAAGGTCCTGCTTCTATATAAAGATACTATTACTCCAGGAGAGATAAAGGAGCTGTGTACACTTATATATTATCCAAGGGAGAAGCTTAAACTCCAAAAGAGCCATGGGCAAGCATCGGAACAGTGGTATAGGATGGTGCTTAACAGATTGATAGAGTTGGCAAAATTATTGTCATCAAAGTACACCAGATCTAAGGTACGAAAGGCGATGCCTGCAGAATTCTCTTATATATTAGATGAGTTGATTCACGTACAAAAAGATGAAGATGACAATCAGGAGAGATATCACACTGAGATTATTAACACAATACTTAGTCTGGATATAACAGATGGGTTCATAGAAGCGTTATCTTCGCTCATAAAAAGACTGGCAGTAGATCATCTTCACATAGTAGGAGATATCTATGACAGAGGTGCAGATGCAGACAAGATAATGGATCTTTTGATAAAGCATCATTCATTAGATATAGAGTGGGGTAACCATGATATTCTCTGGATGGGAGCGGCATGTGGCAACTATGCCAGCGTAGCCACTTGTGTAAGGCACAGCATAAAGTACCATAGTGAGGAAATGCTGGAAGGTGGCTATGGAATTAGCTTGAGAGAGCTGACTCTGTTTGCGGAAAAAACTTACAAGGATGAAGATCCTATGAAGGCGGCAATGAAGGCAATCACCATCATACTGTTCAAGCTGGAAGGCATGTTGATAAAAGACCATCCAGAGTATGGTATGGATGACAGATTGCTCCTAGATAAGATGGATCTGAAAAAGGGAACGGTCATAATCGATGGTGATAGAGAGTACAAGCTAAACACTGTAGATTTTCCAACGGTAAATCCAGAGGATCCATACAAGCTGACCGATGAAGAGTTCATGATTATAGAGCAGATGCGGCAAGCATTTTTGCACAGTAAGAGACTGCATGAGCATGTAGAGTTCCTGTACCGCAGAGGAAGCATGTACAGAATATTTAACGGCAATCTCATATATCATGGCTGCATACCCATGGATGAGCAGGGCAACTTCAAAGGAATAGTTCTGGGAGGCTCCAGATATCAAGGCAAGGCATTTATGGATGAAGTAGATGCCAAAGCAAGAAGAGCTTTTTACAATAACAAAGATAGAGATGCCATTGATTTCATGTGGTATCTATGGATAGGCCCACTCTCACCACTATCTGGCCGTGTTGTACGCACTTTTGAGAGGGCGTTTATCGACGATAAGTCGGCTTGGGAGGAAGAGAGTAACGCATATTATAAGTATTACGAGCAGGAAAAGTACTGCGCTATGATACTGCATGAATTTGGGCTCTATGAGAGAAACTCGCACATCATTAACGGACATACTCCGGTAAAAACAAAGGAAGGGGAGATGCCTGTTAGGGCAGAAGGTAAGTTGCTTGTGATTGATGGAGGATTCTGCAGAGGATATCAAAAGACCACAGGAATAGCAGGATACACGTTGATTTTCAATTCTCATGGACTGAGGATAAAAGCGCATAGACCCTTTTCCAGCATAGCAGAAGTACTTGAGGAAAACCGAGATATAGAATCAGAGTCACAGGTGGTGGAAGAAGAGAGACAGCGACTAATGGTACGAGATACTGATATAGGTAGAAGACTCTTGGGAGAAATAGCAGACCTAGAGGAGCTGTTGTGGGCATATCGTGAAGGTGCAAGAGTATGACAGATATAGAAAAATTTGTGGAATGGGTAAACGATTCGGATAATATTGTCTTTTTTGGTGGCGCAGGGGTGTCTACTGAGAGCGGAATCCCAGATTTTCGAAGTGTGGATGGTTTGTATAATCAGAAGTATGACTACCCTCCGGAGACGATACTTAGCCACACATTTTACATGAGAAAGCCAGAAGAGTTCTATAGGTTTTATGTGGATAAGTTGATTGTAAAAGGTGTAGAGCCAAATATAACGCATAAGAAGCTGGCAGAGCTGGAACAGGTGGGAAAGCTCCGAGCAGTAGTGACCCAGAACATAGATGGGCTGCACCAAAGAGCAGGCAGCAAGGAGGTTTTGGAGCTTCATGGCAGCACCCTCAGAAACTACTGTACAGGCTGTGGGGAGTTTTATGACGTTGATTTTATAGCTCAAAATTCCAATCCGGTTCCAAAATGTAGCAAATGTGGCTCGATAATAAAGCCAGATGTAGTCCTATATGAAGAAGGGCTGGACAATGAGACTATCAGCAAGTCTATAGATTATATTTCGAAGGCAGATATGCTGATAATAGGCGGAACAAGCCTTACTGTATATCCGGCAGCAGGCCTCGTAGATTATTACAGAGGAAGCAAGCTGGTGCTGATAAATAAGAGCGCAACCCCGATGGATCACAAGGCAGATTTGGTGCTTCAGATGGGCCTTGGAGAAGCATTTTCAAAATTATAAAGAATAAAAAGGCATCCCCTGAGCACAGGCTCAGGGGATTGTTAATTACATTGAAAAATTACTACCTTCTTATATTTATATGTGCTAAAATAGTCGGCAGGAAATTATAGAAGGGAGATCGTTATGAACGAAACACAACCAATCAAAGACGCGCGTACACTGGGCGTACCGAAAATGCTTGTCCTTGGACTTCAGCACATGTTCGCTATGTTTGGCGCAACAATTCTTGTACCGATTCTCGTTAGTGGTTACTTTGGCGAAGATGACGTACTATCCGTATCAGCTACACTGTTTTTTGCAGGCGTCGGCACTTTATTTTTCCACCTTTGTTCGAAATTTAAAGTACCGGCGTTTTTAGGTTCATCATTTGCATTCCTCGGCGGATTTGCAACTGTAGCAAACCTCGATACTGGAAAATACGCAGGAATGGCACCAGCTGAGAAGCTTGCATATGCAAGTGGAGGTATTGTAGTAGCAGGTGCACTTTACCTGGTTCTTGCACTTATCATCAGATTGGTAGGAGTAAAGAAGGTAATGAGATACCTTCCTCCGGTAGTAACTGGACCAATCATCATCTGCATAGGACTTTCTCTTGCACCTTCAGCTATCAATAATGCATCTACTAACTGGCTTCTGGCAGTAATAGCACTTGCAACCATTATTGTTTTCAATATTTGGGGCAAGGGAATGTTCAGAATTATTCCAATTCTCATGGGTGTAGTAGTGTCATATGTATGTGCAGTAATTTTTAACGCATGTGGAATGACCAATGCAGATGGCTCAGCAATTCTCAATTTCTCAGGAGTGGCAGCAGCAAGCGTAGTAGGACTTCCTAAGTTCTTCCTATGCAAGTTTGATATCACAGCAATTCTCGTAATGGCACCAATCGCTATCGCAGCAATGATGGAGCATATCGGAGATATCTCAGCAATCAGCGCAACCTGTGGCGAGAACTTCATTGAGGAGCCGGGACTTAGCCGCACACTTATCGGTGATGGTCTTGCAACAGCACTTTCCGGAGCATTCGGTGGACCTGCTAACACCACATACGGAGAGAACACAGGAGTACTTGAGCTTTCAAAGGTACACGACCCTCGTGTGGTACGTATTGCAGCATGTTTCGCAGTTGTTCTTAGCTTTATCCCGAAGGTATCTTCAATTATCGGTTCAATGCCGGCATCAATCATCGGTGGTGTAAGCTTCATCCTTTACGGAATGATTTCAGCAATCGGTGTTCGTAACGTAGTAGAGAACAAGGTAGACTTCACAAAGTCACGTAACCTTGTAATCGCAGCAGTAATCATGGTATGCGGTCTTGGATTCTCAAATGGACTTACTTTTACCATCGGAAGCACATCAATTACTCTTACCGGACTTGCTCTTGCAGCAATCTTTGGTATTCTTCTGAACGCAATCCTTCCAGGTAAGGATTTTGATAATGCACAGGGTATCAAGAAGGACACCACTGGCGAGAAGGGATTTAAGGAGGAGAAGTAATATGGAAGCATTGGAAAATGTAACCTGTCTCACACATCCGCTTATCAAGCACAAGATATCGAGACTTCGCGATAAGAACACAGGAACAAACGAATTCAGATCTCTTGTAGAAGAGATAGCAATGCTCATGGGATATGAGGCTCTTTCAGACCTTCCGCTTATGGACGTTGAGGTTGAGACTCCTATCGAGACATGTATGACACCAGTTATAGCAGGCAGAAAGCTTGCAATTGTGCCTATACTTAGAGCAGGACTTGGAATGGTAAGTGGTATACAGGCGCTTGTTCCATCTGCAAAGGTAGGTCATATTGGACTCTACAGAGATGAGGAGACACATGAGCCACATGAGTATTACTGCAAGCTCCCGGATCCAATAGATGAGAGAACTATTGTAGTAGTAGACCCTATGCTCGCAACTGGTGGATCAGCAGTGTCAGCTGTAGATTTCATCAAGAAGCATGGAGGCAAAAAGATTAAGTTCCTCTGCATCATTGGAGCACCAGAAGGAATAAAGAGACTGCATGATGCACATCCGGATGTACAGCTTTATGTAGGACAAGTTGACAGAGAACTTAATGAAAATGCCTATATTTGCCCAGGCCTCGGCGATGCAGGAGACAGAATATTCGGAACAAAATAGTCTTGCAAATTTAGCCATACCGTGTTATTATGGTCACTCGTGGTACACAATCCTTGCTCGCAAGATGCGTCCGGCGGGATGCTGAGGGGCGGGCCATAGACCGAAAGGAGGAAATCGCATGAACAAATATGAATTAGCACTTGTCGTAAATGCTAAGATTGAGGACGATGCGAGAACTGCCACCGTTGAGAAGGCAAAGGAATATATTGCACGTTACAACGGAACGGTATCTGAGGTTGAGGAGTGGGGCAAGAAGCGCCTTGCTTACGAGATCCAGAAGATGAAGGAAGGATACTTCTATTTCATCCAGTTCGAAGCAGATTCAGATTGTCCTGAGCAGGTGGAAAAAGAAGTTCGTATTATGGATAACGTTCTCAGATTCTTATGCGTTAGAAAAGACGAGGCATAAAGAAAGAGGCCTAATATGAATAAAGTAATTATGATGGGTCGTTTAACTCGTGACCCGGAAGTTAGATATGGTGGGGCAAGTAACACCGCAGTTGCACGTTATAGCATTGCAGTTGACCGCAGATTTAAGCGCGAAGGGGAGCCGGACGCAGACTTCTTCAACTGTGTATCTTTCAACAAGACTGGTGAGTTCGTAGAGAAGTACCTTCGCAAGGGAACCAAGGTTGTCATTGAAGGCGAGCTTCGCAATAACAACTACACTGACAAGAACGGAAATAAGGTTTATGGCATGGAAATCATGGCAACCTCCGTGGAATTTGCTGAGAGCAGAAATGCATCATCTACCACAAGTGGCAACTATGGTGGAGAATCATCAAACATGGGTGGATCAGCACCTAGCGATGGCTTCATGAACATTCCGGATAGTATCGAGGACGAGCTACCATTTACGTAAATCGGAGGTAAATCATGGCTTACAACAAGACCGAGGGCGCAGCTCCAGCAAAGAGACGTCCTATGCATAGAAGAAAAAAGGTCTGCGTATTCTGTGGCAAAGACAATGTAATTGACTACAAGGACGCAGCAAAGCTTAAGAAGTATGTTTCAGAGCGTGGTAAGATTCTTCCGCGTCGTATCACTGGTACTTGCGCAAAGCACCAGAGAGAGCTTACTTCAGCAATCAAGCGTGCAAGACACGTAGCAATCATGCCTTACGTACAGGATTAATCCTGAATAATTAAGGTTTATTGATGATAAGCGTATAAGAAGGACATCAAATAGACATCAAAAACGATGTTTATAGTAGGTGATAATACCTGATAATACGTTTTTCAAGAAGAAAAAGCTGTCAGAAAGCACTTTTTTAGTTGTCAAACTAAAAAGGTGCTTTTTTATTTTTCAAAAAGACACTCGAATTAACAGTCAATGTCATGGAATAGTTTTTATATCAAAGAAAGGAGTCATCAATGAGCGAAAAATGTAAGGTGATTGCAGTGACCAACCAAAAAGGAGGAGTAGGAAAGACGGTATCCTGTGTAAACCTTGGAATTGGGTTATCGAAGGAAGGGTACAAGGTGTTATTGATTGATGCAGATCCTCAGGGATCAATGACAATCAGTCTGGGATTTCAGGAACCAGATGAGATGGAGCATACATTAGCAGATTTAATGCAGGCTACTGTAAATGATGAGACGTTGAGTCTGAAACAAGTAGTAAGACATCATAAAGAAGGAGTTGATTTAATACCGGCTAATATAGAACTTTCAGCAATAGAAGTTTCGCTTGTTCACGTCATGAGTAGAGAGCTAATATTAAAAGCCTTGGTTGATCAGATAAGGCAGTTTTATGACTACATAATCATAGATTGTATGCCTAGCCTAGGAATGATGACCATAAACGCACTGGCATGTGCTGATTCAGTGTTAATACCAGTGCAGGCCGCATATTTGCCGGTAAAGGGATTACAGCAGTTGATAAAAACAATAGTAAGGGTAAAAAAGCAGCTTAATCAAGATCTAAAGATAGAGGGAATACTGATAACAATGGTCGATAACAGAACAAACTATGCCAGAGATATAGCGATGTTAGTCTACGATACATATTCTTCTCAGATAAAGGTCTTTGATACGGAAATTCCACTATCAGTAAGAGCGGCAGAGGTTTCAGTAGAAGGGACAAGTATATACTCATATGACCCCAAAGGAAAGGCCGTTTTGGCATATACATCACTTACAAAGGAGGTAATTGAAAATGGCAAGTAGAGTAACCGATAAAATCAAGCTGACTTCAATAGATGAATTGCTGGGTGTTCCTGAAAGCATAGAAGAAGCAGTCCTTCTTGACGTAAATAAAATCGTACCATTTGCAAATCATCCGTTTAGGGTAGTAGATGATGAGAGAATGGAAGACCTAGTAGAAAGCATAAAGGTTAATGGAGTTCTAAATCCGGTTATAGTTAGGCCTATCGGCTCCGGAAAATATGAGATGTTATCTGGTCATAGGAGACTTCATGCATCTATGAAGCTGGGGTTAGAAAAAATCCCGGCATTTACAAAGCAATTAAATGATGACGAAGCCACCGTTATTATGGTGGATGCAAATATTCAAAGAGAGGAGCTACTTCCTAGTGAAAAAGCCTATGCGTTAAAAATGAAAATGGATGCTATTAGGCATCAAGGAACTTGTCGCACTGAGTGCGAGAAGTCTTCTATTGAGCGAAGGTCATGTTATGACGCAGGTGAAGCTTTTGGAATAAAAGGCAGACAAGTTCAAAAGTACATAAGACTCACCTATTTGAATGACGATCTTCTTAAGTATGTCGATGAAAGGAAGCTGCCTATAACAATGGCAGTAGATATTTCGTATTTTGATGAGTCAGTACAGCAGTGGATATATGAGTACATCCATGAAAATGGGTATATAAAACAGAAACAGATTGATGCACTAAAGAACCATTCAAATCTTGAAAATGTTACTCAGTACACAATGATAGCAGCTATGAATGAAGCGTTACCTGAGAATAGGCCTTTGGTAAGGACATAACCATTGCTCCTATTGATGATAAGAATTCCTACACACATGTAGATGTGGCAATTAGTCCACAGTTCTTTGCGTGGATTATGAGCTTAGGCGATGAAGTAAAAGTTGCTGGGCCGGTAGCAGTGGTTGATGAGATGAAGTCTTTTGTTGCAGATTTCTTAGGAAGATATGAATTATAGGAGGTATTGGTCATGGCAGTAATGGGAAGACCAAAGATAGAAAATGTAAGGAAACTTAAAATAGGATTTCGTGTAACTGAGGCAGAGAGAAAACAGCTGGATGATTACTGTGAGAAGGAAGGTAAGACTCAGACTGAGGAGGTGAAGGAAGCGCAGGAATTGTTAGATAAGA
>JAZLKM010000030.1:0-17280 GCA_045597645.1 Lachnospiraceae bacterium | reverse complement strand
TGGAACAACGCCGTCAGGAGATGGAACCACGCCATCGGGAGATGGAACTACCCCGTCAGGAGATGGAACCACGCCGTCGGGAGATGGAACCACCCCGTCGGGAGATGGAACTACACCTTCGGGTGGTGCCGGCGGATATGCAAATGCTCCAGACGGTACAGCGGCTACAGTTGATGCAACAGGAGCGGTAACGTATCCTGGTTATAGCTATCATCAGACGGATACAGATACAAGACTTGTAAAGGCAGACGGTTCTCTGGGCTACAGCGCGGTTAAGGATGCAGATGGAAAAATAACAGGCTGGGTAGCAGATCCTACAGCCGCTGTGGATAATGAAGGCAATGGAGCGACTCTTGGTTCTCTAACTCCAACATACAACGGGGATGGAAAGCTGACAGGATATGCTGATTATACGATTCCTTCTTCATCTGATCAGCCAGGAACTATAACTCTTGGACAGCAGGCCAGGTATACCATTGATGGAAATACCTTAAAGGAGGACCGTTATCGTGAGTCTAGGCCAGCTTCAGGAATTTATGATACGTTTGTTCAAACTAAAGAGTTTGACTTAAGCACAGATGATGCAGGAAATAAGATTTGGAAAGAAAAAGTAGGATAAAGCAATTGTTAGTGTCCCTCGTCGCAGGGACACTAACTTTCCTGTTTAGTATTACAGGATTATTTAACAGAATAGACAACGTGGTTACGGATGCTCTGTACCAAAGACCTGTAGCACTTAATAATGATATTAAGATTATAGCTATAGATGAAAAATCAATGAGTGAGTATGGGGCGTACAAGACCTGGCCGCGGCAGAGATATGCAGATTTGCTAAATGTACTCTATGAGGACGAGGAGAATGCCCCGTCGATATGTGTCTTCGATTTGATACTGCAGGGAGATACGGACGAGACAGCGGATATGGCTTTTGCCAGGGCTGCCGAAAATGCTGGCGGAGTGGTTTGTGCTTCTAATCTTGTATTCAAGGCAAGCATAGAAGAGGATGCTAATGGCAAGAAGTACATCAACTCACTTCATACAGAGCAGGTGGAGTATCCCTATGATGGCTTGATGGAGTATGCTACAGTCGGATTTGCCAATACCATAAATGATAAGTCAGACTCGGCAGTTAGAGCATTTTTTCCAACTATATATGACGGGGAAAATGATGCGCTGTGCCTTGCATTTGCTACTGCAAGAGTCCTTGAAGAAAAGGGCCTGATGAGTATCAATATTCCGGATACAGATGCGGGCCAGAGCCTTATGATCAGGTACACTGGTAAGCCGGGAGACTATGAGGCATTGTCGTTTTCAGATGTGGTAGAGGGCAGGATTCCAAAGCAGGCGTTTAAGGGCAGCATAGTATTTATAGGAGCCTATGCTCCTGGTATGATGGATGCGTACAATGTGCCAACTTCACATTCTAACCAGATGTATGGTGTAGAGATTCATGCCAATATTTTAGAAGCTATAGCAAATGGCCGGTATATGACCAAGGTTAAGCCTTTTATTCCGTCCTTGGTATATGCACTTGTTGTGATGGCATTTATGCTACTGGCACAAAATGTGTCACTTCTTGTAGCGGGCATTTCCGGAGCGGTACTGATTGCAATACAGATATTTGCGGGAATAACCTGTGCCAATAATCATAAATATCTTCCGGTATTTGCCTTAATGCTGGGGATTGTACTTGGCTATATTGGGGTCATAGTGCTTCATTATCTGGAGGAAGTGCTGAAGCGAAGAAAGGTGCTTAAAGCATTCAGGCAGTATGTGTCGCCTGAGGTAGTAGATGCTATCGCAAAAAAAGGTGACTTTGAGGTTAAGCTTGGAGGACAAAAACGAGACATAGCAGTTCTCTTCGTGGATATCAGAGGATTTACCACATTGTCAGAGGCACTTGAGCCTGAGATGGTTGTGGAGATACTTAATGAGTATCTCGCACTTACAACGACATCTATTTTTAATAACTATGGAACATTGGACAAATTTGTCGGGGACGCCACTATGGCAGTATTCAATTCTCCGTTCGATTTAGATGACTATGTTTACAAAGCAGTGCGTACTGCTCACGACATAGTAGCTGGCAGCGAGGCCATAAAAGAAAAGGCGCTTGCATTAACCGGCAAGACTGTAGGCTTTGGAGTGGGGGTACACTGTGGAGATGCTGTAGTGGGAAATATCGGCTGCGACTTTAGAATGGACTATACAGCCATCGGTGATACTGTAAATACAGCAGCACGTCTTGAAGCAAATGCAAAGGCCGGGCAGGTACTGCTGTCGCAGGATGTAATAGATATACTTGGAGATAGAATAGTAGTCAACCCGGTAGGCGAGATACCACTCAAGGGGAAGACAGTTCCTGTGATGGTATATGAGCTGGTGGATGTAAAATGATTGTATGTAAATAAAAATATGGCCCATGAGATTAGAAAGACTAATTTCATGGGCTATTGTTTTATTTGAGTCGATAATGATCCAGGTTAATGTTGTATTTTCTAGCAATGTCTAGAAGCTGCTCTGGAGTGGCATCACGTGCGCGCCCAAAGTATTCAACATAAGTATGATATACAAGACTTGACATAAATTCTTTTACCATAAGACGTTTTCTCAACTTTTCAAAATTTATATTCATATTAGTGGTATCTGTCATGTTAGCCCCTCCTTTTCTAAATATCAAAGAGTGTTTCTTTGATAAAAGAATTATACAACTAGCGTTTGAGATTGTCAAAAAAATAACAATATCAAAACCGTAATTATTTCTGCTAAAATGTAAAAAAAGTAGTAATTGTATACGAGCAAGTAGCGAAGCGGATTGCGAATAACATTGAATGAGTTATGCCGTAATCAATTGACATCTATAATAGAAAAGAAGGCTGAATAATGGCAAAGATAGAACAGGTAAAGATGGCAATGCTGGCTGTGCAAAGGTATCCCTGGGAGCAGGGTGTGTGCATGCAGGCACTGTATGAGCTGGGAGATTACACGACGGCATACGCTATGGCACATGATGCAGTCCTAAGGCAGACGGCAGATGGCAGATTTGCAGTGACAGGCGACAACATAGCAGTGACAGACCCGGCAGCATGTGGGGAAGTGGTTTTCCGCGCATATGAAGCGACGGGAAATGATTTCTATAAGAACGCAGCAGACAGAATGCTGAGCTTTCTTATGAATGCAGCCCCCAGGACTGACGAGGATATACTATGGCACAATGAAATAAGCTTTTGGCCAGAATATTCACCGGCGCAAATCTGGGTAGACTCCATTTATATGGCGCCGCCATTTCTGGCAGTCATGGGAGAGACAGAGGAAGCATATAAGCAGATTGTAGGTATGATGAAGTATCTGCAGGATGAAAAGACGGGCTTGCTCTACCATATTTTCGATGCCGGCAATAATGAGTACGTGCGGAAAAAGCTGTGGGCAACAGGAAATGGTTGGGCACTTTTAGGGATAGCACGAGTGGCGAAGTCTGCTAGAGAGCAAGGCAAAATAGAAATCGCAGAAAAGCTGGAGCAGCTGGGCAAAGAGCTGCTTGACAATATGCTGAAATACCAGCTGGGAGATGGCAGATTTCATGACTTTCTGGATGATGAAAGCTCCTTTGTTGAGGGGGCTGCAGCTATGATGATGGCGGCTGCAATCTACAGAGGAATTGAAGGTAAATGGCTGCCAATGGAGTATAAAATATATGCAGATAAGGTGGCTGACACTATGGATGCATACGTCGATGATCTGGGTATTATCCGCCAGGTGTGTGGCTGCCCGGACTTCGTAAGCGAGGGTACCAGCGCGGAGTCAATGGCGGCATACCTTATGATGCATGGTTGGAAGATGAGACTAGAGAAATAATATGACAATACGAGATTTAAAAATAAAAGAGAGTGGAATAGTTGAAGAGGTAGGAGGCGAAGGCGCTCTCAGGCAGCATTTTCTGGATATGGGTATCATACCAGGTGCGATGGTGACTGTGGAGAAGTTCGCACCTATGGGGGATCCTGTTGAGGTTAGGATACATGGATATGAGCTCACATTAAGGCTTGATGATGCAGCCAGAATACAGGTGACAAAATGTGAAGAAGGCCAGAACGAGGATAGGATCGAACAGAGGGAGGATATTGAGTCTGTATCAGTATGCCACCCGGGTAAGTCTGTTCATCCCAATAAATCCATCCACCCTGCATTAGGTGAGCCGGGTGTACACCATAACAAGGAGGACGAGGATAAGCTTCCGGAGGGGACACGCCTTACTTTTGCGCTGGTAGGTAATCAAAATTGTGGCAAGACAACTCTGTTTAACAGACTTACAGGCGCTAACCAGCATGTCGGTAATTTCCCTGGAGTTACTGTGGACAGAAAGGACGGGGCAATTATTGGCTATGATAATACCCAGATTACGGATTTGCCCGGAATTTATTCTATGTCACCGTATACGAATGAGGAGCTGGTGTCTCGCAATTTTGTGCTTGATGAAAAGCCTCATGGCATCATCAATATAGTCGATGCTACCAATATTGAGAGAAATTTATATCTCACAATGCAGCTGCTCGAGATGGGTATGCCAATGGTAATAGCTGTAAATATGATGGACGAGCTCACAGGAAACGGAGGCTCTATCGATATTAACCGCATGGAGGAAATGCTGGGGGTACCTGTGGTTCCGATTTCTGCGGCCAAAAATGAAGGTATAGAGGAGCTTATACTTCATGCCATACATGTGGCTACATATCAGGAACGTCCGCTTAGAATGGATTTTTGCGGTGAGGACGAGAATGGTGGAGCTGTGCACCGTTGCCTGCATGGGGTATGCCATCTTATTGAAGATCATGCGAAAAAAGCAGGTATACCAGTCAGATTTGCGGCTAGCAAAATAGTCGAAGGCGACCAGCATATATTAGCTCAGCTTGAGCTTGATGATAATGAAAAGGAGATGCTGGAGCATATCACCCTTCAGATGGAGAAGGAGCGAGGACTTGACCGTAGTGCGGCAATGGCTGATATGCGCTACGCGTTTATAAGGGCCGTTGGAAAAAATACTGTCATTAAGCCAAAAGAGAGCAAGGAGCATGTTAGAAGCCGCAGGATTGACAAGGTGCTCACAGGCAGATTTACAGCCATTCCTGTTTTCGTAGGACTCATGGCATTAGTTTTCTACCTCACCTTTAATGTTATAGGAGCATGGCTTCAGAGTCTGCTTGAAATGGGAATAGAAGCACTCACCGAAGCTACAGCAAGGGCGATGGAAGCTGCAAACGTCAATGTAACCATACGTGGGCTTGTCATCGATGGAATATTTGAAGGCGTAGGAGGAGTACTGAGCTTTCTGCCTATAGTAGTGGTAATGTTCTTCTTTTTATCTATGCTGGAGGACAGTGGCTATATTGCCAGAGTGGCCTTTTTCATGGATAAGATGCTAAGAAAAATAGGTCTGTCAGGACGAAGCATAGTGCCAATGCTCATCGGTTTTGGCTGCACTGTTCCTGCAGTTATGTCAACCAGAACACTTCCGTCAGAGCGAGACAGAAAAATGACAATTTTGCTGACACCGTTTATGAGTTGTACAGCGAAGCTTCCAATATATGCTTTTTTTGTCAACGCCTTTTTCCCTGGAAAGGGTGGCCTGGTGATGACAGCGCTGTATGTGGGTGGAATAATAGTAGGCATCTTGGTTGCGTGCTTCTACAAGGCTGTGCTGTTTAGAGGTGAAGCGGTGCCGTTTGTAATGGAGCTCCCTAACTATAGATTGCCGAGTCTAAGAAGTACGGTGCAGCTGATGTGGGAAAAGGCCAAGGATTTCTTGCAGAAGGCATTTTCTGTGATTTTAATAGCTACGATTGTTGTGTGGTTTTTCCAGAGCTTTGATACGCACCTGAATCTGGTGCAGGACTCTGCAGACAGTATGATGGCGCTGATAGCAGGATGCATTGCACCTGTGTTTAAGCCGCTCGGACTTAATGACTGGAGAATATGTACATCTTTGATAAGCGGAGTTATGGCGAAGGAGAGCGTGGTTTCTGTACTTGAGGTGCTGTTTGGAGCCCAGGGAGGAGTGGCAGCAGTGCTTTCACCTCTGGCAGCAGGTACACTTCTCGTATTCAGCCTACTATATACCCCCTGCATCGCAGCAATAGCTTCAGTGCGCAGGGAGCTTGGGCACAAATGGGCAATCTTCATGGTTGTATGGCAGTGTGCGGTAGCATGGTTGGTTGCATTTATCTTTCACCTCGTAGGTAATCTGTTCGTATAGGTGTGTAGGATGAATATTTGGGACATTATCATTATTATTCTTATTGCAGCGCTGCTTGCATTTGCTGTATGGAAAATGATTAAACGCAATAAGTCGGGATGTTGCTCTGACCGAGGCGGTGAGTGCGGTACGTGTGACAAGTGCAAGAACAAAAGCAGGCTGTGAGAGTAATCGTTTATCACAACTACTTTCACGAATATCAATAAATAATATAGTCAATCATCTATTCTGTGCTATAATAGGCTCTGAAATACCATACATACAGAGCGAGGGGGAGAAACTATGCTACTGGATGAGGCAACTAGATTATTTAAAACATTAGGCGATAGCAATCGTGTCAGAATAGTGCACCTATTAATGGGGAGTGAAATGTGCGCCACTGAGATATTGGAACAGCTAGAAATATCTCAGCCGACTTTATCACATCATATGAAGCTACTCACGGATGCGGACCTAGTAAAGTCTAGACGAGAGCATACGATGACTTTTTATAGTCTGAATAAGGAGTATGTGAATGATGTATGCACTTATATAAGTGCCATGGCGCCGGATGCTGTAAATGAGAATGAGATTGACAAGAAATCACAGTGCGTAGCAGAGCAGTTAGAGTTTTTGATGCAGGTGTCTCATAGACTCCGCACTGAGATAAATGGAATCAAGGGCATGGCTCACATGATAGAAAAATCTGACGATAGAAGCCAGACTGTTGATTATGCTCACAAAATATTAGAAGCATCTGCTAAGCTCGAGAAGATGGTAAATGAGATCGTGGATAAGAGCGAGCTTGAGCTTGATGCGGACATTCTCCTTTTTGAATCGTTCAATGTCTATGACACGGCAAGAGAGTTGAATTCCATATATGCCTCAATGGCTGAAAAGGTAGGAATTGGTTATAAAAGCATAGCGCTGGGTGTCATAAATCATCCGAATATCACATGCTCTAGAATATATGTAAAGAAGCTGTGGCAGATTATATTGGACAGCATTATTCGCAACGGAAAAAAGGGTGGGACACTTACCATAACATTCCAGGAACACTGCGCTTCACAGAATGTTACGAATCATAGAGTATCTATAGAGACAACCAATATGCCTCTTTGCTTAGGCGAAGATGAGGATACCATAAGGACGATGGTGCAGAAACTGCGTGGAACATTGCAGTTGGATGATAAGCTCGTGATTGATTTTCCGCTTCAGATAGATAAGCGCACCGAGGCGGAGCTAGCTAAGAGCTCGGGCTTGGGTACTGCTGGTATCAGAGTACTTCTCATAGAAGATGATGAATTAGACACTGAGGTGGCAGAGTACGTATTGAAAGAGGCTGGAGTGATACCAATCATTGCGCATAGCTGTGCTAATGCGATAGATGTTATTACAAGCTCAGCTGAGGGCGAACTGGATCTGGTACTGGTGGACATCGATATGCCATGCGGTAGTGCTCTTGATGCAGTCCGAACCATTAGAAGCATGGACAGGAGCGATACAGCTAATTTGCCAATAATCGCGATGTCGACTAGTGCATTTGTTAAAGATATTATGGCGGCACTAGATGCCGGAATGAATGATCATGTCGCTAAACCACTTGATAGTAGTAAGTTATCTATACTAATCAGTCAGTGGCTGGCGTAGAAGGAGGTGGCATGAATAAAAAGAAAATAGTATCGCTGGTACTTACAGTGACAATGATAGTTTGCACTTTGATTGGCTGTGGAAAATCAGAAAATGCAGATTCGGCCGCACCCACAACAATAGCAGGCAAGCTGGAGGTTCAGTTTGTTGCTGAGATAGCGCAGGATTCAGATATTGAAAGTGTAGCAAACAAGCTTACAACTAATGAATGTCTGCAAGATGTTTCCATGATTGTAATGCCCATGGAGCCAGGTTTTTTAAATGGCTTTAATGAAGATGTCACCGGATTTGATTCTGCTGTGATCTTCTGCCCTATGATTGGAACGATACCATTTGTGGGGTACATTTTTGAGACAGGTGATACCAATGCTCTGGAGGAAGAGCTAAAAGCCAAGGCGACACTCAATTGGAACATCTGCACTCAGGCAGATGAAATGGTGATTCACACAGAGGGTGATAAGGTGCTTTTTGTTATGGCACCAAATTCTTTTGAATAATGAATAATAAAAAATCAATAATGGCTCTTTCTGCCATGATGATACTCATTTTTCATTTGTGGGTCTATGTGTTTCCCGGCAACTGGATAGAGCAGTATGTGAGATGGTCAGCCTTTATTGGGGTGGACATATTCTTCATACTATCTGCATATTCGCTGACAAAGCATGCTCCAGGAAAATATGTGGATTTTATATTGGGCAGATTCAGAGCTGTTTACTTGAAATTCATACTGTTTTCAATAGTTGCAGCAGTGGTGTCCGGGTGGACAATCACCAGGCTGCTTTTGACTGCTAGTGGGATTCAGCTGTGGCAAAAAGGCGGTGGAGCTTTTTTGTGGTTTCTTCCAGCAATAATGCTGTTCTATTTAGCATTTCCATTTCTTCGTAAGCTATATGAGAAGAATATGTGGCTTGGATTCATACTTATGCTGGCAGTCTGGCTGACAGTGGGTATTTTAGTATCTACTTTCACTAGCTATCGAGCTATGTTTATCTATTGGAATAGAATACCTGCACTTGCACTCGGAATGCTGTGGTGTATGTTAGAAGACAGAGTGCCAATAGCTAATGATAATGCATGGTTCAAAGTATTTACAGGAGTAATATTGCTCGCACTTGGGACCGTAATAATGTATTATGCAGCCTATAGAAACATGCTGAGCAAGCCAATTGCCGATATGTTCTATGTGATGGCATTGCCGTCAGCTATAGGTATAATATTCATAGTATCGTTGCTGCCAGAAAACAGAGTAATCAGATATATAGGAGCATCAACGCTTGAAATGTACGCAGTCCAGATGATATTTGGTTATAAGTGGGCGCAAAGTGTACTTAAGATTACGGACAGTCCGATTTTGACAAATATAGTGAGCATTGCTCTAGTTACAATAGTGGCAGTGATGACAAATCAAGTCTATAGCTTGGTGTCAAAGGGATTGGGCAGATATGTAGCAAATAGGAAGAAGTAATGGTCTTTTCATCAATGATTTTTCTGTGGGTGTTTCTGCCCGCGGTGTTTATAATAGGCAGGTTCCTCCCTGTTAAGGCACAGAATGTGGTGTTGCTCATTGCAAGCCTCGTTTTTTATGCCTGGGGAGAGCCTGTCTATATTTTATTGATGCTTCTTTCTATTACTATGAACTGGGGCTTGGGACTTGTGATGGAGAAGTCTCCCAAGCTAGTACTTACGCTTGCTGTAGTTGCCAATATAGGCTTGCTTTTCTATTTTAAATATTTTGATTTTGCGGCAGCTACTGTCAATGGAATACTTAGGCGCGACGTGGTGCCTGTGAAAAACATTGCGCTTCCGATAGGCATTTCTTTTTTCACATTTCAGGCGATGAGCTATGTAATAGATTTGTATAGAGGTGAAGTCCAAAAAGAAAAGAATATTTTCTATATGGCTTTATATATTTCTTATTTTCCACAGCTGATAGCAGGACCTATCGTAAAATATAAGGAAATACGAAGCCAGATTACTGATAGAAAACTGAGTGCAGATGGGACAGCACTCGGCATTAGGAGATTCATTTACGGACTGGGGAAAAAGGTTCTGATAGCCAATACGTTAGGCGCGGTAGCAGACAAAGTATATGGCACAGATATCGCAGGAATATCAGGTGCCGCAGCTTGGATAGGCGCTGTGTTCTACATGCTTCAAATATACTATGACTTCAGTGGCTATTCAGATATGGCGATAGGTCTAGGTGGTATGTTTGGATTTGAGATACCTGAGAATTTCAATTTGCCATATATTTCGACATCAGTAGGAGAGTTTTGGCGTAGATGGCATATTTCTCTGGGGTCATGGTTTAGAGAATATCTGTATATCCCTTTAGGCGGTAATAGAAAGGGAATTGCTAGGACTTATGTCAACCTAATTATCGTTTTTGCAATAACAGGTCTTTGGCATGGAGCCAGCTTTACGTTCATCTTATGGGGACTATACCATGGAATCTGGCAGATTCTAGAGCGAATGGGACTTGGAAAAATTCAGAAGAAACTTCCGGTAGTGGCAGCTGTACTTAATGTATTGATTGTAATGTTCGGATGGGTAATATTTAGAGCGGACAGTGTGAGCTATGCTGTGAAATACATTTTCCATATGCTGCTTCCGTGGAAGTACACATACACACCACTGGTATTAGGAGCCGTAGTAGGCGGTAGAGAGATAGCGATGCTTGTAGCAGGTGTCTTGCTGTGTGGACCGCTTCAGCTTGTGGCTGCAAATGTAAATGCGATTGGCAGGGCTAGAGATAGGCTTAAATGCAGCTGGATAGAAGTGGCGTTTCTGATATTAGTTTATGTATTGTGTGTTTTGGCGCTTGCAGGTAGCACATACAATCCTTTCATATATTTCAGGTTCTAGATGAGAGAAAAGAAATTACGTATCTTAATACTGATTTTTATAGTGCTTTTGGTGATGCCGACTGTGCTAGGTATTTTTGCGCGTTCAGACGTCGGGGCAGATGAGAAGCGTCAATTAGCTCAGTTTCCAGTGGCAAGTGAGACTGAATATGCTAATTACACTGCTGAATTGACAGATTACTACAGTGATCATTTACCACTCAGACCCTTTTTGATAAAAACATGGAGCATCATAAACTACAAAGTGTTTGGTCAGGCAGTGGGCGAGCAGGTGATAGTGGGCGATGACGGATGGCTGTTTTACAATCCTGTAAACGAAGGAACCAGAGATACTATTAGAGGATACATGGGGACCGACCAGCTGAGCGAGCAGGAACTGACCAGGATAAAATCGGGATTGCTTAACGTCAAATCCTGGTGCGATGATGCCGGAAGTAAAATGGCAGTGCTTATTGTCCCTGATAAGGAGAGAATATATAGTGAGTATATGCCAGATTGCTACGGAGAGCCTTGTGAGGTGTCGCGTGGGCAGCAGGTGGTGGATGTCATGTCAGATACGGACGTCCAGGTGATATATCTGAAGGATGATTTTCTGACAGCAAAAAGCAGTGTAGATGAGCTCTTGTATTATAAGCACGACTCACACTGGACAGGCGTGGCGGCATATATTGGTGCTGCAAAGCTGGGAGAGTGTCTAGGTGATGAATTGCCAGCCATATCATCATTGCAGGTTAAAGAGATCCCGCCTATGGAAAATGACCTGGCAGTGCTGGCTGGCCTTGGAGATTATCTGCCACAGGATGTTGATTATGCAGTGGGGGATGCCAAAGCGTTTTCCGATTTCTTGCCTGGAGAGCAGGGAGAGCTGTGGACACCATGGCGAACAGAAAATGTAGACGGTAATGGACTAAAGCTAATGATGGTTCGAGATAGCTTTGGAATGGAGCTGTGGCCATATCTGCATCAGGATTATTCTTGCACCTTGGGTGTCTATAGATATGATAGTGACTGGACATACTATCCTAGAGAGTACATAAAAAATGAGGCACCGGACGTCTTCGTAATGGAAGTGTCCGAGAGCCTCATAAGAGATCTGTTGGGATATGACGAGAAGTGATTAATCTCTTTGAAAAATATCTCTGGTATATACTTTGTCCTTTACATCATCAAGGCACTTGTCATAACGGTTGGTGAGTATGGCATCACACTGTGACTTGAAGGCTTCTATGTCATTGACGATGCGGCTGCCAAAAAATGTAGAACCATCCTCCAAGGTGGGCTCATATACAATGACCGTTGCTCCCTTTGCCTTGATACGTTTCATTACACCTTGGATTGAGCTTTGACGGAAGTTGTCAGAGTTGCTCTTCATGGCAAGTCTAAATACACCGATAGTTACGTTTTTCTCTGATGCCGCAGTCCATACTGTGTCATCGTCATAATCATAGTATCCTGCCTGCTTTAATATCTGGCCAGCAATGAAGTCTTTTCTAGTGCGGTTTGATGCGACTATTGCTGCAATCAAGTCATTAGGCACATCTGCGTAGTTGGCCAAAAGCTGCTTTGAATCCTTTGGAAGGCAATAACCGCCATATCCAAAGGAAGGGTTGTTGTAGAAATCTCCGATACGAGGATCCAAGGATACGCCCTTTATGATGGATGCTGTATCTAAGCCCTTTAGCTCAGCATAGGTATCGAGCTCGTTGAAATATGATACTCTGAGGGCCAGATAGGTGTTGGCGAATAGCTTTACAGCCTCTGCCTCAGTATGGTTCATAATAAGAGTGTCGATATTTTCCTTTATTGCGCCGTCCTTCAGCAGATCTGCGAATACATTAGCAGCTTCGACGAGCGCAGGAGTATCCATGTCTGTGCCTACGATGATTCGCGATGGATACAGATTGTCGTGCAAGGCGCGGCTCTCACGCAGAAATTCCGGGCTGAACAGGATGTTATTGTTGTTGAACTTAGCTCTTACATTTGTGGAAAATCCTACAGGTACAGTGGATTTGACTACGATGTATGCATTTGGATTTACCTTTGTTGCAAGTTCAATTACACTCTCTACGGCAGAAGTATCAAAGAAATTTTTATTAGGATCATAATTGGTGGGAGCTGCAACAATTATATAATCAGCATCCTTATATGCAGCCTCACCATCTAAGGTTGCGGTGAGGTCAAGCTCCTTATTTGCTAGATAGTCTTCAATCTCCGGGTCTACAATCGGAGATTTACGATTGTTGAGCAGATCTACCTTTTCAGGAATAATATCTACAGCTGTTACATGATTTTTTTGACTTAACAAAGTGGCCATTGACAGGCCTACATAACCTGTACCAGCTACTGCTATATTATATTTTTTCATAAATCCTCCTAGTGCTATGATTTCAGCTAGATATATGAAATCATCTTGGATAAGCGCGTCTAGAACGTTTGGGCGTTACTGCGCATAACACATTTCATAGAGTATATCACATGTTTAATGAAAATAGAAAATATTGTATCTGCTAAAGAACTGTACATGTAAGGAAAAAGGTAGTAGAGTGTGCAGGTGAGTAATAAGGAAGGAGTGTCCTATGAAACCGCAGAACATAGATATTGAGTGGGAAGAGGAAGAAAAAGAGTTTTTAGAGAATTTCCGCAGAAATAAAGATAATCGGTTGAAGACACTTTTGGGCCTATATAAGGGTCATTATACGTCGCTATTTTTTTCAATAGTATTCTTTTTCATAAAGCATTCGCCAGTATGGATATTACCGATTGTCACTGCAAATATTATAAATATAGCCATAGACCCAGGTGATGACTATATACGCAGAATAGTAATAAACGTGGTGGTTATGATTATTATGGTCGGGCAGAATATATTGTCTAATTACGTCCATGTGTACTTATATTCAAAGACTATCCGCAACATGGAGATGAACCTCCGCAGCTCGCTTGTGCGTAAGCTTCAGCAGCTGTCAATCAGCTATCACACAGCTATGCAGTCAGGTCGACTTCAGTCGAAAATAATGCGTGATGTTGAGCAGATAGAGAATCTGTCGAGACAGATATTCATATCCGTGATATCTATCATAATGAACATTGCGGTGGCGTTGGCGGTGGTTTTAACCAAAAGCTTCGTGGTATTCCTGTTTTTCCTATTTACGATTCCGGTTGCCGTAGCAATAATGGCGGCATTTAAAGGCAAGATTAAAAGTCACAATAAGCAGTTCCGAAGGGACATGGAGGAGACCTCCGTCAAAGTCATGGAAATGGTGGAGATGATTCCGGTCACAAGGGCTCACGCGTTGGAAAACACAGAGACCGCTCAGATGGAGATACAGCTTGGAAACGTGGCAAAAAGTGGTCTGAGGCTGGATATTATACAGTCCTATTTTTCATCTATCAGTTGGGTGGCATTCCAGGTCTTCCAGGTGCTCTGCCTGGGATTCACTGGTTATATGGCGGCGACGGGACGCATTACGGCCGGTGATATCACTATGTACCAATCATATTTCACTACCATTGTGGCCCAGGTATCTAGCATAATCGCGTTGCTTCCTACTATAACTAAGGGATTGGAATCAGTTGACTCATTAGGCGATATTCTCTTAAGCGGTGATGTTGAGGACAATGACAGAAAGAGAAAACTGAAGGACGTAAAAGGTGACATCAGATTTGAACATGTAGAATATAAGTACCCTGACGCAGATGATTCGGTGCTGAAGGACTTCAATTTATCTATTAAAGCTGGTGAGACAATAGCGTTTGTAGGAGGCTCAGGAGCAGGTAAGACCACAATATTAAATCTGGTCATAGGATTTATAAAGCCTACACAGGGAGCGCTCTATGTGGACGGTGAAAACATGGCCGACATCAACTACAAGAGCTTCAGGCAGTTTATAAGTGTGGTGCCACAGAATTCTATTCTTTTCACGGGTACACTTAGGCAAAATATCACCTATGGTCGTGAGGATATATCTGACGAGAGACTAAACCAGATAATAGATGCAGCAAATCTTAGAGAGTTTGTGGATTCGCTTCCGGATGGGGTTGATTCCATGGTTACAGAGCATGGTGGCAACTTGTCGGGCGGTCAAAGGCAACGAGTATCCATCGCAAGAGCTTTTGCCAGAGATCCGAAGGTACTGATATTGGATGAGGCGACCTCGGCACTTGACTCAATTTCAGAAAAGCTGATACAAGAGTCCATTGAGAAGCTGGTTAAGAACAGAACCACACTGGTTGTAGCGCATAGACTTTCAACTATCAGAAATGCTGACAAGATAGCGGTAATCGGAAACGGCGGCCTGGAGGAGTTCGGAACGTATGACGAGCTTATGGAGAAAAAAGGTCGCTTCTACGAACTGAAGGAATTGCAGATGTAGAATGTAGAAGAGGCTATAGGAGCAATAAAAAACGCTTAGGCTTATTACAAAGTCTAAGCGTTTTACTTTGGAATCTTATTATTAGTCCTCTGGCTTAACCTTAACCCATACAAGGATGAGGTAAACGAGGAACATTCCACAGAGAGTCATGTAAAGCCACTCGCCGATGCTTCTGCATACCTTAAGGAACGGGATCGCTCCAAGACCGCTAAGTACTGCGATTGCAATAGATACACCAAGTGTAATCTTAGGAACATATTTTCCGAATGCAGCTACTCCGGTAAAGCCCTTTGCCTCAAGTCTGCTGTTGAGATTTGGAACGATAGCATTAATTATCTGCATAGTCATAAGTGCGATAACCAGCATCATAGCGCCTTTGATAATTCCACCAACAACTGGGATAAATCCAAGCGCAAAGCCTACAGCAGAAAGAACCAGGATGATGGTGTATTTTTTGGCAAGCTCCTCGCTGGGGCCCAGCTCGTCTGCAGACTTCTTAAGAGCAAGCATTGCTACGATAGCTCCGCCGATACCGCCTGCGAACAGGAAAAACTCAGGGCCGCAACCAGCGATGAATGCGCAGGCAACAATGACAATCTGGGCAATCCATAGATTTTTTACAGTGTTTGATGCAGTTGATGACATAATTTTACTTCCTTTCTATTATTAAATTACGTAAAGTATAACATAGTAATAATATTGTTGTAAAAGTCTAAAAGAGAATAGTGACTTTAGTACTATGTTGTGTTAATATAACTCTACGTGTAATTGTTTCACTAGGGGTGGATATGAAAGAGATTGAAATAAATGATGCGAAGCCAGGAATGGTCCTGGGCGCAGATGTTTTTTCTATAAGAGGACAGACACTTGCAGACAAGGGTGATGTTTTGTCTGCTCACATGATAATGCATCTGGGATACTACGGTGTCCGCAGAATTTGCATTGAGGAGCAGATGCAGGCTCCGCCAGATGACCCGGCATCTTATCTTTTGGATACATATTACGAGCGTATCCGTAACAGTCAGGAGTTCAAGGAATTTAAGGCGGACTACACTTCGGCTGTCAAGACCATGAAGAACCACTTGTCTGACTTCATATTGAGACAGGAGCCTCTTCAGTCCCAGAAGATTCTAGATGGCGCAAGACGTCTATGGGAGCGCAAGTCTACCACGGTAGCTCTTCTTGATATGCTCCACAATATGCATGAGCTAGATGACATCACTTACACTCATTCCATGAACGTTGGTATCATCTCCAGAGTAATTGGTGAGTGGATTGGATACAAAGGCGAGGAGCTCGACAATCTGACCCTTGCTGGCATGCTTCATGACGTAGGCAAATCTGTTATCCCTAATGAGATTATCGAGAAGCCAGGCGCTCTCTCAAGTGACGAATTTGAGATGATGAAAAAGCATCCTCAGTATGGTCACGAGATGCTCAAAAATCAAAAGCTCGACCGCAAAATCAAGTTAGCTGCTCTTCAGCACCACGAGCGATGCGATGGCACTGGATACCCGATGGGGCTTACCTCTGATGAAATCGAGCCGACAGCTATGATGATTGCTATCGCCGATGTATACGATGCCATGACTGCTAACCGCACCTACCGTGCTGGTATGTGTCCATTCGATGTAGTTGCAGAATTTGAAAGCACTGGCCTTCAGCGCTTCCATCCGCAGTTCATCTTAATCTTCCTGCAGCACATTGCAGAGGCCTATGTAGGCGCAGATGTTCTTTTGTCCAACGGCAAAAGAGGCCGTGTAGCCATGATTGATCAAAATCATCTCTCGCGTCCGCTCATCCGCCTCCAGGACGGCACCTTCATCAAACTTGCCGATGAAGACAAGCTATTCATCCAGGCAGTTATCTAACACAACACCATCATTCCAAGGACTATGCACCCGCATAGTCCTTTTTCTTTGGGGGCAGCCGCCCATTCTCCTCCACCACGACGCCACATTCATATTAGCCCGTTGCACATGTACCAGCCTTCTTCCACGGCGAGCCCGTTTTCGGAATCTGCGGGCGATTCATTTCGCGATGTTTTATTGCGCGCCCTCCTCCGAAACTCGATGTGGTCTTCTAGAATTCATCCACTTTTGTTGGGGCTCATTTTACTTTTAAGGCGGCCACATAGGTCAGTGTGCGTCTGCTTGCCGCTCTA
>JAZLKM010000029.1:0-18485 GCA_045597645.1 Lachnospiraceae bacterium | reverse complement strand
AAAGTGGTGAGAGTCGCACCATGTACGTGCGCAAGCCTCGTTAAGTAAATGAGCCCCAACAAAAGTGGATGAATTCTAGAAGACCACATCGAGTTTCGGAGGAGGGCGCGCAATAAAACATCGCGAAATGAATCGCCCGCAGATTCCGAAAACGGGCTCGCCGTGGAAGGGGTGCGGGTGTATGGGTGATGGCCTGACATGAAGTGTAGAGTGTAAAAAAAGGGCCGTGCGGTTGTCGCACAGCCATCAGGTTAGGGTTTGAGGTGGGAGGTGGCCCGGAGGGCGCGCAGAAGCGGGTTGAAGAGGAGGAGGCAGATGAGGAAGTTGCCTACGCCGTGGACGACATCGTAGGGGATGCCGGCAACCCACCAGGCGAAGCCGGCTTTGGCACCGAACATGAAGCTGTAGGGGATCTCGCAGAGAGCACCGAAGCTGAGGCCAAAAATACCAGAGATGAGAGCCATCTTGATGTTGGATGGATTTTTTCTGAAAAGAAGGGTAATGGCAAAAAGGACTGGCCAGGCCAGGACATAGCCGTAGAACCACCAGCCGAAGCCGTAGACGATGCCTTCGATGATTATGAAGACAATGACGGCGAAGATGGTGTACCAACCGAAGAAGGTGGTGTAAAGAATAGTAAAAAGGGAGACCACCTCGATGTTGGGAAGGGAATTAAGAGCCCATTTACCAGCGACCATGGTGGCAACCATCATGGCAACGCTGGTTATGTTGTATGCTGTTAGTTTGTATTTATTGGGCATAAACTTCGTATTTGAGGGTGTAGGTGTCCTGGTCGGCTACGGGCTGACTGTCAGCGCCGTATTTGCCGTATTCACCGTTGACATAGATGGCCCAATACGCACCGTCGGTGTTGTAGTCGGCGGTAAGACCGTTAACAGTAGTGATAAATAGGCCGTATTCAGAGCTGTCACCTTCTACGGAGAGGCTGTCGATCTCGCCGAAGACCTGGCCGAGAAATTCGGCTTCGGTGTTGGTGTTGTAATAGGTAGATGAGCCGGCGTCGT
Organism: Lachnospiraceae bacterium; assembly: GCA_045597645.1. Lineage (GTDB taxonomy): Bacteria > Bacillota > Clostridia > Lachnospirales > Lachnospiraceae > JAKSSE01. The sequence goes on along the minus strand of JAZLKM010000029.1, from coordinate 17,460 downwards.
CAATGACCTCAATGGTGATGCCCTTGATGTTGGAGGTTGCCTTGGGCTTGGCTACGTTGTAGACAATGAGAAGTGCAGCTGCCAGTAGTATTATTACGCCGCAGGCCATGCCTGTGACGAGACCTTTTTTCTTCTTGTTTTCCATTATTTCTCCTTGCTAGTTACTTGAGGCACTGAGATTGGGCTGTCCAGCAGACAGCTTAAAACGGCGCCTAATAAAAAGTACAAGGCAGAGTGTAGCACAGCATATACGTTTTAACAAGAAAAAAGCCTACACTTGAGCCGCAGTGATTGATGGTGGTAAAATATAGAAGTTATGTTGCATCTGATAATAAGGAGATGTGGAAATGAGTAAGATAAAAGAGAAAAAAACAAGGGTGCTTAAGCATGTAAATGTAGTGCCTAATATCATAATAATGATACTGTTTTGCATACTATTTGTGTCAACGATATTGTCATTCGATGCCATTTTTGTGACCTATGTGATTGAGAGCAAAGTTCAGAGCATAGAAATGGATGCAGCTAGATTCACAGAGAGTTTGAACCTGGAGCATGCATCAGAGATAGAGGCGGTCCGCTCAAAAGTAGAGACGGGTATGCATGATTTCGCACTTTTGGATAAAAATGATCAGGTGTTGTTATTAAATGGAGTGGATGAATTTGCACCGGCGAAGCTGGTGGATTTTGAGATAAATGGTGTGCCCGCAATTGGACTGGAGCAGACAGATTTTCTGGGCAAGATATTTGATGGTGAGGATTTTATGCCACTTCCATTGATCAGGGAGTCGGTTTTCGCTGTTTTGAGGTACGTGGCTAGACGAGACGAGTCATTGGGAGAGCCGGCATTTACGCTTACGGCCTGGATGAAAAAGCCGTTGCCTGGAGATGAAATGTTTCTGTACTATCAGGCAGATATTGTCGTAACAAATAGAGATGCTATTTTCCTGCTGGGCACAGTGACGATGACTGCAGCATTGGCATTCCTGTCAATAGTATTGAACATTATCTCGTTTGTACTAAATATAGTAAGCCAGAAACGAAGCAGTAGAGCGCTATACTACGATAGCGTCACGGGTGAGAATAACTGGTTATACTTGAAGGAACGCGGAAAGAGAATCTTAAAAAGAAATAAAAGACGGACCAGTAAGCGCAAGTTTGTGATGGTTGATTTTCGAATAGATAAGTATCAGAATTTTTGCCTGTTTTATGGGCAAAAGGAAGGCGAGGAGTTGGCGGAAAAGTGTGCTACAGTGATTAAATATCGCCTTAAGAGAAGGGAAATTGTAGCCAGATATGCTGAGGCAGAGTTCGGAATACTAATGCTGTATGAAGATGATAATCAGCTGAGGGATAGAATCAAGCAGTTCCAGGGTAGGTTGCAGGGGATGCTGGGAGACAAGAAAATCACTTTTAGCGTGGGCCTTGCGGAGACCGGTGATGAGCTGGACGTTGATACTCTCTTTGGAAATGCTACCATGGCGAGAAAGAATATCCCAAGCGATGATGCAGAACGTTTTTGCTGGTATGACGAGGAACTTAAAAAGCAAAAGCTGTGGGAGCGTCATGTGGAGGATAGAATGGAGGCTGCCCTGGCCAATGGCGAGTTCAAGGTTTATATACAGCCGAAGTATGATGCTGCCACTAGGACACTGGGTGGCGGCGAGGCACTCATCCGTTGGATATCCGAGGAAGACGGATTCATAGGACCTGGCCAGTTTATACCGATATTTGAGAAGAACGGATTCATCACTAAAATTGATGACTTCATGATAAGCAGCGTGGCAAAGCTTCAGGCTAAGTGGATTGAAGAAGGCAAAACGGTGGTTCCAATTTCAGTAAATGTGTCGAGGGCACATTTTACGAAGGAGGATCTGGCAGAACACATAGCAGCTTTGGTGGAAGAAGCTGGAGCACCTAAGGAAGTGGTGGAGCTGGAGCTTACTGAGAGTGCCTTTTTCGAGGACAAGGAAGTGCTGATAAAGACAGTCCAGAAATTGAGAGATTATGGCTTTGCGGTATCCATGGATGACTTTGGCGCGGACTATTCATCACTTAACTCCCTTAAGGATATGCCGTTGGATGTAATCAAGTTAGATGCCGGATTCTTCAGGGGAGTGGAGCAAAATCAGGAGCGTGGTTCAGTGATTGTTGCTGGTATCATAAGTATGGCCAAGGATTTGGGAATGCACATAGTTGCAGAGGGTATCGAGCAGGAAGACCAGGTGGTATTTCTGGCTGAGCATGGCTGTGATTTGATACAGGGATTCTATTTTGCAAAGCCTATGCCGGTGGCTGATTACGAGAACCTGCAGTAGCTAATTGAGAATAATTGATAAAAAGTAGGACATGACGTGTTTGCTCTATAGATTGCCTGGAAATAGAATTAAGCCAAGGTATACATCAGAGATGCCGGATTATAGAGGTTTTTAATAAGAACTGATTGTGTGCGAGGGCATGATGTGCAGACAGCAGGGCCTAGATGAGAGGAGCAGAATATGTCAGATGTTATAAAGAGTGCCAATCCATATCTTCCATTGTGGGAGCACGTACCGGATGGCGAGCCCAGAGTATTTGAGTACGAAGGCGAAAAGAGAATATATATCTACGGAAGTCACGATACACTTCGCACAGAGTATTGCGGACCTGATCAGGTGGTGTGGAGTGCGCCTGTCAATGATTTGACTGATTGGAAATATCATGGTGTATGCTATGAGGTTCCAAAGGGAGATGTGCTCTATGCTCCCGATGTAGTGCAGAAGGGCGATACCTTCTACATGTATGCTGCTCAGGAAAAGGGGAGCAAGATTGTAGTGGCAAAGTCGAAGACACCTTGGGGACCATTCACTGATCCTGTAGTGACAGAGCTGGGGTTTGATCCAGGAGTTCTGGTTGACGATGATGGAAGAGTCTATGCATATTGGGGATTCTCAGGCTGCTGCTGCGCAGAGCTCAATGATGATATGGCTACAATTAAGCCGGGCACCTTCCATGACAATCCAATTGGACATGCAGAGAATCCATGGATACATGAGAGGGAGCACATCAATTACGAGGACGGCTTCTTTGAGGCATCCAGCCCTAGAAAGGTGCTTGGAAAATATGTTTACATCTACTCAAAAATGTATAATAAACCGAATCCTCAGCAGGGTGTTTTCACCAGAAACAATGGATTTCTTTCATATAAAGTAAGTGATAAGCCGCTGGAGGATTTTGCTGGTGGTGGAGATATCAGCTTCAATGGTGGAGAAATAATCGAGAAGGCTGACGGCACCAGACAGATGACTTACCAGTGGGGTAATAATCACGGAAGCCTCATGGAGATTGAGGGTCAGTGGTATATTTTCTATCATAGACAGACTGGAAATGATGAGTACTCTCGTCAGGGCATGATTGAGCCGGTTGAGGTAGAACTCACTGAGGATGGCCAGCTTCTGATTGGTAAGATAATAAGAGACGAGAGTGGCAAGGCGATAGGTCAGACTACGGTTGAGATGACATCGCAGGGTGCAAATGTTAACGGACTTGATGGCCGCTGCACCATACCGGCAGCATATGCATGCCATCTCTACAATGACAAGCTTCCAAAGGATGCGAATGGTGTGTACGATTACCAGCCATCTACTCCAGGCAAGGCATATATTGCTCCTACATATGGGCATGATGAACTGTCTCCGATAGAGTTCATTCAGGACGGCTGCACAGTTGGATTTAAGTATATCCAGATGGGTGATACGGCGCCAAAGAAAGTGTTTGCTGATATTGTGGCCAAGGAAAATATTACTGTTAACGTTCGAACTGACAGTTATCAGGGAGATGTGGTGGCTACTTCATCACTTGCTGCAGGGGCGACAGGTCTTGAGGCCGATATTTCGGCAGAGCTCACCGGTAAAAAAGCAATATACTTTGAGTTTGTGTCTGACAGCGACAAGGATATAGCGAGCTTTACCAGCTTTAGATTTGAATAATACTATGACATCCCGCAGTAGCTGCGGGATGTTTTTTTTGCATTAAAATTTATGGCTGCTTGCTTCAAATATTTTCGCCAAATATAAATACATCTGTTATACTTTTGTGGAAAAACGCAGAATCAGGAGACGGGAATGGCAAATAAGCAGATTAACCTGGAGGAACAGGTAAATGGTAGTACTTTGTATCATTACACAAAAAGTAACGGCATAAATGGGATTTTGAATAATAATTGTTTTTTCGCGACAAAAAGCGATTATTTGAATGACCCTAGAGAGTTTTCTTTCATCAATAAGATAATTCGCAGAGTGGTTAGGGAAAAGATTAAAGATGAAGCCCTGGCAAATATGTTTATAGCAGACATTCATGCGGAAGGATATGAGGCTGGTGATAAGACGGGGGAGTATTTTGTTCTTTCGTTTTCATGCTGCAGAGATTCAATCACTATGTGGGCTGAGTTTGGTAAGTCCAACGGATACAACATAGGATTTGATAGCGCTAAAATTATTGAAAGAATCGAGGAGAGCAACTCTGTAGACTACCACGGTATGGTTATTTACGATCCAGATATGCAAAAGACTTTGATTGACAAGCTACTTAGCAAACAGCTTCCGGACCAGGTAGGTAAGTCCTTTGATGAGATTATAAGAGAAGGCGCTAAGGACAGGGACTCTGAGATTTATAGAAAGGCCTGCAAGAAATTCCGTAAGAGCGCAGCTGTATATGCCATGTTTTTCAAGGATGCAGCCTTCTCGCAGGAGGAGGAATACAGATTCGTTTTCCAGAAGGATAAGAACACGAAAGTCAACTTTAGAGTGAAGGACGGATATATTATCCCGTACATCCAGGTGGCGCTGAGTAGCAAGACGCTTCCGGTGACAGAGATAGTGGTAGCGCCTTCTAATCATATAGACCTGGCTAAGAATGGTGTGGAATATATGATGAAGACATTGGGCTATGATGTGCCTGTAGAATTGTCAGATATTAAATTGCGTTATTAGTAAGTATAAACTGTTTTCGATATGCCCATGGAGGGGCATGGAGGGGATTCTAGCATGAAAGTTGTATTAGATGGACTTACGAAAAGATTTCCGAGTCGTAATAAGAAGGAAAAGGCGGAAGTGACTGCAGTTGACAGCTTCACCTTTGAGGTGCCGGATGGAAAGCTGGTGGCACTTTTAGGTCCTTCCGGATGCGGTAAGAGTACAACGCTCTACATGATTTGTGGTCTGCTAAAGCCAACCGAGGGAAAGATTTTCTTTGGTGATGACGAGGTGACAAATCTCCCGCCGGAAAATAGAGGCGTGGGTCTTGTTTTCCAGAACTATGCACTGTACCCGCATCTGACTGTAAAGCAGAATATCATGTTCCCGCTTCAGAATCTGAAGGGAGAAGCTAAGCTGTCAAAGGTTGAGATGAGTGAAAAGGCTACCCAGGCAGCGAAGGTAGTGCAGATAGACCATTTGCTAGATAGAAAACCAAGTGAGTTGTCCGGTGGACAGCAGCAGCGTGTGGCAATCGCAAGAGCGCTTGTCAAGATGCCCTCGGTGTTGCTTTTGGATGAGCCACTCTCCAATTTGGATGCAAGACTCAGGCTTCAGACACGTGAGGAGCTTAGACGCATTCAAACCGAGACAGGTATAACCACTTTGTTCGTAACACATGATCAGGAGGAGGCTATGAGCATCTCTGATCTCATTGTTGTAATGAAGGATGGAGTGGTGAACCAGACCGGTAAGCCTCAGGAGGTCTATGACGATCCTACCAATCTTTTTGTGGCGAAATTTTTGGGTACACCTCCGATTAACGTATTTGATGGTCGTGTGGAAAATGGGTATATCTGCATAGGTGACGAACCGCTTCTGGCAGTGAAGAATGTGGATGACCAGGATGTATTTGTAGGTATCAGACCGGAAGGTTTTGTGCTGGATGAAAACGGTCCTTTGACCTGCGAGCTTTCACGCGTTGAAGTTATGGGACGAGATATTAGTGTGGTGTCTACTCACAAGTGCTGCACTGCGCCTACTATCCGATCTATTATTAATGCGGATAGCAAGGTAGATGTCACCAATAAGAAGGTAAGATTCTCTGTAAAGCCTTCTAAGCTACTGATTTTTAACAAAGACACAGAAGAACGTATCAGATACGAGGTATAGCCATGGAGAGTAACAATAAAAAGGGCTGGCTCTATCTGTTGCCAGCTATAGCCTTCCTTGGAATATTCATGGTCTACCCTTTGGTGGACGTGTTCATCTATTCCTTTGAGGAGGGGTACAATTCAGCATCCCAGACCTTCTTTGGTTATGGTTTGTATAATTATAATTATGTACTTCACGATGTATATTTCCTGCAGGCAGTAAAAAATACAGCGCTTCTCGTGGCGATAACAGTGCCATTGTCTACGGGTTTTGCATTGATAATCTCTGTAGGATTGTCAAATATTAAGCCGCTTAAGAATCTTTTTCAGACGATTTATTTTTTGCCGTATGTAACTAATACACTGGCGGTAGGGCTGGTTTTCATGATTCTGTTTAAAAAGACCGCATACTCTGACGGAATGGTTAACATGCTGATCAAAGCCTTCGGTGGAAGTGCAATAGATTTCATAGAGGGGCCTTATTGGGCGAAAATTTTCGTAATGTGCTTCTACACCATATGGATAGTGCTTCCGTTTAAGATACTTATTCTTACTAGCGCGCTGGCATCTGTCAACGAGCAGCTTTACAGTGCAGCTAGAGTAGATGGAACAAATAAGTGGCGTATTTTTTATAAGATTACACTGCCCATGATTTCACCTACTATTTCTTATCTTATAATCACCGGTTTTATAGGTGCGTTTAAGGCCTACAGCGATGAGGTCGCACTGTTTGGAACCAACCTTAATGCAGCGAAAATGAATACAATTGTGGGTTACGTCTACGACATGCTGTACGGCAACAGCGGTGGATATCCCAGCTTTGCATCGGCAGCAGCCATTATTCTTTTCGCAATTGTTATGACAATCACTGTCATTAACCTTCTTGTCAGCAAGAAGCTGACTTTCCACTAGGAGGCACAGATGAGCAGACAGACTGATTACATTAAAATAGAAAAAAGAGCGAAGACCAGAGGCAGGATAGGTAGCGGAGTGATTTACTTCTTCCTGACAGTGTGGGCGCTTATGGTACTTTTCCCGTTTTATTGGATGGTGCTCACAAGTATTAAAAGCTACAGCGCTTATAGCTCGGAGTACACACCGAAGTTTTTCACGCTGACACCTACAATGCAGAACTATGCTGATGCATTTACAGCTGTGCCACTTGGAAAATATCTGGGCAATACCTTCATATTTACTATTGTGACTACGGTGCTGATGCTGATAGTAATAACTCTGGCTGCATACGCGTTTGCACGTATGGACTTCAAGGGCAAAAATCTGGTTTTCACGCTGTTTTTGTCACTTATGATGATCCCCAACGAGCTGGTTATTATTACTAATTTTGTTACCATCACTAACCTAAATATGCGCAATACCTTTGCGGGACTTATCCTTCCGTCGGTCACCTCGGTTTTCTATATCTACCTTTTGAAGGAGAACTTCGAGAGCGTGCCAAATGAGCTCTATTATGCTGCGAAGGTGGATGGCACTTCAGATATCAAATATCTGTTCAAGGTTATGGTGCCTATTTGCAAGCCGACCCTGATTACGATTACCATTCTTAAGGTCATTGAGTGCTGGAATTCATATGTATGGCCGAGACTTATTACTGATGACCAGAACTATTTCCTCGTATCAAATGGCATTCAGGAGATTAGAGAAAATGGATTCGGACGAGAGAATATCCCGGCCATGATGGCAGCAGTAGTAGTTATCTCCATGCCGCTTATTGTTATTTTCCTGATATTTAGGAAAAAGATAATGGAGGGTGTATCAAGAGGAGGTACCAAGGGATGAGAAAGTATACGAAAAAGCTTTTGGTACTGCTGTGCGCACTGACGTGTTCCCTGGGTCTTACCGGCTGTCATGGCTCGAAGGGAATGGATGCATTTGTGATGCCCCAGACCTTCGATGAAAGCCAGAGCTACGAGATTACATTTTGGGCGAAAAATGATAACAATCAGGTGCAAACTGCAATCTACCAGAAGGCGATAGCTGACTTTGAGAAGGCGTATCCAAATGTAAAGGTTAATATGCGCCTCTATACTGATTACAACACTATATATAATGATGTAATCACTAATATTTCCACCAATACCACACCAAACGTGTGCATTACATATCCTGACCACATTGCAACCTACATGACAGGTACCAATGTAGTAGTCCCGCTGGATGACGTTTTCGCAGATGCCAGGTATGGACTTGGAGGTAGCGAGATTAATTATGACAGCGTTGCATTCGACGAGGTGGTTCCTGAATTTTTAAATGAGTGCAGGCTGGGTGATGTGTATTATGCGATTCCATATATGCGCTCGACAGAGGCATGCTACATCAACAAGGACTTTGTGGAAAAACTGGGCTACACAGTGCCGGATGTGCTTACGTGGGATTTCATTTGGGAAGTATCTGAGGCGGCAACTAAAAAGGATGCCGACGGTAACTTTGCCATAAATGGCCAGAGTGTAATGATCCCGTTTATCTACAAGTCTACCGACAATATGATGATACAGTATCTAAAGCAGTCGGATGCAGGCTACTCTACATCAGAGGGTGATATTCAGATATTTAACGACACCACTGAGGGGTTGCTTATGGACTGCGCAGAGCATGCGAAAAGCAGAGCGTTTTCGACATTCAAGATTTCCAGCTATCCGGCGAATTTTTTGAATGCAGGACAGTGCATTTTTGCAGTGGATTCGACAGCCGGCTCGACCTGGATGGGATCTAAGGCACCGCTTTTGGATATTGCCGAGGATAAGCTGGTGGATTTTGAAACAGTGGTTAGATTGATACCGCAGGTGGATCCACAGTCGCCACAGATGATATCTCAGGGGCCGTCTATATGTATTTTCAATAAAGAAGATCCGCAGGAGGTATTGGCGTCATGGCTTTTCGCTCAGTTTATGCTGACGAATGATGTTCAGACTGCATACGCTAAGACGGAAGGGTATGTGCCGGTTACATTGAAGGCGCAGAATTCAGAGGAGTATCGCGATTATCTATCTAAGGCCGGAATAGATGGCGATGAGCATTATCAGGTAAAGATTGATGCGACTCAGCTATTGATAGATAATGTAGGCAATACATTTACAACACCGGTGTTCAATGGATCCGCATCGCTCCGAAATGCTGCAGGGCAGATGATAGAGAATGTCGTTAACTCGTCGAGACGTAATGAGACGGTGAACGATGCTTATATTGACAACCTTTATAGTGATGTGACATCGCTGTACAGATTAAACCAGATTGGTGCAAATGCTAATTCATCACAGAAGCAGGATTTGGGCAAAATGCCACAGACAGCAACAGCATTGTTACTTATCTTGTTGGGCGTCTGGGTGCTGATTGGCATTTATGTACTAATTGGCAGAATTAAGAGCAAAAAAGAGGCTTAAGTTCGGCATTTTGGTTGTTGATTTTAAAAAAGTGTTTTGATAAACTCTTTCTCAATCAGCGGGGAGGTTCCGCTGTGTTTCTTACGTAAAGAGGAGAGAAAAAATGAAAAAGGTATTAGGAATTGTATTGACACTTGCTCTTGCTATGGGTCTTGTAGCTTGTGGTTCTGGCTCAAAGTCAGCATCAAATGATGTTAATGCTAAGTCTGAAGGCGTTATGACCTATGCAGAGTACGCAGCGGCAGCTCTTGATAGCGAAGTTACTATCGAGGCTTATGTACAGGCTACCCAGTCATGGTGGGACAACAAGATTACCGTATACGCAGCTGATGGCGACGGCGCATACTTCATGTACAACATGGCTTGCTCTGAGGAAGACGCAGCTAAGCTTGTTCCAGGAACCAAGATTAAGGTTAACGGATACAAGTCAGAGTGGGCTGGCGAAGTTGAGATCGCTGAGGGCGCTACCTTTGAAATCGAAGATGGTTCATATGTAGCAACTGCTAAGGACGTAACCGACCTTGTAGGCAAGGATGAGCTCGCTAACTATCAGAACCAGCTTGTATCTTTCAAGGATATGACTGTTACCGCTGTATCTTACAAGAACAACGAGCCAGGTGATGATATCTATGTAAACCTCGCAAAGGATGACGTAGAGATGTACTTCTGCCTTGAGTATTACCTCAATGGTTCAGATGAGGCATTCTACAATCTTGTAGGCAACCTTGAGGTTGGCCAGACTGTAGATGTAGAGGGCTTCCTTTACTGGTATGAGGGTGCTAACCCACATCTTACCAAGGTTACTGTAAAGTAATTGATTATAAGTTAAGTGGCGCAGAGGCTTATGGCCTCTGCGTTTTTTTGTTTGCATGCTAATTTGGCGGCGGGCGCAGTTTGACTGTAGGGTTGCAGCTTGGCGGCAGGGTTAGATGTGGATTTGCCGATTGGCCACGAGGCTCGAATTGGATTAGGAGTATTACTTGACGTGAGGTGGGCCTAGGATAACCGCTTGAAGTTGCATTTGTAATGATTGGGCGGTAAAATATTGCTTTGTACATGCTGCTTGCTGGGCGGTTTACCGCCCGCTAGTTAAATAAACATGGTTAAGCGGTAAAAAACAAGGCTGAAAGGTGCATAATTACCGCCTGAATATGGCAGTGTAGCATATAGGCGGTAAAACTGGGAGATTGAAATGAACGAAGCAGAACACAGAAGATTACACGAGCTTGGAGTAGAGCACGAGCATAACCACGAGCACGCAAGTGAGCATGAACATGCAGATAACTATGAACATAGTCATGATCATAGCCATGGACATGGACCGCACGGACATGTACATGCTAATCAGAAGGCGGTAGTAAATAGACTGGCACGTGCAATAGGTCATCTTGAGCGTGTTAAGATGATGGTGGAAGAGGGATATGATTGCTCAGAAGTTTTGATACAGCTTTCAGCGGTGCAGTCTGCCCTTAATAATGCAGGTAAGATCATTCTCAAGGACCATATTGAGCACTGCATTGTGGATGCAGTGCGTGATGGAGATGAAGATGCAATACTGTCGCTAGAGGAGGCTATCGATAAGTTTATTTAGTAGATAGATGTCTAAAAAGTTGATATCAAAAGGATCTGTATCGAAGAGACTCATATCGAAAAGACCTGTATCAAAAAAAGGCTCGTATCAAAAAGGCTCGTATCAAAAAAGGCCCGTGTCAAAAAAGGCTTGTATCAAAAGACTTGTATTTAATAGATTTATATTGGGTAGAAAGGTGTCTATAAGGTACATATATATAGAACCTTTGGATGCCTTAGTCGTAGCTGGCACATATTAGTATAAATTTACTTGATAATAGTGCCTATTAATCGCATTTTTGGGTAAAGTTTTTTCTTGACAACATAAATATCAGTTAGTACAATGTCCTAGCGTGTCGAATTTTGCGACGCGCTAGAATACTTTAAGGAGGTAAGGACATGCCAACATTTAACCAGCTCGTTCGTAAAGGACGCCAGACTTCAGTTAAGAAGTCAACTGCACCGGCTCTTCAGAGAAGCTATAACTCACTTCACAAGAAGGCTATTGATGCACCGTCACCACAGAAGCGTGGCGTTTGCACCGCAGTTAAGACTGCAACCCCTAAGAAGCCGAACTCAGCACTTCGTAAGATTGCCAGAGTACGTCTTTCAAACGGAATCGAAGTTACTACTTATATTCCGGGTGAGGGTCACAATCTGCAGGAGCATAGCGTGGTTCTGATTCGTGGTGGTCGTGTAAAGGATCTTCCTGGTACACGTTACCATATCATCAGAGGTACACTTGATACCGCAGGTGTTGCTAACCGTAAGCAGGCTCGTTCTAAGTACGGCGCAAAGAGACCTAAGGCTGCAAAGAAGTAATTAAATTACTGCAGTAACTAGGCAACAAATCGTATTTCATGTAATGGTTAGTTAGTGTTGGAATGTTCTTTAAAATATTCCGGCATGTAACACAGAAAAGTGAGTACCGATGATCTAATCTAAAATATTATTGATTAAGGAGGGAAGGACCGTGCCACGTAAAGGACATACTCAGAAAAGAGATGTGTTAGCAGATCCAATTTACGATAGCAAGATCGTAACCAAGCTTATCAACAACATCATGCTTGATGGTAAGCGCGGCGTCGCTCAGAAGATCGTATACGGAGCTTTCGCACAGGTTGAAGAAACATCAGGTAAGCCGGCACTCGAGGTTTTCGAGGCAGCTATGAACAACATCATGCCAGTACTTGAGGTAAAGGCAAGACGTGTTGGTGGTGCTACATATCAGGTACCGATCGAGGTTAGCCCCGCTCGTCGCCAGGCACTTGCACTTAGATGGCTCACCATGTTCTCACGCAAGCGTAGTGAGAAGACCATGGTAGATCGTCTTGCAAATGAGCTTCTTGATGCTGCTAACAACACAGGCGCATCAGTAAAGCGCAAGGAAGACATGCACAAGATGGCAGAGGCAAACAAGGCGTTTGCTCACTATCGTTTCTAATTAGGAGGATACAGTTTTGGCTGGAAGAGAATATCCACTCGAGAGAACCAGAAACATTGGTATTATGGCTCATATCGATGCAGGTAAAACAACACTTACAGAGCGAATCCTCTATTACACCGGTGTAAACTACAAGATTGGTGATACCCATGATGGTAACGCTACCATGGACTGGATGGAGCAGGAGCAGGAGAGAGGTATAACAATTACTTCTGCAGCTACTACCTGTCACTGGACTGTACAGGAGAACTGCAAGGCTAAGGCTGGAGCAGAAGAGCATCGGATCAATATTATCGATACTCCTGGACACGTAGACTTCACCGTTGAGGTTGAGCGTTCGCTTAGAGTTCTTGACGGAGCCGTTGGCGTATTCTGCGCTAAGGGTGGTGTAGAGCCGCAGTCAGAGAACGTATGGCGTCAGGCCGATACTTATAATGTACCACGTATGGCATTCATCAATAAGATGGATATCCTTGGTGCAAACTTCTACGGAGCTGTAGATCAGATTCGTAACAGACTTAAGAAGAACGCTATCGTTCTTCAGCTTCCAATCGGTAAGGAAGATGATTTCAAGGGAATCATCGACCTCTTCGAGATGAAGGCTTATATTTACAACGACGATAAGGGTGATGATATTTCTATCACCGATATCCCGGATGACATGAAGGACCAGGCAGAAGAGTATCGTGAGAAGCTCATTGAGCAGGTTTGCGAGCTTGACGAGGACCTCATGATGGAGTACATGGAGTACCTTGATGGTAATGCTGAGGAGCCTTCTGTAGAGGCTATGAAGGCAGCTCTCCGCAAGGGTACCTGCGAGTGCGCAGCTATCCCGGTTTGCTGTGGTTCAGCTTATCGTAACAAGGGAGTTCAGAAGCTCCTTGACGCAGTACTTGAGTACATGCCAGCTCCAACCGACGTACCGGCTATTAAGGGTGTAGACCTTGACGGTAATGAGGTTGAGAAGCATTCTACTGATGATGAGCCGTTCGCTGCTCTTGCATTCAAGATCATGACCGACCCATTCGTAGGAAAGCTTGCTTTCATTCGTGTATATTCAGGTACACTTAATTCAGGTTCATACTGCCTGAATGCAACTAAAGATAAGAAGGAACGTGTTGGACGTATTCTTCAGATGCATGCTAACAACCGTAAAGAGCTTGAGAAGGTATACTCTGGAGATATCGCTGCAGTAGTAGGACTTAAGGTTACTACCACTGGTGATACCATCTGCGATGAGCAGCATCCAGTTATCCTTGAGTCTATGGAGTTCCCGGAGCCGGTTATCGAGCTCGCAATCGAGCCAAAGACCAAGGCTGGTCAGCAGAAGATGGGCGAGGCTCTTGCTAAGCTTGCTGAAGAGGATCCGACCTTCCGTCAGCATACCGATCAGGAGACTGGTCAGACTATCATCGCTGGTATGGGTGAGCTTCACCTTGAGATTATCGTTGATCGTCTTCTCCGTGAGTTCAAGGTTGAGGCTAACGTAGGTGCACCTCAGGTTGCTTACAAGGAGACCTTCCGTAAGGAAGTTGATCAGGATTACAAGTATGCTAAGCAGTCAGGTGGTCGTGGTCAGTACGGACATTGTAAGGTTAAGTTCTCACCACTTGATATTACACTTGAGAGCTATGAGGCAGATTCTAAGGCAAATGTCCTTATCAACGAGCCGCCTACACTTGTATTCGAGTCTTCAGTAGTCGGTGGTGCTATTCCGAAGGAATACATCCCTGCAGTTGGAGAGGGTATCCAGGAAGCAGCTCTTGCTGGTGTTCTTGCAGGATTCCCGGTACTTGGTGTACATGCAAACGTTTATGATGGTTCTTACCATGAAGTCGATTCTTCAGAAATGGCATTCCACATTGCTGGATCTATGGCATTCAAGGAAGCTATGAAGAAGGCGGATCCGGTTATTCTTGAGCCTATCATGAAGGTTGAAGTAACTATGCCTGAGGAGTACATGGGTGACGTTATCGGTTCACTTAACGCTAAGCGTGGACAGATCCAGTCAATGGATGACCTTGGCGGTGGAAAGATCGTTAGAGCTCTTGTACCGTTGGCAGAGATGTTCGGATATTCTACAGAGCTTCGTTCTTCTACTCAGGGACGTGGAAATTACTCTATGTTCTTTGAGAAGTATGAGCAGGTTCCGAAGAATGTTCAGGACAAGATCGTAAACGATCATAAGGCATAAATAATTGTTGAAAATCGGCTACTTTTCTAGTAAAATAGCGGGTAGCCGAGTGTTTTTACAAATGACCCGCATGAGGTCACGTTAAATGGAGGAAATTTAAAATGGCAAAAGAGAAATTTGACCGTAGTAAAACCCATTGCAACATTGGTACCATCGGTCACGTAGATCATGGTAAAACAACTCTTACCGCAGCTATCACCAAGGTTCTTGCTGAGCGCGTTGCTGGTAACGTAAAGGTAGATTTCGAGAACATCGATAAGGCTCCGGAAGAGCGTGAGCGTGGTATTACCATTTCTACCGCACACGTTGAGTACAACACTGACAATCGTCACTATGCACACGTTGACTGCCCTGGACATGCTGACTACGTTAAGAACATGATCACTGGTGCAGCTCAGATGGACGGTGCTATCCTCGTTGTAGCAGCTACCGATGGTGTTATGGCTCAGACCAAGGAGCACATCCTTCTTTCTCGTCAGGTAGGTGTTCCATACATCGTAGTATTCATGAACAAGTGCGATATGGTTGATGACGAAGAGCTTCTTGAGCTCGTTGAGATGGAGATCACCGAGCAGCTTGAGGAGTACGGATTCAACGATTGCCCAATCGTTAAGGGTTCAGCTCTTAAGGCTCTTGAGGTTCCTAACAGCGAGTGGGGTGACAAGATCATGGAGCTTATGGCTACCGTTGATTCTTACATTCCAGATCCAGAGCGTGATACTGACAAGCCATTCCTTATGCCTGTTGAGGACGTATTCACCATCACTGGTCGTGGTACCGTTGCTACCGGCCGTGTAGAGCGTGGTACTCTTCATATGTCTGATGAAGTTGAAATCATCGGTATCAAGGAAGAGAACATGAAGTCAGTTGTAACTGGTATCGAGATGTTCCGTAAGCTTCTTGATGAGGCTCAGGCTGGTGATAACATCGGTGTACTTCTTCGTGGTGTTAACCGTGACCAGATCCAGCGTGGACAGGTTCTTGCTAAGCCAGGTTCAGTTACCTGCCATACCAAGTTCACCGCTCAGGTTTACGTACTTACCAAGGACGAGGGTGGTCGTCATACTCCGTTCTTCAACAACTATCGTCCACAGTTCTACTTCAGAACTACCGACGTTACTGGTGTTTGCAACCTTCCTGCAGGTACAGAGATGTGCATGCCTGGCGATAACATCGAGATGAACATCGAGCTCATCCACCCAATCGCTATGGAGCAGGGACTTACCTTCGCTATCCGTGAAGGTGGTAGAACAGTAGGTTCTGGTAGAGTAGCTACAATCATCGAGTAATCACTTGCTGATTGTGTGAATATCTAGTAAATTCAAGGCTTTCAGGGTTTTCCCTGAGAGCCTTTTTTACGCCACAAACACTTTACTGTACTAAAGTAAACAGGCTCGTGGCTCTAAAATGGCTCTATTTTTTTGAGGTTTAGAGCCAATCAATTATGTATTTAGGCTCTAAAATGGCTCTGTTTTCGTCTTAAAATTGATTGATGAGATGCAATAACAATGTGATATCGAGTTAATGATGATATGAAAAAGGAAGAGAAATAATAGAAAAAATATTGTCATAATTAGAGAAGGTGGTAGAACTGTAGGTTCTGGTAGAGTAGCAACTATCATCGAGTAATCTACTATAAATGCAGTAAATTCAAGGCTTCCGAGAATTATCTCGGGAGCCTATTTTAATGTGAAAATATGACAATAAATTGTTGATGGCTCTAAAATGGCTCTATCTTGATTAAGATTAGAGCCAAAACAATATAAAATAGCTCCCAGAAATCTAGGAGCTATTGGCATTAATTTAATTTATCTAAGCTTCTCCACGAGCCTTTCTAGCGTTTTCTGAAGCATGCTTTCTTGCAAGTTCTGGATAATCAGGATGCTCTTCTTTGAACTGATCTACGAGAGACATCTTCTTTTCTATCCAAGCATCTTTCTCTGCTCGTCCTTTATCACCAGGATATTCTTCATCCATCTTAACCATCTCGTCAATATAAGCTTTTTCATATGCATGAATTAATTTCTCTTTTTCCTTTTCAGGGGCATCAAGTTTCTCGACATAAGAATAATAGTCGCCGCCGGCTTTAATTTCTGCCTCAATTGCATTGCTGGCAATTTCACCAGAAATCCAACCTTCCATGTATTGCTGCCAACTGTGATCGGTAAGCATCAGATCAAAACGATGTCTTTCTGCATTCTCCATCATACGGGCTATATATTCTTCTTTTGTTTCATCTTCATCATCCCATGAATCTTTTTGCGCTGCTTTTTGGGCTTTTTCTAAAGAATTCAAATACATTGTGAACCAATCATAATTCTCAAGGGCATCATATTCTTCAGTGTTAATTTCAATATGAAGCTCATCTAGAGATATTTCTTTATCGCCTTGCTTAATTTTTATATATCTTGCAAGCTGAGGATTAATAGAAAAGAATCTGTCATTGTCTCCAGTTGCAAAATTATACTCACCTTCCTTATCTGCTAACAAGGTTTTGTTATCGAGCAGTAAGAAGAGTTGCTGGTAAAAATCGCCAGTAAATTGATAATCTGTGTGCTGCTTAGGAAAACCCTCAAAAATCATTCGGGGGAGTTTTAGTGCTTCACACATCTTATCTATCACATCAATCCCCGGAACCATTTTATTAGTTTCGTATTTTCTTATTGATACAGGATGAATACCTGTTATCTTTGCTAAATCATTTGCGGTAATTCCAAAAAGTTCACGCAATCTTTTGATACGATCTGCGACA
>JAZLKM010000028.1:0-11860 GCA_045597645.1 Lachnospiraceae bacterium | reverse complement strand
GATTGTAGCGCCTACAGGAATGAAGTTTTTGCCACATAGCCTTAACATTCGAAAAGAAAATTTTGAATGCTCTTTTGAGGATATTGATGAAATGACAGTAGGAAGATATAAGATGATTCATAATCTGTTGCTTGTAAAGATACAAGGTGAGGAACATAGATTTTTATTGGAGAAAAAAGACAGAGAGGAATTGTTGAAACTGTATGCAGAGTGGATGAAGTGATAAAATTGAGTTTAATCTAACAAAATAGAACACAAACATTTTAGTTTTTACTGGTTATCAAGTATTAAGTATACTGGGTTACACTCTAGGTTACAAACAAAAACGATGTGCCGAAAAGCTCCTTTTTTCAATGTTTTTTGAGATGGTTAAATCTTCAAGTCCCATCTTTCGCATTTGTTTTATTTTTGGTAAAAGCCTTGGAAATACTACATTTTCAGGCTTTTTCAGACTATTAATGGCATCTGCATACTCATTAATAAGAAATATATTGGGTAGAGCATGTGTATCGGTTAATGAGGCAATTAAGATGTTAGAGCAATAATAGGAAATTCCTATATTCCGAGCCACTAATCACACAGTGGAGTGGTGAAATGTATTTTACTGATTCAATATAAAATAATGAGATATATTACAAAAAAACGGCGGTGAAACAATGAAAAATGGCATTGACCGCCGTTTTAATTTGATGTACAATATGAACAAAACGGCGGTGAACTAAATAATAACACTATTAACCGCCACTTTAGGAGTGATGATATGATAGGTAGAAAACAAGAAAGTGAAGAACTTAACCGTATATATAACAGAAATAAAGCTGAGTTGGTGGCAATTTATGGAAGAAGACGAGTTGGAAAAACATATTTAGTTGATGAGACTTTTGAAGGGAGAATTACATTTAGACATGCAGGACTCTCACCTGCAGATGAAGACTCAAAAGGATTGTTGAAGCTCCAGTTAGAACATTTTTATAATTCTTTGGATATTCAAGGAATGGAGAAGTGTGAAAAGCCGACCAGTTGGTTAGAGGCGTTTCTTCTTTTAGAAAAATTTTTGTTGGCAAAGGATGATGGAAGTAGGCAGCTGGTTTTCTTAGATGAATTGCCATGGCTTGATACTCCTAAATCTGGATTTATTCGTGCATTTGAAGCATTTTGGAATACATGGGCGTGTCATAGAAAAAATATAATGGTGATTGTTTGCGGTAGCGCCAATTCATGGATTCAGGATAAATTGATTAATAACCATGGGGGATTATATAATCGCGTCACATATGAGATGAAATTGGCCCCTTTTAATTTATGTGAGTGTGAACAATTATATAAGGAATATAATGTAAATATGTCCCGCTATGATATAGTTCAGAGTTATATGATTTTTGGAGGCATTCCATTTTATATGGGATATGTCAACCCTAAAATGAGTTTAGCCCAAAATGTAGATAATCTTTTTTTTAATAAAAACGCGGTGCTAAGAGATGAATACAACAAGTTGTTTTCATCAGTGTTTGTAAATCCTGAAGCTGTAAAAAATATAGTGAAGCTGTTATACACAAGAAATGCAGGATATACACGAAAAGAAATTGTTGAGAAATTGAATATTACTGATGGAGGAAGATTGTCTAGAAACCTAAATGCGCTTATTTCTGGCGATTTTGTTATTAAATATGTTCCTTTTGGGTTTGGAAAAAGAGAAGAACATTATAAATTGATAGATCCCTTCTGTATATTTTATCTACATTTTATCGAAGGACAGAGGAATAATGAAAAGTTTTGGCAGCAAAATTCGACCTCAGCATCAATTTCATCATGGAGAGGATTTGCTTTCGAAAATGTATGCTTTAATCATGTTGATCAGATTAAATATGCACTTGGTATTCCGGCGGTAATAACAGAGGCGGGTGCGTGGTCTAAGAAAGAGGACGATACAGAAGGTGTTCAAATTGATCTCCTAATTACCAGAAATGATAAAGTGATCAATATGTGTGAAATAAAGTATTATAGTGGTCCATACAAAGTAGATAAAGATTATTATGCGAAACTGTTACGCAGACAATCTGTTTTGATGGAAAAGGTGTCACCAAAGGTATCTATTCATAGTACACTTATTACTACATTTGGATTAGTTGTTAATGAGTATAGTGGGGCATTTGTTAATGCTATTACAATGAATGATTTATTTAGATGATGGCGTGATAATTTATCACTTTAATTTGTGATAGGTAGCTCGGAAGCTCAAGAAAGATGCTGAATCCGTAAGGGTAGGGTTACTTGCCCAGGCTCCAACAGGTCAGGGCGGAGACAGAATCTATGAGAATCTTTCTATTGAAAGCAAAACTGTAAAGGATATCAGAACTGGCGAATAAAATGGAAGTAAAGAAAAATTACAAAAAGACACAGCTCGCATGCTATTTAGGATTTGTAACACAGGCTATATGTGCTAACTTTGTACCACTTTTGTTTATAACATTTCACAATACCTATGGAATATCCTTTAGTATGCTTGCGGCTGTATCAACCTGTTTCTTCGTTACCCAGTTGGTAGTTGATTTCTTATGTGCCGGAATAGTAGATAAACTGGGATACAGAGCATGTGTTATTGCTGCAGAGATTACATCAGGACTTGGACTTGCGGGACTAGCTGTTTTACCGGAATTGTTGCCGGTGCCATTTTACGGAATCATTGTATGTGTTTTTATATACGCTATAGGAAGCGGATTGACGGAAGTGCTGGTTAGTCCGATTGTAGAAGCATGCCCCTTTAAGAATAAGGATGCAATGATGAGCCTGCTTCATTCCTTTTATTGCTGGGGATGGGTTGGTGTGGTACTTATTTCAACGCTTTTCTTTGCAATTTTTGGCATAGAAAATTGGAAAGTAATGGCACTTATATGGTCTATCATACCGCTTTATAACATTTACAATTTTGCAACCTGTCCTATAGAGTCGCTGGTTGAAGACGGTAAAAGCATGACTATGCTAGAGCTGTTCAAAACAAAAGCGTTCTGGATTTTTATTGTCCTTATGATTTGTGCGGGTTCTTCAGAAATAGCAATGGGACAATGGGCATCTGCATTTGCTGAATCGGCATTGCACGTATCCAAAACTGTAGGTGACTTGGCAGGCCCCCTGGGTTTTGCAGTTTTTATGGGAATTAGCAGATTGCTTTATGGAAAATTTGGTGAAAAAGTTGATTTGACGATCTTTATGATGGCATCGGGAGTAATGTGTCTTGTATGCTATCTTGTTGCAGGCCTGGCAGGCATTCCATTAGTAGGTTTAATAGGATGTGCAATGTGCGGATTTTCTGTAGGTATAATGTGGCCAGGTTCTATTAGTATTTCTTCACAGATACTTCCAACTGGAGGTACAGCAATGTTTGCACTTCTTGCACTTGCAGGAGATTTAGGTGGAGCTATGGGACCTGCCATTATAGGAACTGTATCTGAAAAAGCTGCAAATGATTTGCAATCAGGTGTATTAGCAGGAATTGGTTTTCCTATCGTTTTGGTGATTTCGTTGTTTTATATTCGAAAGAAGTATAGATAGTTAATTGAAGCTTAAATGTAGGCAACATGGTTAAGGAGAATGAGATGGTAAAGTCACCTATATATCAATATGATTCATTTGACGATGGTAAAGTGCTCCATAATAAAAAGAAGAACAGCTTGCCTGCAATGGGATGGAATAGCTGGAATGCTTTTGGAAGCGGAAATACAGAGGCGCTGACAAAATGCATGGCCGATGCCATAGTATCATTGGGCCTTGACAAACTGGGCTATAAATATGTTGTTTTAGATGATGGCTGCTATAAGCCGGAGCGTGTTGGAGGAAAGCTTTCAAACGAAGAGAAAAAATTCCCGAGCGGATTTAGGGCACTGGCGGATTATATCCATGGCAAGGGACTTAAATTCGGAATGTACAATGATATAGGAACTAATCTATGTGCTGGGGCGGCGGTTGGAACATGTGGACATGAAAAGGAAGATGCGAAAACCTATGTTGACTGGGGCGTTGATTTTCTTAAGGTGGATAACTGCTATTATTTGTGGGACAATGCTACGTTTTCGGATCCTACAAATGCAAAGTATGTGTATGCCCCAAACATTAAGGGGATTCGCATAGAAGGCAGTGGTATAAGCAGGGAATATTCCGCTGTCAAGCATGGCGTTATAGTTGGAGACCGAGCCGAAAAGACAGGTGAGTATGTAACGATGATAGGGACATACGATGGAACAGGCCCGGAGAGGACTCCTGTTGGAGTGCAAAGCAGTGAGCTTCATTTTGATATTGAAGTCCCTGAAGATGGGGAGTATAGGCTGTCTACTTGCTATGCAACTGGTGAAGAGGAAGGCGTTGGTGGCCTGCTTCAAATCGCGATAAATGATGACGCCTCTCTTGTCTATGATGATTTCCTTTGCCCAACAGAAGGCAAGGAGGTATTTGCTTGGTCAGAGGTGGCGTTGGTATGCTTAAACAAAGGAAAAAATACAATTCGGCTGATGAATCATAGACGTCAGGAGAATACTCTCGGCTCGTATGGAACGCTGCTAAAAGAACTGAATGACTATGCACCAGATAACGATATTATTTTTTCTGCCTGCGAATGGGGGAAAACTCAGCCGCAGAACTGGGCATACAAGGTGGCGGATTCCTGGAGGATATTGAATGATATTACGTTTCAGGTTGGCTCTGATGGGGACCCGGGAAATGGTAAATGGAATAGCGATTATACTACAAGTGTCATAGCTCAGTATAACAAGGCCGTTATAATGGATGAGTTTGCAGGACTTTCCAAAGGATGGAACGATCCGGATATGCTGATGATTGGAATGAATGGTCTTGATATAACTATGTGTAAAACCCATATGACCATGTGGTGCATGATGAATTCGCCGCTCATGCTGGGACTGGACCTTAGAAGGGTCAAGCTGGGGGATGATATATATAATATTATTTCCAATAAAAAGGTTATTGACCTAAATCAGGATTCACTTGGCGTACAGGCAAAACGTATATATTGCAGCAAATCAGAGACAGCTCCTGATGCAGAGTACGTGATTGATGGAGATAGAGTAGATATTCTGGCAAAGCCATTATCAGATGGCAGTGTGGCCCTGTCGTTTATCAATGCTAGTCAGAGTAAAATGACTGGTGATTTTTCAGTAACTAAAGAGATGATACTGGCAGGCATTGGTGAAAAGATGCAGCAGCGAGAATTGTTTGAAGCGGCGACAAAGTATGAGGCAGAAGATCTGTGGAGCGGTTCAAAAAGAGAGATTGATGGAGTCGTATTTACTGTTGCTGAATTAAATGGCTGTGATAATGTTACGTTGAAGGTTAGGCCATTATGACAAATAATGTTACCGTAGAACAGTTTGTCAGCCTCATTTGGGAAGGCTATTTATCACATCAAACGGAATCATCTGATATTCCTGATGCTGAACAAGTATTAGAATATGGCTGGGAAAAAGGATGGCTTGAAGAGCAGGACATACTGTGGAGGGATCGATTTATAGAGCGCAGAAATGCGGCTAGAATTATTCATGAATTTTTGCGCGTTCAGTGTGGCGAAGCTGACGAAAAAAACTGGAGAGAAGCAGAGAAATTAACTGATTTATATCATTGCAAGGTATGCGCTAAGCATGTGGCTCAAGTTTATCTAAAAGGCATCATGCCAGCGAAGGAGGAAACGAGGTTCCAACTACTATCAAGCATAGATGAGGCTGAGGCGAAAGGGATAGTTTCCCGGATGTTCCGCAAATAGAATATACTGATACGCCTGGCGCAGGCGTAAACAGCGTGAGAGACTTTTGCAGAAATGCAAAGGTCTTTTTTTGCGCAAAAAGCGACACAAAAGGGGATATTGCTTCTTGTAAATGGGTTTACCAAGAAATAAAACCGATTGACCAATTTAATTGGCCACAATTAGATAACGTGAAAAAACACCAAGAAAGCGCCTTGAAAATTGTGCAAAACGCACGATAAATGCAAGGTAATGCCAAAAATGATTGACGAATTGCACAAGCATGGTTAATATAATTGTTAAGTCAAACGATTTACAAAATAAACTAATATGTAAATGTGAGGTAGAGCATGAGTAAGGTTAAAACCAAACAGAAAGACTACAGAAAAATAAGAGGATATAAGGAATTCCTCCTTATCTTGCCATTTATTTTGCTAGTCTTTTTATTTTCTTATTATCCACTGTATGGATGGGTATATGCTTTCTTTGATTACAAGCCACCGTTTCCTCTTACATGGGATAACTTCGTTGGATTTAAGTGGTTTATCTCAATGGTGGACAACCCGGTAAAAGTAAAGAAACTGTTAGAAGTCCTCAGAAATACATTTGCAATGAGTGGAATCAGTCTTTTCTTCTCATGGTTTCCGATGATTTTTGCAGTATTTCTTAATGAAATTAAGTGCAAGCCATTTAGAAAGTTTGTTCAGACTGTAACAACACTTCCTAATTTCATAAGCTGGGTTCTTGTCTATGCCATCGCATTTTGCATTTTTAACTCAACAGGCCCAATAAGTTCTCTTGGCCAGGAGTGGGGACTCCTAAGTGGCCCGGTGAATTTCCTTCAGTCAGGAGACCATATTTGGTTCAAAATGTGGCTCTGGCTTACATGGAAAAATGCAGGATGGGCTGCAATTATGTATCTCGCAGCTATAAGTGGAATTGATGAAGAACTTATAGAAGCTGCAAAAGTAGATGGCGCATCGCGTATGAAGATTATTCGCCATATTACGATACCAAGTATTCTCCCAACATACTTCGTTCTTGTAATGCTTAATCTGGCAAGCTTCCTGTCAAATGGTATGGAGCAGTATTACATGTTCGAAAACTCATTTAATAAAGATTACATTCAGGTTCTTGATCTATATGTATATGGACTTGCGATGGGATCTGGTGGTTATTCTCTTTCAGTTGCTATCAGTATGTTAAAGAGTGTGGTTAGCGTTGTTCTGTTGTTCCTGACAAACAAGTTCTCAAAACTTGTCAGGGGCGAAGGATTCATTTAAGGAGGATTACCATGGCAAAGAATAAAAGTAAAATGAAGACGTCATTTGGTGATCGAGTTATAAGTGTAGTCATATATGTGATTTATTCGCTGTTCGCGTTTGTATGTCTTTACCCGTTTTACTATATAGCGATTAATTCCATAAGTAATAATGACTTGTCTCAGCGAGGAAAAGTAATCCTTTATCCTATGGAGGTTCACTTTACCAACTATGCCCAGGTATTTCAGCTTAGAGGACTTCTGTCAGCAGCAAAGGTATCAGTTGAGAGAACTGTCGTTGGAACATTAGTTACTGTTCTTGTAGCAGCATTTCTTGGATATATGTTCACAAGAGAGACGCTTTGGCATCGAAAGCTCTGGTACAGAATAGTGGTAGCAACAATGTACTTTAACGCAGGAATTATTCCATGGTACATTACGATGTCAAACATCGGACTTAAGAATAATTTCTGGGTATACATTTTCCCAGTTGCAGTACAGCCCTTCTACATTATTTTGTGTAAGACATACGTAGAGGCGGTTCCTAAGGAATTGCAGGAAGCGGCGGAGATAGATGGAGCAGGTACACTGACGACGTTCTTTAGGATTATTATTCCGGTAATTAAGCCAATTCTTGCAACAATAGCAATCTTTGCTGCAGTGGCACAGTGGAACAGCTTCCAGGATACATTGCTTCTTGTTACAGATGATAAACTGATGACGCTTCAGTTTACACTGTACAGATATATACAGTCAGCAAGCTCATTGAAGTCACTGATTTCAAGTTCTGGAAATGCGGCATCTATTGCACAGACGCTTGCAACTGCGCAGAACCAGACATCAGTACGTATGACTGTAACAATGGTAGTAGTAATTCCAATCATGTTGGTATATCCGTTCTTCCAACGTTATTTTACGAAGGGAATCATGATTGGAGCAGTAAAGGGTTGATTGTCCACTCGATGGAGAGTTGATAATAGAAAGGAAGTGCGCGAAGGCGCGGAAATGGAGGGACTATGAAATGTAAGAAAATCACTTCCCTGCTTCTGACATCTGCAATGGTAGTTTCAATGCTGGTAGGATGCGGAAGTACTGGAAGCGGCAGTGGTGCGACAAGTACTACAGCAGGAACAACAAAGACTGACAGCAGTAGTGCAGATACAGCTGGAAATGACGAGGCAATGATTATTGATAACTTTAACGTTGCTGCGAACTACCAGGGTATTCAGCCGGGCTGGTTTGGACAGTTGGTTAAAGAAAAATTCAACCTTGAGATTAACGTTATCGCACCTCAGGTAGGCGGTGATGCTCTCTACCAGACACGTACAGCAGAGGGTAATCTTGGTGATTTGCTCATTCTTGAGAAGAGCCAGTGGCAGGATTGTATAGAGACAGGTCTTATTAAGGATATCTCAGATAAAGTATATGATGGCAACCTTGCTCCATTTAAGCCACAGATTGATAACCTTAATAATGCTTATGACGGAAAGATTTATGGTATTCCAACAGAGATGATGGATACATCACCAACAACTGTTTCAGCAGAAGATATTTATTCTTCACCACGTATTCGTTGGGATATTTATAATCAGATCGGTGCTCCTGAAATCGATGACCTTGAGGGACTTATTGACACTCTTAAGAAGATGCAGGATGCCGCTCCTGTAAACGATGCTGGCGATCCATGTTATGGTCTTTCACTGTGGCCAGACTGGGACGGCGGTGATGGAATGCTTGGTATTGCTAACGTTGTTCAGCTTACAACCTGGTACGGCGAGAAGATTAAGCAGTCTGTAATCCTTAAGGAAGATGGAACATTTATTCCTCTTACAGATAAGGATGGTTCATACTACAAGATTCTTAAATTCTTAAATCATGCTCAGAAGGCTGGAATCGTAGATCCAGACTCTGCTACTCAGAACTGGGATTCAGCATGTGCTAAGATGAGTGCAGGTCAGGTTTACCTTGAGTGGTACTCATGGCAGGTAGGTTTCTGGGATGTTGGACATATGGAAGACGGTAGAGCTCACAGAGTTATTCCGATCGGCGACCAGAAATATTACGCAGACGCAGATGCTTACTATGGCTCAGGCCGTGTATGGGCTATTGGCGCTGGCGTTGATGATGCTAAGTATGAGAGAATTATGGAGCTCATCGAATGGTTAGCTTCTCCAGAAGGTCTTGTTTACCAGCATGATGGTATCGAAGGCTTCAACTACTACGTAGGTGATGACGGAAGACTTAACACAATGAACGAGTCTGCTCTTGCTGAGAACATGAATGTTCCGGAAGAATTCGGTGGAGCAGGATACAGTGATGGTGGAAATAAGCTCAACCAGTGGATTATTAACTCAAATGCTACCAACCCAAATACTGGCGAGCCATACTACACAGCTCTTTGGTCAACATACAAAGAGAAGAATGACACACAGATGGTTAAGGATTGGAGAGCTAAGTATGATGCAGAGAACCCTGTTGATTACTTAATCAAGAATAACAAGATTGTTATTTCTCCTAACATCTCAGTACCGCTTGAGTCTGATTCAGCAGATATTCAGGTTATCCGTAACCAGTGTAATGAAGAAGTCTGCAATGATTCATGGGTTATGATTTATGCTAAGGATGATGCAGAGTTCGATGCTCTTTGGGATGATATGACAACTAACCTTGATGGACTTGGATTCCAGGAACTTATGGAGTGGGATAAGAAGGTTTACCAGGTTGAAGTTGACGCAAAGAACGCAGTAAAGTAAAATATAATCTGTTTGACTAAACCATAAATAAGTGGGCGCTGTGCAGTTTATGCGCAGCGCCTTTTTGATAGAGCGAAGATTTCCACGGAGAAGATGACATGAACGGTAGCAACACAATAACTGCAAAAGAAATAGCAAAGATGTGTGGGGTTTCAGCAAGTACAGTATCAAATGTTTTGAATGGAAAAAACAAAGCAAGTGATGAAACTACAAGGCGCATTATGGAAGTCGTTAATAAGACTGGGTATACGCCTAATTATTTTGCTTCTAGTATACGAAAGCAGAAATCAAAAGTAATAAGCATTATTGTTGAGGACCTGAATCAGTTCACCACACCTCCGGTTGTTGTTGCGACGATGGCTTACTGCGAGGAAATCGGCTACAGAGCAATAGTTATTAATCTGCGAATGTATGATCGCTGGAAGGATACTTGGTTTGATGATGAGGAAAAGCTTAGAAGCTTTCTCATGCCGGCTATTTATGAATCATTGGCGATAAAGGTTGATGGTATCGTATATATTGCTGGTCATAGACATGAAATCAAATGTTTCCCTAAGGAACTAAATGTTCCGATAGTAGTGGCGTATGCTACAAATAAGGACAATACGTATCCATCAATATTGATTGACGATGAAAATGGTGGCTATGAAGTAGGTAAGTATATTACTGAGCAGGGGCATAAGGATATAGCAGTTATATCGGGAGTAAAGAATAATATGCACTCTGTTATGCGTATGACAGGATTCCAAAGAGCACTGTATGAGTCAGGCGTCCTATATAATCCCAAGAATACTGTATACGGAAATTGGGACAGGGAAACAGGATACAAGCTTGCACCTGAAGTATTAAAGATGAATGTTTCGATGATATGGGCCATGAATGATCAGATGGCTGCAGGTGTGTATGATTATCTTTATGAACAAGGGCTAGAAATAGGTAAAGATATCTCAGTCATTGGATTTGATAATGTAGATTATGCGTCATACATGTATCCACGTATTACAACTTATGAGCTCCCCCTGGCTGAGATAGGAAGAGCTACAGCAAAGGTGCTTTTTAATATTATCGAGAATCCCGGATGGAAACTTGAGAATTCGAGGTCGTTCATCAAGGGGAAATTGATCATAGGAAATTCTGTTAAAAAATTAGATTGATTATGGGGTGGTGTTAGAATGATTAAGTTTACAGTTCCAGACGAAAGAAGAATCAGAGTAATAGTTGATACCGATGCTGCATGTGAAGCTGACGATCCATTTGCAATCGTCCATGCATTGCTGAGCCCTAAGGCCATAGTGAAAGGAATTGTGGCAGAGCATTTTAACGAAGCTGGCTCTATGGAGAAAAGCTTCCAGGAAATTCGTACAATATTGGATGCAATGGAAATGACTGTGCCAGCCTATAAAGGTCAGCTGGCGCAAATTGATAAAGATTTTGAAATCTCAGAAGGTGCTGAATTTATAGCAAGAGAAGCTGCCAAGGATGATTCGCATCCTTTGTTCGTTCTGTGCCAGGGCGCAATAACAAACGTTGCTGTCGCGCTGAAAAATCATCCGGAAATAAATGACAAGATGACAATTATCTGGATTGGTACACATGGTGAAGCACCTTATGAGGCACCATTTAGAGAATTCAATGCAGGCAATGATATTACTGCTGCAAATTATATATTAAAAAACGCAAAAAATCTGTGGCTTGTTCCATCGAGAGTGTATACGACAATTCACATTGGAATAGCTGAAATAGAGAGAAGAATAGCACCTCTTGGGAAAATAGGGGAGCATTTATATAAAAATCTGGTAGATTACAACAATTCGGAATTTGCATCCTGGACAAAGGGAGAGAGCTGGTCATTAGGGGATTCCCCAGCTATTGCCATAGCTCTAAACCCGGAATGCGGACACTATAAAATGACAAATGCGCCTTTTGTGGCTGATGATACTTCCTCAATCTGCGATGAAAGTATGCCGGAGGTGAGGATATACACTGATGTAGATTCACGCTATATCCTGGAAGATATGATTGCGAAAATAGAGCTGATGACAAATTAAGTAACTATACTATACATCAAAGTATTAATTCCTGGGGGACAAAGCTGGTGCA
>JAZLKM010000027.1:0-156120 GCA_045597645.1 Lachnospiraceae bacterium | reverse complement strand
CGAAAGGGACGCCGAATGGCGTCCTTTTCTTTATGGAAAAATGAGAGGAAAAGTATATGTGCTCATAGCGGCTGCGCTATGGGGAATAATGGGAATATTTGTAAGAAATCTATCATCGCGAGGGTTTGAATCAATGGATATTGTGGCCTTGCGAATGGCTTTTAGTGCAGTAATAATGGGAGTTTTCTTGTTATCAAAAGACAAAAAATCGCTCAGGATTAAACTGAAAGATATATGGATTTTTTTTGGAACAGGCTTACTAAGTCTAGTATTTTTTAATTTTTGCTATTTTAATGCATTGACTAGGACTTCATTGTCGGTGGCAGTAACCTTAATGTATACATCTCCGGCTTTTGTGCTTGTGCTTGCAGCAATATTTCTTAAAGAAAAAATAGGAGCATTACAGATAGTATCGTTAATTCTCGCGTTAACAGGATGTGTACTAGTTTCAGGAGCATTAGAAAGCACAGTATCACTAGATGTGGTAACCTTATTATTTGGCCTTGGCTCAGGACTGGGATATGGACTGTATAGTATTTTTGGAAAGATCGCAACAAAAAAAGGATACAGTAGCTCAACCATATCCTTCTATTCTTTTTTAATAGGAGCTGTATGCTCATTTCCGCTTGCAAACTGGAAAAACGTTGCCTCAATAGAACTAGTAGCGGCTGTTCCACTGAGCTTTTTGGGAATGGTAGTCCTTTCAACTATAGCAGCTTATCTATTCTATACAGAAGGGCTGAGACTTACGCCAGCATCTTTAGCAGGAATCATAGCGTGTTTAGAACCGGTAGTAGGTACAGCTGTAAGTTTCTTTTTATATAAAGAAAGAATATCTGGAACAACTGGACTGGGAATAGCGTTCGTCCTAATATCAGCCGTTCTTGCGGGTACAAATGTTACTAGAAAGCGTTCAATGCATCTATAACATAGGATAGTTCATCATCTTTCATACCATTGAATATGGGCAACGATAGAACTTCATCAGCAAACCTTTCGGAAATAGGAAAATCACCCTTTTTGTAGCCTAAGTATTCATAGCATTCCTGAAGATGAGGAGGAATAGGATAATGTATAATTGTTCCGATTCCTTTGCCTTCAAGATATTCTTTAAGAGCGTCTCGATTGCTACAATGTATAACAAACTGATGCCAAATGTGGTCCGCGCCAGCCTTGATTTTGGGAAGAGTAATCTTAGGATTATTAATATTCTCTAAGTAAGTCTGACCTATCTTTATTCGTTCTGTGGTAAGTTCATCGAAGTGGGATAGTTTTATGCGAAGAAGACCTGCTTGCATTTCGTCAAGTCTTGAATTAACGCCCATATACTGATTGTAATATCTTTTCTGGCTGCCATAATTTCTAAGCGCTGTTATTTTTTCGGCAATTTCAGGATTGTCTGTAGTGATTGCACCTGCATCTCCGAAAGCTCCTAGGTTCTTTGAAGGATAAAAAGAAAAGCAACCAACATCTCCGAAGGAACCCGTCATTTTTCCATTAAAGCAAGCTCCGTGAGATTGAGCACAGTCTTCTACTACTTTTAGATTGTGTTTGTCAGCGATGGTCATTATGGAGTCCATGTCAGTAGCCTGGCCATATAGGTGAACAACAAGAATGGCTTTGGTATTAGGAGTGATAGCAGCTTCTATCTTGTTCACATCTATAAGATCATACTCATCAGGTTCTACGAAAATAGGATTAGCTTCATTAATGGTTATGCCCATTACCGAAGCGATATATGTGTTAGACTGAACTAATACATCATCACCTTTTCCTATGCCAAGGGCGCGAAAAGCAAGGATTAGAGCATCAAGTCCACTAGCTAAGCCCCTGCAATATTTCGAACCTACAAAGTTAGCGAATTCGTTTTCGAAAGATTGCATTTCCTTGCCTAAAATGTACCATCCTGAACGTAGGACTTCGATGGCTTTAGCTTCATATTCGTGTCTATATTGTTCGTAACCTCGGTCTAAGCGACTCTGAGGAATCTTGATTTCGCCCATAAAAATGCTCCTTTTGCGACTGTTATGAATAAATTATATCAGTTCTTGATTTTTTTTGACATAAGATATTGCAAATATAAAAATAGGCTTGTATAATTTGAGTGTACTTAAACGTTTTCGTAAACTTCGAGTTGTATATAAGGGGAAGCGAAACAACGGGTTTACATGTTAAGGAGAAGGAGAGACATATGAAATTTGGATACTTCGATGATGCGAGACGTGAATATGTTATCACGTCACCCAGAACACCCTATCCATGGATTAACTATCTGGGAACACAGGGATTCTTTTCTTTGATTTCTAATACTGCTGGAGGATACAGCTTCTACAAGGATGCTAGGCTTCGCCGTATTACTAGATATCGTTACAACAACGTGCCTATTGATATGGGCGGACGCTATTTTTACATTAATGACAATGGTACTATTTGGAATCCGGGATGGTCTCCGGTAAAGACTGAGTTGGATGCCTATGAGTGCCGTCATGGTATGGGATATACCATTATCACAGGTAAGAAAAATGACCTTAAAGCTGAAGTAACTTTCTTTGTACCTCAGGATTATGACGGAGAGGTACAGCAGGTGGTACTTACTAACGAGGGGTCCGCAGAGAAGACATTTTCGCTTTTCTCATTTGCAGAGTGGTGTCTGTGGGATGCACAGGACGATTCCAACAACTTCCAGCGTAATTTCTCAACTGGTCGTGTAGAAGTAGAGGGATCAGTTGTATATCACAAGACAGAGTACAGAGATCGTCGTGATCACTATGCATTCTATTCAGTGAATGATGAGATCGATGGATACGACACAGACAGAGACGCATTTATCGGACTTTATAATGGATTCCACAATCCTGAAGCTGTAATTGCAGGCAAAGCTACAAATTCGTTTGCTGATGGATGGTCACCGATTGCTTCACACTATAAGAAGATAACTCTTAAGCCAGGTGAGATTAAGACGTTAGTATTTGTGCTTGGTTACGTAGAGATGCCGGTTGCAGAGAAATTTGAGGCAGATGGCAAGACTATAAATAAAGTTAAAGCTAAGGCTATGATTGAGAAGTTTAACACACCTGAGAAGTTTGCTCAGGGCATGCTTGATCTTAAGGCATATTGGGATCAGCTGCTTTCTATCCTTAGTGTTGATACTCCGGATGATAAGGTTAACCGCATGGTTAACATCTGGAACCAGTATCAGTGTATGGTTACATTTAATCTTTCACGTTCAGCATCTTACTTTGAGTCAGGTATTGGACGTGGTATGGGATTCAGAGATTCTAACCAGGATGTCCTTGGATTTGTTCATCAGATTCCGGACAGAGCAAAGGAGCGTATTATCGATATTGCTTCTACGCAGTTCCCTGATGGAGGATGCTATCACCAGTATCAGCCGCTTACTAAGAAGGGTAATGCAGACATAGGTGGAGACTTCTCAGACGATCCATTGTGGCTGATCCTTTCTGTAGCAGCATACATCAAGGAGACTGGCGATTGGAGCATTCTTGATGAGATGGTGCCGTACGATAACGATATGTCTATTGCTCAGACAATGCTTGAGCATCTCAAGGTTTCTTTCTACCACATTGTAGACAACCTTGGACCTCATGGCCTGCCACTTGCAATGAGAGCAGACTGGAACGATTGCATCAACCTGTCATGCTACTCAGACACACCTGGTGAGAGCTTCCAGACCTATACCAATCCGAAGTTTGAGGCAGAAGGTGGCTATTCAAAGATAGCTGAGTCTGTAATGGTAGCAACCCTCTTTACATACGCAGGACCGAACTATGTTGCAATTCTTGAGCACCTTGGAAAAACTGAGGAGGCGCAGAAAGCACAGGCTGAAATCGATAAGATGAAAGCAAATATTATGGAGTCTGCATGGGATGGCGATTGGTTCCTCAGAGCATACGATGCAGAAGGCCAGAAGATGGGTTCTAAGGAATGCGAAGAAGGCCAGATTTTCATTGAGCCACAGGGATTCGCTATCATGTCAGATATCGATGCAGAGGCTACCAAGAAGACTTTGAAGGCAATCGATGAACGCCTTAATACAGAGTATGGTCTTGTGCTTAACAACCCGGCATTCTCTAAGTACTATGTTCAGTATGGTGAAATCTCTACATATCCAGGCGGATATAAGGAGAATGCAGGTATCTTTACCCACAATAATGCATGGATTATCTGTGCAGCAGCATATGCTGGCGAGGGTGATCAGGCGTTTAAGTACTACTCAGAAATTGCACCAGCATTCACCGAGGAGACTTCAGATATTCACAAGACTGAGCCATATGTATATGGCCAGATGATTGGTGGAAAAGATGCAGGATCAGATATTGGTCAGACTGGCAAGAACTTTGGTCAGGGTAAGAACTCATGGCTAACTGGTACTGCAGCTTGGAATATGGTCGCTATTTCACAGTACATTCTTGGTGTAGCAGCAGACTTTGATGGCCTTAAGATTGATCCTTCTATACCGTCGGCATGGGATGGAATGAAGGCAACTCGTAAGTTCAGAGGTGCCACCTACAACATTACTGTTGAGAACCCGAGCCATATCTGCAAGGGCGTTAAGCAGATGATAGTAGACGGCAAGGAAGTAGCAGGATGTGTTGTTCCTTACGAAGAGGGCAAGACTGAATACAATGTAAAGGTTGTATTAGGCTAGTTCGTAGAAAAGCGAGTTTAACTTAAATAAGAACATAGAGCTCGTTGCTTTTGCAGCGGGCTCTATTATTTTATCTTTGATGATGTATTGCATAGTTTAACTTACATTGTAAAAAGAGGCATTTTATGGTAAACTTTGACAATGTTTTTCAACAAGAAAAGGGGTAGAAATGATAAATTTTTTACTTGATGTATTAAGAGGTGTTGTGATTGGTCTAGCAAATGTAATTCCTGGAGTGTCCGGAGGAACAATGATGGTTTCTATGGGTATTTATGATAAGCTCATTGGAAGCATTACCAATTTGTTTAAGGATTTCAAAAGGAGCGTTATAACCCTTATACCCTATTTTTTAGGAATGGGAATAGGAATCATAGGATTTGCTTTTGCAATAGAGTGGCTATTTGAGAGATTTCCTATACCTACAGCGCTCTTATTCATAGGACTTATATTTGGCGGTATTCCTATGATTTGGAATCGCATAAAAGGAAAAGGGAACTGGCTTTGTGTAGTATTCTTTGTCATCTTCTTTGCTGCAGTAATTGGACTCCAATTTTTGGGACAGGCAACAGGAGTAGATAAGAGCCTCAGCCTATCGTTTGGCCATATTGTGGCAGCATTCTTTGTTGGCGTTGTAGCAGCGGCCACAATGATAATTCCTGGAGTGTCAGGCTCTATGGTTATGATGATACTTGGATATTACAACACAATAATCGCGCTCATTACTGAGTTTATTGGCGCGCTTACAGGTGGGGATATATCAACATTGCTTCGCTGTGTAGGAATACTCGTTCCGTTTGGAATAGGTGTACTCATTGGTATTTTCTTTGTGGCAAAGCTGATACAGTTCCTTCTTGCAAAGTATCCAGCTCAGACATTTTCTGCGATACTAGGACTAATCTGTGCATCACCAATTCCAGTATATATGAATGCAGGCATTAGTGAGTTTTCTGTTCTAATGATAATTATTGGTGTAGTTACATTTGCAGGCGGATTTTTTGCAGCATATAAGCTTGGCGAGAAATAATGAAGAAAAAGACAAATCTCGGAAAAATGATCTCTTACTACAAGGGATTTGGCGGAGTATTTTGGCTAGATATGTTTTTTGCAGCGCTCACAGCGGCTATCGTATTAGTGATACCGCTGATAGTGCGCTATGTCACAGGAACTTTGATATATGAGGACAGTGCTGAGATTTTCAGACAAGGAAAATGGATAGCACTTATACTAATCGTACTTGTGGCAGTAGACTTTTACTGCAATTTTTATATAGCAAATATTGGTCATGTAATGGGAGCAAAGATTGAGTTCAATATGAGAGCGGAGATCTTTGCTCATTTTCAAAAGCTTTCATTTTCATTTTACGATGATCAGAAGGTCGGTCAGCTCATGAGCCGTATAACAACGGACCTATTTGATATAACAGAGCTGATGCATCATGGACCGGAAAATATAATCCTATCATTAATAAAGCTTGTGGGCGCACTGGTGATCTTGTTTAACATAAGCTGGAGACTGGCAATAGCGGCACTCATTGTCCTCCCATTTATGTTTGTTTTTGCATATTTTCTGAATAACAGAATGCGCAGAACATTCAGACAAAACAGGGTGAAGATAGCTGAAATAAACGGTCAAATAGAGGACAACCTGTCCGGAATAAGAGTAGTAAAATCGTTCGCTAACGAGGAAATAGAGAACAGAAAGTTCAGTATAGGTAATCTGGGCTTTTTGTCTGCGAAGAAAAACTCATATTTCAATATGGGACTATTCCAGTCTGGTGTTAAGACATTTATGACGCTTGTGCAGGTGATGGTAATAACCGTAGGAGTATTTCTGATTGCAAAAAGTGAGATTAATGCCACGGATTTGCTTACATTTATGCTATATATAGGCGTACTTACAGAGCCAATAAACACATTGGTAACATTTACTGAGCAATTCCAGAATGGCTACACAGGATTTGAAAGATTTTGCGAGATTATGGCCGTGGAGCCAGATATAGAAGACGCAGAGGATGCCCAGGAATTGAAAGATGTAAAGGGCGATATAGGCTTTGAAAATGTATCCTTCAGATATACCGAAGACGGAGAGCAGGTATTAAATAGCGTTACATTAGATATACCGGCGGGCTCATACTATGCACTTGTTGGTTCATCTGGAGCCGGAAAGACAACGCTGTGCTCACTGATACCTAGATTTTATGATGTTACAGGTGGAGCGATAAAGGTAGATGGCAAAGATATAAGAAAGCTTACACTATCGAGCCTCAGAGGAAATATAGGAATCGTACAGCAGGATGTATATTTGTTCGCAGGAACTGTATATGACAATATATTATATGGAAGACCAGATGCCTCAAGAGAGGAAGTCATAGAAGCTGCAAAAAATGCTAATGCGCACGAATTTATAATGAGCTTGCCACAGGGGTATGAGACTGATATAGGTCAAAGAGGAGTAAAGCTATCAGGTGGTCAGAAGCAGAGATTATCTATAGCACGCGTATTCCTAAAGAATCCGCCTATTCTGATATTTGATGAAGCTACGAGCGCGTTGGATAATGAAAGTGAAAAGGTAGTCCAGGAATCACTGGAGAAGCTGGCAAAAAACCGCACTACAATAGTAATTGCGCATCGATTATCTACAATAAAGAATGCAGAGAAAATACTTGTTCTCACGGATGAGGGAATAGAGGAGCAGGGAAGCCACGACGAGCTGCTTGCGAAGGGTGGATTATATCAGCATCTATACAATATGCAGTTTGCAACGAGGGAGTAGGGATGGATTTCGAAGATATAATTATTTTCGAGGATAGAGACATTTTAGCTGTAGACAAGCCTGTAGGCATAGCCAGTGAAGGCGGTCGCATAGGACAGCAGGACATAGAGTCTATGGCTAGAAATTATCTGAGTAAAAAAGGTGAAATACCTGAAGTGCATATGATACACCGCCTAGATCAACCAGTGGGCGGTGTTTTGCTTATGGCAAAAAATAAAAAAGCGGCAGCAAATTTATCAGAGCAGATCCAAGTAGGGAAGATAGAAAAAGTGTATTATGCAAAGGTACGTGGTATACCTCAAGGGGAAACGGGAACGTTAGTGGACTATCTGTCCAGAGGGCCTCAAAACATGACGGTGGTAGTCAAAGGTCCTCAGAAAAATGCAAAAAAGGCAGTGCTGGATTATGAACTGATAGAATATGATTCTGGAAACGATACTTCGATTTTAAAAATCTCTTTGTATACGGGGAGACATCACCAGATACGTGTGCAACTCGCTAATGCAGGAATGCCGATTGTGGGAGATAGGCGATATGGAGAGGCAAGAAATGGAGATGAAAGCTTGTGCCTACATTCTGTGGAAATGAAATTCATACACCCAACAGATAAAAGTGAAATAATACTGAAAACGTTTTCAGTCCCCTTTTGTGCAAACTGAAAACGTTTTCATAAAAAAATAGTCGAATATGAATGTAATTTGAGTGATATTTGAACAAATTAGTTAAAACAACCAAAAAAACTACCAAAAAATTTCTCGTTTATTGACATTCTGACGAAAAGATTGGATAATACGGACATGCCAAGGACGATTAGGAACGTCCTGGAGACGAAAGAGAGTGTATTTCACAGGAGGAAAACAATGAAAAAGAAAGTATTAAGCGTACTTCTTTGCGGAGCTATGGTAGCAACCATGTTCACTGGTTGCGGTAGCAGCAAGGGTGGTTCTGTTACCGTATGGGTGGCAGAGGAAGTAGTAGACTTCACCAATGCTAAGGTTGAAGAGTTCAAGGCAGCTAACCCAGCATACAAGAACTGGGAAGTTACCGTTGAGCCATGCGGCGAGGGAGATGCTGCAGGCAATATGATTACTGACGTTGAGGCAGGAGCAGATATCTTTGGTTTCGCACAGGATCAGCTTTCTCGTCTTGTTGCAGCTGGTGCAGTAACCAGCATTACTGGTGATTACCAGAAGTTCGTTGCAGATCAGAATGATGCAGGAGCATCTGGAGCAGCTAAGGTTGGTGATACTACCTATGCATTCCCGCTTACCTCTGATAACGGATATTTCCTTTACTATGATAAGAGTGTAGTTTCAGATCCTTCTACTCTTGAAGGTGTACTTGCAGCCTGCGAGGCAGCTGGTAAGGGATTCTACATGGAGATCAACTCAGGTTGGTATCAGCCAGCATTCTTCTTCGGTACTGGTTGTACTCTTACTTATGACACTGATAGCGATGGTAACTTCACTGGTTCAAACATCACCTATGCTTCACCAGAAGGTGTTGCAGCTCTTAAGGCTATGAACATGGTTGCAGCTTCACCAGCATTCGCTAACGGTTCTTCAATCGGTAATGCAGCAAACGTAGCAGCAATCGTTGATGGTACCTGGGATTCATCAGCAGCTAAGGATCTCTTCGGTGACAATTATGCATGTGCTAAGCTTCCTACCTTCACTGTTGATGGTGCTACCTATCAGATGAGTGGTTTCGGAGGATTTAAGCTTCTTGGTGTTAAGCCACAGGCAGATGCAGATAAGCTTGAGTTCTGCCTTGAGCTTGCTAAGTTCCTTTCATCAGGTGATGTTCAGCTTGCTCGTTACAACGAGAAAGGTTGGGGTCCTTCAAACCTTACCGCACAGGCTAACGATGCAGTAAAGGCTGATGAGGCACTTTCAGCACTTGCAGAGCAGCTTGCTAACACCATTCCTCAGGGTCAGTATCCTGGCGATTATTGGTCAGATGCTACCAGTCTTGGTGATGATGTTATCGCTGGTAACTATCAGGGAATGAGCGATGCTGACCTTATGGCAGTACTTCAGGCATTCCAGGACAAAGAGGCTTCTCTTGCAAAGTAATTAGTTATAAACATTCGAAGCAGGGAGCTGTTACTCCCTGCTTCTTTTTTCCCAAAGACAAGTATTGAGAAAACAGGAGACAATTATGGATCAGAAGAAAAAGAAAGGAATCGGAGCAACGATATCGTCTTTTTTTACCTGGCTTGCAAATGACATCAAAGAGATTGGTGTCACTTTCAAGGAAGGAGATTGGAAGACAAAAGTCTCATTTATAATAATGGGATTTGCAGAACTGCTCAGAGGACAGATACTTCGTGGTGTGGCATTCCTTCTTTTGGAGGCCGGATTTATCGCTTACATGGTAGGGTTTGGCGCAAAATACCTGGCCAAATTGTCTACGTTAGGCACCATAGAGACAGGAAAGCAAATGGTTACCACTGCATCAGGTGCGCAGATGGAAGTTACGTTAACAGGTGATAACAGCTTTTTGATTTTGCTTTTCTCCGTGCTTAGCCTATTCGCTGTTGCTGCGTTTATATTCGTATGGAGATTAAATGTAAGAGATAATTTTAAATGCAACAGAATGATTGCGGAAGGCAGAGCGCTTCCTACTATAAAGCAGGATTTATACTCACTAATCGATGAGAATTTTGACAAGACTTTATTGGCACTTCCTGTTATAGGAGTATTTGTATTTATCGTGCTGCCGATCGTATTTATGATCTGCATAGCGTTCACAAACTATGATTATAATCACCAGTCACCGGCACATTTGTTTACCTGGGTAGGGATTGAGAACTTTAAGGAACTATTTTCTACTGGATCATCTGGTTACGGAGGTACATTTGGAATAGTACTTGCATGGACACTGGTGTGGGCCTTCTTTGCTACATTCCTTAATTACTTTTTAGGAATGGCTATAGCGATACTGATTAATAAGAAGGGTATAAAATTTAAGAAACTGTGGCGTACCATTTTGGTAATGACAATTGCTGTACCACAGTTCGTATCTCTCCTCTATGTAGGAAAGATGTTTGCAGTAGATGGTCTTATCAATTCATACCTTATGAAATGGGGATTGATAAAGCAGGCGCTTCCGTTCTGGACAGATCCAAACTGGGCTAGACCTACAATCATCTTTATCAACCTTTGGATTGGAGTACCGTATGTAATGCTCATCACTACCGGACTTCTTATGAATATACCGGAAGATCTCTACGAGAGTGCTCGTATAGATGGAGCAAATGCATTCCAGATGTTCAGAAAGATAACGCTTCCTTATATGTTGTTTGTAACAGGACCGTACTTGCTCACCAGCTACACTGGAAACTTAAATAATTTCAATGTTATTTACCTTCTGACACAAGGAAAACCTCAGTCAATGAGTATGTCAGGAGCTGCAGGATATACAGACCTTCTTGTTACCTGGCTATATAAGATGACTGTAAATGATACCAACTACAAGATAGCTGCGGTTATCGGTATTATGGTATTCCTGGTAACAGCTGTGATTTCCCTGGTGGTATACAATATATTACCGTCAGTAAAAGATGAGGAGGGATTCCAGTAATGGCAAGTAAAGATGTAAAACTTCACAAGTCTCGTAAGAAGTTGGGACTTGCATTATCATATGCACTGCTTATCCTGATTAGTATTATTTGGCTAGCACCTTTCGTATGCATCATACTCCAAAGCTTTAGATCATATGCTACTGAGTATGGTGGAATGATAAACTACCTCGTGCCGAAGCAGTTCTCTTTGGATAACTACATGGCACTATTGACAGGTAGTGATAATCAGTTCCTTAGATGGTATGGAAATACACTTATTATCGCCTTGTTTGTGGCAATAGGCACGACATTGAATGTGCTTTGTGTAAGCTATGCACTTTCGCGCATGCGTTTTAAAGGGCGTACTTTCCTTATGAGATTTTGGCTTATATTAGGAATGTTCCCAGGATTCTTGACCATGATTTGCTTGTACTTCCTGCTTAAGCAGATAGGCCTGACGCAGGCAGGAGCTATACCGGGACTTATTCTTATAGGTGTGGCATCGTCAGGTATGGGTTACTACGTATGCAAAGGATACTTTGATACTATACCTAAGGCGCTCGATGAGGCTGCAAGAATAGATGGTGCGTCAAGAGCGAGAGTATTTTTCCAGATGATAATCCCGCTGTCTAAGCCGATTATCATATATACAGCATTAGTTGCATTCATGGCACCGTGGTGCGATTATGTATTTGCATCATATGTTGCATTTGGATATTCAGACAGTTATAACGTGGCCGTAGCACTTCAGAGGTGGGTATGGACCAACGACTATCAAGGTTACTTCACAAGATTCTGCGCAGGTGGTGTGCTAGTTGCGATACCAGTCACAATTTTGTTTATGTGCTTGCAGAAGTACTACGTTGAAGGTGTTACTGGTGGAGCAGTCAAAGGCTAATAAGATTTCAAACCTCTCCCAAGAAAGGGAGAGGTTTTCTTTTGTGTACAATGGTTTACATTTTCAAATGAGGGGTGTACAATACCCGATACTGTTGAGAGGGAATATGGGATTTTCATTAGCGAAAAATAAGACAAAAGAGATGGACATGATACATGGTCCATTGCTTGGAAAAATAATACTCTTTACTATTCCTGTAATGCTGTCCGGTGTATTGCAGCTTCTTTTTAATGCAGCAGACATAGTGGTTGTGGGAAGGTTTGCAGGAGATGCATCCTTAGCTGCTGTGGGTTCGACTAGTTCGCTTATCAACTTGCTTACCAACCTTGGAATAGGATTTTCTATAGGAACAAACGTTACTGCAGCACATTTCTATGGTTCTGGGGAGAGAGACAGAGTGCGAGACACTGCACATACCAGTATCACTCTTAGCTTGATATGTGGAGCCATAATAATGACAGTAGGCCTTATAGGCGCTAGAGTAATGTTAGGGTGGATGGGAAATCCGGAGGATGTAATTGGCCTGGCTACAGTATATTTGCGTATTTATTTCCTGGGCATCCCAGGCATGATGCTCTACAATTTTGGCGCTGCACTTCTTAGAGCATCAGGCGATACCCAAAGACCTCTATATTTCCTGATGATAAGCGGAGTGATTAATGTGGTGCTCAACTTGCTTATGGTAGTGAAATTTTCACTCGGGGTAGTAGGGGTAGGTGTAGCTACTGTTGTGGCACAATACGTTTCAGCGATATTAGTCCTTGTGTGCTTAATCAGAGATAATGGCGCAATAAGCTTGTCGCTGAGAGAATTGCATATAGATAAGAAGATTTTGGCACGTATAGTGAAGGTGGGACTTCCTGCTGGAATACAGGGTTCAGTTTTCTCTTTGTCAAATGTAGTAATACAGTCAGCCATCAATTCATTTGGAAGTATGGTAGTGGCTGGCAATTCGGCTGCGGGAAATATTGAGGGATTCGTGTGGACCGCTATGAATTCCTGGTATCAGGCGGCGATTACTTTCTGCGGCCAAAACTATGGTGCAGGAGAAAAAAAGCGTATACTCAAGGTCATGTTCATCTGTGAAGCTTGTGTTATTGCTGTTGGACTAGTATTTGGTAATGCTGTAAGTGCGTTTTCTGCGCAGCTGTTACATATATATACTAAGAGTCCAGAAGTAGTAGCTGTGGGACAGGTTAGATTGTTCTACGTGTGTACATTTTATTGTATATGCGGAATGATGGACACTATGGTAGGAGCGCTGAGGGGGATTGGCAAATCGATTGGACCTATGATAATATCACTTACTGGTGCATGTGGACTCAGACTTATATGGATTGCCACCATTTTCCAGTTCAGACACACACCTGACATGTTGTACATAACATATCCAGTAAGCTGGTCTGTTACGTTTATTGTGCAGGCGATATGCTTTGTGATAGCTTTTAGAAAGCTTAATTTTGATAGAAATTAGCAGGTCAGGCCTACCTGTTGATTATAAATAACGTCAGTTCGAGACCTTCCTGACGAAAAACAAAACTAAAGGAGAACAAAATGAATAAGAAATCAGCTTTATTTATCACTCAGGGGGCAATGATCGCTGCCCTCTACGTTGTGTTGACAGTCTTTGTCAATGCATTCGGCCTTGCAAGTGGAGCTATACAGGTGCGTATATCTGAGGCACTTTGCATACTTCCGATTTTCACTCCGGCCGCAATCCCTGGATTATTTGTTGGATGTCTAATTAGTAATATTGTGACTGGCTGTGCGGTATGGGATATTGTCTTTGGTAGCCTAGCTACTCTGATAGGCGCATTGGGTACTTATTTTCTTAGAAAAACAAAGTTTCTGTACACTCTTCCGCCTGTCGTATCAAATATGATTATTGTCCCGATGATACTAAAATTTGCGTATCAGCTTGAG
Organism: Lachnospiraceae bacterium; assembly: GCA_045597645.1. GTDB lineage: Bacteria > Bacillota > Clostridia > Lachnospirales > Lachnospiraceae > JAKSSE01. Next base: position 142,293 of record JAZLKM010000027.1, on the reverse strand, counting down.
GACGCTGTGTGGTTTTTGGTAGTGACTGTAGGAGCTGGAGAGATAATCTCTGTGTGCATAATAGGCTCGCTACTGAGATTAGCTCTATGGAAGAAAAGAGAGTTTATTTTTAGGACTAATAGCTAAATAGGTGTATTGTTAATACTATATATGGTATAATCCCTCTGAATGTTATTTTTTTCACAGAGGGAAAGTTTTGGAAAATATGAGTAAGAAGAAAAAAGGCCTTCTGGCGTCGGTAGCGTTACCGGCGCTAGTTTTAGTTATGACACTGGGGATTATAAGCCCGCAGAAGGTATTCGCGGACAATTTGATTCTTGAAGAAGAGAAGCTGTTTGATATAGAGCTGTTGCTAACATCAAGCACACATTCACAGTATGAATTGCAGGTGTCCGTCACTAACAATGATAGTGACTTTGATGGATATGTAAGGGTCATGCCTGAGTCAAATTATGATAGGTGTGCATATGACAAAGAAATCTCGCTGGCTCAAGGCACTACAAAGCAATATAAGTTAGTGATTCCATCGTCAGGTATGCGCTCTGCCAGAGCGAAATGCACAGTATCAATTGTGGATAAAAAGGGAAGAGAGCTGCAGACAGAGACGCTAAATAATGTGTTCGCGTATGGAGACTCTTCTCTGGCAGTGGGAGTGCTCACTGATGATATGAAGAGCTTAATGTATGTGGATATGGGCGGGACGCCAATATATCTGCAAGATGACTTGTATTCGCTTAAACTACAGCAGCTGGGTGCGACAGACATGATAGATAATTTGGACGCATACAATGTGCTGTTGGTAGATCAATTTGATACATCGACACTGACAGATGAACAGGTCGAAGCAATCTATGAGTGGGTTTACAATGGAGGATCTCTTATTGTTGGTACAGGAGAGTATGCAAAAGAGGTACTTGAGGGACTGGATCGAAATAATGATTTGAGAGTTGATATTGTAGAAACCTATGACCAGAAGTCAGGAGCATCATACATGGCTTACAACTCATTTGAAGACAATGTGTTGGAAGTCATTGAGCAGACCGAACTAACTGTCTGTGTATGCAATAACAGGGGAAGCAGTTATGACTTCTATGAAGCATATGAAATGGCAGGATTGGCTAAGGGCTACGGGGATGGAAGTATAAGCATATTATATTTCTCATTTACTGACCCATACCTGCAGTCGAGTGAAATGTATGCGGAGTTGACTTCGAGCTTTATAGAGGGCGTATTTTCTACAACTGTCGACAATGCGGCTTCCTGGTACGGTGGATTCTCGTCCACAGATATGTACTATGAGATAACCACGATATTTGACAAAATCAACGCGGCAATGACAAAGGTGCACATGGGCATATTCTTTTTCATAACGTTGATATATGTGGCGGTAATTGGACCAGTTGCATATTACATCCTTAGAGCCAAGAAAAAGCAGATACTCTATTGGGTTGTTGTGCCCGCATTATCTGTTGTTATGGTAATGCTGCTTGTTGTGGCAAGCAGATTCTATGCTACTAGCAAGTACAGAGGCATTAGCGTAACTGTTGCTGATGCATCAGGCACGGGTGTGGCAGAGACTTTCCTTATGGCATTTAGCTCGGGCAATAAGGAATGGAGTAAAAAAACAGTGGAGGATACCCATTATATACAGGAGTCCTCATATAGCTATGACTATAGTGACAACTATAAGAACAGGATTGTTGATGCAAACGACGGATGGTATATAGGCGGCAATCCAAGTAGAAGCTTTGATGAAATGTACTATTTGCTCACTAGAGATAACCATGCTCAGGGAAGCTTCGATAGCAGAGGCGTTGAAATCGATAATTTTGACAATATAAGTGGAGTGCTGACGAATAATACCGGCAAGGACATGGATTTTGTGCTTGTGACCAATGGTAGTAAGGTATATATCGTCAAAAATGTGCCTAATGGTGCAGAGGTGGATTATACACAGTTGGATCAGGCGGATGATTTCTATAGTCGCTATAAAGATCCGAACATAGACCAGTACATATACAATGTTATTCATAATGCGTACTATGATTACAGCGGAGAGGGGACAAGGGAGGACGTCGATGAACTTTCGGCGCTGTACTTTGGACTTATGCAATGTTATGCAAAGGGAGACCTGGTGGTAGTGGGAGTAACCTCGGACTATGAGAAGGTCCTGGACCGCGAAGTAGATGAGACAGCATATGGCTGTCTGTACACTGTACTGAAATAGGAGGCCAAAATGCTGAGCATAGAGAATCTAAATAAGACATATGGCCAGTACAAGGCGGTGTCAGATCTCAACTTGGAGATAAATGAAGGTGAACTGTTTGGATTTGTGGGTCCAAATGGTGCAGGAAAGACTACAACGATACGAATTGTGTGCGGCTTACTGCGCGCAAACAGTGGAAAAATAATAATTGATGGGGTTGATTGCAGCAAAAACCGTGAGCTGATAAAGCCGCTGATAGGATACGTTCCTGACTTTTTTGGTGTGTATGACAACTTAAAGGTCAAAGAGTACATGGAATTCTATGGAAGTATGTATGGAATGACATCAAGGGATATGGAGCGTATCACAGGAGATTTGCTGGAACTGGTGAATCTGTCAGATAAGCAAGAAGCATACGTTGATACTCTCTCTAGAGGAATGAAACAAAGGCTCTGCGTTGCCAGGGCTCTTATTCATAATCCGAAGTTGTTGCTACTGGATGAGCCAAATTCAGGACTAGACCCGAGAGCGAGAGTAGAAATGAAGGAGCTCTTGATGAACCTTCAGAGTATGGGAAAAACTATACTCATTAGCTCACACATACTGGCAGAGCTTTCCGAAATGTGCAGTAGCATAGGTATTATGGATAGAGGAAAGCTGCTTGTTTCAGGAAGCATTGAGGAAGTGACTGAGTCGTTTGGCGCAAATGATGGTACTGTTACGGTAAAGATAATCTCAGGAATGGATCAGGCAGTACGTATGGTAATGGAGTCCACAGACGCTGTGCTTAAATCTCAGCGGGAAAATGAATTGATTTTCACATACAAAAAGAGTGACGAGGAGCTATCTACATTCATGTGTCATCTGATGCTCGGCGGGGTGACTGTCGGTGGTTTTGGAAAAGAGCAAGGGTCTCTTGAATCTATTTTCATGCAGATTACTGGAAAGGGAGGCGAAAATAATGAGTCTTAACCCTATAGTTAACAAGGACATAAAGACAACAGCTAGAGGTGCAAAGCTTTGCTGGGGTCTTTTCGCTATAGCTATGTTTCTGACATTTGAGATGGGAATAGCTATGATAGTGATACAATCTGAGTCAGAAGGGTTCTATGCTAGCAATGTATATAAGAACTTGACTAGTCTATTTCCGGTAATCTCTATTCCAGAGATATTAATCATAGCGATAATGAGTATGGTGTTTACAGCGCCTTCTATAACAAGTGAGAAGGAACGACAGACCTTTGACATATTGATGACAACACCAATGAAAGCCCTCAGCATAGTAATAGGAAAGATTGCTACAGGTGCGATTCAGATTATATTTTATGCGATAGCCACATTGCCAATACTTGCGATACCTTTTGTACTCGGAGGTGTTAGCTGGTGGAATCTTCTTTGGTACATGCTTCTGCTGATGGTGATAGCTATTTTAGGATGTACAATAGGTGTGTTCTGGTCCTGCATGGTCAACAGGACTGTGGCAGCAGTGTTTTTATCGCTAGCTAGCTATGGAGTACTTAGTTCAGTGACATTCGTTCCAATGGCAATAATGGGAGTGATGACGAATAATATGCACACCATATTTGGATCATATTATGGGTATGGAAGCTACTTTGGAGAGTCTATACTATTTTTACTTATCAATCCGGTGATTTTAATAATAGGATATTACGCCAACGCCATAGGAGGAGAGACGATAGGAGAGTTAATGAGTATTGACAGAGGCTCGGTAGGGCCTGCAGGGGTGTGGCTTGCTAATGGATATATCTGGATGTTTATATCAGCGGCACTGATTATTGCTATGTGTTATGGCTTGGCAGTTCTTGCGGCCAGAAAGATAAGTAAAGGAACAAAATAAGTGAGAGATATTGAAGTGATAAAAAACTTCATATCTAAGATAAAGCAGAGGCGCAATATGGCTCTGCTTCTTTTGTTTGGCGGATTAGGGTTATTAGCTGGCATTTCGCTAGGAATGCTGGTACAAATCATATCGTTGTTGCTTCCGTTCTACTATGCAAATCTCCTAACTACAATCCTTATTCTTGTTGGAGTGGTCGCAGGAGTGGTAATTGCGGTAATTAGACGCTGCAATACGGTACAAGCGGCACTTTATGCGGATAGCTTTGGAGGCAAAGAGAGACTTTCAACTGCATTGGAAAATGCGGATAACAAGTCAGAAATAGCTTTGCTACAGAGAGAGGATGCTATAGAGTATCTTGAACTGCATAAAAAAGATATAAAGGTAGTAGTTTTTCCGGGATGGAAGAAAGCGGCGGCACTGGTGCTTGCGACAGTGCTTCTTGTGGTTACTATACTCATTCCATCAAATGTGCGGGATATAGCAAAGGAACGTCACAGCATAAAGAAAGAAGCTAAGGAAGCTATAGCGGAAATAGAGGAGAACGTTGATGCGTTAGAACAATTGCAGCAAGAGGTGCTTAGCGAAGAGCAGCTCCAACAGCTGCAGGAAATGATGGACATGCTGCAGGCTTCACAGATGGAATATAGACAGGCAAATACACAGCAGAATCTGCAAACTGCAGCGCAAAAGCTGGATTTTAAATATGCGACTATGTCAATGGATTTGGCCGCTATGGCTAGCGAACTACAAAAACAACAGGAGAGCGCAAATAGTGCTGAAGAGAAAGAAAAGCTTGAAAAATCTGTTGAGCAAATCCAGGAGGTGCAGCAGCAAGTTAATAATAGTAGTGGAAATGCTACAGCCAGCGCAGGCCAGACAGGGCAGCAAGGAAATAGTGGAAATAACGGCGGCCAAGATAGCAACGACCCTAATGGAGAGAACAAAAACGGCAACGGAAATGGCGACGACGGTCAAAATGGGAGCGGTCAAGGAGACGGTAACGGCAGTGGCCAGGCCGGTGGTGGCAATAGCAAAGGTTCGGGAAGTGGTCGAGGAGAAGGTTCTTCTGACAGTACCCATGACTATATAAGTATCCCGAATAAAGTGGGAAATGATGATGCGCTAACTGGGACCCATAATGGAAATGATGTCGACAGCTATTATAGAGCACAGAACGGACTTGCCTGGGAGGGAGAGCATGTCTCATATGAAAAAGTAATAGGCGAGTATGCGGACCGAGCTTATGAAGGTATATCAACAGGAAAATATCCGTCAGGAATGGAAAATGTAATAAGAGATTATTTCAGTAGCTTTAATGAATAGGGGGCAATATGAGCAGATACGAAGAAATCCAACAAAAGGTGGCTGCAGCAGAGGCTGAAATTAGTAAAGGAATAATAGGACAAAAAGATATTATAAGGCAAACAATATTGGCACTTTTGGCAGGAGGAAACGTACTGCTGGAAGGTATGCCAGGGCTTGGAAAGACCATGCTGGTGAGGACAATAGGAGAGGTGTTTGACTTAGGATTCAAGAGAATCCAGTTCACCCCAGATCTTATGCCCAGTGATGTCACGGGTACAAATATCATTGTAAAGGAAAATGATAGCAGTACTTTCAAATTTGCACCCGGTCCTATTTTCTCCAATCTGGTACTGGCAGATGAGATAAATCGAGCCACCCCTAAAACGCAGTCTGCTCTGCTGGAGGCAATGCAGGAGCATACAGTGACGGTGGGAAATGACACATATAAGCTCGAAGAGCCCTTTTTGGTCCTTGCAACTCAGAATCCTATAGAGCAGGAAGGAACATATCCGTTGCCAGAAGCTCAGTTAGACAGATTTTTGCTAAAGGTTCTGGTGCAATTCCCGTCAAAAAAGGAGTTACTGGGAATATTGGGCTTAACCGATGGAAATGATAGACAAACTATAGAAAAAATAATGGGAGCCGAAGAGCTGATTGAGGCAAGAAAAATGGTATCTGAGATACCCGTTGCCGATGCGGTTATGGATTATCTGCTGGATCTTGTTATGGCGACTCATGAGGAAAATAAATATATCCGCGAAGGGGCAAGTCCGAGAGCGGCGCAGGCGTTGCTCAGAACAGCAAAAGCGAAAGCGTTTATTGAAGGTAGATTTAACATTTCGTTTGAAGACGTACAATATGCGGCGTTTCCTGTGCTGAGGCATAGAATCATATTAAGCTTTGACGCTGTATCAGAGGGCGTAACAGTAGATGGGATTATAAGCCAGATCTTGGAGGATAAAAAACAGCGTGTTTGATGCTAAGTTTTATGAGACAATATCGCGCCTTTATATATACATGGGGCATAAGTCTGCCAGTAATTCGTCAGGTAACAGAAAGTCCAGTCAAAAGGGTAGCTCTGCAGAGTTTTCTGACTTTAGAGAATATATGCCAGGGGACGACTTAAGACGTATAGATTGGAACGCTTATGGTCGGCTTGATCGTCTATATATCAGAGAATATATGGAGGAAAGAGAGGCCACTGTGTCGATTTTGATTGATTCTTCCGCTTCGATGCTTTATGGGAGGCGAAAAAAATCAGAGCTGGCGTGTGAACTAGCAGCAGCTTTTTCCTATATGGCGTTAATGCATATGGACAGAGTCGCGGTATATGATATGAAACATATGGAAAGACCAATGACTGTTAGCGGTGGAAAGCAAGGTTACGCCAGACTTTTGCCACAAATAGAGAAAATTGAGTTTGGAGGGCAGGTTGATATACAAGAGTCTATCAAACGATTTGTTCCAAAGGGGAGTGGAGCGACAATCATTTTGAGTGACTTTTTGGCAGAACAGTTTGTGTCAGATGAGGAGGACTCTATAAAGGGAATAGTACGTTATCTGGATTATCATAAGCAGCGCCCTGTACTTTTGCAGCTGATGGCTCAAGAGGAGTTAGAAATAGACCTTACTGATACAGTGAGTTTGATTGATATGGAAAGTAATGATCAGCTGAAAGTTACAATGGATAAAAGAGCGATTGACACTTACACGTCATCTCTTAATGGTTTTCTTGAAAAAATGAAAAGGATATCTCAAAACTGTGGTGCTGATTATCATGTATGCAGCACAGGAACAGATATCTCAAAACTAATGTTTGAGGAGTTACGTAGTATATATGCAATTTGAGAGTTCGTGGCCGCTGCTCTTTCTTCTGGCTGTACCGGCTATCGTAATTTTATATCTGCTTAAGCCCAAAGGAGAGGAACACAAAATATCTTCTATTTTGCTGTGGCAAAAAATGCTTCGTAACGAAAAATCCAAGACGTTTTTTGAAAAATTCATACACAATATACTTATGTATGTGCAGATTCTGCTGACATTGTTGCTGATACTCGCACTAATGTCACCATACGTGCTGCGTAAAGGGGCGTCAGGTAGAGATGCTGTTATCGTGATAGACACGTCTGCCAGCACGGGGCATCTGTGCAAAAATGGTCAGACACGTCTAGATGCTGAACTTGATGCAGTAAGACTTTTGATAGACAGTTCTGATAATACTAAATTTTCTATTATTGCTTGTGATGGAGCAGACTGTATGACACTTGCCATTGGTAGTGGAGATAAGCAGGTTTTGCGAAAGTCGTTGGCAGGAATAGAGCCGTCAGACATGGCTGGGGATATTACCATGGCTGCTGGGCCCTTGGATAGCTTGTATATGGATGAAGAGGGAAATAAGGCATCTGTGTACATTTTTACAGACGGATTAGGTGCAAGCAAGGCATACGAGCTAGCAGGTCAGTATGATGCAGGAGTGTCTGTACTAGGAGATGTAGGGAGCAATTTGTCTGTGAACTATGTAACCTATGCTCCGAAAGATTACGGTGAAATAGATGCTGTGGTCGGGATTACTAACTATTCACTAAATAAAGCAACCTACGAGGTGAGTCTGCATAATGATACGCAGGCAGTGTTGGCTATAAGACAGGCGGAGCTGGAAGCAGGCCAGTCTGGAATGACTCTGTTTGAAAATATACCTGCAGATAACAGTGAATATTACATGGCGAAGATATCTGCTGTTTCCTTTGAGGGGTCTGATGATACGGACAGTTTGGAGAAGGATAATGTTGGATATGCGGTAAAAAGTCAGGCTTCTGATGTACAGGCACTTATGGTTGGAAACGGAAACACGTATCTAGAGAAGGCGTACAAGGCGGTGACGGGCATGAACTTGGAGAAGATACAGAGCCTGCCTGGCGCCCCAGATGAGCAGTATGATTTTGTCATAAATGATGCCGCGGAACAGTTGAATGAGGCATCAACCAATAGGCTGGCTTTTGTAAAACCGAACACGTTGAATGAAGAATCAACAGGAAAACGACTTAATGTAACGCACTCGGAGCTGACAGAGGGATTTGATGTTACACAGATAGGCGTGAATAAATGTGTGGAGCTAGATATACCGGCTTGGGGGCAATCGTTTCTTACCTGTGATGGCAAGAGTATGGGATATTATGGGGAACACGATGGCATTAGGGAAATAGTAGTAGGCTTTGACATTAGAGAATCAGATTTTGCGTTAACAGCAGATTTTCCAATTTTTATGGCGAATGCCATAAATTACCTGGCTAAGGGCTCTATTCTATCACAGAACGAGTACACAGCTGGACAGTACTTGTCATTTAGGGCAACAGCTGGACTTGATATTGATTCCTATAATTCTAGACTGGACAAAATAGGAATATACAGGCTTGATGCTGGAAATCAGTCTGAATATTATGCGGTCAATTTTCCGGTGAGAATGGCATCTGATGCGACAGTATCTGGCGAAAGCTCAGAGGGGGCAGTGCATATTAAGGAAATGGCTGTTCAAAAAACTTTGCGCCGCGTTTTTTTGGGGATTGCATTGATATTATTGTTGACTGAGTGGGGAATCTATCTGTACCAGAATAGGTATAAAGGATACTTTTATTGGATATCAAGGGCTCTGGGGGTTCTGCTATTAAGCCTGGCAATGCTTGGAGTTACATTTACTAAGGGAAGTAAAGAAAGTGTCACAATATTTGTGGCGGATGTGTCTCAAAGCAATGCTGCTGCGAAATTGACCATGGAAAATGATATCCGTGGATTTGTGAATAGGATGCCTGGCAAGAATCGTTTCGGAATAGTAGCTTTTGGTAAGACAGCTCAGGTAGATAGATTTTTGACGGAAGAAAAGTCTTCTGGAGCAATATTAACGAGCCCTGACAACAGTGCTACAGACATAGAGGGCGCAATATCTAGAGCGATTGCTATGATTCCAGCTGATGCATCAGGAAGAATAGTTGTGCTCACGGATGGAAGGCAGACTAGAGGAGAGGTAGCGAATACCGCAAAAGCGCTGGCTGCTTCTGATATTGAGCTTCTATCTTTACTGTATCAGAGTGAAATGGGCAAGGACGCTTATGTTGAAAACGTGTCAATACCGACATATCTGCATCCGGGAGATTTGTACTCAGTGAGAGTTACGGTGGAAAGTAACTATGACACAGATGCGAATTTACTGGTAAGAAATGGTAGTTTTGCCATTTCAGAGAGCAAAGTGCATCTAAACAAGGGCTCAAATAGTTTTGTTTTACAACAGACAGTGTCAGGAGAGAATCTGGAGACATTTACAGTTGAAGTGGTCTCTCCAGGTGATGAATGTGCGGACAATAATGCTTACAATGCGTATGCGGTAGTGGAGGCTCCGCCTAGAGTGCTGATAATATCAGGAATGGCCCAGGATAGTAAGAACACGCAGACACTAGTGGCGGCTACAGGATATGAGTGTACTACAGTTTCCGCCAGGAATGCACCGAGCAATATAAATGGTATGCTGGAATATAGGACGATACTGCTGGATAATGTGTATTTGGGAGACCTTCCAGAAGGGTTTGTGGAAAATATAGAAAGCTATGTCAAGGATTACGGATATGGGCTTGTATGTGTGGGCGGTGAACATAGCTATGCGATGGGGGCATATAAGAACACTCCTTTAGAGGCAGTGTTGCCTGTGAGTATGACGTTAACTGGCACCAACCAATCTCCAGAAATGTCTATGGTAATGGTAATAGATCATTCAGGCAGTATGTCGGTAGATGCGGGGGCTGGAAACGGAGCTACAGCACTGGATTTGGCGATTGAAGCTGCAAAAGTGGCTGTAGATAATTTGGACCCGACTGATAAAGTGGGAGTACTCACTTTCGACGACAGCTTTAACTGGCAGGTGGATCTCCAAGAAATAGGAACGAACGCGAAGAACATAAAGTCCGAACTAGAGAATGTGCCAGATGGCGGTGGCACATCTATTCAGCCGGCACTTTGGGAAGCTATCAATGTCTTAGACAAGGACGATGCGACGCTGAAGCATATAATATTACTTACTGATGGGCAGGGAGAGAGCAATGATTACAGCAAAATCGTAGGTGAGTGTGTTGCTAAAAAGATAACCTTGTCAACTGTTGCTGTTGGAGATGGAGCTGATGATTTTTCGCTGCGAAAGCTGGCGCGAAGTTGTGACGGAAGATTCTATATGGCGGATGCAGCGATGGATATACCTCGAATCTTCGCCGAAGAAGTGTACTTGAGCGGTGATAGCTATATACAAAATGGAGACTTTGCTCTTGCGGGTGCATCCGGAAATAAGCTGATAAGTGGTCTTTATCCGGCAGGCTGGCCAAATATAAAGGGATACATTGCTACAACAGCCAAGAGTGCAGCGTGGAGTGTGCTGTCATCAGACAAGTATGATCCTATACTCGTGGCTTGGCAATACGGACTAGGACACAGCGTGGCCTGGACTAGTGATGTCACTGGAGAATGGACAAGTGGTTATGTAGGTACAGATGATTTTCCTGCGCTGTGGAAAAGAATATTAGATTACAGTTGTGGAAATGCAGATATGGGTGATGACAATGTTACTTTGAAAGTCAAAGGAGGAAGCACCTATATATCCTACGAGGCGAAGGACTATTCGGAGAAGACAACGGTTCAGGCTAGCTTCACACGACCTGATGGAACTCAGGGTGAAGCAATATTATATTCTACAGCACCAGGGAAGTACGAATCTGTGGTAGAAACTGATGATATTGGACTTTATAATTTTACTGTGCGCAAGCTGGAAAATGGAGAACTGTCAAGCACTATAACAAGTGCTGCGGCCGTGCAGTACTCAGATGAGTATAAATATAATATAGATTCAAAATCATTTGAGAAATTCGCTGACGCTTATGGACGCATGATTACTGCAGATGAGAACATATGGAGAAATAGAAGGACCTCGTCAAGAGAGAAAAAGGACCTGAGTACTTTTTTCCTGATATTAATGGTGCTATGGCTGCTGGCAGATATAGCGGGCCGTAGATTTGGATATGCTCCGCAAATAGCATGGAAAAAGTCGAATAAAGTCAGCGATAAGAGGCGGGCGGCGTCTGAAAAGGAACATAAAATACCTGAAACAGCGGAAAGAGAAGACTATGTGGAGCCAGAGAAGAAGGAAAAGAAGAAAAAGTCTCCTAAGAGTTCCAAGCCGCAGGCACCTACGCTAGATACATCTGGTCTGCTAAAAAAGAAAGATGAGCGAAATATTTAACGATAATCAGAAAAAATTTAATGGTTAAAACTCTTATAAACGTGTAAATTATAATAGATGTTCACATAGAAAAGGGGGACGAAAATGTTAGAAGAACTTAAAAAGCAGGTGTGCGAGGCCAACCTTTTGCTTCCTAAGCATGGACTTGTGACTTTTACCTGGGGAAATGTGTCTGGACTCGATGAGGAAACAGGATATTTCGTAATCAAGCCATCAGGTGTGGAATATGACGTGTTAAAGCCTGAGGACATGGTAGTGTGTGACCTTGATGGAAACGTGGTAGAGGGACATTATAAGCCTTCATCTGATACAGCAACACATGCAGTAATCTATAAGAATTTCAAAGGAGTAGGTGGCGTGGTACATACGCACTCACGTTGGGCGACAAGCTTTGCGCAGGCAGGTCGTGGAGTTCCAGCTATGGGTACGACCCAGGGTGATTACTTCTATGGTGAGATACCATGCACGAGAAAGATGACTCCAGAGGAGATAGCGGGAGAGTATGAGAAGGAGACAGGAAACGTTATTGTCGAGACCTTTAAGGGTATTGACCCTACTACAATTCCTGCAGTTCTGGTACATAGTCATGGACCTTTCACATGGGGAAAAGATGCTATGGACGCTGTACATAATGCGGTAGTACTTGAAGAAGTATCATTTATGGATTTCCATGCAATGGCTATGAACCCTGAGCTTGGACCTATGCAGCAGGAGCTTTTGGATAAGCATTATCTTAGAAAGCATGGGAAAAATGCATATTATGGACAAAACTAGGGGTATTTTTTTGCCGGGACAAGTGATATAATACCTTTATATTTGGTGAAGGAGCATTCAAAATGGGTGTAATGAGAGTTCCTACAGAGCCGGATAGACTTGAGGATGTTCAGGAATTTGTTATGTCTACATTGGATAGAGATGACTATTCGATGGCCGATCTTCTTCTGGTTCAGCTAGCTGTAGAGGAAATGTTTTTAAATATAGCCAGCTATGCTTACTATCCAGGTGATGGTGAGATAGAGATATCAAGTGTATTTGATACGACGGACAGCGAGCTGGAGATTAGCTTCAAGGACTCTGGTAAACAGTTTAATCCACTGGAGATACCGCCCCCGGATCTGGAAGCAGATCCCATGGATAGGGATGTTGGAGGTTTGGGTATCTTTATTACCAGACAGAGCATGGATGAAGTGTGGTATGAATATACCGATGGCTATAACATCTTTACAATGAGAAAGACACTGGGGGTTTAGGAGAGAGAATATGAGTTTACAGATTACAAAGGAAGACCAGAATCAGGATATAGTTCTTCGTCTTGAGGGACGTATAGATGCAGGCACTGTAGCGGATTTTCGTGAACAGACCCTTGCAGCTGTAGATAATGCTGGAGGCAATATTATCCTGGAGTGCGAAAAGCTTGAGTATGTAAGTAGTATAGGACTTAGAGTATTCCTAACCGCTCAGAAGGAGCTTCAGAAAAAGAACCGTCACCTTGAGATGCGTAATGTTCAGGAGCCAATTATGCGAATTCTTCGTATGACAGGTTTCGATACCTTTATCAAAATAGCATAAGAGGGAATATGAAAATAGTTTTTTTAGATGCAGCTAGCATAGGCGAAGATATTGACTTAAGTGGATTTGACAAGATTGCCGACGTGACCAGATATGGATTCTCATCACCTGATGAGATAGCTGACAGGGTGCAGGACGCTGATGTTATTATCACTAACAAGTGTCAGATGAATGCCAAGACTCTAGGACAGCCCAAGCATCTAAAGCTCATATGTGTGACAGCCACAGGAACCAATAACTTAGACAAGCCTTATCTTGATAAGGTAGGTATTGCGTGGCGCAATGTCGCAGGCTATTCAACAGAATCAGTAGCGCAGCATACGTTTGCGCTACTTTTTTATGTATATGAGCATTTGGCTTACTATGACAATTACGTTAGAAGCGGAACATACGCAGGCGATACTTGTTTTACACATTTTGCACATGTATTCAATGAGATATCAGGGAAAACCTTTGGAATAGTGGGACTGGGAGCCATTGGCCACCGAGTTGCTGAGATAGCTACAGCATTTGGATGCAAGGTGATATATTATTCAACTTCCGGAAGGAATCATGATTCAACATACAAAGAAGTATCCTTTGATGAATTGCTAGAGCAAAGCGATATAGTATCTATACATGCTCCACTAGATGAGAACACTCAAGGTCTTATGAATTATGAGGCGTTTTCAAAAATGAAGAAGTCAGCAGTGGTACTTAATCTTGGACGGGGACCGATCATTGTTGAGGAGGATCTAAGGAGGGCTCTTGACGAGAAAATTATTGCTGGGGCAGGATTAGATGTGCTGGCAGTAGAACCTATGTCGAAGGATAGTGCATATTTGGACAATCCACCAGAGAGTTTGTTCATCACTCCGCATATTGCATGGGCGTCAATAGAGGCACGAACTAGATTGATGGAGATAATACTTGGCCAAGTGAAGGAATTCTTTAATATATAGAGTGTAGTTGCGAAGTAACCATTGTTTATGAGTAAGTAGCAAGGCGTATATATCCTTGCCGATAAAAAGAAAGTTAACCCTGTTTTTTATGAAACAGGGTCTTTTTTTGTCAAAAATCTGGTACTAAAGCTCTAAGTTGCGACACAAACCCACAAAAAATATTGCAAAAATAGTTGGCTCGTAATACAATGACTCTAACTATGGAGGCATACTATGTTTATAGGACGCACGAATCAACTTAAAGAACTTGAAAAACTGTACAACAGAAGCAATTTTGCCTTTGCTGCCGTTATTGGACAACACATGATGGGCAAGACAGCTTTACTGCGCGAATTCGCAAAGGGTAAGAAGACAATATTTGCCACAGCGGTTGAGACTACGGAAGATATGGAGCTTGCAATATTTAGCTCGTATGTAAGTAGTGTACTTACTCCGGAGAATAGAACTTATAAGTTCGGCAGCTTCGCGGACTTGTTTAGCGCGGTAGCAAAAGCTTCTAAGGATGAGCGAATACTCATGGTGATTGATGATTACCCATGGTACGCGAAAGCAGGGGATGACCTGGAGCAGGTGCTTATAGATGCGGTTCAAGGAGAGCTGGCAGACTCAAATGTATGTCTGTTACTTTGCGGTGGACAATTGCCGTATATGCATAAGCACGTAACTAGCCTCGACAGCGTAATCGGGCGACTCATTGAAGAGACGATTGAGATTAGCCATATGGATTATATAGAGGCTGCCCAGTTCGCACAGACCGAGTCATCTCTGGCAAAAGCTATACTTTACGGCATTACAGGAGGAATTCCTGTACTTCTCAACCAGGTAACTGGCGCTGAGAATATGGCAGATGACATTATTTTTAAATACTTGAATAGCGAAAGTCCTGTATTTAAAGCGCCTGAGGGAATGATGAAGGGCGATTTGCGAGAGCTGGCATACTACAATAGATTGCTCATGGCTCTGGCGCAGGGACACATGCGTGTAAATGAGATATCTGCAGAAGTAGGAAAGCCTAAGGATGTAGTGGTTCCTTACCTTAACTCGCTTATCAGTTTAGGACTGGTAGAAAAGGTAAATGCCATAACTGAGGAAGGTAATCGCAAGAAGACCAGATATATGATAACTAATTCTATGGTTGAGTTCTGGTATAGATTCTGTGCTCCGCATATGGACATGATATACGAAGGCTATCAGGAAGACCTCTATTTCGATTATGTGGCACCAGGGCTTGATGATTACATGAAGTCAACCTTTATCAAGATGTGTGCGGCATATCTTCAGAAGGAGTGTGCAGCAGGCAGGATGCCATTCACTATTAATCGTATAGGCCGTTGGTGGCAGAATGCAGGTGATAATACCGAAGCATGCGATTTTGACATGATAGCGTTAGGCGAGGGTGCTGGCGCTAAAGCGACTATTTACTGCACATGTATATTCGAGGAGGAGCCGGTTGAACTGGCGACTCTTAAGGGACTTATTGCGAAGACCAATAACCTAAGGCTTGATGGTGACGTTTACTACGTTGTCTTTTCTAGCAGCAAGTTCCATGAGAATGCGGTAACTGTTGCATCAACAATTAAGAATATTGTATTGGTAAAGCTTGACGATATGTACGCATAGGAATGGCTAGGAATAAGCGGAAAAAATACCGAGGATTTTGGATTTTTATCAGAATACAGCTGGTACTTTTCCTGGGAATAGTAGGCTTCTTGTGCTATTACCTGTTTGGAGGATACGCAAGTGAAGTTTCGCAACTGCGAAAGGAGGCGAAAAAGATTGCCAGGACCTCCACTGTGGAGGATTTCAGACCTACAGAGACGGGATATGTGTACGATGCCAGCGGAAATGTAATTTCGAGACTGCGCCCAGACCAGGACTCGAATTATATTACGATTAGTGAAATACCGCTAAATGCGAGATATGCAATAACCAGTATAGAGGACAAGAAGTTCTACAAGCACAAGGGCTACGATATAAAAGGTATTGCAAGAGCTGCTGTGGCAATGTTCCAGGATAGGGAAGTGACGCAGGGTGGAAGTACCATAACGCAGCAGCTGGCCAAGAATATATATCTGACTCCTGAGCGTACCTGGGAGAGGAAAATAAAGGAACTTTTCCTAGCGATTGAGCTGGAGGAGAGATATTCAAAGGATCAGATACTGGAGTTCTATCTTAACAACATATATTTTGCCAATGGATTTTATGGTATAGAGGCGGCAGCAGAAGGTTATTTTGCAAAGCCACTTTCAGCACTAAGCTTGTCGCAGACAGCATTTCTGTGTGCGATACCAAATAGTCCTACCAAATATGATCCGATGGTGAACTTTGAAAGCACCATAGATAGAAGAAATATCATCCTTGGTGAAATGCTGGAGGATGGCAGGATATCTAAAAGCACATATGATGCGGCCATTACAGAGCAGATAAACATCGAGAGAACGTATTACGACAAAATAAATTATGTCGAGACATACATATATCACTGTGTTGATGAGGCACTAGAGTCTCAAGGTGGAATACAATTCAACAACGGATATCAGGTATATACTTCAATTGACCTAGATATGCAGGAATCGCTGCAGAGGGCTATAGATAGTGGCCTTGAAGGATTGTACGGAGAAAAAGGAGATCCTGTACAGGGTGCGGCAGTGTGTATAGACAATACAACCGGTTATGTCAAGGCAATAGTAGGTGGCAGAGATGAGTCGGATGGACTCTACACGCTTAACCGGGCTTATCAGAGCTACAGGCAACCAGGTAGCACCATAAAGCCGTTGATAGTTTACACGCCATGTCTTGAGCGCGGATATACGCCAGATACCATCGTATTGGACGAGGAGCTGGAGGATGGTCCAGCTAATGTAGACGAATATTATGCGGGTGAGATAACGTTCAGACAGGCTGTCACAAGCAGTAAGAATACTGTTGCTTGGAAGCTATTTGATGAGATAAGTCCTAGGGTGGGCTTGGGATATCTGCTGGATATGGATTTCCAGAGAATTGATAAAGAAGACTATAGATTGCCTGCTGCACTGGGTGGGCTTACATATGGAGTGTCTCCTTTGGAGATGGCAGCCGCCTATGCAACATTGCAGAATGATGGACAATATAGAGCGCCTACATGCATAGTTCGCATAACGGATGCAAGTGGAAATGAAATATATAATTCGAATCAAATAGAAAAGCAGGTGTATACCAGACAGGCATCTCGCCAGATGACAGACATGATGATGTCTGTTATGACAGCAGGCACGGGTCGACAAGCTCAGCTTGAAGATATGCAGGCGGCAGGCAAGACTGGAACTACAAACGATAATAAAGACGGTTGGTTCGTAGGATATACGAGGTATTTCACGACAAGCGTATGGGTTGGCTGTGATATGCCACAGACAGTGGAGGAGCTTAAGGGCTCTACATACCCTTCCTACATATGGCAAAGCTATATGGAGGAAATACACAAGGGGCTGGGACAGCTGGGATTACTGTTGTCACCAGAGTATGAGTATGAGAGCAAGCGCAGAGAAGAGTTTCAGGAGCTGCCAGATTATTGGGAGCATCCGAGCTGGATATACGATGAATATGGCAATCTGATCGAAATGCGGGATGACAAGGGTAATCCTCTTGGAACACAGTACGACGAGAATGGTCAGCCAATATTGCCGCAGGAGATAGTACCACAGGAGCAAGAGATATCGCCGGAGCAGATAATACAGGAGATTCCGGCTGAAGAATAGATTACATTAGAAACGAAAGAGGTAATGAGATGTCAAACTACGCATTTGGAGTAGATATAGGTGGAACCACAGTAAAGATGGGATTTTTCACTAAAGATGGAATACTTGAGGACAAGTGGGAAATCAAGACGGATACATCAGATGGTGGTTCGCATATCCTCGAGGACATCGCAGTATCAATAGAGGAATACCTGGCGAAAAGGGGGCTTACCAAGGATGATATCTTTGGTGTAGGTATTGGATGTCCAGGCCCAGTAAATAAAGAGGGTATAGTGAATAAGTGCGCTAACTTGGGCTGGGGTGTTACTCCGGCAAAGGAAATCATGGAGAAAAGACTTAGCGTAAGGGCTGAGATAGGAAATGACGCAAATGTTGCAGCGCTCGGAGAGCTATGGCAGGGCGGTGGCAAAGGCTATGGCGATATGATAATGCTTACACTTGGCACCGGAGTAGGTGGTGGAGTAGCTGTAGACGGCAAGCTTGTAGTAGGTGCAAATGGCGCAGGCGGCGAGATAGGGCACATGAAGGTAAATCCTTCTGAGACGAGAACCTGTGGATGTGGAGGTAAGGGATGCCTTGAGCAATATGCCAGCGCGACAGGAATGGCAAGACTCGCAAAGGAAGCTCTTGAGAAATATGAAGGCACATCGACACTCAGTAGCACAGAGGTTACAGCAAAGGATCTGTGGGACGGAGTGAAAGCTGGTGACGAACTGTCTACACAGGTGGCAGATTATATCTGTGACATTTTGGGAAGAGCCATGGCCAATATGGCAGTGGTTACCAACCCTGGAGTATTTGTAATAGGTGGTGGAGTATCTAAGGCAGGGAATGTGCTTACAGATATGATAGCCAAAGGCTACGAGAAGTATGCATTCCATGCATGCAAAGAGACAAAGATTAACCTTGCAACTCTTGGAAATGATGCTGGAATGTACGGATGCGTAAGAATGCTGCTGTAATACATCTAATTGATTTGTATTTCAACAAGTAATTCTTGGAAGGTTAATTTTTCTTTCAACGTGTCCGATAAAGATAAAAATAGATTATAAGGGCTAGGTATGCCCAAAGTACAACTGGTGCAATGCCGGGAGGAGACTTATGAAGATAAAGCTGAGAAACAGGATATTTGCTGCAGTACTGGCGCTGGCCATGATATTCACAGGTATGCCGGGGGATTGGCAGAATATGTCTAGAGCAGACGGTGGAACACATGGAACTATTTCAGGCACACAGTCTATGGCGTCAAATGGAGAGTTTTCACTGTCGTATACTGTAGGCTCAAAATATGAGAGCGTTAATAGAGTCAGCTTCTATCTTGGATCAGGAGCTAATTTTCCATGCGCACACGATTTTTCAGTATATATTCATGAGTCAGATGATTCAGATGGATATCATACAGTCAGATGTAGTATTTGTGGCGAGGCAAAGGATGCAGACGAGCAGTGCGAGGATACAACAGGGGACGGATTTTGTGACAAGTGCGCAGAAGAAATGCCATCACCGCTCTCACCCGTAGGAGCAGTAGGCTCGCCAGAACTTTTAGCGCCAGTAGGTGCAGTAGTATCACCAGCAGAAAAGTCAGCTGAGGAGCCTGATAAGAAAAATGACGATGCAAGTTCGGCTGAGACAGACAATGACACCGAATCTGCATCTGAAGAACAGCTTGAGGAAGTACCCGCTGTAGAAGTGCCATATGAGGAGGGAGTTCAGGAGAATGCTCCGGAGGAGGCACCTGATACCGAGGGTGCGCTGCCAGATGCTGTACCTACAGCAAGCATAGATGGTCTTACTATAGAGCGCAACGTCCTTTCTGTAGTAGGGGCGGGTGCAACTGTTACTTCGGACGATGTGTCATACGAAGTATGGATAAATGGAGTCTTGAAGGGCAGTGGTACAGAGCACTTTACCAATAATGAACTTGCAAGGATAGACGTTGATGTAAATACAGGTACAGTTTATAGCCCAGGGACAGCTATGACCGTAGCAGTAAAGATAACAGGAACTACCAGCGGAGATAAAGCAATGGTAGGAAATGGCGATGCAGATTTAATTAGCGTCATGTATGATGAGAGCAGCGCAGATGCAGGCGCATATACAGTCAGCATCAGTGGGGCTACAACCAGATATTTAGACCTCAACATGAATGAGAGCACTACAGTTGTGGCATCGTGCTCTGATTCTGTGGCAAGACCTATCAAATTCGTGTCTAGCGATCCATCGGTTACGGTAAATCCTACAACTGGTGTAGTTACACCGAATGCTGTAGGCACGGCTACTATCACAGCCTATACAGATTCCCCAACGGGAAAGCATGCAGATGTGACTGTAAAAGTGTACAAGCTTGAATACGATACTAACGTTACATATATACCAGGTACAAATGTATATGAGCCGGCTGTTACAGCCACAAATATCACTACCATTGGTTCACCTGTATATTCTAACAATTCGGGCGTAGGCACAGGACGAATCGATATCAACCTGGATGGTGTGGGCACAGTACAAAGAAACTTCGCTATAAAGCCATTTGATATCTCAACTCTGTCAGCGCCTCCGTGTGTAGCTACTGTTGTAAATGGAGCGGTGTCTGGCATTACAGTGCAGTCAGGAGGTACTACACTCAATAATGGAACAGACTACGATGTGGCAGCACCGATAAAAATAGCTCAGAGCTCTACTGAAATTACATATAAAGTAAAAGTAACAGGTAAGGGAAATTACACAGGAAATCTAGATCTTATAGCAACTGAAGCTCCGTCTAGTGGTGCAACCATAGATATGAGTGATTGGGAGTTTGATATAGACAATGCACTGTCAATTACTTACGATGGCCGAGCAATTACTTACGAAGCAGATGGAACAGGCGATATCAAAGATGCAGATATCGATTTCTACGATGAAAATGGAACAGCAGTATCACTAAGCACATTGGTGGCTAGTGGTGCGATTGTTGTGTCTTACGACAATAACGTTGATGCCGGAGAGGCGACAATGAAGCTCACCGGTGAATCATCTAAGGGTTATAGAGGTGTACTGACAGATACATTTACCATTGAGCCAAGATCACTTACTACAGGTATTGATGTAGCAGGCGACCCAATCACAAAAGCGTATACAGGAGAGCCAATTACCTTTGATGTAAGTCTTTCATTTATTAACTCCAAGGGAACATCAATTTCTGTACCAGCCAGCGCATTTACATATAGAAGTTGGCAGAACAATGTACAGCCAGGTACAGGAACACTTCTGGTTAGAGCGACAGATGATTCTAACTTCGATGGAAATAAATATATCTACTTTACAATTGCTGGAGGAATTGAAAGCGCAGATGTACAACTTGCAGGAGTGGCTGCGGATAGATATAGCACCGTGTACAGCGGTAAAGCTCAGACGCCTGTAGTAAAAGTAATGCTGGGAGGAAATACACTTTCAAAGCGTGACTATAAAGTAGAATACTCAAATAATGTAAATGCAGGACAGGCAATAGTTACACTTACTGCAATTGATCCTTCAGGATTTATTACTGGCTCTAAGGTAGTTAATTTTGAAATTGAGCCAATGGAACTGCCAGCTGGTCTGGAAGTGGCTGCAGCAACTCGGACATATACAGGGTCACCAATAACCCTGAATGCCAGCGATTTGACTTATGTTACAGGAAACAGAAATATCGGTACACTGGTTAGTGGCACAGACTATGTGATTAAGTCGAGTGGATATCAGAATAATACTGATGTAGGTACAGCCACCGTCACTGTAGAAGGAAAGGGCAACTTTACCGGAACAATGACTGCTGAATATGAGATTTCTCCTTATGATTTATCGGCAGCAGGTCCGGAATTACAGGTTGACGTGGAGGATGTAATCTTTACAGGAAGCGTAGTGAAACCGCCTGTAAAAGTCACATACAACGGAAAAGTGATGTCAACTGACAATTACGATATCAGCGTGGATGGTGACGGAAAGAGTATCGGCACACATGTTGTAACTATCACTGGAAAGAAAAATCTTACAGGAACTACAACAGAGAGCTTTGAAATTAAGAATAGGTCACTCGATGAAGTAACCTTCTATCTTGGAACTGGAAGTGGCGCTGCAACGCATGATTCTTCTAAAGATACTGCAGATTATTATTACTTCGTGTCAGATTACGAGGCTACTTATGATGGAAGTTCACAGAATCCGATAGTCAAGGCAATTGATGATGGAACCAGCTATACAGGATCGTCAACAGCCATTTATACAGCAATTTATCCGGTATCTGGTACCACAGATGCAGGTAGCACTGCGGCTTATGTAACAGTGCAGGGTGCAGGAAAATATAAAGGTAGTAAGGCTGCTCGGATATACTTCTCAATTAAGGCAAAGGATATTGGTGCAGACGATGTGACCAAGGGAGTACCTACTGGATACGAGAAGAGAGCTGATGGAAAATATTATCCAAAGATTTCTATCAGATGGAATGGCAACGCAAATGTAAGTAAGAGAGCCCTTAAAGAAGGAACAGATTATGATATTCAAGTTACCAGCACCACACCAGGAGTAGGACTTGAGTATACAGTAGTAGGTAAGGGAAATTACAGCGGTAGCTACAGTGGAACATTCAATGCAGGTAAGCAGATAACATCAGCGCAGCTTTTAAGTCCTACAGGAACGGCATATGTGAAGAAGGCTGATGGAAGCTATGAGATCACCTATATGGGGCAGAACCCAAAGGTGACAGTAAAAGCAAGCGCAAGCACTGTAGATGCCTCTAACTATACCGTAACCTATTCAGGTGATGTAAATGCATCTCCTGAGCAGAAGATGGTAACTATAGAGGGAAAAAATGAGTACTACGGAACCATCTATGTGTACTACACCATTAAAAAGGTAGATATAAGCACTGCAGAAGTGGACATATATGATGGAGTAGGCAAGAAGAGCACTTCTTTGACATATACAGCAGGACCTACCAACTTCATGACAGGTACGACTGTAAAATATGTGCCTACAGGTATGAGCGCTATAGATCTGGTAAGAGGTGCTGACTATGAGGCATCTGGTGAGACAATAGGCGCAGATAGTGGTACCTATACTGTAACACTTACTGGAGCAGGTCCTAACTACGAGGGAACCAAGGATATAAATGTAACGGTATCAAAGGGCAACATCGCATCAGCTGCATTTACATATACTGATACTGGCCATGGTACATATTCATATACTGGCAGCGCTATAGAGCCAACCTTTACATTGAAAGATGGAGCGAGAATCCTTGCGCCAGGTGTAGATTACACATACGTATATGACAACAATATTGATATTAAGGATGCAGGAGCTGCTTCTGGAGCACCTGTTATCAAGATAACTGGTATAGGCAATTACGAGGGTAGCTCGAAGGATGTCAACTTTACAATAAAGAAGCGAGACTTAAGCGGAGCGACGCTCACACTAAGCGATTACAATTTTGTATATACTGGAAGTGATATTGAGCCAGGAGTAACTGTAATGTACAACAGTGTACCACTTAGTAGCTCAGAATACACAGTTACATACACAAATAACGTAAATCCTGGTACTGCAACTGTAACAGTTACCGCTAGTAGCGCGACCTTCAGCGGATCTCTGACTGAAACATTTAAGATTAAGCTGAGCATAGCTAATACATCAAAGGTAACAATAACAGGTGTACCTAGTGACGGTGAGAAGATAAATGTCAAGCTTAATAGTACAAAGAGCGGATTTGAGATAGACAATCCGGCTTTAACCTTTGACGTGGAGCGTGAAGCAGAAGGCGGATCAAAGGCAACTCTAATAAAGGGAACAGACTATACTGTAAATTACGGTAATATTTCACCTGGTGATGCACGAATAGTAGTAACTGGTATAGGTGATTACACTGGTACTGTTACCTACGACGTAAAGTATGTAGGAGACTTGTCTGAGGCAGATATCACAGGTTTAGCAGAATATTATGAGTATACTGGAGCACCGGTAGTGCCTTCCGGAATAATAGTTAAACTTGGTAATAAGTCGCTTATTTCAGGAATAGACTACAATATTTCTACATCAGGAAATACCAGCGCTTCATTTAAGGGAGCTAATCTTACAGTAACTAATGCCTCAGAGTACTATAGGAACTCTAAAGCAGAGAATTACAGCATATACTATAACCTTGCTTCAGCGCGTATTCAGGGACCGAGTGGCGAGACTACAGTTCCGGCGCAGGCTTTTGATGGCAACCCAAAGACACCATTGGATACATATGGAGTATATGTTGCGGGTACAGCCCTCACCAGCGGAAGCAACTATGATATTACATACAATAGGAATACAGATGTAGGAACGGCTTCTTATACCATTACAGCGAAGACTCCTGCAGCGTCAACACTAACCGTTGGAAGCAAGGGTGGCACATTTGTAATAGCAGGCCAGTCAATAGATGGTGCTGTAATTACTTATAATGAGAATGGACTTGGAACTCTTTCTAAGACTTATACTGGACGCAAAATAGAGCCTGAAATCACAGTTAAACACAATGGCATAACCTTGAGACAGGGTACAGACTATCTTGTGGGCTACACAGATAATAAGAATGCAGGAACAGCGACAGTTACAGTTACAGGACGAGGAAATTACGCAGGTACAGTAACAGCTGCATTTACTATTGATAAGGTTAATATTTCTAGTGATCCAAATGTAAGTATATCAGTTGGCTCAATGGGATATGCAAATGGAGCACCGGTAACACCTAATGTTTCAGTACTACATTCAGGGGAGAGCCTGGTAGAGGGAGAGGACTTCACATATACTGCTGGAAATAATACAGATACAGGTACAGGTGTAGACGGAAGTATCTCAGCTGGACCATACGTTACTATAACTGGTATTGGCAATTTTACAGGCGTAAAAACGAAGGGATTTGAGATAAAGCCTACAGATATTTCGAGTGGACTTGTAAAAATCTCTGAAAACAGTGTGGTTTACGATGGTAAGAAGCACAATCCGACCGTGAAGATCTTAGTACCTACCAAGCCAAATCCGGCATCTGATGCAGATTACACAGAGGTTGCTGTATCAAATTATACCGTGGATACAGGTGGCGTGACTGACATCGTCGACGTTGCTACTTATAATATGAAAGTAACCGGAAACGCACCAAACTTCACGGGCACACTTAATACTACGTTTGCAGTTACACCAAAGGATCTGGCAAATAGTGACGGTACAGCATACAACACTAATATAGAGGTGGATGAGCTGTCAGGCCAGGACTACACAGGTGCAGCGGTAACATTTGCTGATGACAAAATTGTAGTATGGGATGTAGTAAATGACGTAAAGACCAAGCTAGTAAAGGATCGAGATTACACATTTAGCTACGAAAATAATACTAAGGCTGCAGCGGCTACAGATGAGAATGCACCGGCAGTAGTAATAAGAGGTAAAGGCAACTACCAAGGAACTATTAAGAAGACATTCTCGATAGGAGAGGAGCTAAACGATACAAATTACAAGCTCCAGTTTACTGGACCTCAGTCATTTAGCTATAACGGAGCAGCACATAAGCCTACTACAGCATATGTAGTTAAAAAGTCAGATGGTAGCAGAGTATCTACAGCAAATTACACCATCGAATGGCCTATAGATCAGATTTCTGCTGGTACAAAGATAGTTAAGGCAGTAGGAAAGAATAACTATTATGGAACGCTGGAAGCAGAGTATCAGATTGCACAGGCAAACTGGACTGATGCGATGGTTGAAGCTAAGCTTTCGATTCCACAGGATGAAAACGGTACATACATCACTGCTTACACAGGCAAAGAAATAAAGCCTACAACTACAGTAAGAATAAAGAATGATTCAATTAATCTAAACCAGCTGCTGACAGAGGGTGTAGACTACACTGTTGAATACGATGACAACACAGGAATTTCTACAGCGCTGACTCACGCAGCAGTACGAATTATTATTGGTGGTGATGTAAATGGAGTTACATCAAACTATGCCGGACCTTCTACGGTAACGGTACCATTTGATATCGACCCAATTAAGATGAGCGCAGCTAATGTGCGAATCGCAATGAAGCCTAATCCAGAGGCAAATTACAATGGTGGAGCAGAGGTACTGCCTGATTACTATGAGGTAATCTATACAAATGTAGATGGAGTAGAGACCGTACTCGACAGAGACTTTGATTATCAGCTCGAGTTCACCAATGCCAAGGACGAGGAAGTAAGCAGTGCACTCAACAACTTCAATGCAGGTAAAATCACAATGCATGTAGTTGGAGTGCCAGGTGGAAATTTCGTAGGCGAGGTAACGGCTGATTACAATATCTATGCAGACCTTGGTGACACAAGTGATACACCAGCGATTACAGTAGAGGATCAGCCATATATAGGCGATATCGTAAAACCAGTAATTCCTGTAGTGAGTGGTGGTAACACTTTGGAATTACCGGATGTGTCTGGCGATGGAGCCACCTTCAGCAACGAAGGATTTACTGTAATCTATAGCTCTACTGATGAATATGAGACGGTAGGTAGAATTACTGTTAATTCAAATGATACTACCTATTACAGGGGATCATTACTTGTAGATTTCAATATTGTTAAGGATCTGTCTAACATATTATGCAAGCTAGATCCAGATAAATATGAGTATACCGGACAAGGTGTAGAGCTTGAGTATTACTACTATTACAAGAATGACCCAAGCAAGAAGCACATTGTGTTTGACGATAATGCAACCACAATTGAGTACGACAAGCTGGGTGCCGATGGCGGTGTACTTAAGGCACTTGGAGATAAGGCACCTAAGGAAGTAGGAAAATACAGAGCACACATCTACCTGAAGCCTTATACCGGAGTTCCGGCGAAGGAATTTACATTTACATTTGAGATAACTGCAAATCCAATAAGCAAGGATATGATTAAGGTATCTCATGGAGATGGAATTAATACTCTGTACGCTGATGGAGTGCATAAGGCAATGCCTATCGTGACCATTACTACAGATGAGGGAACTGTACTTAGAAGTGGAACAGATTATGATGTAACTTATGGATGTGGTTCACATGATAACAAGACTCCGTATGTGGGTTGTGTAAATGTTAAGTTCAAGGGAACATACGTGGCAGATGACACGGATGGTATCGACACAGATTCAGATGGAGTAAAGGATACACTACATTACACATTTGATCTTGAGCCATATCCTGTAAGCAATTTCGCAGTAGGAGATGTATCAGATACTTCTGTCACACTGACCTGGGATAGAAATACTTTCCCGACAGGTTACTACATTTATGTATATGAGAATGACAGATATAAGGGACATACACCTAGCATCGCATCAACCAATAACAGCTATACAGTAAGTTCACTCCCAACAGGAGGCACACTTACTCCAGGAGCTACCTACAGGTTTGTAATTCTTTCATATGTAAATGTAGGTGGCACGGAGTACCTTAGAAAATATGCAAAGTCAGTAACTGCGGTTACAAGACCGTCAGACCTAACACTATACGCTACAGCAGGCAATGCGGGAGAAGTGAACTTAAGTTGGACCTGGTCTACAAATAAACCGTCAAGCGTGAAGGTACTAAAGAGTACGGATGGTGTGAGCAATTGGGAGCTTGTAGCACTTGTGCCTGCACAGTATAGCAAGTTGACCCAAAAGGGATTGAACAGAGGACAGACTTACTACTTCAGAGCGATTCCTTATGTAGTAACTGGGGAAGAGCAGATAACAGAGGGTAATTCGTCTAGAACTGTTAAGGTGACCATTAAATAATTAGTGAAATGGAAGAGAACAAGTTTACTATAGGTAATTACTCGTTTGATACTTTCCACGAATACAGGGATGGACAAGAAGACGTAAGGAAAATCGAGCTCATTAAAAGTGAGCTCGATATCCACAGTCCTGAGGTAGCCGTGAGGCTATACAATATGATTCGTTCTGGAGAAATAGCCTTTAAAACAGCCATTGGAGAGGACTTTTTTGTACACGTTTCAGATATAGTGGCAGATAAGTCAATTGATATGATACAGGACAAGATGGCTACGGAGGAGGTAGAACATCGCTTCAGATTCCAGAAGCTAGCGGCTAGAGTGTTGATTGGATTGGCTGCCTGTGTGTTTGTATATGTGGCTTATGTGGAGATAAGAGACTACGTCAATACCAACAGATTGAATAAACTGCAGGAACAGGCAAGGCAAGAGGCAGCAATAGTGGCAGCAAGCACGGAGGGACTTACCATAGACCCTTCAGATGAATCTACACAGGACATTTCTGCTACAGCATCAGCGCAGGAAGAGCCAGAGCCAGAACCTGACTATTTTGCAGACATGCCGCAGGTATGGATAGACAGAAACACATTAAAGCCGTTGCCTGAGTATGAGCAGCGGTATGCGGAAAACGAAGAGTTTGCAGGGTGGATAGAGATTCCGGATGCGACAAAAGATTCACCAGATGTTTATTATCCTGTGATGCAGACAATAGATAACGACTATTACCTGACTCATAATTATTTCAAGAGCTATGACGTAAACGGCAGTATTTTTGTAGATTACCGATGCGACATAGTTAACGAGCCGCTTAATACCATTGTTTATGGACACAACATGAAGAGCGGAAAGATGTTCGGCACTCTTAAGAACTATCTTGAAGAGGATTACTATAATACGCACCGAACTATAAATTTTAATACTGTGTATGAGCACAGGACCTATGAAATAATAGCTGTGTGTCTCTCAAAGGTAGCCTTTCAAGATGAGGAAGAGTTTAGATATTACAACTTTATCTCAGCTAACAATGAGAATGACTTTGAAGCTTTCAAGCAAAATGTGACTAACTTGGCTGTGTATGGAAGCGGACTTAGCATGGAGAAAGAAGATAAACTATTGACACTTTCTACATGTAATAGCTATACTGACGATGGTAGACTATTTATAGTGGCTAGACGTGTGAATTAAGCGTATTTTATACAATATCTTGGGGCGATGTGGTACTTTAGTACCGGCTCAAAGGAGAGTTATTTCATGAAAAATGTAACGAAAATCGGAATAGCAATGATGGTATGCTCCATCATACTTTCGGTATGGGTGCTCGCAGGATCAGGTACAAGAGCTACTAATTCAGGAGATATACCTGATGGAGATTTTCCATTTAATCCAGGCGAGATGCTTCCTGATGATCCAGCAGATGGTGGCGATTCAGGAACACCAGTAACTCCGCCTCAGGACGAGGGCACTATAAAAGACGGCGACTTAATCTACACCACGGTAACAGGGCGCTTGGTAGGAGTATCGCCTAATGTTGAGGAGATAGTGCTGACAGATGCCATAAAATCTATCGCAGATGGCGTATTTGCAGATTCTCAGGTAGTTATTGTAAGAGGTACCGAGGGACAAGCTAATGACAGTATAGCAGCAGCGATTGCGAGTCAGTACAACGTGAATGGTAAGCAGGTGGTCTATACTATAGGCGGAGCGACTCCTGGAGTGGCTGATCCAGATACACCTACACCGGACACACCAAGTAATCCGGATACACCTACTCCAGACTCTCCTACACCAGACACGCCTAACAATCCGGATACACCCACGCCAGATACTCCGAGCGGTCCAAGCACGCCAGATACTCCAAACACACCAGATACGCCAAGCAATCCAGATACACCTAGTAACCCAAGCACACCAGATAATCCTGGCAATGATGACTATGATGAACCAGATGATAACTCACCAGAAGTAACAGGTGGGGCTGCAGGTGGAGCGACTGTGACACCGGTAACGTCAACTAACGGTGGTGCATCAAGGACAAATGCAAATCTGGACAGCTACAATACTAGTCAGGGTGGATATAAGATTCTAGAGGGAGTGAACGGCACAGTTCGCCAGGATACCCAGACTTCGTATAGATTGAGAGGCAGTGGAGATTTATCAATCTTCAGTTATGTAGATATTGATGGAGCTACGGTTGATCCAAGCAATTACGTTGCAACACAGGGGTCAACAATAATTGATTTCTATCCTACTTTCATACATACGCTGTCAATAGGAACCCACAAGGTGACCATACATTATACTGATGGATATTGCAGCACAGCGATGATAGTCGTATCAGCTAATGCGAAGGATGCTACACCAAAGACAGCAGATCCGTTGGATAGAAGGTTCATTCTTGCAATGTCATTGTTGGCTCTGGGCCTTGGATTATTCCTCTGGTCTAAAATGAATGCAGCAAGACTTGAGACTATTAATAAAAGATAAGCACATATAACAGATATCGCATCCGGGTGACCGGATGCGTTTTTTTGTTAAAAAATAATCTTTAACAAAAACAGAGGGCAATTTTTGGCTAGTTTTAGAGGTCGGTAATTCTTGAAGAAGGGCGCGTATAGTGATATTCTTTGAATACGGAAACGGATTTTTGAATTTCGGTTTCCGAATTTGTTTAGGGGAAATTGCCACAGAAAACAGGGGGTAGAAATGAAATACATTATGGCGCTTGATGCTGGAACTACCAGCAACCGTTGCATCCTTTTCAATGAAAGAGGAGAGATGTGCTCAGTAGCCCAGAAGGAATTTACGCAGTATTTTCCGCAGCCGGGCTGGGTGGAGCATGATGCAAATGAGATATGGTCAACACAGTTAGGTGTGGCAGTAGAAGCAATGCAGAAAATAGGGGCAACTGCAGCTGATATTGCAGCAATTGGTATTACAAATCAAAGAGAGACAGCCATAGTGTGGGACAAGAACACAGGTGAGCCTGTATATCATGCGATTGTATGGCAGTGCCGCAGAACTTCAGAGTATTGCGATAGCCTCAAGGAAAAAGGATTAACAGATGCTTTTAGGAAGAAGACAGGTCTTATTATTGATGCATATTTTTCTGCATCAAAAGTAAAGTGGATTCTAGATAATGTGCCAGGTGCGAGAGAAAAGGCAGAAGCGGGGGATTTGCTTTTTGGAACCGTTGAGACTTGGTTTATATGGAAGCTTACTAGGGGAAAGGTGCATGTGACCGATTATTCTAATGCAAGCCGTACAATGTTATTTAACATAGTCGATTTGACATGGGATCAGGACATATTGGATGAGCTTGATATTCCTAGGTGCATGCTGCCTGAGCCGAAGCCAAGTAGTGAAATATATGGACATGCAGATGCATCTTTCTTTGGAGCAGAGATTCCGATAGCAGGTGCAGCAGGAGATCAGCAGGCGGCACTATTTGGACAGACATGCTTTACAGCAGGAGAAGTAAAAAATACATATGGTACAGGAGGATTCCTTCTCATGAATACAGGGGAAAAACCGGTATTTTCTGATAAGGGATTGGTAACGACCATCGCATGGGGACTAGATGGTAAGGTAACATATGCACTCGAAGGCTCCATATTTGTGGCAGGTGCCGCAATACAGTGGCTAAGAGATGAAATGAGACTAATAGATTCGGCATCAGATTCAGAATATATGGCAGGCAAAGTGCCTGACACGCACGGGTGCTATGTTGTTCCAGCATTTACTGGATTAGGGGCACCATACTGGGATCAGTATGCAAGAGGCACTATTGTTGGATTAACCAGAGGTGTTAACAAGTATCACATTATTAGGGCCACACTGGAGTCGCTGGCATATCAGGTTAATGACGTTGTCACGTTAATGCAGCAGGATTCGGGGCTTACTATGACAGCGCTTAAAGTAGATGGCGGTGCGTCTGCAAATAATTTCTTAATGCAGTGTCAGGCAGACCTTATGCAGGCACCTGTAAATAGACCAGCATGTATAGAGACAACAGCCATGGGTGCAGCATACCTGGCAGGACTAGCAGTGGGCTATTGGGCAAATAAGGAAGAAGTCATCAAGAACTGGCAGATAGATAAGGTCTTTAAGCCAAAGATTGAATTAGAAGATAGAAATAAGAAAGTGAAGGGCTGGAAAAAAGCCGTAACCTATGCCTTTGGATGGGCAAAGGAGGAAGAGGAATGAGAGACATCGTAATAATCGGAGCCGGAGTAGCAGGCTGCGCAGTGGCCAGGGAGCTGTCAAGATATCAGGCGGACATATTGGTGCTGGAAAAATACGAGGATGTTTGCTGCGGTACTTCAAAGGCAAATAGCGCTATAGTACACGCTGGTTATGATGCACAGACAGGAAGTCTCATGGCAAAGCTTAATGTAGAAGGTAACGCCATGATGGACGAGATAGCCAGTCAGCTAGACGTTCCTTTTAAAAGAACGGGCTCATTGGTTGTATGCACAGAAGATGAGGATATATCAAAGCTGGAGGAGCTTAAAGCCAGAGGAGACGCCAATGGAGTACCTGGACTTGAAGTCGTAGATGCAGATAGAGCGCGAGAGATAGAGCCAGGGCTGTCATCGGATGTAAAAGCCGCATTATGGGCCCCAACAGGAGGCATCGTATGTCCATTTACATTGACTTATGCTTATGCGGAAAATGCAGCTAAAAATGGAGTGAGCTTCCAATGTCTGACAGAAGTATTAGGTATAGATAGTATCGAAGGGGGATATGTCCTCCATACAAATAAGGGTGACATAGAGACAAAAGTAGTTGTAAATGCTGCAGGTGTATATGCGGATGCAATTCACAATATGGTATGCAAAAAGAAGATTAATATTACAGCTAGACGAGGAGACTATGTCTTGCTTGACAAGGCAGCAGGCAATTTAGTAAGCCACACAGTTTTTCAGTGCCCAGGAAAGTATGGCAAGGGTGTGCTTGTAACACCTACAGTGCATGGAAACATCCTTATAGGACCTACAGCCATCGATATAGAAAATAAGGAGGGCGTGGCTACTACAAGGGAAGGACTTGATGAAGTTATCTCCAAATCGCAGATGGCAGTGAAAGACATACCTATGAGACAGGTGATTACAAGTTTTGCAGGGCTAAGAGCCCATGAAGATGGTCATGAATTCATCATCGGGGAGGCACCGGAAGCGCCTGGCTTTGTAGATGTAGCGGGAATCGAAAGCCCAGGACTTTCCAGCGCACCTGCAATAGGTGTTATGGCCAGTGGAATTGTAGCAGATATGTTAAATCTGGAGAAAAAGGCAGATTTTGACCCTGTCAGAAAGGCAATACCTGTGTTTTCAGAGCTGTCTTCAGAGGAAAGAAATGAGTTAATCAGCAAGAATCCGGCATATGGAAGCATTGTATGCAGATGCGAAAACGTAACAGAGGGAGAAATAGTTGAGGCGATTCATAGAGTGCCAGGAGCTACTACTGTGGATGGCGTAAAGAGGCGTACCAGAGCAGGAATGGGGCGTTGCCAGGCAGGCTTTTGCACACCGAGAACCATGGAAATTATATCAAGAGAACTCGGTATACCAATGGAAGAAATCACAAAGCATGGTCCAGGCTCTGAGTATCTGACAGGTAAAATTAAGGCGTAATGAGGAACAGGGGATGAAAATAGATTTAGTAATCGTAGGTGGTGGCCCTGCAGGGCTTTCGGCTGCAGCCGCAGCGTATGAAGCTGGTACCAGAAGCATACTTATACTAGAGAGGGATAAAGAACTAGGAGGAATCCTTAACCAATGTATACACAATGGGTTTGGACTACATACGTTTAAGGAAGAGCTGACAGGACCGGAGTATGCTGGAAGATATATCGATAAGGTGAAGGAGCTTGGCATAGAATATAAGCTCGGAACCATGGTAATGGGAATAGCCGAAGCAAAAGATGGCTATAAGACAGTTACAGCTATGAACCGTGAAGACGGAGTATTTGTAACAGATGCCAAAGCTGTAATCTTAGCAATGGGATGCAGAGAGCGTCCAAGAGGAGCTCTAAATATACCGGGATATAGGCCAGCAGGCATTTACTCGGCAGGAACAGCTCAGAGATTGGTCAATATAGAGGGCTATATGCCAGGAAAGGAAGTTGTAATCCTAGGTTCTGGTGATATCGGCCTAATCATGGCCAGACGAATGACTCTTGAAGGGGCAAAAGTAAAAGTTGTTGCAGAGCTTATGCCATATTCAGGTGGATTAAAAAGGAATATTGTACAGTGTCTAAATGATTATGATATACCGCTCAAACTTAGTCACACAGTAGTGGATATAAAGGGTAAGGAGCGAGTAGAAGCAATAGTTCTAGCTGAGGTGGATGGTAAGGGTAAACCAATACCAGGCACAGAGGAAGAGTATACCTGCGATACACTATTGTTGTCATGTGGATTGCTTCCGGAGAACGAGCTGTCTAGAGACCTAGGTGTAGAAATGAACCAGGTGACAGGTGGTCCTGTTGTAGATGAATGCTTAGAGACGTCTATTGAAGGAGTGTTTGCCTGCGGAAATGTACTTCACGTCCATGACTTGGTAGATTATGTGTCAGCAGAGGCTGCAAATGCAGGGAAGAATGCTGCGGCATACATTGCAGGAACTGTGAGCTCAAAGGATGCTGACAACGCAATAGAAGTTAGTTGCGAGAATGGTGTGCGCTATACTGTACCTAAAATGATTGACCCATCAAGAATGGATGAGACAGTAACAGTGAGATTCAGAGTAGGTGCTGTATACAAGAAGGCGGCTGTTGGGGTATATTTCGATGATAAGCAGGTACAGCTTAAGAAGCGACCGATTATGGCTCCAGGAGAGATGGAGGAGATAGTCATAAAAAGAGCTGACCTTGAGGCAGCAGGTAGTGTAGGGCAGATTACTGTGCGAATTGAGCAGGAGGTATAGCATGGAAAATAGAGAACTGACTTGTATAGGATGCCCTCTTGGATGTCAGCTTACGGTAAGCTTTAACGAAGATGGAATCGTGGCAGATGTCACAGGAAATACTTGCAAGCGCGGGGATGCATACGCCAGAAAAGAAGTGACCAATCCTACAAGAATAGTAACTTCTATCATTAGAGTCGAAGGCGGAGACAAGGTAATGGTGTCTTGCAAGACTAAAGAGGACATACCCAAGACCAAGATATTTGAGGTAATGAAGGATATTAATGAAGCACGAGTAAAAGCACCTATAGCAATAGGGGATGTGCTCATATCAAACGTGGCAGGAACAGGTGTTGATGTGGTTGCAACAAAGGCTGTATTAAGCGCAATCTAGCGTAAGATAAGAAAATTGGTGTTGCAAAATAAAAAATTATGATATTATAACCATGACAAAGGTGTCTCGCCTAGGCGAGACATTTTTTATACTAACGAAACGAAGGCATTTGACTCAAATAAAATGAAAGAGGGCTTCGAGCCCTTCTTTTGATGGAAAGAAGTCTATGAAAGAAAAATATTGGGATATTGTAATCCCTACAGCTGCACATGGTGGCGTAGAAAACTGCATAAATAATCTGTCTACAGAATTGTCGAGAATCGGCTATAAAATCCGTATTATTCAGTTGATCTCAGAAGGAGCAAAATGGGTTGATGAAGGAACTGCTTTCTATGAATTAACATATGGAAAAGATGGCCACAGTGTTAATGAACTGGCAGAAAGATATGCAAAATTTTTGCTTGAAAATGAAGCGCCTGAGGTGATAATCGCTGCCAATTGGCCAATTTGTGTGTATATAACAAAGCTCGCAGTAGCCGCGCTAGGAGAGAAAATACACATTTTATCATGGCTGCATAATCCTGTAGAACGATATGTAGCAGCTGGCTACGGGGGATTTGAGTATTTAGGATTAGCAGATGGCCATCTCGCGATAAGCGATTATATTTTTCAGGAGATAAAGCAGAATTTAAATTTGCAAAATGTATATAGAGTAAAAAACCCAGTTGTTTTTACTAGTGTAGGAGAAAATCGACTTAATCGAGGGGATTCAGATAGTTGTAAACTGGCTTTTATAGGAAGGATTACACCAGTAAAGGGACTAGACATCATATTGCAAGCATTAGCGTTAGCGGATACAAACTGGGAGCTAACTGTTATAGGAGAGCCGGAGACTGAGGAATACAGAAACAAGATAGATTCCTTAATAGTCAACCTGGGAATAAATAACGCAGTAAAAATGCTGGGGTGGCAAGAGAATCCATGGGCATATACACAAGACATAGATTTTATTTGTATGCCATCTATATACGAAGGCTTTCCACTTGTCGCCATTGAGTCACTTTATCAAGGAATACCCGTTATAGCTACTCCTGTGAGTGGCGTGGGGGAGATAGTTATCCCTGGAGAGACAGGGTATCTGATACCGCAGCAAAATCCAGAGGAGTTAGCTGCAGTATTAGATTATATTGCCAAAGGAACGTTGCCGATTCCATCAGGAGACAGATGTAGAGATATGGTATATCCGGCATTTGACCTAAAAAATGTGGCTAAAGAATTTGGCGAGATTGTGACATTGGCTTGCAAAATGCAAAACTAGATCCAGATATTACTATTTTATTATAGAGCCCAATCTTTTTCCCAGTAAAGCAAAGAGGATGTTGCCTAGGATTACACCTGACAAAGTCTGAATAGATACTGATAGCAGACTTGAAAGTGCGTATGTAATTCCAAATAGAGGTATCTTCACAAGTGTGTATAAGGCGATGTGAACAAGACCTCCTATTATGGCAGCAATCCAAAATCTTGCTTTCAGATTTTTCAGTATTTTGAATGCTATAAAGCCTGCAATAAGAGCCCAGGAAGCCTTAATAAACATTGTGGGAATGACCCAAATGGTATATCCACCGATGAGATCAGCAAGGCCGGCACCTATGGCTCCGGCTAAGGCGCCCCTTTTGCCGCCTAGCATAAAAACTGCCATGATGATGAAGCAATCTCCTAGATGTGTATAACCAAACATGGTAGGAATCTTGAATGAAAAGGTGCCGACGAATATCAATGCAGCAAACAGTCCGGTGATAGTGATCTTTTGGATGTTTGTTTTACTTTCTATTGTCATAATTTTGTCTCCTTAATTAAGTAATGTACCCATGAATTTAACTGCATTGTTATAAAATATATTTTCGTAGTCATTTTCTGTGAAGTCACACGAAAGAGTTTTTTGTATTTCCACTTCAGGAGCGTGGAAAGGGGTATCAAGTCCGAACATGACTCTGTCGCTACCAACGGTTTTATATGCATTGTATATTTGCGCGCTCATTGATGTTCCAGAAGTCTCGAGCCATATGTTGTCATAGCGCTTTGCCATATCGATGGCAGCCTGCACATATACGCCATGTCCATGTCCCATGTGAAGCATACAGAATTTGCAATTGGGATGACGCTCTGCCAGCAGACCTATCTGCCACGGTAGAGAAAATGGCTCGTGTCCAGAGTGCACAAAGAATGGAACATTATATTTCTCACATATTTCAACAGCGGGATCCACACAAGGGGCATCTGCTGTATAACCATCAAACAGAGACTGAATTTTTGCACCTTTGAAATGATGGTCTCTTATATAATTCTCTAATTCATCGTATGCTATCTGACCTCTGGAACAGTCGATTCTGGCGATGGGAACAAGCTTTTCTGGCGCTGACTTTGACGCTGCAAGTGTTTCCTCATTATTAGTAGATGCCGAAGAGCAAAGGAGAGTTTTTTCAATATTGAATTTCTCCATCTGTGAAAGAATTAAGTTTGTGTCTCCGGAAAAGTTAAACGGAGCACCCCATTTTCCTACATGCGAATGCATATCTATTTTCTTGTGTCTGCTAAATTCTGTACTCATAAAGGCTCCTTATAACGTCAAATAACTTGTTACAAACAATAGCACTAGTCTGTACACATAAAAAAGGTACAAAAATATAAAAAATAAAAGGTACAAATCATGTAAAGAATAGAAAATAAGATTTTTTATAAAAATATAAAACCTTTTTCAAAGCCCTTGGTACTTATTAGTACAAACAAAAAGAAAGGGCCGCCAGAGAGTGCGGTAAAAGGGTGAAAATATGAGTAAGCTAATTAAAGTGAAGAAGGTTTTGTTAGGCATTACTACAGTTGCTGCAATTGCCATGACATCGTTGGGAACATGTACGCAGGTCTATGCGTGGGGACCAGGTGGTTCAAAGGAAGAAATCGAAGTTCCTGTGATAGAGGAACTCAGGCAGGAGGAGCCAGCGCCGCAGAGTCCGATAGTGGAGAAACCCAAGCAGGAGGAGTCAGAACCACAGAAGCCGGTTGTGGAGGAAAGAAAGCCTGAAGATATAACAGATGAGGTATATACAGTTAAAGCGCCTTCTGTAATATACAACCAGGATTGGAGGGTGAATCCTAACGATTGGACGTATACAAAAACACAGTGGACAGCTGGAACGGCAACCGTAGAAGGACATTATGGTTCTGACGCTGAGATTAAGAGAATGTACGAGCTGATTAATGAATACAGAGTTGCTAATGGAAAAGAACCGCTAAAGTATAATATAAAAATGAATACAGTTTCTATGGGTGCTGATGAGAGGGCTATAACCTCTGCAAATTATTGGGAGCACTGGTCATACAGATTTTCTGAGAACATTGCTTATACGCCAGTGTTTTATTCAGGATATGATGATATGGAAATGGTAGAAAAGGTATTTGAGGCGTGGATTAACTCTCCAGGTCACAGAAATAATATCTTAAACGCGGGATCAACAAAATATGAAACCGCAATATCTGTCTTTTACAAGAAGGTTGAAGGCGGATATGAAAGATATTGGGTGCAGTGCTTTAGATAGGTGTATAATTGGACGTATGATGGTGTAAATGTCAAAAGGAGTTTTCTATGAAAATTGACTTTAGAGAAGCTGTTGAACTTATGAAGGCTGGAAAGGAAGAAGGCTTTAACAAGTTGTATTCAGCCACTTATAACAGTGTATATTTTAGAGCAAAGCAATGTACGAAGAACGAATCGGATGCTCAGGATTTGGTTCAGATTACATTTGTTGAAGCATACAAGAATATAAGTAAGCTAGATACTTCTGAGGCAACTTTGGCCTGGCTCTATACCATCGTTTACAATCAGAGCTGTAAAATGTATAGAAATGAAAGAGAAAAGAAGGAGTATTTGCTGACGGAAGAAGCAGAGGGGCTTTTTGACACCATTGAAGACATAGATATCGATACTATACCAGAATTGTCGGTGGATCAAAAAGCCACTGCTGAAATAGTAAGAAAAATCATCGAAGAGTTATCTGAGTTGCAGAAGATGACAGTGCTTGCGTTTTATTTTGATAATCTCAAGCTGGAGCAAATTGCTGAGCTGATGGACTGTTCGGTAAATACGGTAAAAAGCAGACTCAATTATGCAAGAAAATATATCAAAGACAGGGTAGAGGAAGAAGAGAAGAAAGGTGGATATAAGCTTCACGCATTTACACTTCCTACGCTTTTGCCGGCTCTCAAGCTTCTTTCAAAAAGAACAATACTTACAGCACATGCGGCGGAAAATGTGTATGCAAAAAGCTGCCAAGAAGTAGGATTGAAGGCATCTTCACTAGTATTAGAGGGAGCAGATACAGCAGGAAGTACAGCATCAGACAAATCAAGCTTTGCTTCATCAACAGAAAGTACTGTATCAGCCAAGGCGACTGCAGTAGGAAAAATAGGAGTAGCAAAGGTACTGATGATTGCAGGTGCGGTTACTCTTGGCGGAGCCGGGGTGATTGGAGGATTATACGCATATAACCATTCAAAGCAGACTGTTATATTAGAGAATGCTCAGTCAAAAGAGGACTTGCAGCAAGATGACCTGGAGGATACAGCTGGGGAGGAGATTGTTGAATATGATTCGCAGGGCGAAGGTCAATCTTTAGAGGAATGCGAAGAAAACACATCTGAGGAGGTAACAGATATTGATATTGAAGCAGAAGATGTTATGTCTGTTGATTATTCAGAGTATATCGGCCTGTCCATATTGAATGAAACAGATGAAAGCAAAATAGTACATCCGCAGAAAATATCGGATACAGAGTATATTTTCACATCTGATTTTTTGATGGAAAACTACGCAGAAGAATACATTTTCATTGGTTGGCTTGATTTGCTGGAAAAATGCCCAGTGCAGTGCGAAAAATTGTATTTGGGAGATTACTTGCTGCTAGGAGAAAATGGCAGCGATGCAGGAGTGGGAATAACGCTTATGGTGGAGTACCCAAAAGATATTGTAATTGTGCTATCGCAGAAAGAAAAATAGAGACAAATTACAAAATTATAAAACCTTTTTTCTTTCCCTAGGTACTTATTATTACAGAGGAGAGGAACTGTAAAAGCAGCAGATATGTCATTGAAAAGGAGAAAGAAATGAAGAAAAGCGTATTGATTATCATTGCAGGGCTTATGCTTACAATGGCCACAACTGGATGTGGGGAAAAAGCTATTGAACAATCAACAGAAGCTGAGGTTGAGGCTTATACACCAAAACAGTCCGCAAATGATATAGAAGAGACCAAAGTCGTAGAGGATATAAAAAAATACGAGTTATCAGTAGGCGAAGAGTTTGATCTGACCAATATAGTGGAGCTTTCGCTGAAGGAGGCTGCGCCTAATCATTGGGCTTTTCCATTTGATGTGGAGATTCCAGTTTTGGATTACGATCACAAAGTGCTAGGAGTTGATGCTGACAATGAAGCTGGATTTTGGTGGGAATATGATAGCGAACAGAAGGCAGGTATGGTTCCCAAGGACCACGTTTCAATCAAGTGGAGTGTATATGATGGGACGGACAATAGTTCGTTTTTGAAGAAATCTGAGCACGGAACCTATGTATTTTCAAGTACAGATGACATGCTTGAAAAAGTAATACCTACTTCGAGAAAAGGAAATGCGTATATTGAGGAAAATACAGTAAGCAACGGGTCTTATACTCTTTATTATTACATTGAGATATGGGGCAATACTTTATCAGATGCAAAGATGACGATGAATCTGAGAAATAATTCGAATATCGATAGTGCTTCAGAAGAACTTTTTACAATGGAATACATAATATATAAATCTTTCCACGAAAATAAAGGAGAGGCGGAATTAGATTTATATAAAAAAGTGATAGATGGATTCATAGATGCTCTTGGGGTGAGCCAGGAAGAAGCAGCAAAAACTGTAAAATTAGATGGCTCTGATAGTCCGAAGGTTGATACAGGAAGTGTCGCAGCTGTGGAGATATCTGCGCCAGCAACCCCAGCAGTACAGCCAATTGAAGACACTGCAGGTGATGAGAACGTAATAGGAGATAGTGATTTGTCTGTATCTTCTGCTGTAGACGGATGCAGTAGCTGGATGTTGGGTCTGGACGTGGGCTGCCCAAAATATAATGGAAATGTGGCAGATTT
This sequence comes from Lachnospiraceae bacterium, assembly GCA_045597645.1. Taxonomy (GTDB): domain Bacteria; phylum Bacillota; class Clostridia; order Lachnospirales; family Lachnospiraceae; genus JAKSSE01. Next base: position 101,205 of record JAZLKM010000027.1, on the reverse strand, counting down.
TGATTACTCGTTCTATTTTCCAAGCCCTGGATTTACCCAGGCGGAGGCAGATGGATACATAGAGGCAACTATCAACGATGTATATGTGATTGTGCTAGTAGAGGCTGTGGATGCTTCTAGAATGAACGGTCTTGAGATGCTTTATGATAGTAATGGGAAGCAGGTTGGCAGATATGTCAGCAATGATGCGAGAAAATCATTTTCAGCTGAGTATTACATGACAGCACCACGCAGTACAGAGTATATCTGCAAGATTTCGATCTCTTTTTCGTCTAATAATGAGCATGCATTTGCAGATTTTCAAATGAACTATATGCCAGCATTTGAAGAATCTCTAGTAAGCAATATGCTGTAAAAATAAATGTGAAAGCCGGTCCAAACTCATCTAATGAGTATGGGCCGATTTTTATGCCCTACGCCATGTCGAACATTAGTTCTAGACAAAGCCGGAGCCTCATGATACAATAACAAAATGTAAATTTGAGCAATTGTTGTGTAGTTTTGTTCTTGATTATTGCTTTAAGAGGAGCTATGGATTTTAAATTACATTCAAAATATGAGCCAACGGGTGACCAGCCGCAGGCAATAGAGGCTTTGGTTAATGGATTTAAAGAAGGAAACCAATTCCAGACGTTATTGGGTGTGACTGGCTCTGGTAAGACCTTTACTATGGCTAATGTAATACAAGCGCTTAACAAGCCGACTCTCGTCATTGCGCACAATAAGACATTGGCGGCTCAGCTGTACGGCGAGTTTAAAGAATTCTTCCCTGAGAATGCAGTAGAGTATTTTGTATCCTATTATGACTACTATCAGCCAGAGGCCTATATACCTCAGTCTGATACTTATATAGCAAAGGATTCATCAATTAATGATGAAATAGATAAGTTACGACTTTCGGCTACAGCATCGCTTGTGGAGAGAAGAGATGTAATAGTTGTGGCCTCTGTATCATGCATTTATGGATTGGGTTCGCCTATAGACTATAAGAACATGATGCTTTCGCTGCGCCAGGGACAGACCAAGGATAGGGACGATGTAATGCGCAAGCTCATAGAGCTTCAGTATACTCGTGGGGATATGGGGTTTGAACGAGGCACATTCAGAGCGAAAGGCGATGTGTTAGACATCTTTCCAGCCTACTTTGATGAGACTGCATTTAGGGTAGAGTTTTTCGGCGATGAGATAGATAGAATATGTGAGATAAATGTTCTGACTGGTGAGAAGAATGCTGAGCTTTCACATATAGCAGTATTTCCAGCATCTCATTATGTAGTGCCTCAGGAGAAAATAAATGTTGCATGTCAGCACATAGAAGAGGAGCTGTCAGAGCGTATCAAGTTTTTCAAAGGAAAGGAGAAGCTCCTTGAAGCACAGCGCATAGAGGAGAGGACAAATTTTGACATAGAAATGCTAAGAGAGACCGGATTCTGCAGTGGCATTGAGAATTACTCAAGGCATCTTGCTGGTCGAGAGCCGGGCTCGACACCTGAGACTCTTATGGACTATTTCGATGACGATTTCCTTATCATCATTGATGAGTCGCATATGACAGTTCCGCAGCTGGGGGCTATGTACAATGGAGATCAGAGTCGCAAGAACACTTTGGTAGACTATGGGTTTAGATTGCCGTCAGCAAAAGACAATAGACCTCTTTGCTTTGAAGAATTCGAAAGTAAAATAGACCGGTTGATGTTTGTGTCTGCTACGCCTGGAAAATATGAGGCAGAGCATGAGCTGCTGCGCACAGAACAGGTCATCAGACCTACGGGTCTTTTGGACCCTGAGATTGCCGTATTCCCGACTGAAGGACAGGTGGACCATCTCATAAGCGAGATAAAAAAGGAGACGAAGGACCATCACAAAGTGCTGGTAACTACGCTTACTAAGAAGATGGCGGAGGACCTCACGGATTATATGGCTGAGCTTGGCATAAGAGTAAAGTATCTGCACTCTGATATCGATACTTTGGAACGCTCAGAGATTATTCGAGATTTACGTCTGGATGTCTTTGACGTATTAGTAGGAATTAACCTTTTGAGAGAGGGTCTTGATATTCCGGAGATTACGCTTGTAGCAATACTTGATGCCGATAAGGAAGGATTCCTTAGATCAGAGACTTCTCTTATACAGACAGTAGGACGTGCAGCACGTAACTCATCAGGTCGTGTAATTATGTATGCGGATACTATGACTGATTCCATGTATGCAGCAATTACTGAGACTGAACGTCGTAGGAAAATACAGCAGGCCTATAATGAAGAGCATGGTATCACACCTACCACTATAGAAAAGGCGGTTCGTGAGCTTATTTCTATCTCAAAGAAGGTGGCCAAGGAGGATCTGATGCTCCAGAAGGATCCTGAGACTATGACCAAAGAAGAGCTTACGAAGGCTATTGAGAAAGTTAAAAAGAAGATGGAAAAAGCAGCAGGTGACCTAAACTTTGAGGCTGCTGCAGAGTATAGAGACAAGATGGTAGAGCTTAAAAATATGCTCAGAGACATGTGAGGAACCCATGGACAGCAACAATAGAAAATACATAAAAATACGAGGTGCGAGTGAGCACAACCTAAAGCATATTGATCTTGATATTCCTAGAAATGAATTTGTAGTTTTAACTGGACTTTCAGGTTCGGGTAAGTCTTCATTGGCTTTTGATACCATATATGCGGAGGGACAGCGCAGATATATGGAGTCATTGTCTTCTTATGCAAGACAGTTTTTGGGTCAGATGGAAAAGCCGAGGGTAGATAAAATAGAGGGCCTGTCACCAGCTATTTCTATTGATCAGAAGTCTACTAACCGTAACCCTAGATCTACAGTGGGTACAGTTACTGAAATATATGATTATCTGAGATTGCTTTATGCCAGAGCAGGTATACCACATTGCCCTAACTGTGGAAGAGAAGTATATAAGCAGACTGTGGATCAGATGGTTGATTCCATAATGGAATTAGAGGAAGGTACCAAAATACAGCTTTTGGCACCTGTTGTGCGCGGTCGAAAGGGTATGCATGAGAAGCTTTTTGAGCGCGCAAAAAAGAGCGGCTACGTAAGAGCAATAGTGGACGGCAATATGTATGACTTATCAGAGGATATTTCTCTGGATAAGAACATTAAGCATACCATAGAGATTGTGGTGGATCGTCTGGTTGTAAAGCCGGATATTGAAAAAAGACTGGCAGATTCTATTGAGACGGTGCTTGAACTTGCGAATGGTCTTTTGACAGTAGATGTCATAGGAAAAGAGCAACTGCAGTTTTCTGAGAGCTTCTCCTGTCCGGATTGTGGAGTTAGTATCGGAGAGATTGAGCCTAGATCATTTTCTTTTAATAACCCATTTGGCGCGTGCCCTACCTGCGTAGGGCTGGGCTATAAGATGGAATTTTCGCCAAAGCTTATGGTGCCAGACACGAGTCTAAGCTTTGTGGATGGAGCTGTTCAAGTGATGGGATGGCAGTCGTCTGGCAAAAAGGGCAGCTTCGCCTATGCATTATTGGAGGCGTTGGCAAAAGAATACAAGTTCAAACTCACAACCCCGTTTAAGGATTTGCCAGAGAACATACAGAATATGTTTTTTTATGGCTTTGATAGGATGGTCGATGTCCATTATGTAGGTCAGAGAGGAACAGGAGTATATCCAACACTATTCGAAGGCTTGATAAAGAACGTTGAGCGTAGATACAGAGAGACCTTTAGCGAGACAGCCAAGGCAGAATATGAGGAATTCATGACAGTGACACCTTGCTCAGACTGCAAGGGTCAAAGGTTAAAGCCAGAGTCCTTAGCGGTAACTTTTGGTGGTAAGAATATACATGAGCTTACGCTGCTTTCGATTTCAGAGATGAATGATTTTCTGGATAGTCTTGAACTTACGCAGAGACAGCACTTTATTGGAGATGCTATTTTAAAAGAAATAAAGGGACGTATCGGATTTCTAAATGAAGTTGGCCTTGGATATTTGAATATGTCAAGAGCTACAGCATCCCTTTCGGGTGGAGAGGCTCAGCGAATAAGGCTGGCTACTCAAATTGGTTCCGGATTAGTAGGTGTAACGTATATTTTGGATGAACCTTCTATAGGTCTACACCAGCGCGACAACGAGAAACTTATAAATGCTCTTAAGAATCTGAAAGACCTAGGCAACTCGCTTATAGTGGTAGAACATGACGAGGAGACTATGCGAGAGGCTGATTATATAGTTGATATAGGTCCTGGAGCAGGAAGCCATGGCGGAGAAGTAGTTGCCATGGGTACAGCCGCAGAGATAGAAGCATGTGAGAATAGTATAACGGGAGATTACCTGTCTGGTAGGAAATCTATTGATGTGCCTAAGGAGAGACGTAAGCCTACTGGATGGCTTAAGATACGTGGCGCTAAGGAACATAATTTGAAAAATGTGACGGTAGATGTTCCGTTGGGAATAATGACAGTGGTGACTGGTGTGTCTGGCTCGGGTAAGAGCTCCTTGATCAATGAGATTCTATATAAGTCTTTGGCGCATACTTTGAATAGAGCAAGAACGTTGCCTGGAGAACACGCAGGAATAGATGGAACGGAGCAACTGGACAAAATAATTGCTATCGATCAGTCCCCTATAGGGCGTACTCCCAGATCAAATCCGGCTACATACACTGGTGTATTTGATTTAATTCGAGATCTATTTGCGGCAACAAATGACGCTAAGATGCACGGATACAGCAAGGGAAGATTCTCGTTCAATGTAAAGGGAGGAAGATGCGAGGCCTGCAGTGGAGATGGAATAGTAAAAATAGAGATGCACTTTTTGCCAGATGTTTATGTCCCTTGCGAGGTGTGTGGAGGAAAGCGCTATAACAGAGAGACCCTGGATGTTTTATACAAAGGGAAAAATATCTTTGATGTGCTTGATATGACTGTAGAGGAGGCTTGTAGTTTCTTCGAAAACGTACCGAGAATTAAAAGAGTCGTACAGACAATGTATGATGTTGGTTTAGGCTACGTCAAGTTGGGACAGCCATCTACTCAGCTTTCAGGCGGAGAGGCGCAGCGAGTTAAGCTGGCAACCGAGCTTTGCAGGAGAGGAACAGGAAAGACCATTTACATATTGGATGAGCCGACCACGGGTTTGCATTTTGCAGATGTACATAAGCTTATAGATATACTGCGTAGATTATCAGATGGTGGTAATACAGTTGTAGTTATAGAGCACAATCTCGATGTGATAAAGACGGCAGACTATATTATTGACATGGGGCCTGAGGGTGGAGATGCAGGAGGTACAGTTATAGCAAAGGGTACTCCTGAGCAGGTCTGCAAAGTCGAAAAATCTGTGACGGGACGATTTTTGAAACCATACCTGAAATGATAATCAAGGAACAGGGTGGGGTAAGAGTGATTTTGCTTGCAGGTTATGATGAGTTTTCACAAACTCCGCATAAATAGTACACAGAATCGACATATAAAAATAATAGTATCCTAACTGTAAAAGCTAAGTAGCTTATATATTTTTCATAACTAATCCCCGGGGGAGACCTCGGGGACTCCCCTTTTTTAGGGGTATTTTCAATTGATTTCTCTTGAAAATCCTATCAGAATCCGTATAATAAAATAGATTAAGACCGTATAGGTGATAGTGTGCACATTTTTACATATATAGGAGAGAATTATGAGCTCAACAGATATCGGAATAGATTTAGGTACAGCGAGTATCTTGGTTTATATAAAGGACAAGGGAGTTGTTCTTAAGGAGCCCTCTGTAGTGGCTTTTGATCGCGATAGCAACAAGATTCGTGCTATTGGTGAGGAAGCGCGTCTTATGATTGGACGTACTCCTGGCAATATTACAGCAGTTAGACCTCTTAGACAGGGCGTTATATCTAACTATACTGTGACTGAGCAGATGATTAAGTATTTCATCCAGAAAGCACTTGGACGAAGAACTTATAGAAAGCCACGAATTTCAGTATGTATACCATCAGGAGCTACTGAAGTAGAGATTAAGGCAGTAGAGGATGCAGCATATGCAGCAGGGGCTCGTGATGTACAGATTATTGAAGAGCCTATCGCAGCAGCAATTGGCGCAGGAATAGATATAACCAGACCTTGCGGTAATATGATAGTTGATATAGGAGGTGGTACCTCAGATATAGCTGTTATTTCACTGGGAGGAGCAGTAGTAAGTGCTTCAGTTAAGGTTGCTGGAGATAATTTCGATGATGCACTAGTGCGTTACATGAGAAAGAAGCATAATCTACTTATCGGTGAGCGTACAGCTGAAGATATCAAGATAAAAGTAGGAACCTGCTTCCCGCTGGCACATAGTGAGTCAATGCAGGTTAGGGGTCGTAATCTGGTAACTGGACTTCCGAAGACCATAGAGGTAACTAGTGAGGAGACAGAGGAGGCACTTAAGGAGCCTACTATGCAGATAGTAGAAGCTGTACACAGCGTACTTGAGAAGACTCCGCCAGAGCTTGCAGCAGACGTTGCGGACAGAGGAATCGTACTCACAGGTGGCGGAGCATTACTTCGCGGACTTGAAGAGCTTCTCGAGGAGAAGACAGGTATCAACACTATGACAGCAGAGGACCCTATGACTTGCGTTGCAAAGGGAACAGGTATCTGTGTTGACTTCCTCACTGGAAGTGGTAGATCAGAAAACTAAACTATTTCGGCAAGCATGCCGATATATGATAAGTAGGATTAACTGTATTCTTATGAACACAGGAGGAAAGATATGCTAAAAGGCCTTTATACAGCCTATACCGGAATGACCGAGGAGCAGCGAAGGCTGGATGTTTTAACTAACAATCTGGCAAATGCCAACACTACCGGATATAAAAAAGAGGCCCTTACAAATCAGTCTTTTGATGAGATGATGGCTATTCGTATCAAGGACACCTCCAGCAACACATATGCTACAGATATAGGATACATGAGTCTTGGTACCAAGATTGGACAGACCTATACAGATTGGGCTATGGGTGGCTTTAAGAATACGGAGAACACCTATGATCTCGCCATTGGCGGAAACGGATTTTTCGCAATAGAATACACTAATAAAGCAGGCGAGACGAGCATAAAATACACCAGGGACGGTAACTTTACTGTAGACATTGAGGGTTATCTTAGAACCTGTGATGGTGATTATGTGCTGAATGTGAATGGTGCACAGAACAGTCAGTATGGTCCCGGCAACAGAGTTCAACTTGACCCGAACCAGGGCGTTTATATTAACGGACTTGGAGAGATTATCCAGGATGGTGAGACTGTATCACAGGTTGGGCTTGTGGACTTTGAAAACTATGATTTCCTGGAGAAGTATGGCGAGAACTTGTATGATACTATCGATGGAGCTACCATGATAGATACCACAGCAGAGATAAATCAAGGCTATCTTGAGACCTCTAATGTGAACACTGTTCAGGAAATGGTAGAAATGATTACAATCCAGAGAGCATACGAGGCGGGACAGAAGATAATCCAGACAATGGATAGTACTCTGGACAAAGCCGTAAATCAGGTTGGTAAGTTATAAACGTTTTCAGTAGAAGGAGATGAGCCCATATGATGAGATCGCTTTGGACCGCTGCATCCGGAATGAAAGCGCAGCAGACAAATGTTGATGTTATTTCAAACAACATTGCCAATGTAAATACTGTAGGATACAAAGCGCAAATGACACAGTTTAAGTCACTGCTCTATCAGACGATTGCGACAGAGACTACCAGCGCAAACGGAGATACCAGACCTACATCAGCTCAGGTTGGACTGGGTACCAGAGTAGCGAGTATTGACTCTAGATATTCACAGGGATCAATGACAGCGACAGAGCGCGACACTGATTTTTGCATAGATGGAAATGGTTTCTTCGCAGTTAGAAATGGCGAGGAGACATTATATACTAGAGCTGGAAGTTTTGTATGGGCACTCAATGGTGGAGGAGCACTACAACTATCTACACCACAGGGACATCCAGTGCTTGATTCTAATAATGCACCTATTATTTTACCAGCAGGTGTTGCCAGTGGATCAGTCATTGTAAGTGGTGATGGAGCTATTGGATATAAGAACGCAGAAGGTGAGACCGTGATGACGGGCCAGCAGATTGGTCTTTTCCAATTCAGTAATCCAACTGGATTAGAGAATATGTCTAACAGCTTGCTTAGAGCTACAGCTGCAAGTGGACAGCCTATTAATGAAGCTACAGCCAACGGCGTAGTGCGTAGTGAAGTAATTCAGGGATACCTTGAGCAGTCAAATGTATCAGTTGCAGACGAAATGGTTAACCTGATAGTAGCGCAGAGAGCTTATGAGCTTAACTCTAAGGCAATCACGACATCTGATACTATGCTAGAGACCGCAAACAATCTTAAGAGGTAATAATCTATGGATATTTCTAATATTTCTGGATATATTGATGCGGTCAAAGGTAATGCCAAGACCCAGGACACGGTCAAAAGGCTGCAGGATAAGCTCAATGAAGCATCAACATCAGATGCGGAAGATAAGAAGATGAAAGAAGTATGTAAAGAATTCGAAGCATACTTCATTGAACAAATATATAAAGAAATGTGGAATACAGTTCCGAAGGAAGAGAAGCAGGATGCGGCTCTTGGTCAGCTGACTGATTACTTCAGAGATATGTATACGCAGGAGCTGGCGAAGCAAACCGCTGAGCAGGAGAGCCTTGGAATAGCGCAGCAGCTCTATGAAGCAATGAAAAGAGATTATGAGATTTAGCACAATTGAGCCATCGCGGATGCGGTGGCTTATTCTTTAGGGGTCAGATGCAAACATTAGAAGGATATGTTGATCATATAATTTATAGAAATGAAGACAATGGGTACACTGTCTTTGTGTTGGCGACAGATGGGATGAAGGTTCCATGTGTCGGCAATTTTGGTGCTATGTCAGATGGTGAGAATCTGGCATTGGACGGTGACTACACTGAGCATCAGGTGTATGGTAAGCAATTTAAGGTAACCGAAGCGCGCCAGATTGCACCGAAGGACGCAGTGGCTATGGAAAGATATCTTGGCTCTGGAGTTGTGAAGGGCATAGGCGTGGCATTGGCGTCAAGAATAGTCAGAAGATTTGGCGATGACACCTTTAGAATTATAGATGAAGAGCCCGAACGATTAGCTGAAATAAAAGGCATAAGCATGAATAAAGCCAGAGAGATCTCTGCGCAAATGTGCGAGATGAAAGAGCTGAGAGATGCTATGGTATACATTCAGGGCTTTGGAATTACGCCGGGAATGGCAGTAAGGATATATAACAGATATCATTCTGAAATATATAGCATACTTGAAAATAATCCATATAGGCTGGCAGAAGATATCGATGGCATAGGATTCAAGACAGCAGACGAAATAGCCCAAAGGTCTGGCATATCTGTTGACTCTGATTTTCGTATTCGATCAGGTATTGTATACACACTCCAACTAGCTGCGGGTGAGGGGCATGTGTATCTCCCGGAGGATGAGCTGACGGAAAGATGCGCCGCATTGCTTGGTGTAGAGCCAGAGGATGTAAGACCTCACTATATGAATCTGGCAGTCGAGAAAAAATTGCAAATAAATGAAGATGCCATATATTTGTCATCCTCTTGGCATTGTGAGAAGAGATGTGCAGAGTATTTGTGTGCTCTTGATATGGAGTATGATATAGAGGATGAGAGGCTGAATAAGCAGCTGGGAAATATAGAAAAAAAAGAAAATCTGGTTCTTGACGATATTCAGAGAAAAGCAGTAAAAGAGGCGGCTCGTCATGGAGTGTTCGTGCTTACCGGAGGACCTGGTACAGGAAAAACAACTACCATTAGGGCATTGATATCGTATTTCAAGATGGAAGGCCTGGATATATTTCTTGCGGCACCTACAGGCCGCGCTGCTAAAAGGATGTCTGAGACCACAGGCTATGCTGCTAGGACAATACATAGAATGCTTGAGGTAAAAGGTGGAGCTGAAGATGGCCGGGCAGGCGTTTTCGAGCGAAATGAACTAAACCCTTTAGAGACAGATGTAGTGATAATAGATGAGATGTCTATGGTGGATGTTTATCTGTTTTTGGCATTACTAAAGGCTATAGGCGGAGGCACCAGACTTATACTGGTAGGAGATGCAGACCAGCTGCCATCAGTGGGTCCAGGAAACGTGCTCAAGGATATATTAGAGTCTGACGTGTTTTCTTCTGTGAGACTTAGCAAGATATTCAGACAAGCTGGAGAGAGCGATATCGTTAATAATGCACACAAAATACGCAGAGATGAGCCTGTTGAGATAGATAACAAGAACAGTAAGGACTTTTTCTTGCTTCCTAGAGATAATGCGGATGTGATTATTGCGGTAATGCTGAATTTAATCCAGAACAAGCTGCCGTCATATGTAGATGCTGAGCCGTTTGACATACAGGTGTTGACTCCGATGAAAAAGGGACTTGTGGGCGTAGAGAGACTGAATCAAGTGTTGCAGAGCAGACTGAATCCACCTATGGAAGGTAAAAAGGAAAAGGAGTTCGGAGAGCGCCTCTTCAGAGAGGGCGATAAGGTAATGCAGATAAAAAACAACTATGATATGGAGTGGGAGGTGCCTGGCAGATATGGTATCCCTGCTGACCGTGGAGTGGGAATATTTAATGGCGACCTTGGAATCATAAAGGAGATAAGTGAATTCACTAGCTCTATGACTATAGTATTCGATGATGACCACGAGGTGGATTACCCGTTTAAGAACATTGATGAACTTGAGCTTGCCTATGCTGTAACAATTCATAAATCTCAAGGAAGTGAGTATCCAGCGGTTATAGTCCCGTTAATGCCAGGGCCCAGGATGCTCATGAACAAGAATCTAATTTATACAGCTATCACCAGAGCGAAAAGCTGTGTAACGTTGGTTGGTGAACCGTCTGTATTTAACGAAATGTGCGAAAATAGGACGCAGCAACAGAGGTATTCAGGTCTAGCAGATAGACTTAAAGAGACTATGGAGGTCATAGGATAATCTGAAAACATATAAAAGAATAATAAAAAGAATAATCACTGAGATTATAGAGTTTATTTACCCTCCTAGATGTATAGGTTGCGATGAGGTGCTGTCGGCTGGCACCAGAAAGTATGGTATTTGTGAAGAATGCGAGACAAGCAGAACGGTAGTTCCAGTCAAGGGTGCCGTATGCACAAAATGTGGAAAGCCGATAGGTCGTGCGGATGAATACTGTGCGGACTGCAAGAAGATTAAGCATTCATATGTGCAAGGAAAAAGTGTTTTTCTGTATGAAGGCAATATGAAGAAGAGTATGTATCGATTCAAGTACTCTAACCGCAGAGCATATGCAAGGTTCTATGCTAGAGCAGCTAAGAGATTGCATGGAGCATGGATTGACAGAATTGCTCCAGATATGATAGTGCCAATTCCTCTTCACGACAAAAAACTTTACAAAAGAGGATATAATCAAGCAGAAAGTTTTGCAAAAGCGTTGGGGGATGAAGTGGGTATCCCTGTGTCGGCAAAGGCATTAAAAAGGGTGAATGATACTAGGCCACAGAAGTATTTGGGACGTCAGGGACGCAAAAAAAACCTTGAAAATGCTTTTATTATAGGGGGAACTGTTGTAAAATCTAACTGTATTATGCTCGTTGATGATATATACACAACGGGAAGTACAATGGATGCAGCAGCCAAAGTTCTATTGGATGCGGGGGCGTCGAGGGTTTATATGATGACAGTCTGTACAGGTAGACCGACCGAGGACAGTCAAGGGGGGCTTTGATTATGGATGTACGTACATGCAGGAACTGCAGAAGACTATTTAATTGGCTTTCTGGTCCGCAGATATGCCAGGCCTGTCGAGATGAGGCAGAAAAGAAGTTTCAGTCAGTAAAGGATTATATTAGAGAGAATCCTCACAGCACGATCAATGATATTTCCGAGAAAATGGAGGTATCAGTACAGCAGATAAAGCAGTGGGTTCGAGAGGAAAGGTTGGAATTTACAGATGCGATGGCAGGTGGCATTACCTGTGAGCGCTGTGGAATGCCTATTGTATCAGGACGTTACTGCAAGGATTGCGTCATAAAGGTAAAGAATGATCTGATGAGTGGACTTGATAAACCGGCCGATGAGCCTGTTGAGAGACGCCCTCGTACATCAGAAAACCATATGAGATTTTTATGATTAACGAAGCAAGAGTTAAAACAATGGCTCAAATGGCTATATTTGAGCAGCAGGAAGGCGCCAAGTGTAGAAGTATCACAAGGATGAGACGTCATGATTACGTGACAGTCTGTCTGTTGGGACAGTTTTTCCTTGGAAGCTTTTTCTTTCTTCTAGGATTGATACTCAGCTTTTTTCTAAGGCTTCAGGATGAGATATTCTCTTATACTCTGAATGGCATTATGAATCTGGGATACAGAATAGCGGCATACTATGGGATATTTATGCTCATATACCTGGTATTTACAGGCATTATGGCACATCAAAAATACAACAGATGCCGTAAAAAGATGCAGAAGCTTGAGGAAAACTATACTAAGCTGGGTAAGAGCTACAGAAAGGAAGCCGAAGCCAAAGGGGCAAAGGCATAGAGTTAAATGCGGTCAATTATTGAAATCAGAGGTACTCTGCAGAATTTCATAAATAAAAGAAAGCCACTTTTCACAGGTATATTAAGGTTTATCATTGCTGTGATAATGTTTTATATAATCAATAGGAAATTTGGTTATATGGAGCAGCTTATGAATCCATACATACCGTTAGTGCTAGCTGCAGTATGTGCATTTGTCCCATTTGAAGCAATGGGCTTTTTGGGATTTATGTTCATAACAGCGCATCTGCTGAGTCTGTCACTTATGACAGGACTTATAGCAGCAGTACTTGGGCTGTTTCTTCTTGCCATTTCTAACTATTTCTCACGTACAGGAGTAAATATGCTATGGGCTATGCCGCTTTGCTACAATATAGGCATTCCGTGCGCGCCTCCTGTTATAGCGGGATACGCCGGAGAGTTAAAGCTAATGGGAGGCGTAGTGTGCGGCAGCGTTTACACCTATTATCTTAAGGCGGTGGCTGAGTACGCTGGAGCGCTGGCGGATGAGACCGCATCAGTTACTCCGTGGGGACTTTTGATACAGGAGGTGTTTGGAAGCTCGGCTTTCTATACTTTTCTTGTGGCAATGGTTGCACTCACAATTATCGTTAACACTGTGCGAAGAGTAAACAATCAGCATGCGTGGTTATATGCTTCTATTGCAGGTCTTTCGGTTGAATTTTTGATTAGAATAAGCGGAGTCCTTTTCGTAAAAACAGGACTTGAAATATCTCAGTTGCTCATCGACAATCTGTTGACAGCAGCTATAGCAGCGGTAGTGACATTTTTCTCAATTAACCTTGACTATTCGAGAACAGAGCATGTGCACTTTGAGGATGACGATTACTATTACTACGTAAGAGCTATACCTAAGGCCAAGATTTCTAAAGCGAAGAAAAAGGTAACAAATGTTACGAGAGATACGTCCGCACTCGATTTCACCCAGACAGTTGGAGCTATGGTTGAGGTGAGTGACGAGACTATGAAGATTGATAATATTTCTGAAGCAGTCAATAGGACTAAAAAGAAGAAAACGAAAAGTTAACGTCCTTGGAAGGAGACTGATTGAGTAGATTTATAGCCTTTTGTCAGGGCTTTGCATCTAATTACTTATACTGGATTAATATTCCCTCTATTAGTATCGTAGATATTATAGAGGTCTTGGTTATTACGTTCATTTTGTACCATATTTTGGTGTGGATAAAGAGTACCAGAGCATGGTCTTTGATGAAGGGCATCATTGTCCTTCTCGCTTTTGTTCTTATCGCGGCACTTTTCCAGATGAACACAATACTGTGGTTGGCAGAGAAGACCCTCAACGTAGGAATTATTGCGTTGATTGTTGTGTTTCAGCCCGAACTGCGAAAAGCGCTGGAATCGCTTGGACGAAGAAATATCCTTAAACCTTTCTTTCTTACGGATACCACCCACAAAAACGAGGCGAAATTCAGCGAAAAGACAAAGCACGATTTGGTTAGAGCGTGCTTTGAAATGGGAGCAGCTAGGACGGGGGCTCTTATCGTCATAGAGAACGAGGAATCCCTTGATGAGTATGAAAGAACAGGAATTGAGCTGGATTCTATGGTATCAGCTCAATTGCTAATCAATATATTTGAGAAAAACACTCCGCTGCATGACGGAGCTGTTATTGTGCATGGCGATCGTATTACAGCGGCGACATGCTATTTGCCGTTGTCTGACAGCATGATTATTTCCAAGGAGCTAGGCACCAGACACAGGGCAGCGCTAGGAGTAAGTGAGACTACAGATAGCTTTACTATCATAGTTTCAGAGGAGACAGGTGCTGTATCAGTGGCGAAACGAGGAAAGCTGGAGAGAGACCTGAATGCAGATCAGCTTGAACTGGCACTTGAGCAGTTTAGAGCGACCCAGGGGCCAGCCAGACCGTCGGCAACGTTTACACAAAAAATGAAGAGGAGGGGGAAGGATGCTTCAAAAAGTCCTAAGGGGCCTAAAGAAAACATTAACCACTAACATCCAGCTAAAAATATTCTCCCTGTTTCTAGCAGTTGTACTTTGGATGGTTGTAGTAAATATTGAGGATCCGGAGCAGACAAGGAACTTTGATATTCCAGTGTCTGTTAGCAATGCATCAATTCTTACAGCAAACAATCAATATTACGAGACAACAGGAGATACAACAATCTCAATCAGGGTATCTGGCAACAGATCAATACTGGATAAGATGAGCGAAGCGGACTTTACAGCCGTTGCAAATATGGAAAACCTACAGGAATCAGGACGCATTCCGATTGAGGTAACTGCCAACAGATATGGTGGATCAGTAAATGTAGTATCTAAAAATCAGTATCTGCAGGTAAAGGTAGGAAATCTAATCACACAGCAGTTTGTGGTGGAAGCTCAGACCATAGGAGAGCCTGTAGTAGGATGTGTAATTGGTAGTATCACAGTGGATCCTGAAGTGGTATCTGTGACAGGACCGCAGGATATTATACAGACCATTCAGAGCGCAGTGGTTAAGGTAGATGTTACAGATGCTAACAGTGCAGTTACAGCCAGATCTATCTTGTCTTATGTCAACCAAGATGACATGAAGATAGATACATCAAAGCTAGTACTGGATGTATCATCAATCGCTGTTAACGTAGATATCGAGAGTACTAAGACAGTACAGCTTAACGTTGAGACAAGTGGTACGCTTAGTGATTCGCTAAAGCTGAAGGGTATCTCTACTAATCCATCAGCGGTAAGTGTACGAGGACCTTCGAATATCCTAAATGACATGACAGCGATAACGATACCGGACTCAGTAATAAACTTATCTGAGATTACAGGAAGCATGAGTACAACAGTAGATAGCTCGGCATACCTTCCAACAGGAGTAAGCCTGCTAGATACAACACAAACCACGGTTTCCATAAATGTGGATGTGGCTGAAGTGACAGAGCGAGAGTTCCAGATACTTACTGAAAATCTTATACCGCGTAACGTGGCAGCTAAGACAAAGGTAAGTTTTGCAAAGACGACATTCTCATTAACACTACGGGGAGAGGCATCAGTACTTGACGCATTTAATCCAGAACAGTTAGTGGGATATGTTGATTGTGATGGATTAACTAAGGGTGATCATAGCCTTGAAGTAGAGTTGACACTAGACGACGAGTTGATAGTAGATAACGTGGAAAATGTTACTGTCCACGTTGCAGGAGAATAGAAATATGCAGACAAGAAAAGTAGTAATTGTTAATCCCACCGGATTAGGAGTCGAAGCTGCAGGTCAGTTATGTAGACTGGCAGTTGATTTTAAAAGTGTAATAGAGTTGAAAAAAGAGACTTATACAGCAAATGCAAAGAGTGTACTTAGCGTACTCGGTGCCGGAATACAGTCTGGAGAAGAGCTTGAGCTCACCACTATGGGTGTTGACGAAGAGGAGGCAATTGAGAAAATAGCGGCATTTATAGCCGGAGGAAATGGGAGCATATAGAGATGTTAAATTATGGACGTTATCGTAAGAATCCGGTGATGAGTTTTCCGGAGAGAACATGGCCTAATAAGGAGATAGAAAAGGCTCCTATCTGGTGTAGCGTAGACTTGAGAGATGGAAATCAGGCACTTGTTGAGCCGATGAGCGTTGATGAAAAGATGGAGATGTTCAATCTCCTGCTTAAGCTCGGGTTTAAGGAGATAGAGATTGGATTTCCAGCAGCATCACAGATTGAGTTCGATTTTCTCAGAAAGCTCGTTAAGGAGAACAGAATCCCTAGCGATGTTAAGGTGCAGGTGCTGTCACAGTGCCGTCAGGAACTCATAGACAGAACATTTGAGGCGATAGAAGGCATCCCTAATGTCGTGTTTCATATATATAATTCTACATCTACTCTTCAGAGAGATGTAGTATTTAACAAGGATCGACAGGGAATCGTTGACATAGCAGTAGCAGGTACCAAGATGGTACTTGAGGGAATGAAGAATTATAAGGGCAATCTTCAGCTCGAGTATAGCCCAGAGAGCTTTACTGGAACAGAGATGGACTTTGCATTGGAAATATGTACTGCTGTGCAGGATGCGTGGGGACACCCAAATAGCAATCCAATCATTTTCAATCTGCCGGCAACTGTTGAGATGAATACCCCTAATGTGTATGCTGACCAGATTGAGTGGATGAGCACACACTTTAAGGAGCGTGAAAACGTTATTCTTAGTGTGCATCCTCATAATGATCGTGGCACAGGTGTAGCAATCACAGAGCTTGCCCTGTTGGCAGGTGCAGACAGAGTGGAAGGTACACTCCTTGGAAATGGTGAGCGCACTGGAAACGTGGATATTCTGACTGTGGCATACAATATGTTTTCACAGGGTGTAAATCCTGGTCTCGACATAGATGATGTCAAGGAGATAACAGAAATATATGAGCGCTGCACTAAGATGGTAGTGCCACCAAGACATCCATATGCAGGCCAGCTGGTATTTACTGCATTTTCAGGATCTCATCAGGATGCTATCAATAAGGGAATGGCGGCACTTCGTGAGCGAGGTAGCGAGATATGGCAGGTTCCGTATCTTCCGATTGACCCTGCAGATATTGGCCGCAAGTATGAGCCTGTTGTACGAATTAACAGTCAGTCAGGTAAAGGTGGCGTGGCATTTGTAATGGATACAGTATTTGGCTATAAGTTGCCAAAGGCAATGCATCGTGAATTTGCAGACGTAATTCAGAGTATTACAGAAAAGCAGGGTGGAGAGCTTGAGCCGGCTCAGATCATGGAGGCATTTAATAATGAGTACCTCAAGGCAGATGGTCCGTTCCAGTTTGTTTTCTTAAATGTATACGAGCAGGGTGGTGACAATACCAAGGTAGAGCTTGATTTTAAGTACCAAGGCAGAGATATCCATTCGGTTGCAGAAGGAAATGGACCTATCGATGCAGTTAAGCTGGCTATCAAGCAGTATGTACCGACCGTGAATATTTCAGTGCTCAACTACGATGAGCATGCTTTGTCTGAGGGCTCACATGCCAAGGCAGCAGCTTATATTGAGATGAGAGACAATACCAGTGGAAGAGTAACCTTTGGTGTGGGCGTGTCGTCAAATATTACACGTGCCGCTATTCGAGGCATGTTCAGTGCATTAAATAGATTGAGCGAAAAGTTTTAGGAGATTTGTGATGAAAAAAATACTGGTAACAGGTTGTAACGGACAGCTGGGAAGAGCTATTCAGAAGGAATATGCTGGAGAGGCAGAGTTTATCCTTACAGATGTAGCTGAGGGCGAGGATATAGTAGCGCTAGACATCACAAACGTTGAGCAGGTCATGGATCTCGTAAGAGCAGAGCGTCCTGACGTAATAATTAACTGTGCTGCACATACTAACGTTGACAAGTGCGAGGAGCAGTGGGACCTTGCATACAAGATTAACGCCATTGGGCCTAGAAACCTTGCTATTGCAGCAAATGAAGTTGGGGCGAAGCTAGTACATGTTTCAACTGACTATGTATTTTCGGGAGAAATGTCAGAGAAGCCTCTTACGGAGTTTGATGAGCCTGGACCAATTAGCGCATACGGTAAGACAAAGTATGAGGGCGAAAAGTTCGTTCAGAAATTCGCAAGCAGATATTTTATTCTTCGTACAGCTTGGCTTTATGGAGACGGACATAATTTCGTAAAGACTATGCTTAGACTGTCAGAGACCCATGACGAGGTATCTGTAGTATGTGATCAGCTCGGATCACCTACTAGTGCAGTAGAACTGGCTAGAATGATACATCATCTGGAGCCGACTGATAATTATGGTCTGTTCCACGCTACTTGCGAGGGAGATACCAACTGGGCAGACTTTACTGAGGAAATCTTTAGACTGGCAGGCAAGACCACCAAGGTTAACCATGTAACTAGCCAGCAGTATAAGGAAATGAACCCAGCAGCAGCCAATAGGCCGGCATATTCGATTTTGAATAATTACATGCTAAGTCTGACTTCCGACTATAGAATGGCAGAATGGCATGATGCCATCAAGGAGTATATGGAGAACCTTAACGCATGAGTAAACCACTAGTTTCAGTTTGCATACCTGCCTACAATAATGAGGCATATATATCTGAGACCATAGACTCTATTCTAAATCAAACCTACGAAAATCTGGAATTAATAATAGTAGATGATTGCTCCAAGGACAGCACCCTAAGCATACTAAGAGAGTATGAGCAGAAGGATTCTCGTGTAAAAGTGTACACCAACGAGAATAATCTGGGGATGGCTGGCAATTGGAACAGAGCTTTGGAACTTACTACCGGAAAATATATTAGGCTAATGTGCGCTGATGATTTGCTATTGCCAGAGTGTATTAGTCGCGAGGTTGAGATATTTGAGCAGCAACCTACAGTAGTGTTAGTTGAAAGTGACTCTGCGCTGGTAGATCTGGCCGGAAATAGAAAGAGGACCAGTTACAATAGGTATCCTGTGAACGGTCTTATATCTGGAAGAACAGTTTTCCGCAAGGGACTGTTCGTACAGGACTATTTTGGAGCGCCGCAGGCAAATCTTATACGGCGAAGCGCCTATGAGGCGGCTGGAGGTATAGACCCGGATTTCACATACATTGTGGATTATGACTTTTATGGACGTATAGCAAAGCAAGGGGATTTGTATATTGTCCACGAGTTCTGGTCGCTTTTCCGTGTGAGACATGAATCAAATACGGGACAGGTAATGAGAGCAGGCACAAAAGAACATAAAAAATATGTGTCTGAGCACAGATACCTTCTGGAAAAGAATAAAGAAGACTTGAGGCTAAATGGCTTTGACATATTTATGAGTATGCTCATAAGAAGACTCAGATGCTTTGCAGCAGGAGTATACTTGATGCTATTTGTGAGGAAATAAATGATAGACAGACCGATGGAATTAATAAAGAAAGTGGGCGCCTGGTTTAGTAAGGACAGGCGTTTTGTTTTCTTATCTGCATTAGGCATCGCATTGCTGTCTAATTTTCTGACCTTAGTATATATGTTTACTAGTCAGGATGCGCTGATGTATGGAAATGTATTTACCTCAGGAGCCTGGGAAGCATCTATCGGAAGGTGGGCAGTTGCGTTCTTTACAAGCGCCAGAGGCGGAAGAGTTGCGATGCCTGTGACGGGCGTAGCAGCCTGCGTATTTATGGCGCTGGCGGCAATGCTGACAGTAGATATATTTGAGATAAAAAGCGGTGTATTTAGCTTTATTACAGCGGCGTTGTTTGGATCAGCGCCTATGCTGACAGTTATGCTACTGTATGATCATCTTGCTGATGCCTATATTTTCAAAATTTTGGCAGCAGCTCTCAGCGTATATTGCATGACCAAAATAAAGAATAAGCTGGTTAGTATAATTACATCGGGCCTGTTTCTTATGATTTCAATGGCGCTGTACCAGAACATGATAGGCTATATTGTAGGGATGCCTATGATGCTGTTTGTGCTTGCCATGTTTGACATGTCGGTGACCGTTAAGGAGAGTCTTAAAAAGCTTCTTCACGCGGTAATATGCTGCGTTGCAGGTGGAGTATTCTATGTGATAGGCAGTATGATTGCTCTTAAATATTACGGAGTAGGTATGGCCAGCTATAATGGCGCGATGAGCTCATCTCCAGTGGATTTCATTCTGAATCTGCCAAAGGGAATACTTGGGGCGTATAAAACTTGCCTGGCATATTTTATGGGCAACTCAGTCATTTACAATTCAGCTTGGCGAAGACCTCATATATTTGCCTGTTTCCTCGCACTTCTTGTTATTGTATTTGTACTAAGTGTAATTTCAAAAAAAATTTATAAAGAAAAGTCTAGACTGATTCTTGCTATCGTTGTTGCAGCTTTGATACCGCTAGGGCTCAATGTGATTTTTGTCATAGCTGGGGGTAGCAACGAGCCCTACGCCATCAATACTGAGCAGATGATAATAATTCTGCCGTTTGCATTAAAGCTCTTTGAGATGACAGAGCCTGCAATTGTGGCGAAAAAGACGATTTTAGGCATTACTCGAGGGGTAAGTGTGCTTGTGGCAACAGTGCTTGTAGCAATTTCAGTTACTACCTATATCGGTGCTGATTTTTATTCAGAAATGTATATGAAGCAGACCTGGGATCAGACGATGAAGGTGGCAGATAGACTCTTAGACCGAATGGAGACTGCGGACGGCTATGAAGTAGGGATGCCAATTATAATCAATGGCATGGTATGTGACCAGTATTGGCAGCGTGATAATGCATATGAACCGTATACCCTTGGAAATATCGTCACTAATCAGATATCACATTACAGTCTGATGATGACAGGATTTTCGTGGAGCAACATATACAGGCTTCATTTCGGGGCTAATATGAACATAGTGCTGGATCCTGTCTTGTACAACGAGATAGTATCAACCGATGAATATAAAGAGATGGGAGTGTTCCCATCCAGGGATTCAGTCATGGTAATAGATGGAGTGATGGTAGTTAATCTTATGGAGGAGATATATGAGTAAGCTTTCTTTTGCGATACCTTGCTACAGGTCTGAAAATACAATAAGGGAGGTAGTAAGTCAGATAGACAGTCTGATGGCCCAGCACCATGAGTATGATTACGAGATAGTTATGGTCAATGACTGCTCACCTGATGGAGTGTGGCCAGTAATAAAGCAGCTGGTCAAGGAGAATAAGCATTGTAAGGGTGTATGCTTTGCCAAAAACTTTGGACAGCATGCAGCACTTATGGCAGCTTACAGAGAGTGCACAGGTGACTTTATAGCGACTATTGATGATGACGGACAGACACCGGTACATCAGGTGTTTATCATGATGGATGCTCTGCTTGAGGGCAATTATGATGTTGTATATGCCAAGTATATAGAGCGCAAGGACAATGGATTTAGAAAATTCGGCACAAAGGTGAATCAGTGGATGATGGAGCATCTTTTGGGAAAGCCACATGCAGTACAGATGACCAGCTTCTATGTTGCCAAGAAATTTGTTATAGATGAAATGTGCGAGTATACACATTCTTTCCCGTACACGTGGGGTCTGGTGCTTCGCGTAACAAGAAACATAGGAAATGCCATGATTGAGCATGAGGAGAGAAAGGATGGCTCCTCAGGATATACTATTTCTAAGCTTCTCAACCTATGGATGAATGGATTTACGGCATTTTCTATTAAGCCCCTTAGAATATCAGCCATTGTAGGAGTAATATTTGCATTTTTGGGAGTGATAGGAATTATTTTTACAGTTGTGACCAAGATTTTAGTACCTGAGACAGCAGCGGGATATAGCTCACTTATGTCTGTACTGCTTATAATAGGTGGTGCATTGATGCTTTCAATGGGACTTATAGGAGAATATATAGGCCGTATATATATGTGTATTAACGTGACTCCTCAGTACGTAGTACGTGAGAGAGCCAATCAGGATGGAGATAATCAATAGATGAAACCAGAATTGACAAAGGAGCTCATGGATTCATGGGCTGAGAAAAATGGAATAATTCACTCTACTGAGGAACTATTAAGCTGGATAGAGGAGCTGAACCAGACCACTCATGTTGCAGTAAAACCGTGCAGTATTCTTGAGTCTAGCTTTTGGTTTTACGACGATTATTCAGGCGAAATACTTAATCGAAAGAGGAGCTTCTTCTCAGTTAAGGGAATGCGCCTGTTTATAAATGAGCATTTTGTGGGTGAGCAGCCCATGATTTTCCAGCCGGAGATAGGTTATCTTGGAATCATATGCAAGGAGATTAAAGGCGTATTACATTTTCTGATGCAGGCCAAGATAGAGCCTGGAAATGTAAACTGTGTGCAGATTAGTCCTACAATTCAGGCGACGAAGAGTAATTTTACAAGAGCTCACGGTGGCAGAATGCCGGAGTATTTCGATTATTTTGAACATGCCGAGAGGTATGAAATACTGTACGATCAGGTTCAGTCTGAACAAGGATCAAGATTTGAAGAAAAGCGTAATCGAAACATTATCATCAAAGTAGATGAAGAGGTTGAAGCTGGCAAGAACTTTAGATGGATGACCTTGGGGCAGATCAAAGAGCTGATGCTTAGAGATAATCTGGTCAATATGGATACGAGGACAGTACTGTCAGGACTGCCTATGGACAGCACTATGCCAGGTGGCGAAGGCCTGACAGAGGTCATCTATGCCATGAATAACTACAAGATGTTTACTGATAGGCGTAAGGTAGTAGTCCCACTCAATGAGCTTGTGGATTGGGAAGTCGATTTCAACGGAGTGCGCTGCACCAGGAAAGCTGATTTTGAAGTGGCATTCTACGACATAGAGATAAATGGCAGGGAGGTGCAGAACTGGAACCAGCCATTGTTTAAAGCCACGGGAAATGCACTCTTTGGACTAATGAGTAAGGTGGAAAATGGAAAAATGAAGTACCTAGTCCACCTGTCACCGGAGATAGGATTGATGGACTACGTGGAAGTAGGCCCAACCATTCAGCTGGAAGCATCACAGACAGCTGACATGAATAATCCTGTCAATAAGCTGTTTTATCAGCATATGAACAGTGGGGACGGTGTTGCAGTGGATGTAATGCTATCTGAGGAAGGTGGTCGTTTCTACCATGAACAGAATAGAAACGTCATTTTGGAGATAAAGCCGGATGAGCTTAAAGATATTCCGGACGATTATTTTTGGGTAGACTATCAGGCTCTGTATACTATGGTTCATACTAATAATTATCTGAACATTCAGTTGCGTAATCTGATGAGTCTAATTCAGTAGGGAAGGGCTTCAGATACATAACTTCTGATAAGCCAAGCAGGAGTCATATGTCGAGAATTAAAGGTATAATTTCAAAAAAGCAATGGATAGTGACGGCAATATGTGCCGTCGCTGTTTTAATGTTCTTTTTGGTCTATGCCCAGGATTATCTCAATCCCACTACGCCTGGTATTGATGCAAGCGGTATTACGGAGGAGATGACGGCTGGCCGTACTTATACACAGACTATAAAATGTGACGAAGATGGTCTGTCATTTGTGCGAATCAGATTCGAGATATATGACAGATTCAATTCAAGTCGTACAGCAGTACGTCTTTTGGAAAACGACACCCCCATTCAGATATGGGAAATAGAGAATAAAAAACTGGTAGGCTTTTACACATATCATGCGTTGAAGCTGGACAGTCCAATAAAAGACAGCAAAAGCAAGACATATGTGCTGGAATTCACGACTGATGCGATGCCAGGAGATGGAATAGGAATCTCAGAGGCTAGCTATCTTGACGGTGGATTTTGCATAGATGGTATGGAGACTGGCCAAACAATATGCTATAGATTGAGCTACAAGCTTCCTATAGCACGTCTATTTAGTGGGGCAGCAGGAAAGCATGTGATAGCTGTTGTAATTCTTTTGGTGGCGCTATTGGCGATGTCAGTGTGGGCCATGAACTCAAAGATGGAGCGTGGCTTTATTGTGATATGGTGCATAGCTAGTGCGATTATGCTGACTAGCAGTACCGTATTTAATGTTCCAGATGAGGATTTTCATTTCTACAGATCATATGAGATAGCTACTGGACATATGATGACACCTGTCGACAGTGTGCATGGCACAGCAGGAAGCTATTTGCCTTTCGCTACAGACTTTGATTTGCTTGAGAGTGGATGGGACTCATTCCACAGCAACTCGAATATGGCAATGACGGAGGAGCTGTCGTATAAGAATTACTATAACACTGCGACTTACTCACCATTATCTTATTTGCCTCAGGGGATAGGAATCTTTTTCACGAGACTTATCACTAAGAACGTGGCAGCAATGGCTTACGCAGGAAGACTCGTTAACTGGGCAGTGATAACGTTCCTCTTGATTATTGCCATACGTATGCTTCCGGCAGGTAAGGAAGTGATGGCGATGTTATTGCTCATGCCAATGAACGTCCAGGAATCAGTGTCACTTGCACCAGACGGCTTAGTTATGGCGGTTGCAGCAGTTATGATTGCTTACGTCATGAAGTTAAGGCATCAGCAGACAAGCAAGCTACTACCAGGCCAGATAGTTATACTGTATGTATTGGCTATAGTGATATCACTGATTAAAATAGTATATCTTCCGTTTGTGCTCCTATATTTCTTGATTCCATCCGAGCGATTTGGTGGAAGATTGAAGAAAACTATACAGGCCGTAGGGATAGCGGTGGCGGTGATAGTATTTGGAGGAGTGTGGCTGATTCTATGTACTAGGTACCTTGTACATCAAGGATCGGATTCCGGAGTGCAGCTGGCTTATGTTTTGGCTAATCCAATTAGATTTATAATTGCTGTTTTCAGGACATATTTTGAAAATGGAGATTTATTCCTATTGCAGGCAGTAGGAGCATCATTGGCAGAGACAAATGTTGCAAGCAGCGGCATAGTAATGCTCATATATGCAGCCTTCGTCATGGTGAAGATAAGACCGAAGCTTACAGTGTATTCCAATAAGATGCCATTCCAGAGAATAATGATATCGGTCATGGTTGGTGGGATGTTCATTCTTATTACAATGAGCTTGTATCTGCAGTGGACGTATGTGTACGAAAATAGTGTACAGGGACTACAAGGCAGGTATTTTATGCCCCTATTACTTCCTGTCTACTTTATTTTGAATGAAGGAAAACCGGTGGATGACCAGAAGCCATCGCCAGGAGCAGCAGGAATGATGGCTTTGGCCAACGCTTGTGCAGGTATTAGTCTTCTGTTTTCATGTATTAGCGGATGAGGATAATAAGTGAGATAAAACAGCATAAAGTGATGACCGCGGCAATTTTTTTGGAAATTGCCGTGTTGTTATGTTATCTGCTACTTTTTTTTACACCTTCAAATAATCAGAAAACTGACGGTGCAGGCTTTAGAGTGGATGGACTTTTCCCTGGACTGTACGAAGTCTCAGTGGATTATGAGGCTTACGGTGACGGAGTACAGATTGGGTCTGTGGATGTAGCTTCATCCAACCCTAAGAGAGTGCTATCCACCCCTATTTATTTAGAGGATGGACATTTTGTAAAAGAAGAACGAGTATGGGTGAGGCCGAGCCTTCATAGGCAATCCGTGGTAGTAAATGTCAACTATGCACCTAGTCAGCTCACAAATATTGCATCTATAACGTTCAAATGTCATAAGTGGTACATACTCACATCGTGGCTGGGATTACTCGCAATCTTTGCTTTGGCAGATGTATTTGTGTGTGCAATGGCAGGAGTATGCTTTAGCTTGACTAAGGACCAGAAGCTTAGGGTGATATTGCTTATGGGCATAGCATGCGTTGCCAGCTTGCCAGCTTTTGCAGACTTTTTATTTGCTGGACACGACCTAGTGTTTCATCTTAGCAGAATAAATGGAATAGCCCAAGGGATAGGGGATGGTCAGATACCAATCAGGATGTTCACACATGCCTTTAACGAACATGGTTATGTGGTGCCTGTTTTTTATGGTGAAATACTGCTGTATTTTCCAGCTCTTTTATACATTCTGGGCATGACATTACAGTCCGCCTACCAATGCTATATTTTGGCTATAAATGTAGCTACGGTGCTGATAGCATACAATTGCTTCAAGAAAATAACGCAAGATGAGAAGCTGGGTCTATTAGCAGCTTTTTTGTACACAATATGCCCCTATAGATTCATGGATATGTATGTGCGAGCATCACTTGGCGAGTATACGGCTCTCACATTTTTGCCGCTAATTGTATATGGATTTTGGAAAATATATACCACGAATCAGGAGCAGTTGGATTTTAGGTGTGGTCTGCCAGTTATTATAGGTCTGTCTGGCTTGATTGAGAGCCACACGCTATCTTGTGGAATGGCAGCGATTTTCATAATTGCATTTGTGATAATCAAAGCTAGGAAGACTTTTGAAAAGAGACGACTTAAGACTTTGATTACGTCGGCACTTGCCACATTGGCGCTCAATTTGGGCTTTATAGTCCCGTTTTTAGACGCTTCTAAAATGGAGTTAAATATCAAGTTGGACGACGAGATAAGTATGGCAAGTGAAGGTCTTGGTAGCCAAGGGGCGTATCTAAAGCAGATTTTAGCAGTATTTCACCCCGGTGATGGCTCAAGTAACCCTAATACAGCAGAGGGAGATATGGCTCTGACCATAGGTGCTGCGCTGATGATAGGATTGCTATTGTCTGTAGCGATGCTTGCTATCCCCAAAAACAAGAAGGACGAGGATAGTACATCAAGGAGCGCAGGGGTTATTTCAGCTATATTCGCCATAGCTTCTATAGCGCTTTCTACAGCATATTTTCCATGGAATAGAATATGTGCAGCATCAAGTAAGTTGGGTCACATAGCGGGAATGCTACAATTTCCATGGAGATTTTTGGCTATTGCAATGCCATTCGCAGTATTGGCGACAGTGCTTGGTATACAGCGAATGCATAAATATAGTGGGGTTGCTGTTGCAGTCCTGGTTGGAGTGTGTCTTATAACAGAGGGTGCAGCAGGAGTTGATTTTGTAAAAAATAAAGAGCGCGGAGTATTTTACAGTGCAAATGATATAAACAACATGCAATGGGACAATCTCTATCTGCCACAGCAGACGGATGTTTTTGCCATGAATCTGGACAGAGCAGTGGTGCTGAGCGGTGATGCGACAGTCTCAGACATGAAGGTAAAAGGAACAGTTAAGACAGTTGATTTTGAGACCCAGAATGTGGAGGCGACTATAAAGCTTCCTGTGCTGTATTATGATAACTACAGGGCAAAAATAGCGCAGACTGGGGAGCCGCTAATAATAGAAAAAGGGTCAAATAACGACATTCAGGTGAAGATACCAGGTGGAAAAAGAGGAACAATCAAGCTGTGGTATCAGGAGCCACTTGGATGGAGAATGGCAGAGTTTGTCTCACTGATGAGCATAATAACTCTTCTTAGATATCTCACACTTGGAAAAATTGGACCAACAAAAGGGGAGAATGTACTAGAGGAAAATGAAGAAACAACTGGCGCAGATATTTAAAAATAAAATATATGTGATAAGTTTTGTCGCAATCATGCTAGTGGCATACGGATTCTTCCTTATAAAGCCAGGTACGTATATTGATGATATAGCTTACTCTCACTATGTCACAGATCATTTCTACCTAAGGCAAGGCAGATGGGGGCTATGGCTTATACACAAGATTATGCCAATACAGTACAACACGCTATGGATAGCGAGATGGCTAGGCTTTGTATTCCAGGCAATAGCAGTGGTGGTGATGAATTGCCTCATGCTAAAGGCTATAGAAAAGAAGCCAGAGATTTTAAAGAGTAGCGTAATATATTTTTTTGATATAGTTTACATAACTTACTCGATGGTGAATGAGATACTATTTTTCTCATCCACATACTGGCTAGATGTCTTTGGGGTAATACTGACGCTTGTAGCGGTGGGACTAGTGCTGTTTTCGGGCAGAATGAGACCTGTCAAATGGATTGTGGCAGCACTTCTTGTGGCAGTGGCAGTGTCGTTATTCGAAGCAAATGCCGGAGTATTTATCGTCACGACAGTGATAGTCCTTATGTTGGTAGAGCTTTCAGATGACAGTAATAGATTCTGTAAAATAGTCCTAAAGGGACTTACAGCTGTGCTGGTGCTGGGTGTAGCACTTGTGTTAAGAAGTCTAATTGGGCAGTGGATAGCATCGGCCAACGGTGTGACCCTGGACATTATGCATAAGACCACTTGGCAGAGCGAGAGCCTGGCATATATGCTCAGATATGGTATAGGCAGGATGTTGGCAGAGATAGTGGTGCATAACGGTGTGGCTGCAACTGCATACTTTCCTATGCTGGAGATATTAGTAGCGCTAATCGCTATAGTTTTCTTCTTTGTGAGAGGAATAATAAAAAAGCAAGGTAGGCAGGTATTCCTGTGGTTTATGATGCTGGTGGCAGCGATGTCACTTAATCTCGTGGTGGGAGAGGTGTCGTACAATAGAGCCAATTACTTTGTATATGCGATGGTAGTAGCGTTCTGCGTTCTTTATGCGGGAATGCTGATAGCTGCGACAGATAAGCTCTGGTTAAAAAGAGCAGGCCTTCTGGCAGTGGTTGCCTTAATTGTATTGCAAACCAGTGATTTGGTGGGATGGGAGCTGCGAAATAACATAAGGTGGCAGCATGAGAAGGAGACGATTACAAGACTCGGAGATGATCTGACCAATTGGGATATTGAAAATAAGCCGGTGATTTTTACAGGTACATATACTCTTCCGTCAGAGCTTACGAAGCCTACCCATATTACCTGGTACTCAAGGCGAGATATGATATTTAAGAAAATATTCGATATGACGCCGCCTGAATTCTATTATGAGGAAGACCTCCAGGACCAGGTAGGATATAAGGTAAATGAGACGGGAACCAACTCCATAATCAATTGGGGTATGGGACTTAATTTTGATGAAACAGGTGCAGAGCTTAGGGACCTTCTGGCAATGCAAGGATATGTGATAAAGGGTTCTACTGATGAGCAGTGGTCCAGAGCAATCTGGGATTGTAAGCTTATGGACGTGTGGCCCAATGAGGGCGGCATCGCAGATACAGGTGAATATATAATAGTAAATCTACAGTAGTATTTGGAAAGGCGGATATATGTCAATCAGATTAGCAGTATTAACACCAGCGGATATAGCTAGAAATAGGTTCATGCCAGCGCTGTTGTCTCTGGACAGCTTTGAGTACGCAGGAGTGGGAAAGCACTCTGAATCAAGAGCCCAGAAATTTGTGGAGGCATATCCTGGAAAAGTATACGACAGCTACGATGCTGTACTTGATGACAAAGATGTAGAAGCAGTATACATTCCACTTCCACCTACTATGCACTATGAGTGGGCAAAAAAAGCGATTATGGCAGGAAAGCACGTGCTTTTGGAGAAGCCATTTGCTGCCTCTTGGACCGAGGCACAAGAACTGGTGGAGCTGGCAAGAGAGAGAGGACTAGCCCTTCATGAGAATTATATGTTCCCATACCATAAAGAAATCGATGATATAGCAAAGCTGGTGGCAGATGGTACTGTGGGCAGGGTTAGACTCTACAGAGTGAATTTTGGATTCCCACGAAGGCCAGTCGGAGATTTCAGATATAATCCTGCAGTGGGAGGAGGAGCTTTCCTTGACGCAGGAGGATACTGCGTGAAGTACGCTTCTTTGCTGTTAGGAGACACAGCGAAGGTAGTATGCGCTATTCAAAATAGCGAGGATGTGCAGGCAATAGATGATGGAAAAGCGTATGGTGACAGCACGCTGGATCTCTATGGGTCAGGTACGATGATTAATGATGATAAAGTGACAGTACAGTTTGCATACGGTATGGATCAGAACTACAAATGTGACATTGAAGTATGGGGAAGTACTGGAACCTTATTGGTAAAAAGAGTACTTACTGCACCTCCAACGCTTGAACCGACAGCACTGATTGATAGAAACGGTCAAGTCGAAGAGATAAAATTATCTGCAGATGATGCATTTAGGAACTCAATATTGAGATTCGAAAGGTGCATTTTGGACGATTCAGTGCGTGAGGAAAATTACAAGATCATCATGACCCAGGCGAAACTGTCGGAAGAATTTAGAAAGCTATCGAGATAATGGACATAGCAGTGTGATAATTAATGGATAATTTAGAGGGAAATAATGAAAATATCAATAGTTGGAGCAAATAGCTACATAGCCAGAAGTTTTATATATTATCTTCGAAATGTCAGGACAGAGGAGATGCCACAATTATGCTTATATGATTTTACCCCGCAGCATGTGGATGGTGAGGATGGGTACGAGCAGATTAATATCCTGGATCCGCAGTCTGTGGAGAAGATAGATTTTACTGCGGATATCATATACATTTTTGCAGGAAAAACAGGAACTTCGCAGGGATTTGAAGATTATGCGACCTACGTGAATGTCAATGAGATGGCCCTTCTTAATATGCTGACAGCATACAGGAAGCAGTCAGAAAACAGCACCTGTGGCAAGATTGTTTTCCCTTCCAGCAGATTAGTATATAAGGGTAACGGCTGGAACGAGGACGGTACACTTGCAGCTGCAGGTCATCTTAGCGTTCCTCTGAAAGAGGATGATCCTAAGGAGGCTAAGACAGTATATGCTGCCAATAAAATAGCCTGTGAGCTGTATCTGGATATGTATAAAAATATGTATGACGTGAAGTATGCAGTAGTAAGAATATGCGTACCTTACGGAACTATGATTCCAGGCGCCAGCTCATATGGAACAGCGGAATTCATGCTCGGTAAAGGCCAGAAGGGTGAGGCTATTACTCTGTATGGAGGAGGAAGCGTGAGACGAACTCTCACACATATGTCAGACCTGGTAGAAAGCTTGTACCTGGCAGGAGTATGCGATGATGTGGAAGGCGGCGCTTACAATATTGGCGGCGAGGACTACAGTCTCAAAGAAATGGCAGAGCAGATAGCCACTATCTACAATGTGCCAGTTACCGATGTGCCGTGGCCAGATGCTGCGCTACGCATAGAGTCAGGAGATACCGTGTTTGACGGAAGCAAGCTGGCAAAAGCTACTGGTAAGACACAATTTAGGCAGTTCACTCAGTGGGTGAAGGAGGAAAGTAGGTAGTGAGGAGTAAGGTAGCACTGTCTATATGGGCCTTTGTATTCACACTGTCACTTCTTGCAAAAAGGCTAATTCAGTTTGAAGGAAGGTCAAGAGGACCTGGTGACAATTATATAAGGACAATAAATGGCTCCGATGTTGCTATTTGCCTTGTAGTGTTTCTGCTCATACAAGTAGTATTTTTACTGGTAATACGACTGGAGCATAAGTCAGAGATAATCAAGAAAATTGTGATTTCTAAAGGTCACAGCGGCAAGGATATTATCGTTTTTTGCGGCGCCTTATTGCTAATGCTTATTGCCTGGCTGCCTTACATTCTTACATTGTATCCCGGTGTGGTGAATACAGATGCAAACAATTCCATATCGCAGATTATATGGTATGGACATCCTAACAGTAGTCATTTTCCAGTGTTTTACACATTGTATCTAGGCCTGTTCTGTAAGCTAGGCCTGGCGGTGTCAAACATAAATATTGGAATAATGGCATATTCAGTAGTGCAGACTATAATACTTGCGACTACACTATCGTATACGTTACTGTTTTTGTACAGAAGAAAGCTGCGTGTCTGGTTAATAGTGATTTTTGCTCTGTTCTACGCTTTTTTACCGCTTTTTCCAATCTATGCGATGAACGTTAATAAAGACGTGCTTTTTACATGTGCCTTAATGTGGATAGCTATTCTATTCGCGGATAGGCGAGGAAGCCTTGCATTGATGCTGGCATGTCTGGCTACGATGCTATTTAGAAATAATGGACTTTATATTGTTGTAGGTATAGCGATATTTGGGACGCTGGCTAGTAAAGAGGCCAAGCGAATATTGATACCAACAATCGCGTCTATATGTATATACGCAGCGCTTACAATAAGTGTGACGCATATCTGGGATATTCGTGGAGACTACAAGGAAAATATGGGGATACCGCTTCAGCAGCTGGCTGCAGTAATCTCTGATGGAAGCGAGCTGCCTGAACCGGATGAGCAGTTGCTCTATCAAATTCTTCCTCAAGATACTTGGAAGAGCGAATACGCGCCGTGCCTCGCAGACAATATCAAATGGGCAGACGGATTTAATTCAGATTTGTTTGATTCTAATAAAAAAGGATTTCTTACAGCTTGGGTTCATGGTCTGGTCAGATATCCTGGAAAATATATTGAAGCATACATTATGGAAACATTTGGATATTGGGTTCCGTTTGTTCAGGATTCATACGGATACGCAGATACAATAACCTTTGATGGAGGCTTTGGAATAGAGAATACAGATCTGTATCAGCGGATTACCGGTAAGGCCATTTCGGTCACTCCTCAAAAATACTTTGTGGAGAGCGGTACGCTATTTTGGATAATGATGCTGTGCTTGACGTTGATTTTTGTCAAAGATAGTAAGCAGAGCCTGGTGTTCTTGCCAGCATTATTAAATTGGGTGACCATTATGATAGCGACACCGGTTGCATTTTCGTTAAGATACGTATACGTGCTTTTAGTTGGATTGCCGTTATTCATGGGTATGGCATGTATTACTAGAAAGAATGGTGAGGAGTAGTTATGCAAAAAATATCACTTGATGGAAAAACTATATTCGTAACAGGAGCTGCGGGCTTCATAGGCGCAAATCTTGTGCTTAGGCTCCTCAAGGATTTTCCTACAGCTAAAATAATAGGAATCGACAACATGAACGACTATTATGATGTGAGCATCAAGGAGTGGAGACTTGAGCAGATAGTCAAAGCTGTAGGGCCGGATGAAGGTATAAGGTGGATTTTCGTTAAGGGATCCATAGCAGATAAAATATTGATTGAGCGAATTTTTGCAGAGTATGAGCCTGATGTAGTGGTTAATCTTGCGGCACAAGCGGGAGTACGTTATTCAATAACTAACCCAGACGCTTACGTGGAAGCCAACCTAATTGGCTTTTACAATATCCTGGAGGCATGCAGGCACTCGTACGATGGCGATAAGAAGGGCGTGGAGCATCTAGTGTATGCATCATCATCCTCTGTATATGGCACAAACAAGAAGGTGCCATATTCCACTGAAGATCAGGTAGATAATCCTGTGTCACTCTATGCAGCCACCAAGAAATCAAATGAGCTAATGGCCCATGCGTACAGTAAGCTATATAACATCCCGTCTACTGGACTTAGATTCTTTACAGTGTATGGACCTGCAGGAAGACCAGATATGGCGTACTTTGGATTTACTGACAAGCTGCGCGCCGGAAAAGAAATCCAGATATTCAACTATGGTAACTGCAAGCGTGACTTCACATATGTGGATGATATAGTTGAGGGTGTGACCAGAATCATGCAGGGTGCCCCAGACAAGGCTACAGGTGAGGATGGTCTGCCTATACCGCCTTACGCTGTATATAACATTGGAAATAATAGTCCTGAGAACCTACTTGATTTTGTAGACATTTTGCAGCAGGAGCTTATAGCAGCTAAGGTGCTACCTGAAGACTATGACTTTGAAGCTCATAAAAAGCTAGTGCCCATGCAACCGGGAGATGTGCCTGTGACATATGCTGATACTACCCCGTTAGAGCGTGACTATGGATTTAAGCCAAATACCAGTCTGAGGGACGGCCTTAGGAGATTTGCTCAGTGGTATAAGGAGTTCTATAACGTATAAAGAGACAGTGACGATGAAGGAAAAATCGACGAAAATCCTAAATATTATAATGCTGGTATTTACACTTATGAGAGTGTACATAGGCACTAAGATTCCGCTATTTATTCAAGCAGATGCGGCTTTTGATGACCTTTTGATGGTTAGATATGCCAATAATATACTGGAAACAGGATGGCTTGGAGCCTACGAAGGGTTAACGTTGGCGAAGACTATTTCATATCCGATTTATCTTGCTGCTAATTTTGTTCTAGGGATACCCTATCCGATTGCGCTGACACTTTTTTATGTGTTTGGCACAATCGCGTTATCAGTAGCAGTAGGAAAGCTAATAAGAAATAAGTACGCAATATCTGTACTATATATTTTTCTTTTATATTCACCAGTAATGTTCCATCAGGAGAATATACAGAAGGTGTACAGAGGAGGATGTCTTGTGGCAGCCTCAATGACGGTAATCGCCGCATTTGTTGGGATGTTTGCGCAAAGGGAAGACAGCCGTAAAATGGTTCCTTGGAGCATAATAGGCATCATAATGCTTCCGTTTTTCTATTATCTAAAAGAAGATGGAATCTGGATTGTGCCGTTCTGCATTGGTGCTGTGGTGGCTACTGTAGTGTGGCTGCTAGTAGAGAAAAATAAGAAAGACTTGATAAAAAAGACGGTGTTAGTGCTGGCGCCGATTCTAATGCTTGGCCTGGTAACACTTGGGTACAAAACCATAAATTATGTGCACTATGGCGTGTTTGCGACTACTGATAGGGCAGATGCGGCTTTTTCTGACTTTATGGGAGACTTGGTCAGAATAGATGCAGGCGCAGATAATGAGGAAGTGTGGGTCACAAGAGAAGCTATAAACATGGCACTTGATGCGAGCCCTACATTCTCAATTTTCAGAGATGATATAAATGAAGTTTATGATTCAGGAGCCTGGTATATATGGTGGGACGGAGAGATACATGGGGACTACTATATCTGGTGCTTAAGAGACATAGTGAAGGCTGATGCGCTGGCGCAGGAAAGCCAGCCAGAATCTGCAAACATGATGTTAACCGAACATAGTGCACAGATATCTGAAGACATCTACAGAGAAATACATTATGAACTGACGAATGCATTCAAAAGTGGGACGCTGCCGAAAAAGAGAGGGCTATATTTGTCAAAGGTTGCGCAAGGGATAAATGCTGAGAATAGGTATTATTTTGGGGATACTTTCAAGGAATGCTTAATGTCTCTTGTGAAGTATTCGGAAAACAAAACAAGCATTGAATATGCGACAGGTGATTCTAATGCTGTACAGATAATGAGTGAGCTCACGATGTCTCCAGCTATAATGCAGGGGACCTCAATGAATGCAGAGCGTGCCATAAATCTTAAGTTTGTAAGGCTAATTGAGATAATAGTAAGCGCATACAGTGTGCTTGGACTGCCAATCCTTATTGTTTCTATTTTGGGCCTTGTGGCCCTGACCGTTATGACAATAGTAAATCTAGTACGTGGCGATAATCACTACTTGGAAGTATGCCTCGTTAGTCTAGGTCTTTTGATAAGTTTTGCGGCACTATTTGTCGGCGTTCAGTGGTTCACAAGATTCCTTGGCGCAGGTAAGAAATTCTATGACTACATGTGCTGTGGCATGATAATAATGCAGATATTGGAATTTTTAGGTATATGGAGCCTTTGGGAATTAGGGATAAGCATGAAAACTCGCAAAAGCAAAGGAGACCGAGGCTGAGACGAGTCGTTTGTGGACGCAAGAGGACGATGTAAAGGATTATTATACGAGAGAATGAAAAATAGCAGGAAGATTATAGTAAACATAATAGTGGTTCTGGCTATAGTGTGCCTTCATCTAGTGACTAGTCTTGACTTGGACAGGATTAAAGAGTATGAGCCGTACGTACCCACTTCGAATACCGGAGAGATATTGGCTGGAGATGAGTGGGTGCAGGATATTTGCATCGAATCAGATGAATTGTTGGGAGCAGCAATAGCTCAGAGTAAGCTACAGGCGATATCATTGTTTGCTGGTACAATAGCGAGAAAGAACGCGTCTACACTTTATGTAAACCTAACGGAATCGCAGAGTGGCGAATGTTTAGAATGCTGGGAAGTGGATTGTTTATCTATGGGTGACAATGCATATTATACGCTTATGTTAAGTAAGCCTCTGCTGTACAGCCCTGAAAAAACATATCAGCTCCAGGTAACGTCGAATGCTATTGAAGGAGATGGAATAGTAATACATACGTGTGAGGCAGATGATATAGGAGGACTTACTCACAATGGCGAGGCGCTAAATGCGTCGCTTGTTTATAAGCTTAGATATAAGCAGACTTTGGCATCGAAGCTAGACGGGGCAAACGGATTCCATGTTGCCATGGTGATTGTATTGACCGTGTTGCTGATTGCAGGCTTTGCTCTCTACGAGAAGCTGCCATTAGAAAATGCATTTCTGATACTATGGACAGGACTTAGCATAATGTATATGTTCGCCCTCCCTGCACTCAATGTACCAGATGAGTACAACCATTTTTCCCGTGCATATGAGATTTCAGAGAGGCATTTTATGTCAGACTACAATGAATTGACAGATGGCTCTGCTGGCAGATATCTGCCTTTTGATGTGGACTTTACAGCACTTAGCGATTCCTGGGAGTCCTATTCAGAGAATAAGGACATGACCTTGTCCGACAATTTGGTGAGAGTAGGATTTTCCAACACAGCAATCCAGACACCATTGAGTTATATCCCACAGTCAATAGGAATATTTATTGCAAGGCACGTAAGCCATAAGCTGGCGTTCATTATTTATTTTGCGCGAACACTATCATGGCTGTGTGTCACTGCGCTGTTGTATTTTGCAGTAAAGCTAATACCATGTGACAAAGAGATAATGATGCTGATACCGCTATTGCCAATGAGTCTACAGCAAGCTGTATCGCTGTCACCGGACGGCATGGTGTTGGCATTGTCTTTGTTTATAACAGCGTTTGTATTAAGGCAAAAGCTGGTAGGAAATGTGCCAATGAAGCCTGCGCATTATGTGATTATATATGTTAGCGCACTGCTAATAGCACTGAATAAGGTGGTATATTTACCGTTCTGCTTGATTTTCCTGTTGATTCCATATCATAAATTCGGAGGAAAAAGAAATAAGGCAATTCATACCGCAATTGTTGCTGCGCTGACAGTAGGTTTTAATGTTTTGTGGCTTGCAATCTGTAGTGGCATCCCTTCTAGAGCGGGAGCAAATACCAGCTTACAGGTAGCATACATATTGCGGCATCCAGTGAACTATCTTATGGTGCTGTGGCGTTCTTGGTATGCCATTGGAGGTACTTGGCTGCAGCAGATGCTGGGTAGCAGCCTGGGATCACTGAATGTAGATACTAGTGCGTTGATGATGTTGATTTGCCTAGTTGCATTAGTTTGTATCTCAAAACCAGCGGCATCGGCTAGAGATAAGGAATATAAGATGACACATATAGTATTTGCGATAGTGCTTATAGCGGTACTCATACTCGTCCCGACGGGAATTTATGTACAGTGGAGCCAGGTATATGCTTACAGTATAGAGGGAGTGCAGGGTAGATATTTCATGTCGCTTATACTTCCGACATACTATGTATTTAACAGGCCGTGTGCAGGAACTCGAAACACAGCAAGAAGACGTGTTTTGTCAATCTGGCTTGTTGCGGCTATATGCAGTGCAATAGACATACTAATAAGATTTATATAAGAAAAGAGGTACAGTCCCTTGCAGGTACAGCTTGAAAAGGTGACAGACAAGAGCCAGGAAATGGCGATCATAAAAGTGGTGGAGGAGACTGCAGAAATAAAAAACGCCGTAGAGCTATTGGAAGGTGGGATGGCAGGAATCCCAGTGATAAAGGATGGAACCACAGTACTATGCAAGCTAAGTGCGGTATATTATTTCGAGTCGGTGGACAAGAAGACCTTTGTTTATACCAAGGATGAGTGTTATGAGACAAAGTATCGTCTCTACGAGATAGAAGAGATGTCGTATCCTTATTTTGCAAGATGCTCAAAGGCGATGATAGTTAATCTGAAAAAGGTGCGACAGGTTAGCTCAGAGCTTGGAGCTAGAATGAATGCGCAGCTATTAAATGGCGAAAGCCTGGTTGTTGCAAGAAGCTATGTAAAGGATATAAAGAGGAGGTTGGATATATGATAAACAAGTTTAAATCCATCTTTGCGCAGGCAATGCTAATCTCCTTTGGAATACTGACAGCAATGACATTGGAAGGAATAGCGTACCATTTTAGGGGCAGAGATATAACGTTTACTTGGTTATCTCTGGTGTCAATCATAACGGTGGCTTTCCTGAGCTCCATACCAGGTCTGCTACTACTTAATGTGGACAAAGGTAGTAAGGCTGGGATAAGACTGCAGATAGCGATTCACTGCATTTTAGTGTATGGCATAAACATGGGGTTAGGTTATCTATTCCATTGGTATGACGATGCATATGGATTTATTTTTATTACAGTAGCATACATTTTGGTCTATGCATTCGTGTGGTTTGGCATTTCGTGGATGGGAAAACATGAAGCTGACCAGATCAATTCGGCATTGGATTCTATCCGTGATGAGGAATAAGTGCAACTTGGTTAACTCAAAGTGCAACTCAGTAGAGTTGCACTTTTTTTATTCCAAAGGATGGTATAAGGTACAGAAAAACAAGGAGGGAGATTGAAATGACAAACGCAATAGAAATAAAAAATCTCACTAAATTTTATAAGGAACATAAAGCGGTGGATGGAATATCCTTCTCGGTGGAGTCGGGCGAGCTATTTGCTTTTCTGGGAGAAAATGGAGCAGGAAAGTCTACAACGATAAATATGCTGTGCACAATATTGGAAAAGACAGAGGGAGATGTCAGAATCTGCGGCTATGAGCTGGGCAGGGAAGATGACATGATACGAAAAAATGTAGGTATCGTATTCCAAAACTCAGTGCTCGATGGAAAACTGACAGTCAAAGAGAATCTGTATACCAGAGGAGCCTATTACGGATTAAGCAAAAAACAGATCGATGAGAAGATAAAGGTATTCTCCTCACACTTCGAGATGGATGAGATACTTAACAGGAAGTATGAAAAGCTGTCCGGAGGACAGCGTAGGAGAGTGGATATCTGCAGAGCATTGCTGCATGAACCAAAGGTGCTGTTTTTAGATGAGCCGACTACAGGCTTAGATCCTAAGTCCAGAAAGCTGGTATGGGATTATATAGAGTACCTAAGAAAAGAGCAGGGGATGACAATCTTTCTTACCACTCACTATATGGAAGAGACGAGAGATGCCGACCATGTGGTCATCCTTGATCATGGCAGGATAATGTGCCAGGGCACTCCGGCAGAGCTAAAAAGTCAGTATGCACCGGGCAGGTTTGTCTGGTATACAGAGGAGTCTGCCGAGGCAGAGAGCCTGCTGACAGAGCTTGACGCTTATATGAAAGAAAAATATTCTTGGACAAGCCGGCCTATATACGATGTAGATCATTATACCGTTCCTATCTGCGGCAATATAACAGAATTTATATATAACAAAAAAATGCAGATAGAGGATTACGAGATCGTCAAGGGAAGCATGGATGATGTCTTTTTGAAGGTTACAGGAAAGGAACTAGCATAATGCGTGGATTTATAGGATTTACCAAAAGAAATTTGATGATATATTTTAAGGACGTTCAGAATGTCATATTTTCAATGCTTACATCAATAATAGTATTTGCACTGTATCTTCTTTTCCTGAAGGGCAACTATGTTGAGTCCATACAGTCAGCTATGGAGGGACTAGAGGACCTGGTGAACAGCAACGATGTAGAGATGCTGGTGAATGGAATACTTCTAACAGGTATTATGGGATCAGCGCTCATTACAGTGCCATACAATTGCCTGTCAACAATAGTTAGGGATCGTGAGCATAAGGTGGACTGCGACATATTGGCAACTCCAATGAAAAGGGGACAGATCATACTTTCATATTTCACATCAAGTGCAATATCTGCGATAGTAATGGCTTCTGTCATATTAACAGCAGGGCTTTTGGTGATGAATGCCATGGGAGATACAGGGCTGACAGCTGCAGCTATAGCAAGACTTTATGGCCTGGTAGTGATAGGTGCGATCTCATCGACAGCATTTTTCATAATAATAGTGTGCGCATTTAAGACAGTGTCATCCAGTGGCGCATTTTTCGGAATGCTCTCAGCTGCATCTGGCTTTGTGATTGGTGCATATATACCGACATCAGGATTCTCAAGCACAGTGCAGACTATATGTAATCTGTTTCCGGCAACCCATATCACAGTGCTGATTAGAAGCAACCTTCTGACCGGACTTCTGGACAATATAAACAATGACATCGGTGGTCTGGATAATGGCTTGTTTGTGGACAGCATGAAGGAAATATTTGTATTCAAGACCTATATGTTCGAAAAGGCAGTAGAGGGCGGAACGTCAATAATCTATATTGCCTGCGCTGCTGCGATATGCGTTGCAGTGATGGCAGTAGTCTATGGCAGGATTTACAAGAGAAAATAAGAATAAATAAGACAAAAGGATATAGCTGTCTGCGATAAATCACAACAAGTCCGGCTAAGGTCGCCGGACTTGTTTATTTTTTGTGATTTTTGTATAATACTACAGATTATGTCTTACTGTGCCTAAGTGGGCAAAAAAGGAATAAAAATGACTGAAAAAACAAAGGTTTGGCTGAAAAGAATAGCCTTAATAATATATGACGTGATAGCTGTTGTAGTGGCATCAGCCATGGGTCTTTTGGTGCGATTTGACTTCTCATGGAGCTCTATTACCATGGGGTTTGTGGACAATCTGTATGCGTGCCTGCCATTTTTTGTAATAGTGACAATAGCTATTTTCTATGGATTTAAGCTGTACACGAGTCTTTGGAAGTATGCTGGAGCGACAGAACTTGTAGAGATACTGATGGCCAGCCTTGCATCGACACTTGCAACGGTATTCATTGCATTTGTAAGGCATGGCTTTGATTTTCATGCATTGCCGAGGAGCTTTTATCCAACGTACGGAGTGGCGCTGTGGGTTCTGGTGTTAATCTGCAGATATGCGCATAGAGCTGTATATGAGATAAATGCGAGAAGGCTTGGCAGGAATGCTCAGACAAATGTGCTAATCATAGGTGCCGGAGAGGCAGGAAATGCGCTGATAAAGGAAATTAGGGCAAGCAGCCATGTAGTGCTCAACATCGTAGGTGTAATCGATGATGACAAGTCCAAAAGAGGCAATTATGTCCATGGCATAAAGGTAATTGGCGATAGAAATGATATTGCAAGGATAGTAAAGGAAAAGGACGTAAAGGAGATTATCTACGCCATTCCTGCGGCACCTGCAGGAGAGACAAGAGCTATCCTTGATATATGTAAGGAGACAGGAGCGAAGGTTAAGAGAATACCTGGAATATATCAGCTTGTAAATGGCGAAGTAAGTGTAGCAGCCCTGCGCGATGTGGATATTGAGGACCTTTTGGGCAGAGACCCCGTGAAGGTGGATATATCATCAATCATGGGTTACGTAGAGGGGCACACTGTAATGGTGACTGGTGGTGGAGGCTCCATAGGAAGCGAGCTGTGCAGACAGCTGGCTGCACATAAGCCGTCGAGACTTATTATCTTTGATATATACGAAAACAGCACATATGACATACAAAATGAAATAAGAAATAAGTATCCAGAGCTTGACCTTGTGGTACTAATAGGTTCAGTCAGAAATACAAGACGAATTGAGGAGATATTCAATACCTACCGTCCGGATATCGTATATCATGCAGCTGCCCACAAGCATGTGCCTCTAATGGAGGACTCGCCAAATGAAGCGGTGAAAAATAATGTGCTTGGCACCTGGAAGCTGGTGCAGATGGCAGATAAGTACAAAGTAAAGAGATTCGTCCTCATTTCTACAGACAAAGCGGTGAACCCGACTAATATAATGGGTGCTACGAAGCGTATCTGCGAGATGATAGTGCAGACCTATAACAATAGATCAAAGACAGAATTTGTGGCAGTTAGATTTGGAAACGTACTTGGAAGCAATGGCTCTGTAATCCCGCTTTTCAAAAGACAGATATTGCAGGGTGGACCTGTGACAGTAACACATCCGGATATTATCAGATACTTTATGACAATACCTGAGGCAGTAACCTTAGTCCTGCAGGCGGGAGCCTACGCCAAGGGCGGAGAGATATTTGTTCTCGATATGGGAGAGCCGGTGAGAATAGCAGATCTGGCGAGAAACCTGATATTGCTTACAGGTCATAAACCTGATGAAGACATCAAGATAGTATACACTGGCCTAAGACCGGGTGAGAAACTATATGAAGAGATGCTGATGGATGAGGAGGGACTCAAGGAGACACCAAACCATCAGATACATATAGGCAAGCCAATAGAGTTTGATGAGGAGAAGTTCCTCACGCAGCTGCAGGAGCTGGCAGATTACGTTGTAGCAGAGCCAACTGACATCAGAGAAAAGGTGGCTGAAATAACAGGTACCTACAATTACAAGAAAGAAGTATAAGCGATGAAGCCTTTTGAGCAGAAAATATGGCTGGCATCACCCACCATGCATGGTGAGGAGCAGAAATACATAAATGAGGCCTTTGAGGCTAACTGGATTACAACAGCAGGCGCCAACATCAATGCCATAGAGGAGCAGATAGTAGAAAAGGTGGGTTGCAAATATGCAGTAGCACTTTCTGCTGGAACAGCAGCGCTACATCTTGCAGTTAAGCTGGCAGGTGTAAAGCCTGGTGATATGGTGTTTTGCTCAGATATGACATTTGACGCCACAGTAAATCCGGTAAAGTACGAGGGTGCTAAGGCAGTGTTCATAGACACCGAGTATGATACATGGAATATGGACCCAGTGGCCCTTGATAGAGCCTTTGATGTATATCCAGAGGTCAAGGTAGTGGTGTTTGCCCACTTGTATGGAGTGCCTGCTAAGATTGATGAGTTAAAGTCAGTGTGTGACAAGCACGGTGCCATCATGATTGAAGACGCAGCAGAGTCGCTTGGTGCGACTTATAAAGGACAGCAGACAGGGTCATTTGGACATATCAACGCTATAAGCTTCAATGGAAACAAGATAATCACCGGATCGTCAGGCGGAATGCTACTGACGGATGATAAGGAGCTTGCTGATAAGGCCAGAAAATGGTCGACACAGTCTAGAGAACCAGCGCCATGGTATCAGCATGAGGAGCTGGGATACAACTATCGAATGAGCAATATAATAGCAGGAGTTGTAAGAGGTCAGCTGATTCATTTGCAGGAGCATATTGATCTAAAGAAGGCCATATACGAAAGGTACAAAGAGGGCTTCAAGGATCTGCCTGTAAGCATGAATCCGTATGACGCAGAAAATAGCGAGCCCAACTACTGGCTGTCATGCATGATAATTAAGCCGGAGGCAATGTGCCATCAAGAGCGAGGAGACAGTAAGGCAAGCTATATCAAGGAGGCCGGCAAGACCTGTCCTACAGAGATACTGGAAACATTGGAAAAGTATAATGCGGAGGGTCGTCCGATATGGAAGCCCATGCATATGCAGCCTATGTATAAGGATCATCCATTCATAAGTGTGGATGGCAATGACGTAGGAAGCGACATATTTGACAGAGGGCTGTGCCTACCTAGCGATATAAAAATGACCAAAGAGCAGCAGGATATCATAATAGAAATTGTCAGAGGCTGCTTTGAGTAGTACGAAATAAACCTGGAATCAGTCCATGTGGGAAAAGTGAGTTGAGGATTAACTGTGCGAGCAATATCTAAAAATATTACAACTGTATTTGTAGACTGTTTTGACACAGTGATTTTCCGCAGAGAGCATCCTTTCTCTGTCTTCAAGGACTGGGCTAGACAGATGCATGAGCTGTATCCCCAGCTGGAGGAAAGCAGGCTCTATGAGCTTAGAATGAGACTCCACAGGGAGTGTGCAAGCGAAGCTAGCATTTTGGAGAAAATGTCAGCAGAGCTTCCTGTTGACGATAAGGAAAGCTTCAAGGTAGCGGCACATTCAGTCGAGATATGGCGCGAGTGCGCAGTCCAATTTTTGAATCAGAGAATGGTTCAAAAAATAAAAGAATATAAGGAAGCAGGCCTTACGGTCTATTGCGTATCGGACTATCATCTGCCGGCAGACGATCTTAGGACTTTTCTAGATAATCTGGGAGAGCCGGATTTATTTGACGACATTTATGTGTCATCAGAGATGAATGCTACAAAGGCAGGGGATGGAAGACTGTATGATGTGGTACTAAGCAAGCTGGGGATAAAGTCAGAAGAGGTACTCATGATTGGTGACAATCCAGTATCTGATAGGGACAATGCGGCGAAGCGAGGTATAGCTACTTACTACATACCTAATAAGTGTCAGCATGTACTTAACGCTG
The DNA here is from genome assembly GCA_045597645.1 of Lachnospiraceae bacterium. Classification (GTDB taxonomy): domain Bacteria; phylum Bacillota; class Clostridia; order Lachnospirales; family Lachnospiraceae; genus JAKSSE01. The sequence goes on along the minus strand of JAZLKM010000027.1, from coordinate 56,962 downwards.
TTGAAAGGCGCAGGCATAAAAAGCAGCCTGACAGTAAGATATTGGATAAATGCATCAGGCAGACTCGCAAAGCCAGTCCGTACTATGAGGAATATATTGTCTTATTCTATGTGTTTATAGACAGATTATACAGAGAGCTTAGGGCAGATGGAGCGAGGTCTGTAGTTTTCCTGGCAAGAGAGGGATATTTTTTAAAGGAGCTATTCGACATCTATCAGGAGATGAAGATACCTGCCAAGGAGAGAATAAGCTCTTCGTATTTTAAGTGTAGTAGGCGAGCTATATATAGCGTTCAAAAAGAGAAGAAAGCGATTGAGAATTTCGAATCGATTTCCATACGCAATTACCTAAAAGCAGCTGGCTTTAGTGGAGATGAGGCAAGGGCACTCTTTGCAATGCTGGAAGACTTAGATATAGACATAGTAATAGATGATTTTCCTAATTCAAAGGAAGCAGACATATTAAGGGAAAACCCAAATAAGGAGCTGCTTGAGGCAAGATTCCAGGAAAACGTGGCAGCATTTGGAAAATATGTGGAGGATACTTTCAAGGCGGCGGACAGGTCATACTTAGTTGATGTGGGCTGGTCAGGCAGAATGCAGCACGGCATAGCTAACTACCTCAGAAAAGATGTAAAGGGCTATTACATAGGAATAATGTCAGATACAGATGATGAGGTACAAAGTGACAGAAAGGGATTGATTTTCCACCACACGGACAGCGAGGGTAAGTACTCCAGCTGGTATCATTTCCTTAGAGTCAATACTATGCTCTACGAGATGCTATTGGCAGCACCACATGGTTCTGCACAGCATTATAAGATGAACGGAGATAAGGCCGAGGTCGTTGAAGAGTGGGATGAAAATGAGAAAAATCTCTATGAAACCCATATAGCACTGATTCAGGAGCGTATGCTTAAGAAGTTCAGAAATCTCTGTACTAGTGGCATAGGTGACTGTGATACTCCAAAGGTTACAGAGATATTGGCGAAGATGACATGGCACAGTGCGATGTATCCGACGAAAGCGAGAGTAGAATTCTTAGATACCTTGTGTGAGGGATTCTCTCAGAATTTTGGTCAGCAGGAATCAAAGCTGAAGTTTAATGCCAAGAGCGTATCAGTGGGCAAGAGAGACCTTGTATTTCATGCGGAGACATCGGCAAGGTATTTTGCAAAGTTGCCACTGGCATTTCTTCATAAAGGAAAATTTGGACTGTATCCCATATTGGGAGCAATGATACACAGATACACATTGATTACTCGCAAGAGGTAGAGATGGCAGCAGGCGGAGTATATGACAAGGTAATAAAAAGAGGTATTGACGCGGTACTAAGCTCAGTGGCGTTGGTATTACTGTCGCCGGTGCTGGGAGTGACAGCGATTCTTGTACGTACAAAGCTAGGAAGTCCTGTGATATTTAAGCAGGAAAGACCAGGAAAGGACGGAAAGATTTTCACACTTAGAAAATTCCGTACTATGACAGATGCCAGGGATGAAAATGGCCAGCTACTGCCAGACGATGTAAGACTAACTAAGTTTGGCAAAATGCTAAGAAGCACTAGTCTGGATGAGTTACCTGAGCTAATCAATATTGTAAAAGGAGATATGGCTATAGTAGGGCCAAGACCACTGCTGGTGCAGTACTTGCCACTATATAATTCACATCAGGCTAGGCGTCATGAGGTGAGACCTGGCTTTACAGGATATGCACAGGTGCATGGACGCAATAGCATCACTTGGGAAGATAAGTTTGACAAAGATGTGTATTACGTGGATCATATGTCATTTTTGATGGACGTGAAGATTATATTCCAGACTGTGGGGACGGTTATAAAGCGGGACGGAATAAGCTCAGAGACATCAGCCACAATGGAGGCGTTTAGGGGAACACCTGAATGCAAGGGGGAGGAAAAGAGTGAATAATATTGTGATTTATGGAGCTGGAGGCTTTGGAAGAGAAGTTCAGTGGCTTATAGAGAGAATCACAGAGGCTGCGCCAGATACCGAGGACCAGTGGAATATTTTGGGGTATATAGATGATGGCGTGGAAGTAGGAACGGATATAAATGGCCATCCGGTTCTAGGGGGCGCAGATTACCTATTAGATTGCAAAGAGGAACTGAGTGTGGCGATAGCTATTGGCTCATCTAGGATTAGAAAGATTGTCGCACAAAAGATAGGCGCCAACAGCAACCTGAGTTTTCCCAATCTTATAGACCCGTCGGTAATAATGTCAGACATGATAAGCTGGGGCAAGGGTAATATTGTGTGCGCCGGCAATATACTGACTGTAAATATTGAAATAAAAGACTTCAACATAATCAATTTGGACTGCACAGTAGGTCATGATTGTGTGTTTGAATCATATGTAACGCTCTATCCTAGCGTAAATGTATCTGGTATCTGCACTCTAGGGGAGTGCGTAGAGATGGGAACAGGGGCACAGATAATACAGGATAGGACAGTGGGAAGCGACACCATAATAGGCGCAGGCTCAGTTGTTATCAGAAATATACCTGAAAAGAGTACTGCGGTAGGCAACCCCTGTAAGGTTATAAAGACACATGAGTAAAATACTGATACTAATTAATAATGATGCAGGCCTATATAAGTTCAGAAGAGAGCTAATAGAAGAGCTTTTGAGGGAAAACGAGGTCAGCATTTGCCTGCCAAATGGAGAATTTGTGCCCATGCTTAAAGAGCTGGGATGCAAATATATCCAGATGGAGTTTGAAAGGCGAGGCAAAAATCCGCTTGATGAGCTTAAAATGGTGGGCAGATATCGCAACGTAATAAGACAGGAAAAACCTGACATTGTCCTTACATACACAATAAAGCCCAACATTTACGGAGGAATCGCCTGTCAGAGGGAGAAGATACCATATTTTCCAAATGTGACAGGGCTTGGCACAGAGCTTCAGTCAGGTGGACTGATGCAGAAGGTATTGCTCGCACTTTATAAGAAGGGACTAAAGAAGGCGGCCTGTGTATTTTTCCAGAACAGTACAAATAAGAGCTTTTTTGAGGAAAAAGGAGTGCTTTGTACAAAAAGCCATCTCATCCCAGGCTCTGGAGTAAATACTTCTTTCTATGAGTATCAGGAGTATCCAGATGAAAGCGATGGTATGAAATTGCTTTTCATTGGAAGAATAATGCGCGATAAGGGAGTAAATGAGCTCTTTGGCGCAATGAGACGAATAAAGAGAAATCATCCTGAGATATCGCTGGATGTGTTGGGCGCATATGACGAGAACTATTCAGAAATTATAGAGAGTCTGGAGCAGGAAGGATTACTCACATATCACGGACAACAAAGCGACACGCTGCCATACTATAGAGCAGCTTCAGCCATAGTCCTGCCAACCTATCATGAGGGTATGAGCAATGTATTGCAGGAGGCGGCATCATGTGGCAGACCGGTGCTGGCATCTGATATCCCAGGCTGTAAGGAGATATTCGACGATGGAGTGACTGGTATCGGATATGCCTCGCGTAGTGAGGAGGAGCTATACAAAGCCATAGAGAAATTTATAGCTATGCCATACGAAGCCCGAAAACAGATGGGTGAGAAGGGCAGGCAGAAGATGAAGGCTGAGTTTTCAAGACAAGTAGTTATAGATGCGTACAAGGAGGAAATAGCAAATGTCTGTGTACGATAAGCTGGTAAATAAAGAGGGTAAGCTGGCGCTGGTGGGCCTTGGATATGTAGGCATGCCTATAGCAGTAGCATTTTCCAAAAAGATTGATGTCGTAGGCTTTGATACAAATGAGGCTAAGATAAATCTATACAAAAATGGTATAGATCCTACCAAAGAAGTGGGAGATGCGGCAATCGCTGAGTGCGCCGTTGATTTTACAGCAGATGAGAAAAAGCTTTCGGAGTGCGATTTTGTCATAGTGGCAGTGCCAACGCCTGTAAATGATGATCACACACCGGATTTGACTCCTGTGGAGGGAGCGTCAACTATTGTTGGACGCAACCTGAAAAAGGGTGCAATAGTCGTATATGAATCGACAGTGTATCCCGGGGTGACGGAGGATGTATGCGTACCGATACTTGAGAAGGAGTCGGGCTTAAAGTGCGGTATTGATTTTAAGGTGGGCTACTCGCCAGAGCGCATCAACCCAGGAGACAAGGTGCATAGGCTTGAAACTATTACAAAGATAGTTTCAGGTATGGATGAGCAGACTCTAGACGCAGTAGCTAAGACTTACGAGCTGGTAGTGGATGCTGGAGTATATCGTGCATCATGCATCAAAGTAGCTGAGGCAGCTAAGGTAATAGAGAATTCACAGCGAGATATCAACATAGCATTTATGAATGAGCTGTCTATCATATTCCATAAGCTGGGCATAGATACCAAGGAAGTGCTTGAGGCAGCAGGAACCAAGTGGAATTTCCTGAAGTTTTTCCCAGGGCTTGTAGGAGGACACTGCATAGGAGTGGACCCGTACTATCTGACCTATAAGGCTGAGGAATTAGGTTATCACAGCCAGATTATTCTCTCTGGACGTCGTATCAATGACGACATGGGAAAATACGTGGCAGAAAATATAGTTAAAAATCTGATTAAGGCAGACATACCTGTAAAAGGGGCGAAGGTGCTCATTATGGGCCTTACCTTCAAGGAGAACTGTCCTGACATCAGAAATACAAAGGTACTGGACATCATAGATGAGCTTAGAAGCTATGGCATTGAGCCGATGGTAGCAGATCCACAGGCGGATGTGGCAGAGGTGAAAAAGTTCTACGGAATAGATCTGGTAACCTTTGAAAAAGCAGACAATCTAGATGCACTTGTACTGGCTGTTGGTCACAAGGAGTTTTTGGATATAAATGTGGATGACATGCTGGATAAGCTGGCAGTAAAAGAGCCTGCCAGACGTGTGCTTGTGGATGTGAAGGGCATCTTGGACAAGAACGAGCTTGAGACCAAGAGCATGTATTGGAGACTGTAAAATGGGATTTGAAAACATAGTTTTTCCTGAAAACAGTATATTTCTGGTAACTGGAGGCGCTGGCTTTATAGGATCAAATCTATGCGAAGCCATACTGAACAAGGGATATAAGGTGAGATGCCTTGATAACTTGTCTACAGGTAAGCAGGAAAATGTAGATTTGTTTATAGACAATCCGAACTATACATTTATCAAAGGTGATATTACTGATTTAGACACATGCTTGAAAGCCTGTGAAGAAGTAGATTATGTACTCAATCAGGCTGCATGGGGTAGTGTGCCACGCTCGATAGAAATGCCGCTATTTTATGAAGAGGTGAATATCAGAGGCACACTTAATATGATGGAAGCCGCAAGACAAAATGGCATCAAGAAATTTGTGTATGCCTCAAGCTCTTCTGTATATGGAGATCATCCGGTACTGCCAAAGGTGGAAGGCCAGGAAGGCAACTTGCTCTCACCTTACGCTTTGACTAAGCGCACCTGTGAGGAATATGGAAAGCTGTATAAGAGACTGTATGGTTTAGATACATATGGAATGAGATATTTTAACGTGTTTGGCCGCAGGCAGGATCCAAATGGGGCCTATGCAGCAGTCATTCCAAAGTTTCTGCGTCAGCTTATGAATGGAGAAGTGCCTACCATTAACGGTGATGGCAAGCAGAGTAGGGATTTCACATATATTGATAACGTAATTGAGGCTAATCTCCGAGCATGCCTAGCGTCATCAGAGGCGGCCGGAGAGGCATTCAATATAGCTTACGGTGGCAGAGAGTACCTGATAGACATTTATTATGACCTAACCAAGGCACTTGGATTAGAAGTCGAGCCCAATTTTGGGCCGGACAGGGCTGGTGATATAAAGCACAGTAATGCTGATATCAGTAAAGCAAAACGACTTTTAGGATATGATCCTTCGTACAGCTTCGAGGATGGAATCAAGCTGGCTATTGACTGGTATAGGGAGAATCTATGATGGATACCTATATGCCAAAGGCAGAGCCTAGGATACTTGTGATATCTGTGGCTGCCTGGAACAGCAAAATAGGTCAAAACACCTGGCAGAGTCTACTAAGCGACTATGCTAGGGAAAAGGTAGCCCATCTATATATCAGAGATGATTTGCCAGATAGCCTTGTCGCTTCAAGGTATTTTTCGATTTCTGAAAATCGTGTGCTAAAGAGCGTATTTAAACCAGGGATTAGGACTGGCAGAGAGATAGCGGTTCAAAGTGTGAAGGATGCCTCTGCTGATAGCATAGATGCACAGAGCGTGGCAGATCTTAATACTCATAATAATCGTTATGCAAGAATGCAAAAGCACCGCTCGCAGTTGATGCTGATGGCCAGAGAGGTGGCATGGAAGCTGGGGAAATGGAAGAGTGCTGAGCTTGATGAGTTTATAGATAGCTTCAAACCGGAGTTAGTACTCTACTCAATGGAAGCAAAGATACACTTGGCAGATATAACTGAGTATGTGATAGACAGAACCGGTGCCAAGGCAATAGGGTATTTTTGGGACGACAATTTTACATATAAGCAGTCATCTAATCCTGGCTATAAGGTATACAGATTTTTCCAGAGAAGAAGTCTTAAGAGACTAACCGGTAAAATGCAGGGTTTTTTTGCAATATCCAAAAAGACAAAAGAAGAAGCGGATGCAACCTTTGGAATTGACTGCAGTATACTGACGAAGCCGCTTAGCAGACTACCTGAGGCATCAGAGGCAGGTGAGGAAGGAGGTCTGGGGGATGAGCACCCAATAAGGCTCATATATACCGGAAATCTGCTGGTACAAAGAGACGACTCATTGCTTCTGTTAGACCAGGTACTGGCGGAATCTCCAGAGCTAAAAGGGAAAATAGCTGTAGATATTTACTGCACAAAGGTACTGGAACCTAAAAAACTTGAGGGGCTAAGGTCGGGCACGGTTTACATAAAAGAACCAGTGCCGCAGCCAGAGGTACTAAAGCTTCAGCAACAGGCGGATGTAATGTTGTACCTTGAGTCGATAGGTGGGAGCGGAGCTAGAGCAGCAAGACTTAGCTTTTCAACTAAAATTACGGACTATTTGTCCTCAGGAAAGTGCATCTTTGCGATAGGAGATAGAAATATCGCAGCCATGGAGTACCTCATAGGGGAGGATATTGCTGTTGTAGCGGATAGCTATGATGGCATTAAAGAAGCATTATTAAAACTAGTGAATGATAAAGCGCTGACAAAGGAGTATGCCGCAAGGGCAGCATCAGCAGCTATAGCAAATCATAGCCCAGAGAAGATAAATGCTATCTTCAGGGGCAAGATCGATGAAATAATAGTAGGTAGCTTATGATAGTAATGGCGATGAGCCTTGTGACAATGATAATATCGGGAACCGTGCTCTTGTGGCCGTACAAGAATGCCACAAGCCGTGGGGAAAAACTGCGCAAGGGGATATACTGCGCATTATGCGGCCTGATATTCATACTAGTGTCAGGACTTCGACACTATTCTGTTGGAGCAGATACAGTAGTATATCTGGAAGGTTACTTTAAGGAAATCTATTGGTATCAGCCGTATGAGATTGTAGAGCTCCTGGGAAAATACCTGACGAGGCACGAGAGAACAGGACCACTTTTTGTGCTGATAGTTAAGTTTTTTCAGCTGTTTTCAGCAAATACCCAGGGGTATTTAGTATACGCAGCAGTATTGATTACTGTGCCGTTTTGCATCTGGATTTATAAGCATTCAGAGGATCCAATGCTCAGCTTTACATTGATGTTTACCCTGTTTTTCAGTACTTTTTGGCTTACAGGACAAAAGCAGGCAATAGCATTAGCTGTAGTATGGGTGGGGTCTTATCCGTTCCTTGAAAAAAAGAAGCCGATACCATTTGTTCTTGTGTGCGTTTTGGGAGCGTTTATTCATACATCGGCGTTGATGTTTTTGCCAGTGTACTTATTGAGACTCATACCTCTTAAGCGTAGAAACTTCGCCATAGCAGCAGGAGCATTCACATTTCTCATGCTGGTAAAGGATATGGTATATCCAATAATGGTAAGGCTGGTGGGATATGAGTGGTACACCCCGTTCTCGCTGGGCAAGCCGCTGAAGTTCACTGCGATGTATCTGGCGATTGTGGCATTTTTATTCCTGCGCTTTGGAGCTCTGTCACAGGCGAATAATCAGGAGCGCATATGGGTAAACTGTATACTGTTGGGACTTGTTGCACTCCCGTCAGTGTATGTTCAAAATGCAGCTATCAGATTGATATACATATTTGAATTCCCCATTGTGCTGGCGATACCGGCAGCAGTGTCAGGAATGAAATTCAGAAATAGAATGATATTTAGATACCTGATTGTGCTTGCACTTCTGGGCATCACTATCGTGGGTGGATCTGACTATATATTCTTCTGGCAGGGAGAACCACTGTAATGGACTCTTCAAAGCAGATAAAATATGGAGCATTCATATCCTATATAGCAATAGCCTTTAACATTCTGGCAGGCATAATCTATACGCCATGGATGATAAAAGTAATTGGTGACTCCGACTATGGCATCTATGGGTTGGCGATTTCAGTCATATCCATGGTTACTATGGACTTCGGTCTTGGCCAGGCTATATCTAGGTTTATTGCAAAATATATTGCTCAGAACGATCAGAAGGCCATAGATAGCTTTTTAGGGATAACGTTAAAGCTGTACCTAGTGATAGATGCAGTAATAGGAGTGGTTTTATTTGTACTATTTTTCCTGCTTAAGTTTATCTATGTAAGCTTTACGCCTGATGAGCTGGCAAGACTGCGACTGGTTTTTGTGATAATAGGCGCGTTCACTTTGTGCACGTTCCCTATGCAGATATTCAATGGTGTCATACAGGCATATGAGAAGTTTGTATTCCAAAAGCTCATGGACCTGGCACAGAAGGTCATCATTGTAGCGCTTATGGTGGCAGCCCTATTCAATGGCGGAGGATTGTACACACTTGTTGTGGTTAACGCAGGAATAGGTCTTTTGATATCTGTTGCAAAGTACATATATCTCAAGAGCAAGGGACTGTTTAAAGCTGGTTTAAAAAGCTGGGATAAGCCAATGGTGAAGGAGCTATTTTCCTTCTCTGTATGGACTACAGTAATGCTTATATTGCAGAGATTTATCTTCAATATTGAACCGACCATACTAGGCGTAACATCAGGCACGAGGCAGATAGCAATATTTAACGTATCATCGGTATTAGAGGGTTACGTATATAACCTTACAGGCGCTCTGGGAGCACTATTTTTGACCAGAGTAGCCAAGATATATTATGGCGAAAATCAGGACGCAAAAGCCATGGATAAGCTGATGATTCGAGTAGGACGTATACAGCTTTTTATCGTTGGTGCGGTGTCTGCCATATTCTTTAGCCTAGGCGGGGAGTTCATGATGCTCTGGCAGGGAGAGAAATTTGCAATGGCTTACCCTATCACCATAATGATGATAGCACCAAGCCTCATCACAGCTACCCAGACAATAGCTAGCACTGCCATAACAGCTACAGGGAAGCTACAGTATGCAGCGCTCTCATATGGAGTGACAGCCGTAGTGTCATGTGCGCTGAGCTTTATTTTCTCTATCAAGTATGGAGCACTTGGTACAGGAATAGGAATATTGGCCGGCTCGATAGCTGGAACGGTAGTAGTATCAAATATTATCTACAAGAAGGTCCTAGGGCTGAATATCGGCAACTTCTTCGTGCAGTGTCATCTTAAGATGAGCCTGCCAATAGTGATAACCACATGCATAGGGTTTGCCTTACATCATTTCTGGGTAACCTCTGGCTGGATATTATTCATTGCAAAATGCCTGATTATGGGTGTGATATACGTAATACTAATGTGGCTTATGGGACTGAATGCCGATGAGAAAGGCATGATACTGGGTCGATTGCGAAGGGGATAGAGAATGGAAAATAAACCGTGGCTCGTGGATGTGCCCGTGCTGTTATATATGTTCGTTAGGCCCCAGTGTCTAAAAGTTACATTCGAGGCTATAAAGACGGCTAGGCCGAGCAAGCTATATATATGCTGTGACGGACCTAGGGAGGATCATCCGGACGATGTGGCCAGGATAGCTGCCTGCAAGGAAGTGGTAGCCGACATAGATTGGGACTGTCAGGTCACCAGATTCTATTTTGAAGAGAATCAAGGCATGTACACCATTATGAAAAAGGTGAAGGACGAAATCTTCAAAAAGGAGGACAGGCTCATCCTTTTGGAGGATGATGTGGTGCCAGAAGTCAGCTTTTTCAGATACTGTGCAGAGTTACTTGAGAGATACAAGGATGACCTTAGAGTAAATGTAATCTCAGGTCACAATGTGATGGGTGAATATGATGCACCGGATGCGGACTATTTCTTTTCGAAGTTTGGTTCAATCTGGGGATATGCAATATGGAAGCGTACCTATGAGCAGTATTGGGACTTCGCATATGGTCAGGAAAAATATATATGCGATGAGGCAAAGCGAATAGCTAAGAGGGATAGCCTATTTTGCAATTCCATGGATGCCTACCTAAATGGCAGATTGTACAATGGGCACCCAGCAGGTACGGAGTACTTTTTTATGGCTAGTACATATATACACAATCAGATGTATATAGTGCCTAAGCGCAATATGATTAGAAATATCGGAATAACGGAGGGAAGCGCCCACACATCTAATACACTAAAGAAGATGCCAAAGGGTGCAAGGAAAATATTTGAGGTGCCCACGTTTGAGATGAGCTTTCCAATGAAGTACACAAATTACATGCTTCCGGATGAGACCTATGAGAAATATCACAAGAGACTTCTGGCATGGGAGATGCCGGTAGTCATATGGTATAGACGAATAGTGAGCATAATAAAGAGAATTATCTACGGAGAGGGAAAGTCGCTTATAAAGAGGCTGCCAGGCAGACTAAAAGGAAAAGATGTCGAGACCTAGGAAAAGGAATCGAAGGGATTGAGGATATAAAAGATAAGGAGATAGATATGGGCTTATTTACAGATAAGACGCTTATGATAACAGGAGGAACAGGTTCCTTTGGATCCACAGTGCTAAAGCACTTTCTGGATTCAGACCTGGCTGAGATCCGCATTTTTTCAAGGGATGAGAAAAAGCAGGACGATATGAGACATGACTTGCAGGCCAAGCACCCAGAGCTTGCAGGCAAGGTGAGATTCTATATCGGAGATGTGAGAAATAGCAGATCAATAAGTGACGCCATGCAGGGGGTGGACTACGTATTCCATGCAGCAGCACTAAAGCAGGTGCCAAGCTGTGAGTTTTTCCCAATGGAAGCAGTGCGCACTAACATAGAGGGAACTGACAATGTGCTTCACGCAGCGATAGATGCAGGTGTAGACAGAGTAGTGTGCCTGTCTACAGACAAGGCAGCATATCCTATCAACGCGATGGGTATTTCAAAGGCTATGATGGAGAAGGTTATAGGAGCAAACGCTCGTGTTGCCGCAGGTAAGACTACAATCTGCTGTACCCGCTACGGAAATGTAATGTGCAGCAGAGGCTCAGTTATACCGTTGTTCATAGACCAGATAAAGGCTGGAAATCCTATTACAATCACCAATCCTGACATGACCAGATTCCTTATGAATCTCGATGAGGCAGTGGACCTGGTAATGTTTGCATTTGAGCATGGCAACCCAGGAGATTTGTTTGTTCAAAAGTCAGATGCATCTACAATTGGAGATCTGGCAAAAGCAGTACAAAAGCTCTTTGGAGACACAGGCACAAGAGTGATAGGTACCCGTCACGGCGAGAAGCTGTATGAGACTTTGATGACAAATGAGGAGTGTGTCAGAAGCGAAGACATGGGTAATTACTACAGGGTAGTAGCAGATGGACGAGATCTCAACTATGACAAGTTCTTTATAGATGGTCAGGTGCAGACTCAGGCTAATGAGGCATATACCTCACATAATACGAGAAGACTTAATGTAGAGGAGACAGTGGAGAAGATACTCACCACTGACTATGTTAAGGAGGCCCTCAAGGCATAATGAAGAGACTGTTTGGAGAGCACAAGCTATTTAGTGTAGCTATCATAGTGGAGCTGATTGTACTGATAATGCTTATCGGTCTGCTTTTTGCGCCCCGAACAGGATATGGTCTTGGAGGGATCAGTATTGATGGAAGACATGAGATAGGTGGTCTTACCTCTGGAAAATATATAGTAACAGTTGACTATAATGTGCCAGCTACCGCAGACCCCAGTCACGCAAATGTTATTGGCTCTCTAAAAATAGGAAAATTGGAGGGCGAGGGCATAGGATTGCTGTCAACTCCGATTTATCTTAGAGCAGACAGCAACGAGGAGACAGGGGCTATATGGATTAGACCAGGTTACGGTAAGTACTCTACCTTCTATGCTGAGTGCGTATCAGGAAATCCAGTTAGCGAACCAGATGCAGAGGGCTGGATTGATGTGCCAGAGGAAGCATTTGGAGCCACAATTACATCAGTTAGCATAGACGAGGTGTACTCATATAGATTTGTTCGCATTCTGATGTGGATTCTGATGTCATTTGCATTGGATGTGATAATCGCTTTTTTTGCTGATGTGGTATTTAAGTCAGACAGGCAGCAAAAGTATGTAGCAATGTCATTAATAGCAGCTGTAGTCTTTGTAAGCTTACTGTGTTTGAATAATGTGATTTATGTTAACCCAGGGCATGATCTGCAGATACATCTTCAGAGAATAGTATCTGTGGCAGATGGGCTCAGGGCAGGCCAGATACCCCACAGAATGGCGGAAAATCTAAACAATGGATATGGATATGCATCTCCGCTTTTCTATCCAGAGCTGTTTCTGGTGATACCTGGTGCTATGTATGCAATAGGGCTACCGCTTCAGACAGCATATTTGACATATGTAGTGTTGATAAATATAGCAACAGTCGCGCTGGGATATTATTGCTTTTGGAAGATGTCTGGAAGTAGAAAGTGGGGCTGCTTTGCAGCAGTGCTGTATGAACTATCAGCATTCAGGCTTACAGATATATATCAAAGACAGTCACTAGGGGAGTATACAGCATTTGCGTTTCTGCCTCTTGTAGTGTATGGATTCTACAGGCTATATGCGGGTGAGCGTCAACGCAGATATACATTCCAGGATGCACTTCCGCTTATTGTAGGCTGCTCATTGGTGGTAGAAAGTCACATTTTGTCATGCTACCTTATAGCAGTATTTGGATTGTTGTTTATGCTGATTAATGCAAAAAAGACTTTCGCATGGTGCAGACTAAAATGGCTTTTAGTATCAGCAGCCTGCATTATATGCATCAATCTGTGGTATTTAGTTCCTATGATAGACTCAATGAGGAGCATTGATGGCTATTATGGTTATTTTTACAATTTGATTGGAAAATCAGGAGCGTACCCGTCGCAACTGTTGGGAGTGTTCCACACTTGGGGTGGGGTAAACGTAGATAACGGAACAACAGGGGAAATGCCGCTGACAATAGGGATATCTCTCGTGATGGGACTAATGATGATACCCATTTGCTACATCTCAAGGCAGAAATGGCAGCTAGAAGGTGAGGCTGAGTATAAGAGAGCAAATATGTTCTTTGGATATGCATGCCTTTCAATGCTTCTGGCATCATATGTGTTCCCTTGGGATGTGATAGAGAGCCTTAACTGGAGGCTTATTAAGCTTTTTGGAATAGTACAGTTCCCGTGGAGATACTTGACCATAGCCACTGTATGTGCAGTGTTTGCAGTCATGTATATTTTGCAGATTCTGGAAAAGAAGGGCTATAAGAAGGCGGGTATTGCCATAGCCGTGGCGATAGTAGTCATGAATCTTGTGACAGAAGGCTACACAGTAAAAGAATTTGCTGATAGTGCAGATACTTTGGTGGTGCTCACAAGTCAAGACATTGACTACCAGATGGATATGCTTTACTTGCCATATGGGGCTAGTGTAGATGACAGTGATTATAGTATGGCAATACCTGTAGGTGATGGATATGATATGCCGAAGTACTATTATCCCAACTATCATGCATATGATGTAAATAGTGGAGCGGAGTTAAGCTTATCTAAAAGTGATAATGGCAAGATACATGTGTCAGCAGATATAAGCGCTGATGATATAGTTATTACATACAAGGAGCCTGTGCTTTGGAGAGTATGTAGCAAGCTGTCTTTGGCATCAGTATGTCTTTTGCTATTCTTCCTAGTGTGGAAAAGATGGAAGGTGGCCCGCAGATGAAGGTAGTATTAATCAATTCTGTAAAAGGCGGAAGCACAGGAGGCATCTGCACTAATATATGTAGGTTGCTGACCAGCGCTGGAATAGAGAACTATTTCCTGTTTGGAAGCGGTGAACCAGAAGGGGAAAATGAATATTGCTATTCCAACCCAGGATACATAAAAAGGCAGGCCATAATATCCAGAATTAACGGAAAATATGGATTCAACTCAAAGGCATCGACTAGAAAAATAATAAAGCAACTGGATAAGATACAGCCCGATATAGTGCATCTGCATAATATTCATACTCATGACTGTAACATGGAGACTTTGCTGGGCTACTTAAGGGGTAAGCAGATAAAAGTAATGTGGACATTCCATGACTGCTGGGCTTTTACAGGTGGCTGTGCGCACTATGATGGGATCGAGTGTGACGGCTACAGGACAGGCTGCAATAGCTGCCCAATAAGTCATAGCTATAGTATGTTTAAGTCCACAGGTGCAGCAAACTTTAGACGTAAGAAGCTGGTGCTCGATGGACAAAAGCTGACGGTGGTAGCACCATCAAGGTGGATGGAGCAGCAGGTAAGGTCATCATTTCTAGGGAAATATCCTGTAGAGGTGATAAACAATGGGATAGACCTGGAGACCTTTAAACCCAGAGAATCAGATTTTCGTACTATGTATGGGCTGGGTGACAAGAAGATATATTTGGCAGTGGCGTCTAACTGGACCAGACGAAAGGGAATAGATTTTCTAAAGGAAATAACAAATAGGCTTGAGAGTAATGAACACATGGTTATCGTGGGAAATATGTCCCAGGAGGACCGGGAGGCGCTGTCTGACAGAGTGACAGTAATCTCAAGGACGGAGGATGCTATAGAACTGGCGGAGATATATACCGCGGCGGATGTGTTCGTCAATACTACGTTGGAGGACACTTTCCCGACTGTAAATATAGAGGCATTAGCGTGCGGTACACCTGTGGTAACATTTGCTACAGGAGGCAGCCCTGAAGTGATAGATGAGATAACAGGACTTGCAGTACATAGAGGCGATATGGACTCAATGATGGACGCAATAAGACATATAAGCATGAGGTCATATGCCAACGGAATGTATTCATCAGCTACCTGCAGGAAGCGTGCGGTGACGTGCTATAACATGTCAGATCAGCTCGGCAAATATGTGGAGCTAATCGATAAGGTGGCAAATTAAGGCAGAAATAAGATAGAATTAGCTTTTAAACCTATGAATAAAGATAAGAATAATACATATAAAATACTTGTGACAGGAGCGAAGGGCTTTCTTGGAAAAAATCTAATCTGCTCTCTGGAAAATATACGGGATGGTAAGGACAGAAGGGAACGCTCCTGGCTGCCGGAGGGCGGTCTTGAGATATTTTCTTATGACATAGATAATACCAAGGAAGAGCTGGAGGAGTACTGTCATAAGGCAGACTTTGTATTTCATTTAGCTGGGGTAAACAGGCCAAAAGACCAGTCAGAGTATATGGAAGGTAATTTTGGATTTTCGTCAGAGTTACTTGACACATTAAAAAAATATAATAACACCTGTCCGGTGATGCTGTCGTCGTCTACACAGGCAACTCTCGAGGGGCGCTTTGCCGGCTCTGAGTATGGCAAGAGCAAGCTGGCGGGAGAGGAACTGTTTTTCAAGTATGCGAATGATACTGGCGCCAGAGCTTTGATATATAGGTTTCCTAATCTGTTTGGAAAATGGTGCAGACCCAACTATAATTCAGCAGTGGCGACCTTTTGTAATAACATAGCTAACGACCTGCCGATACAGGTAAATGATCCAAGTGTGGAGCTGGAGCTTCTGTATGTGGATGACTTGGTGGAGGAGCTACTTGGCGCTATTGGCGGCAAGGAGCACAGATGTAGATTTGAGGGTGCAGAAGCGGTAGGAGATCCAACAGGAAAATACTGTTATGTGCCAATCACATTCAAGAGAAATCTGGGTCAGATAGTTGAGGCGATAGAGAGCTTTACGTCGCAGCCAGCTACATTGATTATGCCGGCTATACCGGATGATTCCTTTGAGAAGCGGCTTTATTCGACATATCTTTCGTATCTGCCGGCAGAGAAAATGATATATCCGTTCGAGATGAAATGCGATGACAGAGGTAGCTTTACTGAGGTGCTAAAGACCCTGGGCAATGGCCAGTTTAGCGTAAACATCTCAAAACCGGGAATAACCAAGGGCAATCACTGGCACCACAGCAAGTGGGAGATATTCATAGTTGTGGCGGGTGAGGGAATCATCCGCGAAAGGAAGATAGGGCTGGATGAGAATGGCGAGCCGTATCCTGTGACAGAAATTAGAGTATCAGGTAAGAAACTTCAAGCAGTCCAGATGCTGCCAGGATACACGCACAATATAGAAAATCTGAGCGATACTGAGGAAATGGTGACACTTATGTGGGCCAACGAGCAGTTTGACCCAGGCAGACCGGATACATTTTTTGAAACGGTATAAGCTATGCATATAATTGTATTTTCACAATGCCTATATCCGGAGGATTTTCGAATCAATGACATCTGCAGGCAGTGGGTGAAGCGGGGCTACATGGTCACAGCGGTGACAGGCATCCCAAATTACCCCGCAGGTAGGTTCTATCCGGGATATGGTTTGTTTAAAAAGCGTAGAGAGAGCTGGGAGGGAGTGGATATAATCCATATGCCAGTCATCTCAAGAGGCCATAACAAGATACGATTAGTGTTAAACTATGCATCGTTTGTGGTAGCAGGATTTTTCTTCGCACATTTTACTAGGATAAAGGCAGACCAGGTATTTATGTTTGAGACCTCGCCATTTACACAGTGCCTAGTGGGGAAATGGTACGCGAAGCGCAGGAAAATACCGTGCAGTATTTACGTGCAGGATTTGTGGCCGGAGAACGTAATTAGCGTTGCAGGAGTAAGCAATGCCACCGCAATAAAGGCGATAGACAAGATGGTGGATGGCATATACAACACCTGTGACAGGATATATGCTACATCTCCAAGCTTTGTAGGCAGGCTAAATGAAAGAGGCTCAACTCATATAAATGGTGAGAGCAAGGTCAGATACTGGCCGCAGTATGCGGAGGATTTCTATAAGCCGTCAGATAGTCCGATAGACTTTGGTACTGATGAGCCGAAGGTTATATTTACAGGAAATATAGGATATGCACAGGGGCTGGATGTACTGCCAAAGATAGCGAAGTCTTTAAAAGAATGCGGCCAAAAGGTCAAGTTTGTAATAGTGGGAAGCGGCAGGTACGAGAAGGCATTTGTGGAAGAAATAGAAAAGACACAGGTGCAGGAGTATTTTATGCTGACAGGTCGTAAGCCGCCGCAGGATATACCGGCACTATTGGCAGGCGCTGATGCGGCATTTTTGTCATTTGCAGATGATGAGCTGTGGAGGATGACTATTCCTGCCAAGCTTCAGTCATATATGGCTTGCGGGATGCCGGTATTTGCAATCGCAGGCGGCGAGACGAAAAGAGTCATCGAGGAAGCGGACTGCGGAGTTGTATGCGACAGTCGAGATGCAGATAAGGCAGCAGATGCACTTATGGCGATGCTGTCAGATAAAAGTAGGCTGCGCGAGCAGGGACAAAATGCATTGGTATACAATGAGAAGCATTTTGACAGGGAAAAGCTGCTGGATGAGATAGATAGAGAACTAAAATCTCTCTAAAGCCCAAAAGGCCAAGAAAGGAATCTGTCCTGAAATATTTATTTATCAATGAAGTATTAGGATATGGCAGCACAGGCAAAATCGTAGCTGATGAGTGCCGTAAGCTTACGGCGGAAGGCCATGAGTGCCGCGTGGCATATGGCAGACATATAGAGGGCTGCGACGATATACAATCCTACTATATAGGCAGCAAAAAAAGCGTGTACCTGAATGTATTAAAGGCTCGGCTGCTGGACAATGAAGGTAAAAATGCGATAGCGGCCACAAAGAGGTTGCTTGGGTACATGGATGAGTATGCTCCTGATGTAATATGGCTGCATAACCTCCATGGATATTATGTAAACTACAAACTTCTGTTTGATTGGATTAAGACTCATGATGTGCAGGTAAAGTGGACACTTCACGATTGCTGGGCATTTACAGGCCATTGTGCGTACTTTAGCGCGATAGGATGTAGTGCATGGAAGAGTTTGTGTGACAACTGTCCACAAAAGGAGACTTATCCGAAGGCGTTTACGAGCCGTGCAAGATACAATTTTGAAGAGAAGAAGGCAGCATTTTCCGAAGTGGCTGACCTAGAGATATATACACCGTCCCAGTGGATGGCAGACCTTGTAAAGCAGAGCTTTTTGGGGTGCTATAAGGTTAGTGTCAGAGAAAACCAGATAGATACAGAGATTTTTTGCAAAAGAGAGAGCGACTTTAGGAAACAGTATGGGCTTGAAGCAGTAAGAATAGTGCTTGGCGTCGCCAGTGTGTGGGAAAAGCGAAAAGGCCTCGATGTGTTTTTGAAGCTGGCGGACCTACTGGATGATGGGTATAAAGTAGTATTGGTAGGCTTAAATCCATCTCAAATAGAACAGGTAAGCTCACATGCAAATGTAATAGCGCTACCTAGGACCAGTTCCCCGATAGAGCTGGCAGAAATCTATAGTGCAGCGGATGTATTTGTCAATCCAAGTGTGGAAGAGACCTTTGGACTTACTACTGCGGAGGCAGCTAGCTGTGGGGCGAAGGTAATAGTGTATAAGGGAACGGCCTGCGAAGAGGTGGCGCAGAAGTATGGCGGCATTGCTGTTGAGGCGGGCCCGGAAAATATTATAAAAGCAATAAAGGAGCAACTATGAAGCATCTGGTAGTAGTACCGGCCCGAGGCGGTTCAAAGGGAATACCGAAGAAAAATATCTATCCACTGTGTGGCAAGCCATTGCTTTCATACACGCTGGAGACAGCTTTGGCAGCAGGCATAGATGGTGATATAACAGTCAGCACTGATGCGGATGACATCGCAGAGGTGGCGGCAGGTCACGAGGGAGTTATCGTGATAAAAAGGCCGGATGAGCTGGCAGTGGATACAGCGAGCACAGAGGATGCACTAATACATGCTCTGGACTACATGAAGGAAAAATACGGCAAGGAGTATGATACTGTAATAACGCTTCAGCCGACATCTCCAATGCGCACACCTGAAACAGTCAAAGCATTCATAGAAAATTATGAAAAAAATGCAGATAAGTATGATGCGCAGCTCACACTGACAGAGTGCAGAGGAGACTACTGGGTGTGCCGTGAGGATAAGTTTGGAAGGCTTTTCCCAAATGCTCCAAGGCGTCGTCAGGACAGAGAACCCATATATTTGGAGGACAGCTGCATTTATATAACAGATGCCAAGGCGCTTAGAGAAAAGCATAGCGTGCTCGGTAATAATGTGAACGGATTCGTCATTTCAGAGAAGGAAGGCGTAGATATAAACGAGCCGGTTGATTTGGTTATAGCCGGCGCATTCATTGAGGAAAAGAGGGGTTGATATGCCACAGATTGAGATTGCAGGTAGAAAAATAGGTGATGGGGCTCCGGCTTACGTGATAGCTGAGGGCTGTGACAATCATATGGGAAATATGGATGCAGCCAAGGAAATGTGCCGTCAGGCTAAGCTGGCCGGTGCAGACTGCATTAAGTTTCAGCATCATCTGCCGGATGAGGAGATGCTGAAGGATGTACCGATGTCATCCAACTTTGACATTCCACTGTACGAGTTTTTGAAGCTTCATGCACTTACACTGGATCAGCATGTAGAGCTTATGGCCTACTGCAAGGAGATAGGCATCCAGTATATGTGCACACCTTTTAGCTACAAGGCAGCATGTGAACTCAATGAGATAGGAGTAGACTGCTTTAAGATTGGCTCAGGTGAGATGACCGATATACCATCGCTTGTAAGAATTGCAGAGTTTGGCAAGCCTATGATTGTATCCACAGGTATGTGCACCATGGATGAGATCAAGCGCACCTATGATGCTTTGGTTCCTACAGGTGTACCGCTGGCATTTACCAATTGCCTGTCTGAGTACCCACCGAAGTACGAGGATGTAAATCTTGGCGTCATCGGTGAGATGAAGAAGGCCTTCCCGAAGGCTGTAATAGGACATTCCGATCATACGCCTGACCTTTATACCTGCTACGCAGCAGTAGCTATGGGGGCAGCAATCATAGAGAAGCATGTCATTCTCAGCAAGCAGACTCCGGGACCAGACCAGACTGTATCCATTGATTTTCATGACCTGTACATGCTCTGTGATGGCACCAGGAAAATTGAGGCAGCCATGGGATGCGAGAAGGCTGTTCATGACAATGAGAAGAGCATAAGAGAGTGGGCATTTAGATCAATTGTAACCAGACGCCCACTTAAGAAGGGCGAGGTAATCACTCAGGATATGATTTGGTCAAAAAGACCGGGAACAGGTATCCCGTCACACAAGATGAATGAAATCATCGGCAGGACACTTGCAAAGGATGTAGACGAGAACGTACTTCTGTCTATGGATGATTTGGAGGCATAGTATTTTGAAGAAGATAATGATCCTAACAGGCTCACGAGGCGAGTGGGGGTATATACGTCCCATAATGCGACTCATGCAGCAGCACCCGGATGAGGTAAAGCCGATTCTGGTGGTAACAAATATGCATCTGTTGGAGAGCTACGGCAGCTCCTACAAGGAGATAGAGCGTGATGGCTTCACCATTGACTACAAGATACATATGTCATTGGACGGCTACAATCACTATACTCAGGCGAAGTCACTGGGCATCTGCCTCAATAGCTTGCCGGATATTCTGGACAAGGAGAGACCGGACTGGGTACTTCTGGCAGGAGACAGAGGCGAGCAATTGATGGGCGCAGTGGCTGCAGCTTATACATACACTCCAGTAGCGCATATACAGGCAGGTGAGCTGTCAGGCAATATAGATGGTATGACCAGACATGCTATTGGAAAGTTAGTCCATATGCATTTTGCGGCAAATGAAGATGCAGCAGAAAGACTCCGTAAGCTTGGCGAGGAAGAGTTTAGAATCTTTAACGTGGGAGCACCGCAGCTTGATGAGATGGTAGGTGCACAGTTCACTCCGTTGAAGGAGCTTGAGGATAAGTACTCACTGGAGCTTCAGAATGGATATATGCTGGCGGTAATGCATCCTGTTACGGAGGAGGCAGACAAGGCAGGAGAGCAGGCAGAGATATTTGTGCGCTCGCTAAATAGGTTTGACATGCCCAAGATAGTAATACTTCCGAACAACGATGCGGGTTCAAACCTTGTAAAGAATGCTATTCTTGAGGGACGCAGCGGGGAGTACCACCTGTTTTCCAACATGAAGAGAGAGGACTATCTGGGATTTTTGAAAAATTCCAGATGCATTGTTGGTAATTCAAGCTCAGGACTATTGGAGGCGCCTACATTCAAGAAGGCAGCAGTCAATATAGGACGTAGACAGAACATGAGATACAGAGGAATCAACGTCATTGATGTAGAATTTTCTGAGGAGAAGATAGTAGAGGCAATCAATAAGGCTATCTCTCCTGAGTTTACAGATTACCTGAACAGGGAATGTGAGAATCCGTATGGAGACGGACACTCATCAGAGCGCATACTTAAGCTCCTTTTGGAGACAAAGGTGGACGACAAGTGGCTTATCAAAAAGCTTATGTACTAAGGAGAAGAAATGACCAGAGAGAACCCATTTGTACCAATATACAAGGCTTGTAATAATGGTACTAACGAAGAAAAATATGACCTCATCAAAAAGGGTATCGTAACTGTACCCAGATATATTGATGTTGAGCCCACAAACTGCTGTAATTTCTCATGCAGATTCTGCCCAACCGGTACACATAGCTTAAAGCGTACCAAGGGCTACATGAGTGATGAGGTGGTAGACAGACTTGTGGAAAATGTCGCTAAGTACAAAATTGAGGGAGTACGTTTTAGCCGCTGGGGAGAGCCCACATTCCATCCTAAGTTTGTAGAGATTGTTAAAAAATTCAAGGCAACAGGCACGCTGGTGCATTTTAATAATAACGGTTCAATACTTACTGACGAGCAGATGGCAGAGCTGATTGACGCAGGTCTTGACAGCATCAAGTTCTCGTTCCAGGGCGCTACTGAGGGTACCTACAATGAGATGCGCCATGGTGGAGATTATGCTAATCTTCTCCGTCGCATACATAAGTTCCATGAGCTGCGTGGCGACAGAGCTCTTCCGTACATTCAGATAAGTACTTCTATAACAGGAGAGACTGCTGAGGACGTAGAGCTGTTTAAGGCAGATGTAGCTGACTATTGCGATTATTATAATGTGGGCTACACACAGCTGTCGCACATCAATGTCGATGCTATGAATATTCCTGAGGAGGAGAAGCAGAAAATCCGCGAGCTCAAGGAGCAAGAGAGCCTAGAAAAGGTACGCCGTCAGGTGTGCGCAGAGGTGTATGATAAGCTGTCCTTCAACTGGAACGGAGATGCCACATTGTGCTGCGCTGACTACGACAACTTCATGATAATTGGAAATATTATGGATATGGACATGAAGCAGCTGTTTAATAGCTATGCAGCTAATCAGTATAGAGATATTATCACTAAGGGCCAGCTGGGTCGCATTGAGTGCTGTGCAAATTGCTTTGACAGAATTCAGCTGCAGAAATAAGGAGGGACTTATGGATCTACATTGCGTCTATGAGGACTATACCATCAAAGAGACGATAGAGAATTTTGAGAAAAATCACGAGCGCGTAGCTATTGTATTATCAAGTAGTGATAAGGTAATAGGAGTAGTAAGTCAGGGTGATATCATTAGAGCTTTGAGCGCTGGAACCAGTCTTTTCAACAAGGTATCAGGTATCATCAATCCGTCATTTATGTATATGACAGAGAAAAATCTTGAGAAGGCATACGACAAGTTTAAAGTAAAGCAGATTACCATGATGCCCGTGGTGGACAAAGATTTTGCATTGGTTGATGTCATCACTATGAAGGACATCTATGAGTACATGGAACAGAAGGCGAAGTAATGAAAACAGACTACTCAGATATTCAATTCAAAAATGATGGAAGACTTAAGCTTCTAATTATTGTGGGTACAAGACCTGAGATAATCAGGTTGTCAGCGGTTATTACCAAGTGCCGTAAGTATTTTGATGTGATACTGGCGCATACTGGTCAGAACTATGACTACAACCTAAATGGAGTGTTTTTCAAGGATCTTAAGCTTGAGGATCCTGAGGTCTATATGGATGTAGTTGGCGCAGACCTGGGAGAGAATATAGGGAACATAATTGATGCCTCATATAAGCTGATGGCAGCGATAAAGCCGGATGCCCTGCTCATATTGGGAGACACCAACTCATGCCTTTCAGCTATTCCGGCAAAGAGGTTACATATACCGATTTTCCACATGGAGGCGGGCAACAGATGTAAGGATGAGTGCCTGCCGGAAGAGACTAACAGGAGAATAGTTGACATAATATCTGATGTAAATATGGCATATTCAGAGCATGCCAGAAGGTATCTGGCGGACTGTGGACTTCCAAAGGAGCGCACCTACGTGACGGGTTCACCTATGGCGGAGGTACTTCACAAGAATTTAGAGGAGATAGAGGCCTCAGATATTCTTTCAAGGCTCAATTTGGAGGCTGGAAAATATATACTTCTCTCAGCACATAGAGAAGAGAATATTGACACTGAAAAGAATTTCACATCTCTTTTTACAGCTATAAATAAGATGGCGCAAAAGTATGATATGCCAATACTCTACTCATGCCATCCAAGAAGTAAAAAGCGCATAGCAGACAGCGGATTTAAGCTCGATGAGAGAGTAATTCAGCATGAGCCACTTGGCTTTCATGATTACAACTGCCTGCAGATGAATGCATTTGCAGTAGTCTCAGACAGCGGCACTCTCCCGGAGGAGAGCAGCTTTTTCACCAGCGTGGGACATCCGTTCCCTGCAGTATGCATCCGCACTTCAACAGAGAGACCGGAAGCACTGGACAAGGCATGCTTTATTCTGGCAGGCATTGATGAGAAGTCACTTCTGCAGGCTGTAGACACAGCAGTTACCCTCAACGAGGATGGACAGACAGGAATTCCTGTGCCAGATTACGTGGAGGAAAATGTATCCACCAAGGTGGTTAAGATAATTCAGAGCTACACAGGCGTAGTAGACAAGATGGTTTGGAGAAAATACTAGATTGATTAGCAGAATTTGGAAAAATAAGCCGCTTTTTGTGGCGATAATAATCGAAATAATAGTATTACTCTATTATGTGATGCTATTAATTCCAAAGCAGCCGGATATCACACTGTACCCACAGGACTTTGAGAGAAGGTATGTGGAGGATCTGGAGTTGTATGACGATGGAGGACTGGGAGTTACCAGAGCAGGAAGTCCCAAGGAGTCGATATTTGGACATCGCATCAGTCATATGGAGCCAGGCAGATATCATGTCATAATAAATTATTCATCTGAGTATGGCACTGAGCATAGCCATGGGGATTTTGCAGGAGAGGTACTATTTACCAAGCATAATAGCAATAGTGGCGTGCTGTCCAATGAGATTAAACTCAGGGACGACGGTACAGTCTCACAGGATCACATATGGTTAAAGTCTGGTTTTGTATACAATGATGTGGATGTAGATGTAATCTATCATGGAGATGGATTACTGTCGGTTAACTCCATTACTATATCAGAGAATTACATCTACAGACTGATGAGAGTAATGGCAGTGCTGCTGCTCATTACGGCAGTAAATGCGTTTATCTGCTATATGACTGGAGAGTTGTTTGAAGCGAGTGCTGAGCAGAAAGCTATCTGTGTAGGGCTTGTTGCAGTAGTTGTATTTTCCAGCGCACTGGTATGGGCCGGTAAGCTGTTCTATGGTCATGATATGCAGTTTCATGTGAATAGAATAGCACTTCTGGCAGAAGCAATCAGAGATAGACAGATACCACATCGTATACAATATTCGTGGAACAATGGCTATGGATACATATCACCACTGTTTTACGGCGAACTGTTTTTGACATTTCCGGCGGTGCTTTACATATTGGGATGTCCACTGTATGTAGCTTATAATTCATATTTAGTTGCAACCAATATAGCAATGTGCCTGGTGGCATATTATTGTATAAAGAAGATGTTTGGCAGTAGAAAGTACGGGCTTTTGGGTGCATTCTTGTACACATGCAGTGCGTACCATATGACGAATATTTATAACCGAACTTCACTGGGAGAGTATACCGCGCAGATATTCCTGCCACTTCTGATATACGGATTTTACAAAATATATACCAAAGCTGACGATGAGAAATTCACTTTTAAAGATGTACTTCCAATAGTAGTAGCTTTTTCTGGCATTATAGAATGTCATACACTGACTACAATGATGGCAGCGGAGTACAGCGTACTTCTTGCTCTCATTTTCTGGAAGAAAACCTTTAGGAAGGGGCGCTTGCTCACCCTTTTGAAGGGGGCAGGAGCGACAGTGCTTATAAACGCATGGTTCCTAGTTCCGTTTGTGGACGCAATGAGGAAAATGGACCTTCGCATCGAACATTACAATTATCAGATATCAGGAGAGGCAGCTACGTGGCCACAGATTCTAGGTGTGTTCCATCCGAGCCAAGGAGCGACTGCCTTAGATAGTGCGTATGATGAGATGCCAATGGCTATAGGATTTGCACTGGTGATAGCAATGCTTTTGGTCATCCCGTGTCTTATTAAGAAAAATGACTGGAAGGCAGGATGCGAGAGAGAATATACCGTGCTTAATACCACCTTCTGGTTCGGTGTGATAGCGCTTGTGATGTCATCTAATATTTTCCCTTGGGATTTAGTGGAGCGCATACCTGTACTTGGCAGTGCTCTCAGCAAGGTGCAGTTCCCATGGAGATATCTGACTATCGCAACAGTAATGGCTGTATTTGCAGGGCTTATGGCGCTGTATTTGATAGCAGCACACACGGAGAGAAGAAACTATGCTGTGGCTTTAGCTGGTGTGATGGTCCTTATGACACTGATATCGGAGGGCGGTTATGTATCAGATCTGCTTCATGATGTTGAGGCGGAAAATACTATTTCAGACCATACGATAAGCTATACATCAGACTTGCTGTATCTGCCGGATACAGCTTTGAATAC
This sequence comes from Lachnospiraceae bacterium, assembly GCA_045597645.1. GTDB lineage: Bacteria > Bacillota > Clostridia > Lachnospirales > Lachnospiraceae > JAKSSE01. Next base: position 30,593 of record JAZLKM010000027.1, on the reverse strand, counting down.
GCAGGTGTATTACCAGAGACTCATATCATGCTATGGTACATCCCAGATACTGGGTGTGGATGAGAATAGAGGCATCAAGAGCTACACAGTCGCCAACACTTCTGAGGTGGAGGATGTGGTAGAGCTCCCCATATTTATGTATGAGGGATATAGAGCCAGGGACATAGCTACAGGTCAGACATTTGAAATTTATGCTGGCTCGAATAAATATATGGCAGTAAAGATACCTGGCAATTACAATGGCACTTTTGAGGTGAAGTTTGTAGAGCCGGTACTATGGAGAATATCAGAAGCATTGTCGGTATTGACGTTGCTGACACTTATTGTATTAGGCATTTTGAAAAGGAAAAATGAAGGAAACAGGCAGAGCGGTCTATCATGACATAGTTAACTTAATACTTACAGCGGCCTCTGTGGCAGAGTTCTATTTCTATTGGCGTAATTTTGTAAATGGAAAGCTGGTGCCTGCATATGATCACAGAGGAAATTTCCTGATAGTCGCGGTGTATGCTTTTTTGACTATTGTATTTTTCTATGCGATGGGAGGCTACAAGGTAGGCTCCTATAGGCGCAATAGAATAGCACTGTCGCTTACAATAGGGGCACTGTTAGCAGACTTTGCAGACTGGATGGTCGCTATGCTTATTGCAGGCTCAGCGGAGCATGCAGTGAGACTTTTGGTGGGATATGTGATTCTGTTTTTGGTACAGACAGTGTCACTATTTATCATAGCCATGGTGGCGATATCACTACAGAGAAGTCTTTTCCCACCATATCAGCTGCTCCAGATTACGGGCCAGCATTTTAATATGTTGCCGCAGAAGATGAACTCAAGGCGCGATAAATATGTGATTGCAGAGGAAATTAGCTGCGATGAACCACTAGATGTAATTAAGGCCAAGATTGATGAGTATGATGCAACTCTAATCAATGATACGCCGGCAGAAATTAGGAATGCGGTCCTGAAATACTGCTTCGAACGAAAGAAGAGGGTGTACTTTACACCTAAGATTTCAGACATAATGGTGAGAGGTGCCAATGAGCTGGATCTATTCGACACACCTATCTACTACAGAAGAAACCGACAGACCTCATTCTGGTTTAGAATGATTAAGCGAATCGGAGACATTGTTATCGCATCTATCGGTATAATTCTGACTTCGCCAATAATGCTTATAACGGCAATCGCTGTGAAAAAGTACGACGATGGCCCGGTATTCTACAAGCAGACCAGAAGCACCTTAGGCGGCAAGGAATTTAAGCTCATCAAATTCAGAAGCATGATAGTGAATGCTGAGGCCAAGGGAGAGGTACGTCTGGCACAGGAGCATGACAGCCGCATCACGCCTATAGGCAGATTCATTAGGGCTACAAGGATAGACGAGTTGCCACAGTTTTTCAACATACTTGCAGGTGATATGAGTATAGTTGGACCTCGTCCGGAGCGCCCGGAGCTTATAGCAAAATACTGCGAAGAAGTGCCGGAATTTGCATATAGATTGCGAGTTAAGGCAGGCCTTACAGGCTATGCACAGGTGTATGGTAAATACAACACCACATCGTACGATAAGCTCAAGCTGGACATGATATATGTTGAGAAGCAGTCTATACTATTAGATTTACAGCTTATATTGCTAACCATAAGAGTAATATTTACCAAGGAAAGTACAGAAGGACTCCAGGAAGGCGAGATGGATGCCGATGTACGAAGCCAGAATAAGAATGAGTAAAAAAGCACTGGTATTAGCACATACCGCATATCACCTGGAACGCTTTTGTAAGGAAAATATGCTTACACTGAAAAAGCTGGGGTATGAGGTACATATAGCAGCAGATTTTGGCGGAGAAAATCCAATGCCCAAGGCGAAGCTGGAGGAATTTAGAAGCTGGTTAGAAGGGGAAAATATAAAGCCTCATCAGATATCATTCACTAAATCAGCAGTCAACTTAAGCCAGCACATTCGCTCTTACAAGGAATGCAAGAGACTGTTTGAAGCAGAGCAGTATGACCTTATGCACTGCCACACGCCAATAGGTGCAGCTGTGGCAAGGATGGCAGCAAAGCACGCTGATATGAAGGTTATATATACAGCCCATGGCTTTCATTTTTTTGAGGGAGCATCAAAAAAGAATTGGCTTATATATTACCCGGTTGAAAAGTACCTCAGTCGCTATACAGACGTCCAGATCACAATCAATCAAGAAGATTACAACAGGGCTACCGCTAAGCTGCGCGCTAGACATACGGAGTATGTACCTGGCGTAGGAATGAAACTTGACAGATTCTGTGATATAGAATCTCAGAGAAGTGAGATCCGTAGTGAGTTGGGACTGGAGGAGAAAGATATATGTCTTTTGTCCATAGGAGAGCTTAGCGTTAGGAAAAATCACAAGGTCGTATTGGATGCCTTGGAGCGATTGGGCAGAAGTGACATCAAGTACGTCATATGCGGAATGGGCCAACTGGAGCAGGAGATAGCTCAGCGAGTAGCAGGCAGTGAGCTTTTGCAAAAGACGGTGCAGCTATTGTCGTTTAGATCGGACATACCACAGGTGTGCGGGGCCATTGACATATTTGTTTTTCCATCACTGCAGGAGGGGCTTCCTGTGGGATTGATGGAAGCCATGGCAGCAGGTATGCCTTGTGTGGTCAGCAAAATACGAGGCAATGTTGACCTAATAGATGATGATAAAGGTGGAATACTTGTAGATAAATGCGACGTTGAGGGATATGCAAAGGCAATAGCAAAGCTGGCGGATGATATTGCGAAGCGTAGTGACATGAGCGCATATAATCTGGAAAAGATAAAGGGATTTACCACAGAGATAGTGGAAAGTCAGATTGAGAAGATATACAAGTCTATTGGATAAGACAATACTATAGCAAAGAAGGACAGATACGATGCCAAATCCAAAGAGAAATTATAAGACAAAAGGAATATTCTGGAACATTCTCCTGGACTGGAGAAGATGGATACTCATGGGAATAATAGGAGCCCTGCTGTGTGGCTTTGTGAAATACAGACATGACACAGCGGTGTATAACACCTATCTCGGAGCGATAGCAAAGCAGGAGGATGCACAGAAGAATAGTCAGAATATAGAGCTTACAACGGATGAGATGTCCACAGTACAGCAGGCATGCAAGTACTATGAGATGGTTAGGGACTCTAACGACTATTGCAATAATTCTATATTGATGCAGCTCGACCCATACCACAAACGACAGATAGTTGTAGCATATTATGTAAACTGCAAATATGTGGATGAGGCGACAGGACAGGTGGACGTCGAATACGTTGCGCCTATTATTGAGATGTATCTCGATCAGGTTACATCAGGAGCACTTTCTGGTGAAATTGCCAAGGACGAGGAGCTGGGTATTGACTCTACATACGCCATAGAGCTGGTGGAGGGCGAAGGTTCAGAGTGGACATTTGAGATAAAGCTCACCCACTCAAATCAGGAAGTATTAGAGCGCATGGCTGATATTACAGAGCAGTATATTCTCGCATATGAGTCAAATGTAGCTTCAATGATAATACCGCACACTCTGGTACAGACACTCCGCACGGGCTCAATAATTTCAGATGCTGAACTGGCAGAGAAGCAAAAGGCTCATCTGGATAGACTATCAACCTACAGAGAGACGCTGGATTCGCTGGTGCAGTCCATGAGTGATGAGCAGATAGTGGAATACCAGAGCATGATGACTGACAGAGCTGCTCAGGCAGAAGCAGAGCTTGCAGAAGATGCAGATCCAATTGTGGTGGAGAAGGTAATCGCACCTGTACCGGCACCGAGACTCGACATGAGATACTGCGTAGTTGGATTTGTGATAGGAATGCTGATAGCTTGGCTCTGGACAATGCTAAGGACTATATTCTCAAGCAGACTTAAGTCAGCATCAGAGATGAATGGAGCATTCTCAGTAAGACTGCTGGGAAGAGCAAATTTCGACAAGGAAGAAAGATGGGGAATAGATACTCTAATCCTCAAGTGGAAGAATAAGAACAAAAAGCGCTTGAGTGCAGAGGAAAATATGGTGCTTACAACCTCCAACATTGAGATAGCGTGCAAGAAGGAGGGCATCGAGTCAGTCTACATAACAGGAACCGAGATGGATGACGAGTGCATCGATTACGTAAATCAGCTGACCTTCGAGCTGCGCAAGGCAGACATTGATGTAAAATATGGCACCAATGTAAGCTACAATGCAGATTCTATGCGCCAGATGGTGGAGATTGGCAACGTAATTATTGTGGAGAAGGTAGGAAACTCACTGTACAGAGAGATAGAGAATATTCTTCGCTACGCCAAGGAAAATGAAGTTAATGTAGTGGGCTGTGTAATAGGATAATGACGATACTGCATATATTAAAATCAAATGAATTTTCCGGCGCAGAGAATGTGGCCTGCTCGATTATTGCTGGGATGCCTGAGGACAGAAGCATATATATGTCCAGAAAGGGCAGTGTGAAGCAGCAGGTGACGGCCAGAGGTATAGAGTACTATGGAGTGAATGAGCTGAGCCTTAAGACTATAAAAGAGGCAATTGCAAAATTTAGTCCTGCAATTATACATGCTCATGATTTCACTGCCAGTATTCTGGCACAGGCAGCAGCAAAAAAGACAAAGATACCCGTTATTAGCCATTTGCATGACAACCATCCGTGGATGTCACACATAAATCCAAAGACAATAGCGTATGCCCTGTCTTGCAAGGGATATGCAAGAATACTGACGGTATCGAAGTCGGTGGGCGATGGCTTTGTATTTAAGAAAGCCATGGGCGATAAGCTTCGCGTGGTAGGTAATCCCTTCGATATGTCGCGTATATTGAACGAGTCCTACGAGGTACCAAGAAGAGACGAGTATGAGTCGGATTTACTGTTTGTGGGTAGATTCACGGAGCAGAAAAATCCACAGGCTTTCATCAGAATAGTGAAGAAAATAAGTGAGACAGAGTCGGATATTAGGGCAGTCATGCTAGGGCGAGGCGAGCTTTGGGATGAATGTAAGGAACTGGCAGATTCGCTTGGTCTTAGCAAAAATGTGGAGTTCAAGGGATTCGTGGATGACCCTTACGTCTACATGAGACAGAGCAAATATCTGGTGATGCCTTCCAGATGGGAGGGCTTTGGTCTGGTGGCTTTGGAAGCTATGGCTATGGGGACTCCGGTGATGGCATGCCCGGTGGGAGGACTTGCGGAGATAGTGACAGATGAGTGCGGTAAGCTGTGTAGTACTGAGAGTGAGTTTGTAGAATGCTATTTTAGAGAGAATAGCGACCCACAGATATATGCTGCGAAGCAGAGTAAGGCTCAGAACAGAGCGTGCGCGTACAGCAATGCTGACAAATATGTAAATGAGATAATAAGGGCATATATAGAGGTGAGAAAATAAAGCCAAAAGGGCCAGCTCAGAGCAGGTCTTTTGGCTTTTTTGTGATGGTCAACAGATTTGCATATCACCTCTAAATTTGATAAAATACGTTAGTTAACTATGCAATATGGATAATTATTGCCAATTTGCAGAAAGACTAGCGTTTTTTATTGCAAAAGGCATAGGGAGATAGAATGCAGATTAATGTAACGCAATGGCTCGACGAGACTGCCAGAGTATATGAAAATAAGGCGGCGCTGGTAGACGAGAATGGACAGGTGACATTTGGACAATGGCGCAAAATGGCGCAGGCAATTGCAGCAAAAGTCCTACAGATTCAACCAGAGAGTGGCAAGCCGGTGGCTGTCTATATGGAGAAAAGCACGGGCGTACTAGTATGCTTTGCAGGTATCGCATATGCAGGGGATTTTTATTCACCTATAGATGTAACCATGCCAAGCAGCAGAGTGCAGAAAATCCTGGAGATATTAGAGCCGGAGATTATCATAACTACCAGAGAGCTACAGGCCGGTCTGGCAGAGTTTGGATATGATGGAGAGGTGATAATCTATGATGATGTTACACCGGCTCCGGATGACGAGGCCAATGTAGCAAAGGCTACAGCCCAGATACTAGATACGGATTTGCTATATGTGCTCTTTACCTCAGGCTCCACTGGGGTGCCAAAGGGAGTAGGCATACGTCACAGATCTGTGATTGATTACACAGACTGGGTGACATCGCAGTTTGAAGTTACCAGTGAAGATGCCTTTGGCAATCAGGCACCATTTTACTTTGACAACTCAATACTCGACATTTATTCATGCATGAAGACAGGAGCTACGTTATATATCATACCGTCAGCTCTCTTCTCACAGCCGGTACCTCTTTTGGAGTACATAAAAGAAAATGATATCAATACTATTTTCTGGGTACCGTCAGCACTTATAGCCGTGGCGAAGCTTCGAGCTCTAAAGAATGTGGATATGTCTAGCGTATTAAAGCGCATACTGTTCTGCGGAGAGGTGATGCCCAATAAGCAGCTCAACTATTGGAGGAGCTTTATACCTAATGCAGTATATGCCAATCTCTATGGACCGACAGAGATTACGGACGCATGTACCTTCTACATAGTGGACAGAGAGTTTGACGATGATGAGACACTCCCCATAGGTGGTCCGATGCCGAACACTCGCATACTTCTATTGGATGACGAGGATAAGCTGATCACAGAGCCTGGAATCGTGGGAGAGCTCTGTGTGCAGGGTACATCGCTGGCTGTAGGATATTACGGCAACCCTGAGAAGACAGATGCAGCCTTTGTGCAGAATCCACTCAACACGGTATATGAGGAAAAAATATACAGGACAGGAGATTTGGTGTCCTACAATGAGAGAGGCGAGATACTTTACTCCTGCCGCAAGGATTTTCAGATAAAGCACCTGGGACACAGAATAGAGCTGGGCGAGATAGAGACAGCGGCATCATCACTGGATGAGATACCTAGATGCTGCTGTATATATGACGAGAAGCACAGCCGTATTGTACTCATAGTGGAGAGCGAGACCGCTATAGAAAAGGCATGGGTGTCAGAAAAGCTAAAGACGATGGTGCCTGAATACATGATACCTGGCAAGGTGGTAAATGTACCAGTGATGCCACTTAACGCAAACGGCAAGATAGACAGAGTAAAGCTGAAGGAAAATCTGTAGGGAATAGTATGTGGCAGGTACTCACAGATGCAAATCTAATAGCAGAAGAATATAAAAGGCTAAAGTCAGACGGTCGGGTGGTAACCAATTATCCAATGATAGGCACTGAGATAGAGGACAGCCTCAAAATGACGCAGGTCCTGTGGACCGCGGGTGATAATTCGGTGAGCGTGTTGGTGAAGCAGGATGACCTGTGCAGATTGTACTTTATCACAAATAAGCCCACTGAGTATGTGATGCCAGAGTACGAGACACAGCTGCCTGTCATCACTGAGATATACGAGAAGACTGGCAAGGAGCGCTGCAGCGAAGTTACAGCAGCTCTTTTGCAAAATGGATTTGAGGCAGCAAAAAAATACAACCGCTATGAAATAAAACTGCATGCGAGTGAATTACAGCAGGTGAGTGCGCAGCCGAAAAATGAGGGTGCCGATGCATTAAGCGCCAAGAGCGAGGTGACATTTTCCGAAGACAAGACAATAGAAGCCTATGAGCAGATATATGACTGCTTTGACCCGATAGGGGCTCAGCTTCCACCAAGAAGCAGACTGCAGGCCTATATGGATGAGACAGATATTGTCATAGCAAGCCTTTCGGATGAGCTGTGTGCTGCTGCGATATACAGGATAAAAAGTGGAATAGCTACAGAGGAATATGTATATACACCCGTCGATATGAGGTGCAGAGGATACTCGAAGCAGGTTGAACGAAGGCTCATAGAGATAGTTTCAGCCCGCCCTGATGTGCGGCGACTAAATGCCTGGGTGGAGGAGAAAAATATATCCTCACTAAGGCTCCATGATGAGTTTGGATACAAAAAGACAGCAGACTATAAATTGACACTTGTAGCAAGACCAAGTGCTGACTAGCTGATAAGTTGATAGCTATAAGCAAAATAGAAATTGGGCGGTGCTAGGACTATAACCGCATAAATGAGGAGACGCTATGGAAGAGAGAATACTGGCAATACTTGAGGATGCTAACGATGAGATTATCGACTATGACGGCGACAACATGATTGAGGACGGCATAATCGACAGCTTCGGACTGATTGACATTGTATACAGCCTGGAGGAGGAATTCGGAATCGAGATCGATGCATCCCTGGTAATAGCAGATAATTTTGGAAATAAGGACAAAATAATCGCACTTATGGAGTCACTTATAGAGGAATAATGGCAAATCATTTTGATGAAAAATATGATATCCGACTGGCGACACCGGAAGATATCCCACAGATAATGTACTTCATAGGTACATACTGGAGGAAAAATCATCTTCTCTCAAGAGACAGAGAGTTCTTCGAGTACTGCTATCAGCGTGACGGTAAGGTCTATTTTGTAATAGCGATAGACAAGGACACAAATCAGATAGAGGCAGTCTTTGGATACCTGCCAACAGCGCTAGGACCTAATGCGAAGGTCTACGACACCTGGGGGAGCCTCTGGAAGGCAAATAGCGACAGAGGTAATCTGCCACTACTGGGCCTGGAGCTAGCCAAAAGAGTTGGAGCATTAAGCGGATGCAGAGATGAGCTTGGCAACGGAATGACTCTTGATACCACCGGACGCATAGAGGAGAGAGTCTTTAAGCGCAAGGTTGTCAGGATGGAGCATTTCTACATGCTAAATCCTCAGAAGGCTGAGTTCAAAATAGCAGTTATAAATAAAAGCCGAAATGCTGAAGGCATAAATGATACTGATGCAGGGGCGCAGAAATGCAGCAAAGACGCTGAGAGCGCAACCGATCCACGGGTAAATCCAATAAGCCGACAGGTGAATCCAATAAGATTTAATACTATGGATGAGCTTAAAGTGGCGTTCGATGTTGAGAGCCTTGATGTAATCCCGTACAAGGATAACGAGTATCTGAGCCATAGATATTTTGAACATCCCAGATTCACCTATGAGGTGTGGGGCTTGCCATACGACGACGGAGCAGTGGGGGCGCTGCTCATGACCAGAGTCGTGGAGGCTAACGGAGCCAAGGTGCTGCGTATCGTTGATTACATAGGAGATGAGATGCTGTTAGCTGGCACCAGAAAGTTTTTCACTGACAGACTTGTGGCAGAGAACCTTGAATATGTAGACTTTTACGAGTACGGGCTTACAAGAGACTACATACTTGAAGCGGGATTCGCTGATAGATATGAGAGTGAAAATATCATACCTCAGTATTTTGATCCGTTTGAGCAGCGCAATGTAGACATGTGGAGCTTTTACTGCACTGAGGGCACTAGAATATTTAAGGCAGATGGCGATCAGGATAGGCCGAATACATAATGGGACCTAGCTAGAGAGGTATATAAATTGCAGAAGTTACAGATAGCTGTATATCACTTTGTAAGAGATTTGAAGGGCAGCAGATACCCTGAAATAAAGGGGCTCGACTATGAGCTCTTCAAAAAACAGATAGAGTTCTTTGACGCCAACTTCAATGTGGTAACAATGGAGCAGGTGATTGAGGCTCAGGAGCACCCAGAGCGAGAGCTGCTACCTGAAAAAGCATTATTGCTTACCTTCGATGACGGATATATAGATCATTATTCAGCGGCTTTTCCAGTGCTAAAAGAGCACGGTATGCAGGGTTCATTTTTCGTACCAGGCAATGTGTTAGAGGAGAGAGAGCTGCTGGGGGTCAACAAGATACACTTCGTGCTGGCATCAGGAGAGATATCAAAGCTTGTGGCCACAGTAAAGGAAAAGCTGGACTACTATAGGGGGGCTGAATTTGATATTCCTACGGCGGCAGAGCTATATGAGCAGTATGCCATAGCGGGCAAATTCGATGGTCCTGACACAATCTTTGTGAAGAGAATATTGCAAAAGGGTGTGCCGGAGAGGCTGCGAGACATAATAACCAATGAGCTGTTTGATCAGTACGTCGGTGTGCCGCAGAAAATATTTGCGAATGAATTGTACCTAAACAGAGATCAGCTTCGACTCATGAAGGCAGACGGCATGTTCATAGGCTGCCATGGCTACAGCCATTACTGGCTGTCCAGCCTTAACGATGAGGATATGCGCAGGGATGTGGACAAGGGACTTGATGCGATAGATGAGTTCATAGATAGAAACGCGTGGGTAATGAACTATCCCTACGGCGGTTATAACGAGGGCACTTGTGAGTATTGCAGGTCAATAGGAGCGAAGCTGGGAGTGACTGTGGAGCCGAGGGTAGCAATCATAGGGCAGGAGGACGCGATGCTATTGCCCAGACTTGATTGCAATGACTACCCTCCCAAGAGTGAGAGATACATAGAGCTGTCAAAATAGCAAGATACCGGGAATGCCAATGATTAGTGTAATCATACCTATATACAACATAGAAAAATATCTCCAGTGCTGCGTGGACTCTGTATTAGGACAGACTTATAGCGACTACGAGATAATTCTGGTGGACGATGGCAGCACTGATGACAGCGGCAGATTAAGTGATGCATATGCATCATACGATAGCAGGATTCGAGTGATTCATCGGGAAAATGGAGGCCTTTCAGCAGCCAGAAATACTGGAATTGAGAATGCGAAGGGTGAGTATTTGTTTTTCCTCGATGGAGATGATGCTCTGCATCCAAGGGCGCTGGAGCTACTCATGAATACTATGGATGAGAGCAGTGCAGACTTGGTGTTCTGCGGCAGGACGTTTGTGGATGAAAATGCTACCCTGGAAAATATGAAAGAGGTAGAAGGGCTGGGAGATGAACCTAGTTATTATACAGGAAGGCAGGTCCTTTTGCTCCAAGGAGACCTTATGACAGGTCTTAGCGTAATAGCTTGGAACAAGCTGTATAGAGCAGAGCAGTTTGCCAGGGTCAGATATCCGGAGGGCAGGGTGTTTGAGGATGCAGCCACCACACATCTGGTGCTCTATGATTTGGAGAAAGTGGCATATCTACCGGCTCAGCTGTGTTACTACAGACAGCGAGAGGGTAGCATAATGGCTGACCAGAGATATGTGTCTAAAATCAATGACCATCTGGAGGCATTTAAGGAGCAGGCAGAGTTCTACAAGTCACGTGGCGACAAAGAGCTTTGTGCTATTGCCTGGGACAGATACGAGAGTAATCTGGCACATCTTATATTGCTAGGCAAAAAGGAAGATGAGCCACTGGTAGATGTTAATGAGCTGCGCCATAGGTACAGAGAAGTCCTTGGAAATGAATTGAAGGGGCTGCCCCTTGGAATCAAATCCAAGATAAAGCTACATCTATTTACGATAAGTGAGCAGATGTATGAAAAGATAAGAGGAATGAAATGACAGATAGACCGCTGATATCGGTAGTTGTACCGGTCTATAACGTAGAAAAATATCTGGACAGATGCCTAAACAGCATCGTAAACCAGACCTATGACAACCTGGAGATACTGCTGGTAGTGCAGCCTTCAAAGGATAATAGCCAGGCATTGGCTGAGGAATGGGCTTCAAGAGATGAGCGCATTAGAATTGTATATGAGGAGATGTGCGATCTGGCAAATGCCAGAAACGTAGGGCTTAACAAGACTACGGGGGGGCTCATTACATATGTGGACAGTGACGACCTGGTGCATCAAAGGCATATAGAGATACTTTACAATGCCATGAGCGAAAATCAGCTGGATATAGCGGAGTGCCTGGTATATTCCTTCATGGATGATACCACCATACTGGAGTACGTACCTGAGGACCAGGAAGTGGTAGTGATGAGCGGACGGGAATTCGCCAGATGCCAGCTGGAAAATAGGTATGGCAGTGGAGCAACCGTGGTACAGACAAAGCTGTATAAGCGCAGTGTATTTGATGGAATTGGTTTTCCAACTGGAAGACTCTGCGAAGATATGGCCACCACTTACAAGCTGTACTGGGCAGCAGAAAAAGTGGGACTGGTATATGCAGAGACATATTTCTATCAGTCTAAACGCGGTGATAGTATCACTCATGATGACGCTCAGAGGGCAAGAGTACTGTTCGACTCACTGACAGCGCGCATGGAGCAGATAGAATTTTACGCTGACAAGGACGAGAAGAATGTCCTTCTGGCAAAATATGCAGCCTGCAATATAATGACCAGAATTAGAGCTGAGCTCCCGGATGAAGTGAGCAAGTCGCATCAAGGTTACGCAGAGTTGTTTGAGCAATATAAAGGCTGGGTGTTAGATATTGAAGCTGGCAGTGTGGGTAAACGCAAGAGGCAGCTTGTAACATTGGGATATAAACACCCAGGCATCTGGTACAAGATTTGGACTGCTCGAAATAAGCATAAGCAGAAGAGAGAATGGAAATTCAAGGGATGATACCTGTAGTATTTATAACAGATGAAAATTTTGTCATGCAGACAGGTGTGGCCATATGGACGCTACTGAGGAATAAGGCGACCACCACAGAATATGACATTTTCGTGGTAATGGCAGAATGCTCTGATAATGCCAGAAGAGAGCTGGAAAAGTCAGTGGAAGGCAATGACAGTAATCTACATATAATTGAGACGTCTCTTGACATGTACAGAGATATAAAGCAGCTGGCGCATATACCGATTGCATGCTGTCTTAAGTTTAATATCTGTGATCTCATACCGCAGTATGACAAGCTGGTGTACCTGGATGGAGATATCTGTGTAAGAGGGGACTTGACTGAGCTGTACGAGACTGAGCTTGGCGACAATGTCCTGGCAGGAGTACCTAGCCTTGATATGCTTTTTGAAGACAGGAAGCTGATAAATGCAGGAATACTGCTATTCAATGCCAAGGCTATGAGAGATGAGAAGCTGGCACCACAATTGATGGAGGTTAGGAAATCTCTGGGCGACAGAGGTTCAATGGACCAGCAGACATTTAATATGGTGCTGGGAGACCGCATAGGGAATATCTCATTTAAGTATAACTGTACGCCTAATAAGTTTCTGGGGATACAGAAGAATAATTACACTGTGGAAATGCTAAACGGCCTGTATGGCACAGAATATGACAGCAAGGAAGCACTCACAGCGGATGCCACGATAATCCACTATGATACAGGCGGCAAGCCATGGAAATACGACTATATCATTTGCGGAGATGAGTGGTACGAGGCGTACAAAGCATCGCCTTACAACGACAAGCCACTTAAGAGAGAGACCAAAGCTCAGACGCACTGGAGAGGATTTTGGCGCAACCTAAAGGAAAAAGGCATCAAGGGAGTAATAAGCAGAGTAGACTACTATATAAAAGCTTTGCTTGGTAAAAACGATCATACCAACTGGGGATAATTAATAGAATGAAAAGAGTAGTAAAAAAGCTATTACGTTTTCTAACTGAAAAGCAGAAGAAGCAGGCAGTAGGCGTTATGTTTTTAATGCTGATTGCTGCGCTCATGGACATAGCCGGCGTAGGAATGATAGTGCCACTTGTGACGGCAGTCACTAATGACCAGTTCTACTGCACTAATGAATATGCCATAATCGCCTGCAATATACTCCACATAAACAGTAGCCAGCAGTTTATAAATGTTATGCTTGTGGCCTTGATCACGATTTTCATAGTCAAGGATGCATATCAGATGCTGGAGTATCATATACTGCAGAAATTTTTGACAACAAATCAGATAGAGCTTCAGCAGCAGTTGATGGAAATATTTATACATCGTCCGTACGAGTATTATCTAAACACCTCAACAGGCGAAGTAATACAGCTTATTGGAACAGATGTAAATCGCTCATATACGTTGCTTAGCAATTTCATGGATTTTGCATCGGATGGAATAGTATGTATCGCACTTGCCATTGTCGTATTTTGGATTAACCCGCTCATGGCAGGTATAGTTTCTGTCGTTCTGCTGATAGAGATGCTTATAATCGTGAAAGCCGTGCGTAAAAAAATACAGTATTTAGGTCACGAGTCACGAGTAGAGAATGAAAAGATAAACAAGTGGCTGCTACAGGCAGTAGGCGGGATTAAAGACACAAAGGTCAACCGAAAAGAGGATTTTTTTGTAGAGCATTATGTAAAACATTCTGCGCTTAAAGCAAAATACGAGAGAGGGTTCACTGTGCTTAAGTATGCACCTCATCTTATCATAGAGGCAGTGACAATAAGCGCAGTACTTCTCATGCTCTTAGTACTTTCAAATAATGGACTTAGTATGGTTGCAATGATACCTGCGCTATCGGCATTTATGGTGGCAGCAGTGCGTATTTTGCCATGCATTAACAGAATGACCAACGTAATTAACAGCATTCCTTACTATGAGTTCAATATTGATGCAGTCCTTAGGAATCTGCTGCTTATAGATGAGAGCGAGTACACTGGGGTTACATATGAGATGCCGGCAGACTATGACGGAGTGCCGGATCTGACTTTTGATGATTGCTGCGAGCTGTCCGGCATATCTTTCCACTATCCAAATGTGGAGAAATATGTATTAGATGGCGCCAATATGAAAATACCATTTGGCTCATCCATAGGAGTAGTAGGACCATCAGGAGCGGGCAAGACCACAGCCATAGATATACTTTTGGGCTTGCTACACTCACAGAAGGGTGCAGTACTCTGCGATGGAACTGACATAAGAGCCCACTACGGACAGTGGCTCGAGAAGCTTAGCTACATACCACAGTCAATATATCTTATTGATGACACAATAGCAGCCAACGTGGCATACGGTGTGGATAAGGGTGACTTCGATGAGGAGAAGATAAGACATGCGTTGGCAGAGGCTCAGCTACTAGATTTTGTAGATGCTTCGCCAGACGGTATCTATACCAAGATAGGAGAGAGAGGTATCAGACTTTCAGGAGGACAGAGACAGAGAATCGGTATAGCAAGAGCACTCTACACAAATCCTGAAATACTTATCTTTGATGAGGCTACAGCCTCACTTGACAACGAGACAGAGGCAGCCATCATGGAGGGAATCAACGCACTTCATGGCAAGAAGACACTCGTGATCATAGCTCACAGACTTACCACAATAGAGGGCTGCGACATGGTGTACAGAGTGGAAAATGGCAAGATTGAGAGGGAGAGATAGATGCCCCAAAACACAGATAGCAAGCTTGATAAAGTAGCCTATATACCAGTGGAAAGCATGGCCAGGGAGCTGAGTGCCAAGGTACTGTTGGGCACTGAACTGGTAAGACGCGGCTACACAGTGGTGCTGGGCGAGGATACCTGTGTCAGAAGCAGGCTTTCAGGAAACCTCAGCACAGGAGTGTTTCTGGATAAGGACTTTACCAACGCTAAGTATCCACAGCATAAGCGAATCGCAGACAGTGGCTGCAAGGTGTATGCCCTGGATGAGGAAGGACTGATACTTACAACAGCCCAGCTTTACCTAGAGACAAGACTCGGCAAGGACACCACAGCTAACTTTGAGAAGATGTTTCTGTGGGGAGATATGCACCGGGATGTCATAGAGGAGGTAATGCCTGAGTTACTACCTAAATGCATAGTGGCAGGTAATCCGAGAATGGACCTTCTGAGAAACGGAATGGCTTTTTACAATGAGGATGCCAAGCGATACAAGGAAAAGTATGGCGACTATATACTGGTAAGCTCAAGCTTCGGAAAATCAAGGCGAGGTGAGGACTATACCAGAGTAAATGGCGATGGAGTCACCAGCTACACTGTGGACTTCTACAAGGATAGAAGAGAATTTAAGCTCAGATATTATGAGACGTTTATAGAGGCAATACAGTACCTCGCAAAATCTGTTGACAGGCAGATAATCGTACGACCTCATCCGGGTGATACGATGTTTATAAACAGGTTTATTGAAGACCTTGCGCCATATGAGAATGTACACGTAATAAGAGAAGGAGAGTCCAACGGCTGGATTGCGGGGGCAGCCCTATTAATTCACAGCGGATGCTCTACAGCCTACGAAGCATACTGCGGTGGAAGAATCAGCATACAGTATGAGCCAGATGAGTTCGAGCCATATAAGCTGATGTTTTCGGATTTTATAAGGAGCCTTAGCGACGTAGCGAAGTCGCCACAGGAGCTTGCAGATATGGCACTTGCTTATCTGAATGGAGAAAAGGGCTGGGAAGGCTTTGCAACTAAGGAGAAGGAGGATAGATATAAATACAATCTTCTCCACAGCGATGAGCTTTTTGCCAGCATCATAGCTGATGCCTTTGATGAGAATGAGTACAAGGAAGGTGCAGTCCAGATAAAGTGTCCTCGTACACTTCATGAGCAGTGGACCATCATCCATGGCAGGATTAGAGCACTTAAGAAGAAAAACATCGGAAAGAATACTGATTATATATCAAAAAAGAAAATGTCGAACCTTATCAGCCGTGCATGTGATTTGATAGGAGAGCCAGTGCAAGTAGACATTAAGGAACTAAAGCATAATATTTACTGCCTATCACCGATAAAGTAAGCTGGGCTGTGAAATGAGCAAGGTTTTGATGGCAGAAATGCCATAGAATGGCGGACATAGCATCAACAGGAGAAGAGCTTATGTTTAGAGAATTGGAAAAGCCATATGTAATCGCCGAGATATCCCAGAACCATGATGGTTCGTTGGGTCAAGCCCATGCATTTATTGATGCAGTGGCAGATCAGGGAGTGTCAGCCGTTAAGTTTCAGACACATATAGCGTCACAGGAGAGCACACCGCTCGAGCCATTCAGAGTGCCATTTAGTTTCGAGGATCAGACTAGGTATGACTACTGGGAGCGAATGGAATTTACTGATGAGCAGTGGGCAGGGCTTAAAAAGCATGCAGACGACAGAGGCATAGATTTCCTTAGCTCTCCATTTTCCATGAAGGCCTTAGAGCTTTTGGATAAAATAGGCGTGCCAGCTATGAAATTTGGCGCAGGAGAGATATTTAACGAGGCACTTCTGGATGCAGCTATAGCTACAGGTAAGCCAATTCTCCTCTCATCAGGATTATCTACATGGGAGGATCTGGACAGGCATGTCTATAAGGTAAGAAAGAACGGAAACGAGACGGTTATTTTCCAATGTGTTACAGCATATCCGTCGCTGCCAGAGCAGATAGATATAGGACTTATAACTCAGATGAAGAGCAGGTATGAGGATTGCGTGATAGGAATTTCAGATCATTCAGCCACTATATATCCTTGCCTTGCAGCTATGACTTTGGGTGCTATGGTAGCCGAGGTGCATGTCACCATGAGCCCATATATGTTTGGACCGGATGTAAAGGCGTCAGTATCACTGGATGATTTGAAGCGTATCGTGGATGGTGCTAAGGCTATAACAGCTATGAAAAATGCCCGTACTGACTTCTCAAAAAGAGATGTGGATAGGGAGAATCTAAAGCAGATGTTCTCAAAGAGCATCTATTACAATAGAAATCTGGAGCCGGGACATGTATTGGTGGCATCGGATTTGGCTGCTAAAAAGCCAAACATAGGAATTCCTGAGAATAAAAAGCCCGAGCTAATCGGCAGGGTTCTGACCAAGGCAGTGTCAATAGACGAGCCTGTCAGACTGGAGGATTTAGAGTAATGAAAAATGTATGCGTAGTCATAACAGCAAGACCTAGCTATTCACGCATTAGAAGCGCGCTGTTTGAATTAAAAAAGTATAAGGATGTAAACCTGCAGATAGTGGCAGCAGCATCGGCAGTGCTTGATAACTATGGCAAGGTGGTAAACCAGATCAGAGCAGATGGCTTTGAGGTGGCAGCAGAGGCCTATAACGTAGTCAGCGGAGAAAATATTAATGTGACTGCCAAGACCACAGGGCTAGGAATATTGGAGCTTAGTACTATATTTGACAATATTAAGCCGGATATAGTGGTGACAATAGCTGACAGATTCGAGACTATGGCTACAGCTATTACAGCTTCTTACATGAATATCCCTCTGGTGCATATACAGGGCGGAGAGGTCACTGGAAATATAGATGAAAAGGTACGCCATGCAGTAACGAAACTTGCGGATATACATCTCGTGGCCAATGAGAAGGCAAGAGAGAGAGTTATCAAGATGGGTGAGGACCCAAGCCGAGTATATATAACCGGATGTCCATCTATTGATATAGCAGAGTCTGTAAGAAGCAATTATGAAAAGCTGAAATTTGACCCGCCATCAAAATATAATGGAGTAGGATATCTGCTGGAGGATAGAGCAGACTACATAGTAGTACAGCAGCATCCTCTGACTACGGATATAGAGCATGCCAGAGAGCAGACCCAGGAACTCTTGGAGACTGTGGAGAAATTCGGCAAGCAGGTATATTGGTTTTGGCCGAATGTAGATGCAGGCTCTGACGGAGTGGCAAAGGCAATCAGAGTACATCGTGAGCATAACAAGAAAAGCAATATATATTTCTTCAAAAATATGGACCCTGAGGATTTTTTGGTACTCCTCATGGGAAGCCAGTGCGTGGTAGGTAACTCATCTGTAGCTATAAGAGAATGCTCATATCTGGGAGTACCAGCCATCAACATCGGCGACAGACAGATAGGTCGTCAGCGAGGCAAGAACGTAATTGACTGTGCATATAAAGCTGAGGATATCACAGCAGCCTATGAGAAAATATGCGCATCCCAAAGACCTGAATGTGACACACTCTACGGTGATGGCAAAGCTGGAGAACGCATTGCAAAAATCATAGCTGAGCTGGGTGATGTGCCGATAAACAAGATTTTGCAGTACTAATTTCGAATAAAGAATTGTCAGGGCGAGCCTTGACTAGAACAGAGAGACTATATGCCAGTTTTAGCATTGATACCAGCCCGTGGAGGCTCAAAAGGAATACCGAGAAAAAATATTCTGGACATTGCAGGACGTCCGCTTATAGCCTGGAGCATAGAAGCAGGGCTTGGAGCAATGGAGAAAGGCTATGTAGATAAAGTCATTGTGTCAACTGACGATGAAGAGATAGCTGAAGTATCCAGAAAATATGGGGCAGAAGTGCCATTTATGAGACCGGAATATCTGGCAGCAGACACCTCCAAGAGCGTCGATGTAATGATACATGCCTATGAATTCTACAAGGAGCAGGGTATCGTGTATGACACCATAGTGCTACTACAGCCCACGACACCGCTTCGCACACCAGAGGATATAGGAGCAGCGCTCGAGATATATAGAAACAGCCCGGCAAAGTCGCTCATCACCTGCTACAAGGAAGAATATATCTGTGACTTGGTGGCATATCATAAGGATGGAGACAAGGCAGTTCCACTCCATGAAGGCCACAATAAGGGTATGCGCAGGCAGGAACTGGAACCTTGGTACGTGAGAAATGGTGCAATATATATCACTGATTCTGACTACATGTTGGCAGAGAAGAAGGTATTTGACGATGTTCCAGCTATGTATGTGATGAGCAGAGAGAACTCAGTGAACCTTGATACTATGGATGATGTTGAGCTGCTTAGATGGAAAATCGCCAGAGAGCAGAAGTAGGAATCTATGTCAGAAAATTTTAAAACAGGAATTTTAGAGCCAGAGGATTTTTCACCAAAGGCGATAAACGAAATAGGACAGCTGGGACAGGTGGAACTATTTGACGGAGCAGGTGCCCAAGGGGACGAGCTACGTCAGAAAATAGCTGACTTTCTGAAGGACAAGACAGCGGTATTTATAAGGCTCGCACATTACATAGATGACGAGCTGATAAAGGATGCACCGGATCTAAAATACATATGCAGTCCCACCACAGGACTCAATCACATAAATGTAACAAGGCCGGGGGTGCAGGTGGTATCGCTCAAGGGCGAGTATGAATTTTTATCGAGCATCAGAGCTACACCGGAGCATGTATTTGGGCTGGCACTAGGACTTTTAAGAAATTATAGTCATGCATTTTTGAATCAGAATAGCCAGGTGTGGGACAGAGATTTATACAAGGGATTCGAGATATATGGTCTAAATATAGGCATCATAGGTCTGGGCAGAGTCGGCAAGATAATTGCAGGATATTTTGACGCATTTGGTGCGAATGTACATTACTACGACACCGAGAGCTATCCTGAATATGAGACTAAATACGATAAGCGAAATACGCTGACAGATCTGATAGATATAGCTGACATGGTCATATTGTGTGTGAACTATACGCCAGAGAATGAAAATATGATTGGTGCCTATGAGTTCGCTTGCATGGATGGGAAGTATTTTATCAATGCGGCAAGAGGCGAGCTGGTGAGCGAGGAGGCCCTGATAATGGCACTTCGCACTAACACGTTGAAGGGAGCTGCCATAGACGTGCTTAAGGATGAGGCTCATGGCGACAACAAGCTCACAGAGCTCATAGAACTTCAGGCTGACCACAATCTGATTATTACACCTCATATTGGAGGTGCTACATATACTTCTATGCAAAGGACAGAGGAGTTCATTGCAGGAAAACTAAAAAGGGAAGTAACAGGCGACAAATAATGCCAAAGCAGAAGAACAAGAGACAAAAACTATACATTTTCATGGTAGGGCTGATGCTGGGACTGGCCAGCACAGCGGTGTTTGCATGGTATTGGATTACCAAATTTAATGGACTTATGGACAGGGCATTCCTTGGAAAAGGAAACTACTTGATAGTCCTTTTGTACTTTATGATTTACACACTGACGCTGAAAGCGTTCGGAGCACTACGCATAAGCTATCATAAGCTAAGCAACACCCTCCTTGGCCAGTTTTTTGGGGTGGCAGTGGCGCACATAGCGGTATTTGCGATGCTGGTGCTGGTAATCGCTAATACCTGGGTAATGAAGGAAGTGTTCATATGGGTAGCACAGCTGTGGGGTATAAGCACGGTAATGACGTTGCTGCTGACATTTATACTGACGAAGGTCTATGGCCTTTTGGTTCCACCTTACAGAGTGCTTGAACTGTATGGAGATCATCCGAACAATCTGGACCTCAAGGTAAATCAGCGAGCTGACCTGTACAAGGTGACTAAGCGCATCTATGTGGGGAACGATCTTCCAGCAGAGGATTTGGTAGGTATCCAGGAGGAAATGTTCGGCTATGATGCAGTCATCATCAATGACATTAAGAGTAGCCGCAAGAATAAGCTGATGAAGTTTGCATATAAAAATGACATCAGAGTATACGTGACACCAAAGCTTTCAGACATAATGGTGAGGGGAGCACAGGAGGTGAACCTCTTCGATTCTCCACTGATTTTGTGTGAAAACGGAGGACTAACTTTCGGGCAGGCGTTGGCAAAAAGAATTGCAGATATAGCCCTATCTGTGTTAGGACTTATAGTCACACTTCCGTTCACTCTTGTGACTGCAATAGCGATAAAGCTTGAGGATCATGGCCCTATTTTCTACAAGCAGGAACGCGTGACAATGGGCGGAAGGAAGTTCTTTATACTGAAGTTTCGTAGCATGGTGGAGAACGCAGAGAGAGATGGAAAGCCAAGACCTGCGGGTGAGGATGACGATAGAATCACGAAGGTGGGCAGAGTCATCAGGAGCACCAGAATAGACGAATTACCACAGCTGTTAAATATCTTAAAGGGAGATATGAGTATAGTGGGTCCGCGGCCAGAGCGTGTAGAGCATATGGAGAAATATTCTGAATTTATCCCAGAATTCTCATATAGACTTAAAGTAAAGGGTGGTCTCACCGGATATGCTCAGGTCTACGGCAGATACAATACAACAGCATATGACAAGCTGAAAATGGATCTGATGTATATCGTAAATTACAGCTTTTGGCTGGATATACAGATACTATTTGAAACAATAAAAGTAATTTTCCAAAAGGAAAGTACGGAAGGCTTCTCAGATGAGCAGATAGCTATCATGAGAGAAGAAATTAATAAGGAAGACGACTAAGCGGTAGGTATATTGATTGGCATACCAAAGGCTGCAGAATAAGGTAGAAAAGTGACACAGAAGAAGGCAATAAAGACAATATTGAATATGCTGATTGCATTTGTAGCAATCAATTGCTTTGTGTACCTATTTTCGGTGCTGAGCTTTTGCATACCTGCGGACAGCTTGCGGGATAATGCCAGAGAAAGTATGGAGCAGCTGGAAACTGAGGGTACATATCCAGAGTACCTATTAGGAGGTCAACAGCAGAATTATTTCTTCGACAACTTTACGGATACTGTAATTGTGAATGCGGCTATAACCAGAGAGTATGGAAGCCCATTCAAGAATGCACTGACTAACGCATTCTCGGTGGATAAGGACGCGAAGGAACTGTATTACGGAGATATAAATAACCTAAGAAGTGTGGTGGACGGTGAGCAGACCACATACTTTGAATACACAAGATATTATTCTCTTTTTACCTCAGTTATGAGAGTGATTATGTTGGGATTAAATCTTGGACAGATTAGGTTCTTAGCCTGGGGGCTGGCATTGGCACTCCTTATAGTGACAGTAGTACTGATTTACAGGAAGCTGGGAATGCCTGTGGCAATATCATTTACAGTGATGTGCATCATGACAGGGTTGCCACTTATAGTTCAGTGTCTGGCTTATGCTACAGACATCATCATGATGTATGGCCTGTGCATAATGGTTCTGATGCTTGATGGCAATGAGAAATTTGAGAAAAGAGAGCCACTGGTATTTTTCATTATCGGAATGGTCACATATGTGCTGAACTATTGGAGTATGCCGATTTATTCATTTTGCATGCCTATGCTCCTTATGATTATGATGCGCGCAGCAAAGGGCGTAGCTTTTAAGGAAAACGCTATAGGCTTTGTGAGAAATGGGATTCTTTGGAGCCTGGGGCTTGTGGTTGAGCTCTTGTTAAGGCAGTTGCTCAATGTGCTGTTTTTAGGGGAAAGTACAGTGATGACTCAGCTTTTCACCCGTATCACAGGCGAGAGTGCTGCTTTCACCAATAGAGGCATGATGCTTAGGTACAACTTTTATGGATACTTCCATAGCATAAATAAGCTGCTCATAGTTCTGACTTGTATATACCTGATAGTGGCACTGATATGTCAGCATAAGCGCATAAAAAGTACCGGAAAAGGTCTGGAAGCAATATTATTGGCAGCGATTATGCTGGTTCCAATATTGTGGCTACTTGTATTCGCTGAGCATGCGGGCCATGGTTATGACAAATATCAGTTGGCGGTTATGGTGATGGGATTGTTTAGCGTATTGGCGCCGTTGCCGGTGAAAGGTGAGGCATAATATTGAAGAAGGTTCTATTTTACGCAAACATACCCTCGCCTTACAGAGTAGATTTTTTTAATGAGCTTGGAAAATACTGCGAGCTTACAGTGGTATTTGAGAGGGCTTCGAGTGCTGAACGAGATGAGTCTTGGAAGAATCAAAGCTTCAAGAATTTCCAAGGCATAATATTAGATGGAATATCCTTTGGAGTGGATATGGCCATATGCCCCAAAATCACGAAATACCTGGTACCAGGTAGGTATGATGTGGTGATAGTGCAGGTGCTGGCATCTCCCACAGCGCAGATAGTGGTGAATACCCTTAAGCGAAGAAAGATACCTTATATATTTGAGGGGGACGGGGGCTTTACAGGTCCAGTTGAGGGCTTAAAGGCTAAGCTAAAGAGAAATGTGGTGGCAAACGCCACAAAGTGTTTCTCAACCTCGAAGGAGTTCGATAATTATCTTATGGCCTACGGAGCAAAGCTAGATGACATCATCCGATACCCGTTGTCGTCTTATGCAGCCAGTGAGATTAGAGCAGCGGATGCAGAGCAAAAGCAGGCGCTTCGTCTTAAGTACAATATAAAAGAGGAGCTGGCGGTGGTGTCAGTCGGCCGTATGATACAGTTGAAAAGGCACGATGTGCTTCTTCGTGCGGCAGAGAAAATGCCACAGAATGTCGGCATATATATTATTGGGGGAGAGCCCACAGAAGATTTGAAGGAGATTGTGGACAGTAGCGCTGCTAAGGACAGGATACATTTTCTAGACTTCATGCCAAGGGCTGAGGTGATGGAATTCTTTAGAGCATGCGATATATTTACTTTCCTGTCGAGCCGAGATGTCTGGGGACTGGTAGTAGGAGAAGCTATGGCGGCAGGCCTTCCAGTTATAGGAACCGAGGGAAGTCTCGCAGCGAGAGAGATGATAATAGATGGAGAAAATGGTTATCTCATCTCGAATGGCAGCGAAAAGGAATTATCTGACAGAGTGAATACGTTAGCAGATGGGGATTTGCGCAGCGTTATGTCACAAAAAGCCATGCAAAGGGCGGCGGAATATACCATCGAAAAAATGGTAGATACACATCTTATGGTGATTTGACATGAAGATTATTTTTCTGGGGTATGCAGTATCAAAAAAAGAAGCAGGACAGTGTTCTGGAGTCTCAGTAGCGGGCAACAATATGCAGCTGGGCCTGTTGGAGGCGCTGGAGCCATTGTGTGATGAGCTAAAGGCAGTCACTATCTATCCTGTGTCAGCGTGGCCGAAAGATGCAAAGCGCAGGTATAAAAAGGAGACTATAGACCTGGGATTTATGGAGTCCACAAGAGTGGGGTTCAGA
The DNA here is from genome assembly GCA_045597645.1 of Lachnospiraceae bacterium. Lineage (GTDB taxonomy): Bacteria > Bacillota > Clostridia > Lachnospirales > Lachnospiraceae > JAKSSE01. The sequence continues at coordinate 6,108 of JAZLKM010000027.1, read as the reverse complement.
AATCTTCCGGTGATAAAGCAGCGCCAACAGGGTAGACATGCATATAGAGAATGCCTGTCATATTTAAGAGAGAACCCAGATGCTGTACTTGTGACCTTTAATATGTATCCACAGACAGGATATGCAGCAAATAAGCTGAGAAAGCAGGGGTACAAGGTGGTTCCGCTATTGGCTGACCTGCCTATAGACGACAACTATAACAGACGTGGCATATCTAAACTGGTTATGAATAGTTTCTTCAGAAAAACAGCCAGATATATAAGCCGTGTTGACAGAGTGATAGCCCTGAACAAGCATGCGGCAGAAGTGTATGCGCCAAATGCTGAATATATGGTTATGGATGGAGCTGTAGCTAAGTCCTCAATTGAACCTATATCACCACGAAACAACACAATAAAAAATATTGTCTATGGTGGCTCTCTCAACGATTACAGTGGCATCAAGGAGCTCATAGAGGCTATGAGGTTAGTGAAAAACAAAGAGGTGGTGCTGGAAATATACGGCAGTGGAGACGCGGCAGAGTACATTAAGCAAAAGGCTTGCAGCACCATAAGATTTGGCGGAAAGATACTGCCAGAGGAGATGCGAAAGGTGCAGAGAAATGCCTGGGTGCTGGTGAATCCGAGAAATCCAGAGGATCCGATAGCGCAGGTGACTTTCCCATCCAAGACTTTTGAATACATGATAAGTGGAAGGCCGACATTGTCCACCAGGCTTAATGGATTTACAGAAGAATACGAGGACAAGCTATATTTTGCAGACAGCAACGAGCCACACATATTGGCAATTGCGATTGACAAGGTGGCGGCAATGTCAGAAAAGGAACTGGATGACACTGCGAAAAGAGCTTATGAATTTGTAGTGAACGAACGAACCTGGGATGTACAGGCAAAAAGGATAGTAGAGTTCTTAAGTAAGGTATAATGAAAAAATTGCTCAAAAGAGACAATTTAATATACGCAATTTTCTTTTTGATTGCGCTGGTGGCAGTGGCCAGATACTTAGGATACATGCTAAATGGCTTTGCCGCATCAACGGTGGTTAATGCCTTCAACGAGTACAGAGATTTTCCAAGTGTACGCATAAGTTATGCGATTATGAACGGGATTAATCCATATACTAAGGAAGGTATGGCAAGCTACAATGTGCCTATGTTGAATCTCTATTCGGGACTCAATCCACTTCTCGCAGCATTGTTGGCAAAGGCGACAAGAATATCAATCATGTGGGCATATAGATTACTGAACCTGGTATATATAGCAGGCAGTACATATGCTCTTACACGCATAATGTGCGAGCATAATAAGAAACATGTGGGCGTTAAGGTAATGTTTTCATTTATGATGGCAGTGACCTCAGCGACAATATATACAGTGGCAGGCTTTTGCCTAAGGCCGGACGCCATGGGCTTTTGCGTGTATGCACTGCTATTAATGTATCTAAGCCGTGAAAAAAAGAACGTATTTATGATGAGCCTATTATCAATACTTCTATTTTTCACTAAGCAGACCATGCTGGTAATGGTATTTCCGATATTTGTGTGGCTCATTATCTACGAGAGAAGCACTGCGTTTAAATATATGTTTACCTGCGTAGCAGGTGGCGCGATTAGCCTTCTGGTGTTAGAGCAGGTGTTGCCACTTTATATTACAAGCACTGTAGTGGGACAGTATTTCAGCTCATCAAAGGATATATTTGCGCATGCAATAGAGAACTTCATGCTCTACGTTGATGCATATAAGTATCTGATTATCGCAGATGTAATAATGATAGTGCTGGGGATAATATTAGGGCGAAAAAGCTTTGTGGGACTCCGTCATATGACCAGAGTACAAAAGTATATCACACTGCTGTTTTTGAACTTGATTAGTGCAGTGGCAGCCCTTTGCTTTGTGGGAAGAAACGGCATAGATGGATATAAGTATTGCAAGGAGATGCTGACTCCTTCGTTGGCTATTATGGGGATTTACTTTATAGAGCTTATTCCTGATGAGAGGCATGTGGCGAAGACAGTTAGTCTCCATGTAGCTACTTTCCTTATGGCGGCGTCTACGCTTATGCTGTCTCGCGCGTTTACAATGCCAATCTATACACACGAGAATATACAAAGCTATAGAGAACTATCCAAAAAACTCGCAGAGTATGAGACAGACGAAGTCTACCTAGGAACAGCAGCAACTGCTTTGGCATTAGAGAACGATGATATGATGCAAAACGGTTGGTTCACAGATGGGCATATGGTGTGCTTTGTAAATGAGTGCGAATTCCCAATTGAATATGAAGACGAGAAGTATCAGTACATGAAGAGTCAGAACGCAGACTACATCTACTATGTCAATGAGATGGTGAAGGATGGAGACTTCCAGGTATTGTGCCTTGATAAGAACGAAGAGATAATTGATAAAAGTAACCTAAGCAAGCACTATGTGGAAACAGAGCACTATAATCTTGTGATGGATATGGGTGATTGGGATGTCACCTTGTGGGAGAAGAAATCATGAAAAAGCTATTGCAGCAAAAGGATACTAGAAAATGGATAGTAGGATTTGCAGTGATGGCGCTTTGCGTCCTGTTGTTTGAGCTGAAATTCACAAGAGAGTTAATGGTCATTGTCGTGGAAAAGGCAATGCACAGTGAGATAGATCATGATTATTGGCGCAGATTCATTTTGCTCAAAACCTTATATCCGGCAATTATAGTAATGGCGCTATATGTGGATGTATTTTTTGCAAGAACTGGAAAAATCAGACAGCTTATACCTGCAAATATACTTTGTTTTTTTGCACTTGCAATAGTAAATGTAATCGCCAACGGAGATTTTATAGGTTACGCAGGCGGCTATTGGGATAATCAGGACTGGATAGAGCCAGCAATAAGCGGGTTTGGAGCAAATACGTTGTACAGCAGCCATTACCCGCCACTGATGGTTATGATTTTCCGCATCACCAGATATATGTGCAGGACGATGTATGAGGGGACAAGCCTGTATGCGATGAACTTTGTACATAATCTTGTCCTGCTATTTACCTTGGTGTGTCTGGCGCTAGAGTTAAGCGACTATATGAAGGTGATTAAAGGCAAAAACTGGTATGTGCTGGCAATGTTCCTTTCGATGCCAATGCTTGTGGCGCTTGAGCGAATGAACACGGTATTCATAGCCCTGGTATTCATCGTTTATTTCTTGAAATACTATGAGAGCGCAGATGCCAAGAAGAGATATCTGGCAGCACTGTCATTGGCGTTTGCAACAAACCTAAAATATTATCCTGTGATGTACGGAGCGTTACTCTTGAAGCGAAAAAAGTGGAAGGAAGCTATTGTATGCGCAGTGGCTGGAATCGCCATGTTTGTATTACCTGCTCTGGTGCCAAAGGATGCAACTGTGCTGCAGAATCAATACTACCTGCAACCATATCAGTATGGGGTGATAGAACAATATAAGGATTACATAGAGGATGACGCTATACCTGAGGCGAATGCGACAGAAGATGGCAAGGATGCAAGGGATACGGCTCAGATTGATGATGCAGCAGAACTATCGATAGAGAGAAACAATGTGTCAATGGTGGCATCGGCAGGCTCAAGTAGCCAGACCGGAATAGTGGGCGGTATTCGCAATATATTTGAGTTTGAAATCAAAAATATTACAGAAGCAGATATCTCCCTATGGTCTGTAGTCCTTACGATATGCAGATTGCTTCATATAGGAGGCGGAGCGGCCCTGGCAATGCAGATAATTATGGTAATACTGTGGGCGGCAGTAACGACGTATGCATTTATCAAGGTAAAAAGGCGTGACCTGGAGTATGCTCTGATAGGTCTTTTTATAGTAATGATTATCCCAAATACTTTCTGGTACGTAGGAATACTGCTGATACCAGCCCTGATGGAGTTCATAATCAGAAAAGACTATGTAAAGTATGACATATTCATGGGACTTACATGGATAGTCACAATGCTGTTCTATATTGACTTTGAGGGAACAGTCATGTCTAGAGCGGTAAATAAGTGGTTCCCACTGATACTGTGGATTGTGGTGATGTGGGGTGTGATGCTTGAGATTAGAGGCACAAAAAAGAATCTCAAATTAAACGAAGCGTTGGATAATCGGGAACTAGGAGCATAGGAATATGTTAATAGTAAGATTCAGAGGTGGCTTAGGCAATCAGATGTTCACCACAGCGTTTTGCAAGTGGCTAGAACAATATCGTGATGACATTAGAGCGGACATAACAGAATACACCAGAGCCCAGATACATGATGGCTTTGAGATAGAGAAGATATTTGAGCAAAGATTCGAGTATGCTACAAATGCTCAGATTAGGAAAATGTCACCATACAGGCCACTTGGTGTGCTACCAGGAAGCTTAGGACTTCGAGTAGAGAATCGGTGGCAGGATGTGGCGTTCTCAAAAAGAGATAGCTACAAGTCACTGAGGGACGAAGAATATTTCAATGCCAGAACTGTGGAAGAGCAGATAGAAATATTGTCAAAGGCAGACGATGATTACTATCTGGATGGAGGCTGGGGCAGGACCAGATACTGGCAGTGCGACAGGCTTGACGAGATATTTAGATTCAAATCGAATCTGACCAAGGCGTATGCCGAGGACACAGCTCGCATGGAAAATGAGGAGTCCTGCAGTCTGCATATAAGACGCGGAGATTTTGTAGGCTCTAAGTACGATATATGTGATACGGCTTACTATGAAAAAGCGATAGATATTATTAAGGCTAGATGCGATAATCCGGTATTTTACGTGTTCACCGATGATCCTAATGGGGCAAGGGAGATACTAGAGCCCATAATGGCAGGTAGTACCATGATTTTTCCGCATAATAAGGGGATCACAGGAGCCGGTGATGACTTGTTGCTAATGACAGCCTGCCGGTATCACATAGATTCAACTTCAACTTATGCGTTCTGGGGCTCAGTTTTGGGCCATAGAAAAGGCAATGTGATAGTAGCACCCGATATATGGCGTGATAGCTTGCCAGACGTGGTACCATCAGAAGATATAGTATGGATGGATACAGGGATAGAATGATAGAAAGACCACTTATAAGTATAATAATTCCGGTGTACAATGCGGAAAAATATCTGACAGCCTGCCTGGAATCGGTACTGGCCCAGACTTACTCTAATTTTGAAGTGCTGGTGATTATAGATGGCGGCACTGACAAAAGTCAGGAGATAGCCAATGGATACGAGAAAAAAGACGGAAGAGTCCGGGTACTGTGGCAGCAAAACGCAGGTGTATCTGCGGCTAGGAACAGAGGAATCAAGATAGCAAGGGGCGAGTATGTCATTTTTGTGGATGCAGATGATCTGATACATCCTGATATGTTGCAAAGGCTCTATGATTGCATGACGCAGGAAAATAGTGACATTGCAATATGCAATGTTGCCTGCATAGAAGAGTGGAAGACAATGGATGACTGTATGAAGGTCAATTTATTTGACACTGATGAGGTGGAAAATATGACTGGAAGGCAGTTGGTCATCCGGACTTTTTTTGAAGACCTGGGAGTAGTGGGAATAGTTGCATGGAATAAGCTCTTCAAGAAGGAAATGTGGAAAAAATTATCCTTCCCGGAGGATACTAGGCACGAAGACGAGTGTATCATATACCAGATTCTCTATCCCCTTGAGAAATGTAGCTTTATACATGAAAATCTGTATTTCTATCGCCGTGATACTGGTAGTTATATGGACAATATGAACTGGCGCGATGAGGATATATTAGCAGGGATACTGCTAGATCAAGCCCGTTACTTCAAGCAGAAGCATGATAGGGAAATATATGGCCAAAGGCTGGCTGGAGCGTTGCAGTATATAGCTCAATTTGTCCTGCGCTATAGCAATAATCAAGAGCTTAGAGATATAGCACAGCAAAAAAGACAGATGTTTAAGCTCATATATAGAAAAGAGCTGTTAAAAGCCAAGATAGGAATAAAACAGAAATTGGCGCTGGGATTGTTTTATATGAGCCCAGCTATGTACGGTAAGATATTGCAGAAAAAAGGATTGCTGTAGGTGATGAATCTAAAATCAAAAGTCTTGCTATACAAATATAGGCAGCTAGAGAAGGCCTATCATACAACGGC
>JAZLKM010000026.1:0-9107 GCA_045597645.1 Lachnospiraceae bacterium | reverse complement strand
GAGTTATATAGTACTCTTTGTTGTGTTGACCTTAGTTAATGGTGGAGCTGGAATAGCATACATTTGCACCGGAACAATGGTTGTAAATGGAGTACTTACATGGAAGGTAATAAATCTTGAGTGTGCATTAATGTTTGTCGTTATGGGCATCGAATATTTGATTAAGCACATTGTAGACAGGAACAGTGGTCAGGAGGAAGAGTAATATGAAAAACCTGAAATTAAAAGCGGCGAGAGCTGGAATGGACCTGTCACAGGAAGAGTTGGCTAAGAAGGTCGGAGTATCCAGACAGACAATAAATGCAATAGAAAAAGGCGATTATAATCCGACGATAAATCTTTGCATACAGATATGCAAAATTCTAGATAAGACTTTGGATGAGTTGTTCTGGATAGAAGAGTAAAGATGCGTTATTATAAAAGGTATCCACTGGAATTGTTTCTGGGGATACCTTTTTAGAGGGGATACAATAATGTCAAAATTGATGAGCCAAAGTACACATGAGCGTGGCAAAAGGACCGTCCCCAATAGCAGGGACGGAATATTATACAGTAGAGATGATCAAGCGAAAATTGCGTGTCATGACTGTAGGGGATGTCAACATTGCTGTGAGAATATGGATGATACAATTATTCTTGATCCTTACGATGTATGGCAGTTGACTCACCGGCTTACTGTATCAGGAGGAGGAAAGGTATCATTCGAATTGTTGATATCTGAAGATGGCCCCTTGGCTCTGGGTAATTACGACGGGATGATTCTTCCACATATTAAAATGGTAGCGACCGACCGCGAAGATATCGGTGTGTGCCCTTTTCTTAGTGATGGGCGCTGCAGCATTCATTTTTGCAGACCGGGGATCTGCAGGTTGTATCCGCTTGGGAGAATTTACTCTGAGAAAGATGGTAAGACAGAGATTGGGTATATTATTTTGGACGAGAAGCTAGGATGTAATATACAAGATACCTATAATATTAAGATCAGCGATTGGCTTGGAATCTCTGATGAGCGATACGATGATTTCCTTGGAAAGTGGCATAAGCTCAAGAAACAGATAGTGCAGATGATTGAGAGTGGAGAGCTTTCTATGGATTCAAAAGAGTATGCCGATATGCTGACCCAAATACTTCGCACATTCTATTTTACACCATATGGACCTGATTTCTTCAAAGAGTTTGATGAGCGGTTTGAGACACATACATTGATATTATGATAGAAAATAAAGTAGAGAGAACCTTTGCCCCAGGTGACATTGTAAAACATTTTAAAAGAGAAACTGTAGACCCAAATTCGTCACAATATTTGTATAAGATTGTAACGCTTGCAACACATACGGAAAAATGGAGAGACGTTGGTGATCTATCAGGCGTTATATCCGCCATTTGATACCTACGCTAGGCCATATGATATGTTTTTGGGTGAAGTAGATAGAGAAAAGTATCCTGATGTGAAGCAAAAGTACAGATTTGAAGCCATTGATTCAGAAAGGGGTATACAAGTGAACGAGACATTAAAGGTATTAGAGACAAGACGCAGCTGCAGGAATTTTGACACTGAGAAAATGGTGCCGCAGGAGGACCTGGATGCTATTTTGAAGGCAGGTACTTATGCAGCTACAGGTATGGGAAAACAGAGCCCGATAATTATTGCTGTAACAAATAAAGAAGTGCGTGATCAGCTTTCTAAGGAAAATGCAAAGATTATGGGTGCTGATATGGATCCATTCTATGGCGCACCTGTGATACTCATAGTATTGGCTAATGCTGATGTACCAACATATAAGTACGATGGCTCTCTTGTTATGGGCAACCTGATGAATGCTGCTGAGAGCTTAGGCGTATCAAGCATTTGGATCCATCGTGCAAAGGAAGAGTTTGAGTCAGAGTGCGGAAAGAAGATTCTTGCAGACCTTGGCATCGAAGGGAACTACGAGGGTATAGGTCATTGCGCACTTGGATATGCTGCAGCACCAGTGAATGAGGCGGCGCCTAGAAAAGAGAACTATGTGTACTATGTAAAGTAGTAGGTCTGATGTAGTATTGATGTACATATAAAAAATTATAAAACTACCCCTGAGCATTTGAAATGTTCCCCCAAAAAGTTCGAACTGAAATTCCGACTTTGGGAGGGAGCTTCAATTGGCTCTGGGGTAGTTTTTTTATGCGAATATTTGAAGAAAAGAAGGGCGAAATATGGAAGATATTTTGAGCCAACAGAATTAGTATTGAATAAAATATGCTGTGAAGCATAGTAAGGAGAAAAAAGGAATGAAGAGGAAAGTTATTTTATTATTGACACTTGCCACGCTGGTAAGTCTGGCAGGTTGCGGTCAGAAGGCCGAGCCTGTAGAGATGACCGACGTTGCAGTTGAGACTGCAGGGGAGATAGCAGAATTGACCGATGGGGTGGCTGAAGCTGATGAGGCAAAGGAGGCTGTGTCAGAACCAGAGCAGGAAGTAAACCCTGCTGAGGGGGTGTATCTGCAGGATGTGTTTGCAGAGCACGGCATGAAGGCTGGCACGTGTATTTCATCTAGAACGCTTTCTGGAGTAACCTCTCGTGACTTGGTATTAAAGCAGTTTAGCAGTATTACTACAGAAAATTCTATGAAGCCAGATTATTTATTTAATCTTAATGCCAGTAAAGAGGCGGATGACCTGGTAGTTGAATTTAATGATGATATGACTAAGGTGTTGGACTGGGCGAAGGCAAATGGTAAGGCGGTGCGAGGACACACGTTTATCTGGCACAACCAGACTCCGGAATGGATTTTTCATGACGACTTTGATATGGCCAATCCGCTGTCTAGCCGTGATGTGATGCTGTCACGTATGGAGAGCTTCATGAAGCAGATGTTCACTATGCTAGAGGCGGCTGGCTATGCAGATATAATCTATGCCTATGATGTAGTAAATGAAGCTTGGATGGAGGATGGAAGCATCCGTAAGGAGGCAAACCTCTGGTATGAAACTATAGGAGATGATTACCTGTGGTATGCATTTTATTATGCAAACATGTATGCGCCTGAGCATATTGATCTGTATTATAATGACTACAATGAGCAGTTTAAGGCAGATACACTGGTTCAGTTTGTGGATACTCTTAGAGACGACGAAGGCAATTATCTAATAGATGGTGTTGGTTTCCAGGGGCATCTCTATACAAGTGACAATTTGGATGAATATTTCGAGGCACTTGATAAGGTGGCAGCTACCGGTCTTAAGATAGAAATTACGGAGCTCGACGTAGGACTGGGCGCATGGAAAAATGAGCAAAAGCCCAACGACGAAAATCTAGCCGAGCAGGGCAGATTCTACTATAATCTTATCAATGGAATCTTTGAGAGGGTAGATAATGGTACGCTAAACAGCGATGCGCTGACCTTCTGGGGATTTAGTGATGGTCAGTCCTGGAGAGCTAGCGCAAGTCCGGTACTGTATGATACTTATAAAAAAGAAAAGCCGGCATTTTTTGGCGCTGCGCAGATGAGAGAATATGCAGGGTTTGAGGATTAAAAGCAAGTAGCGAAGCGGAGTGCAAATAACATTGAAATATGAGAGTTAGCTCTTGCGATGGTGTTGTAGTATGATTAGGCATCTGGAAAAATATATTTTAGAAAAATACGACGTGCAAGGGGAGCACCTATGGGCAGACACACCTGATGCTGTGGTTTTTCGGGCGAAGACAGTCAATAAGTGGTTTGCAATTGGAATGCGTGTAGCGAACTCAGTGCTGGGTATCGATGGCTGCGGCGGTTGTGAAGAGAGCGGGTATACTTGGATTGTCAACGTGAAGGCGGCACCAGATTTTATAAGCTTTGTGCGCAATCAGTATGGATATCTTCCAGCTTATCATATGAACAAAGAACATTGGCTTACTATTCAGCTAGATGGAGCTGTGCCATTTGATACGGTGTGTGGGCATGTGGATGCAAGCTATAGTATTGTTACCGATTCTCCTACCCATCGCATATACGAGGCTGTGAAGCAGATACCATATGGAAGGGTCGCTACTTACGGGAAAGTAGCCCAGATGGCAGGTAATCCCAAAATGTCCAGGGCTGTTGGCAATGCTTTACACAAGAATCCTGATCCAGACAATATACCATGCTTCAGGGTTGTCAATTCAAAAGGCGAGTTAGCAGGTGCTTTTGCCTTTGGAGGAGCGGGCGTCCAGGCTAGCCTGCTTGAAGCAGAGGGTATTAAAGTGGTTGATGGAAAAGTGGACCTTGATGTGTATGGCTTGAAGTAAAATAAGAGCGAGATTGCTTACATTAGGAGTCGGGAGGAATGTCGTGGATGTTACAGTAATACGTTCCAATAGAAAATCTGTGGCAATCCAGGTGAATCCTGATATGACAGTTACGGTCAGAGCGCCAAAGCGTGCATCGATGCGCGACATCGAAAGGTTGCTTAGGGAAAAAGAGCCCTGGATAAGAAAGCATATACAAAAGCTGCAGGACGCGAATGAAAAATTTGAAGCGGAGGGAGCGCAGTACTTAACTGCTGATAAGATAAGAGAGCTGACTCTTGAGGCGAAGGCTGTAATTCCAGAGCGGGTGTCCTATTTTTCCGGAATCATAGGTGTGGATTATGGAAGGATTACGATTCGCCATCAGAAGACCAGGTGGGGGAGCTGCAGCAGTCAGGGCAACCTAAACTTTAATTGCCTACTGATGATGGCACCGCCTGAGGTGATTGACTATGTGGTGGTACATGAGCTGTGTCACCGAAAGGAAATGAATCATTCCAAGTCCTTTTGGCATGAGGTGGAGAAGGTGCTTCCGGATTACAAAAAATCCGTCAAATGGTTGAAGGACTCCAAGGGAATGTTTAGGTACGAGCAATCTTAGTTGCATGATTATTGATACGAGGTGATAACCGATGTCTAAATGGATGGTAGCTTCTGACCTGCACGGGTCTGAATATTATGTGAGGCAACTTCTAGATGCCTTTGAAAGAGAAAACGCAGATAAAATGTTGCTTTTGGGTGACTTACTATATCATGGTCCTAGAAATGCGCTGCCGGATGAATACAACACTCAGTCTGTTATGGAAATGCTGAATGGCTATAAAGATAAGCTGGTTTGCGTTCGTGGGAATTGTGATGCGGAGGTTGATCAGATGGTGCTCGACTTTCCTATCATGGATGACTACAAGACTATTGATATAGATGGGATAGCTGTTTTTGCAACTCATGGTCACAAGTGGGGGCCTGACAATGTGCCTCCGATTGGCAGTGGAGACGTGCTGATGTGTGGGCATACACATATCCCGGCCTACAGGCAGCTTGAAGGAATCGTATATATGAATCCGGGATCAGTTTCTATACCAAAAGCCGGCAGCCATCACGGATACATGACAGTGGAAGCAGGAACGTTTTGTTGGAAAAATCTCGCCGGTGAGGTGATAGATACTTTTAATTTAAATTCTTGACAGCGACCAAAACTTGTTTAAGGTACGCTGTAAATAACATTGAATTATAGCTTATACGAGGCAGTCCGTCTGATACGGGCTGCTTTTTATATGTCTTTAAAATCGCTTAAATGCCTGTAAATACTGGTGCCTTGGTACTTATAAAGCAGTGGGCTGCAATTTTTTGGAAAATTTTCTAAAAAAAGTGTTGACATATACAATTAGATTGCATACAATGCAATTACAAACAAACGAAACACAATTAAATCTTATACAACTTATTAACAAGGAGGAAATAACATGAACGCATTTGATTTTCAGGTAGCAGCACAGGACGGCAGCATGGTTGATCTCGCACAGTTTAAGGGTAAGGCGCTTCTCATTGTAAATACTGCAACAGGATGTGGATTTACACCACAGTACACTGAGCTTCAGGAGATGTATGATGAGCTTCACGAGGCAGGACTTGAGATCCTTGACTTCCCTTGCAATCAGTTCGCTGATCAGGCTCCGGGTAGTGATAAGGAAATCCACGATTTCTGCACAGGAAGATATGGTATCACTTTCCCGCAGTACGCTAAAATTGATGTAAATGGTGAGAATGCTATTCCGCTTTACAAGTGGCTGACCGAGAACACTAAGTTTGAGGGCTTTGGCGGACCTATGGGACTTGTCCTTGCACCTATCGTTAAGAAGATGGATAAGGGTTACAAGGAGAATGGAAACATCAAGTGGAATTTCACCAAGATTCTTGTTAACAGAGATGGTGAGATTGTAGCAAGATTTGAGCCTACCACTGATGTGAAGAAGGTTGCTGAGAAAGTAAGAGAGGTACTCTAATATGTTCCATTTCGATTATCTGACAGAAAACACCTGCTCAAAGGTCATCAGCATGGATATTGATGGTGATATTGTGAGAAATATTCAATTTATGAGCGGTTGTGATGGTAATTTGAAAACAATTCCGTTATTATTAGAAGGATGGACTGTAGATCAGATTGAGGAAAAGCTCACTGGTATAGTCTGTGGTAGAAGAGGAACTTCTTGTTCTGATCAGCTGGCAAAGGCAGTAAGAGCAGGATTCATAGCTTCACAGGATCCTAATTATAAATCGCCATTTGAAGAGGACGAAGATGAGTAGTAAATACGATGTACTTAAGCTAGACAATCAATTATGTTTCCCACTGTATGCTGTCTCAAAGGAAATAGTGAGAAAGTATACTCCATTTCTAAATGAGATAGACCTGACATATACGCAGTATATTGTCATGATGGTTATGTGGGAGCACGAGAGTCTCAGTGTCAAGGATCTGGGGAAAAAATTATTCCTGGATTCTGGTACATTAACCCCACTTCTTAAAAATCTTGAGAAGAAGGGACTGGTAACAAGAGAGCGCTCAAAGCAGGATGAGAGATTCCTGATGGTGAGCATCACTGATGAAGGTATGGCCCTTCGCGATAAGGCTGTGGAGATACCCGCAAAGATGAGTGGATGTATCAGCCTTAGTGAAGAGGAAGCATTGGGATTATATGTCACAGTACGAAAATTATTAGAACAATTTTCGGAATAGTGTATTTGACAGTGCCTAGTGCTAGAGGCTATAATTTATGGCAAGATACACCTAATAAGGCAATTGACTTAGAAGGGGACAATCCATGAATCTTGTCAGCAGTGACTTCTATAATATTTTAAGTCAAGTGTCTGATCAGGAGGTTGATCCTGATCAGATTTTTGCTGTGTTCAAAAAAGAAATCTCATCAATTGCAACTAAATATGGATATGTCCTGTTTCGAGCATATATATATGAGCCCATTAAGCGAAGCGCAGAAATGAGCATTAGCAAAAAGGAGATATATAACGCGATTACAGATGACAGTGAGGCTGATATAATCAACTTCGAATTTGGAGTTGGACGTGGTGGCAAGGTTGTTGTTAATTGCGGCATAGCCAGGGGATGCAAATGGACAGATGGTTTGCGTGAGGATGCATACTTCCTTTCAAGGATGATTTATTTGCTTGCAGGCCGCGCCAGAGCAATGCATGAATTGAATTATCTGATGTTTTACGATCAGATGACTGGCATTTCAAACGAAACAGGTCTTAACAGATTCATGGGGCAGACTCTTGAGAATGGGTTGTTCGCCAGGTACAGTACCAACTTTATAAACTTGAAAAATATGAAGCTGCTTAATAGCAGATATGGTAACAAGGCCGGTGACGCTGTGATGGTGGGCTTTGCCAACGCCGTAAATGTATATGCTCAAAAATTCGGCGCGGGAATTGCTGCTCGACTTGGCGGAGATAATTTCCTGGTATTTATAGATAAGTCGAAGCAGGAGGATTTCCTGGATTTTGTAGAAAATATAACCATTCCATATAGCAGGGAGGGCGGCGACACTGTCTATATCAATGTGGACTGCAGGGTTGGCTACTATATCATTGAACCTGGGGATGTCATAAATGAAGCAATGCGAAATGCAGACATTGCAGCCAAGATGGCAAGACAGCCTAATCAACCTGATTTTGTAAGATTTGAAAAGTCGATGCAGATTCAAATCTTTAAAGCAAGACAGCTAGAGCAGAGCATACCGGCTGCCATAGAAAATAAGGAGTTTGTCGTATACTATCAGCCCAAGGTAGACATTTCAGATCCGCAAAAATATCTATTGAATGGCGCCGAAGCCCTCGTGCGGTGGCAGAAAAATGACGGCTTAGTTCCACCTGTTGAGTTTATTCCTATATTAGAAAAAAGTGGAATGATAGCGCTTATAGATTATTATGTGCTTGAGCAGGTATGCTGTGATATCAATGACTGGATTGCAAGAGGAATAGAGCCAGTCAAGATTTCGACGAATTTTTCGAGAAGGCATCTTCAGGACAGAGCATTTGCTGATAAGGTAGAAAATATTATCCGCAAGCACGGCGTGGATCCTAAATATATCGAGATTGAGATTACAGAGTCCTACGATGATGAAGATATGCAGGCGTTGCATCTGTTTGAAACTAAGATGCATGCTCTGGGAATTAACCTGGCAGTAGATGATTTTGGTAGTGGTTTTTCTTCTATCAAGATGATTAAAAATATTGTCGCGGATACGATTAAGCTTGATAAGAGTCTTATAGATGGTATCGGTGATAATGGCCCTGATGATATTATTATTAGTCATATGATCATGATGCTTAATAAGCTGGGCAAAAATATTATTGCTGAGGGTGTTGAGACCATTGAACAGGCGAAGATGCTTCGCGAAAATGGCTGCACAAACATTCAGGGTTTTTTGTACTCTAAACCTTGCCCAAAGCAGGAATTTGAGAAGCACATGATGTAAGAAAAATGTGAGGCGAATATGGAAAAACAGATGCGAGCTGTAGGTATAAAAATGAACATATTGATGGGAGTATCTATGAGCCTCATACTGTCATGCGTTGGCACACTTTCCGGTGGACATTTTACAGTGCCATCATGGCTTATTTCGTTTGGAATCTCATTGCTGATTTCACTGGCTATTGGCTTTATCGTTCCGATAAAAAAGCTTGGGGATATGTTTTGCGGCAAATGCAAGGCGGACCCACGTAGCCTTAAGGGGAATTTGCTAAGCGGATTAATATCAGACCTCATATATACCCCTCTTATAACTGTAATAATGGTGGTAGTTATGTTGGGGAATGCTGCAAAGCATGCGCCTGCAGG
>JAZLKM010000025.1:0-70266 GCA_045597645.1 Lachnospiraceae bacterium | reverse complement strand
TTCACCATCAATGATTGAGGAGCCAATCACTTACCCGAATACCACGGTTGATCCGACTACGCTACATTGCAAATTCTATCATCAGAACGGCAAGTCATACTGGTACGAGAATGGTGTGCGCCAGGGTACCTATGACGACCCCAAGGGTGTAATCGGTGATGGTACTGTACGCGGTCGTGAAGTATGTGACATGGAGACAGCAGCATGGTACTGGTGCGACTCAATACTTGATGGAGCAAAGGCGATAAATAAGGAAGTGTGGATGCCATATATCTACCAGGACGAGAAGTCTTGGAGCGATGCGGAGATTAGACAGAATGCGGCAGCATCAAGAGATGAGCACGCAGACATGTCAGCTCAGCTGGAACGTGATATCGCAGCGCACACTGGAAAATGGGTGCGCTACAATGCCAACGGTAAGATGTTCAAAGGATGGTACAAAGTTACTTCATCAGAGGCACAATACTACCCAGACCAGATTGGAAATATCTATTATTACGATCCGAAGACCGGTCTTATGGCTAAGGGAGATTTGGTAATAGATGGCGTCTCATATCATTTTGATGAGACATCAGGTGTATTACAAAGATAAGTAATTTATGTTGAGGAGCAGGCGCACAAAGTTGCGTCTGCTTTTTGATTGCAGGAAAATAATATGTCGTGCCAAAGTACACATGTGCGTGGCGAAAGGAACGTCCCTACAAACTATCAAAACGATGGCAAAATCCACTTTACAAACCATTAAAATGATGGTTTAATGTGCGTACGAGGTGATGAATATGAGAAAATATGCTACCCGCGATTATATTTTTGCAAATGATATAAAAGAAAAAAGAAAAGAGCTTGGGATGACGCAAAAGGAGTTCGCAGAGCTGTTGGGGATTTCTAAGCCGACAGTAGAGCGCTGGGAGACATCAGAAAATTCAATTACAGGTCCAATGGTGTTATTACTCAACATTCTAACGCCTCAATATGTAGAGAGCCTCACTATTCCCAAAAAGGAGACTCCTATCAGAATGTGGTACATGTACAAGGACGAAAAGTGCACCTTGATTGACGTGGACGAAAGACGGCAGCTTGTAAGGATAAAGAACTATACCAATAAGCTCCAGTTCAGAGCATTCGGAATAAATACTGAGCCAACATATGAGGATTATCAGGAATTTATAAGTTCGCGTTGCTTTCCGGAGTCGAGGGACAAAATGAAACTCATTCTTGATGATTTAGGCATACCTTTTTATGATCCTTTTCTTATTATTTCTAAGACAAAAGGAAAGATGGCAGAGGATGATTTTTGGATAGAGGTGGAACAATGATAGAACTTTTTGAACAGGATGTCATGGAGTTTGACAGGCATTCTTCAAAAGGAAATCAGTTGAAGTGGCAAAAGGATTCTCAATGGTACAAAGCGGATTACCTCGGATACGAAGGTCTGGCGGAATATATGGTGTCACATTTGCTGGAAAAATCCTCACTGGCTAAATCTGAATTTGTATCATATGAACTGGAACAAATCAAATATAACAGGCAGGTTTTCAATGGAGCAAAGAGTCCGGATATTCTTGATGGCGATTGGCAGATAATCACTTTGGAGCGTGCTTACAAGAACACTTATGGGAAGAGCCTTACGGAAATGGTTTGGCATATTCCGGACGTGGAGGAGCGACTTAAGCTTCTAGTTTCTTCAGTAGAGCGAATGACGGGTATTAGTGATTTTGGCATATATATGAGCAAGCTTCTGACGATAGATGCCTTTTTTAAGAATGAAGACAGGCATATGCATAATATTGCGCTGCTAATGAGTGGCAAAGAAGAGTACAAACTATGCCCTATTTTTGACAATGGAGGATCGCTGCTGTCGGATACAAAACTGGATTATCCTCTTGGAGCGGATGTGTTTGAACTAATGGATGAGGTAAAAGCTAAAACTATTTCAAAGGATTTTGATGAGCAAATGGACGCTGCTGAGGCACTATATGGGGAGCAAATTAAATTTTTCTTTACGAGAAGAGATGTTGATGAGCTGTTGAAGGATGCTAGCCAGTATTCGAAGGCAGAAATCGAAAGGGTTAGAACAATTCTGTATCAGCAGATTCGCAAATACCTGTAGGAGAGGGGAGCGTCGTGCCAAAGTACACATGTGCGTGGCAAAAGGACCGTCCCCACTACCGCATCTGCCAGAAGGCCACGGCGCTCGCGGCAGCGACATTGAGTGAGTCTACGCCTGGGGCCATTGGGATTTTGACGGTGTAGTCGCAGCCTTTGATGGTTGTGTCTTTGAGGCCGTCGCCCTCGGTGCCCATTATTATGGCGAGCTTATCCTCGGCACAGACAGTGGGATCATCCACTGAGACTGAGTTGTCGCTGAGGGCCATTGCGGCTGTCTTAAAGCCAAAATCGTGAAGTAGGTCCATGGTCGGCTGTGGCCAGAGACTGCTTTTATCATTTTTGATATATGTCCATGGTATCTGGAAAACGGTACCCATGCTGACTCTGGTGGCCCTGCGATACAACGGATCGCTGCAGGGTGGAGTAAGTAGTACACCGTCCATACCAAGGGCAGCAGCGGAGCGGAAAATCGCACCGACATTTGTGGGATTTACCACATCTTCTAATATTACTATTCTGCGAGCGTCCCTAAGAATATCTTCCATTGAAGGTAAAATGGGGCGCTTCATTGCGCAGAGCATTCCTCTGGTCAAGTTGAATCCGGTGATGCCTATTAACACATCGGCAGTGGCGTGCATTATTGGGATGTCACCGCAGCGAGAGATGACATTTGCAGCGCGCCCTTCGATATATTTGCTTTCCACCAGCATCGAGATTGGTTTGCATCCGAAGTCGAGTGCACGCTCGATTACGTTCGGACTTTCGGCCACGAAAATGCCATCGGCCGGCTCGTTGTATCGGTAGAGCTGGGCCTCGTTCAATCTCGCATATATGTCTAGTCTCGTATCGTCTAGATTTTCAATCTTTATAATGTTTGTATTTTCCATTTTCAAATCTATCTGGCACTAAACCAGCCCTGCTGTTCGTATTATGTATAGCCAGAAGGTGAGCGTGAAAGCACTTAGCAATGTGGTCATCATGACTGCGCTGGCAGATACTGTGCCGTCGTGCCCCATGCTTTTGGCCATGACAAAAGTGCTGACGGTGGTGGGTGAGCCGAGCATTACGAGCACGGCTATAAGTCTGTCGTGGGTATATCCCATTTTGATGGCTATTGGGAGAAAAATTCCTACAAAAGCCACCAACTTTAGTATAGTAGCCGTGATTGCAGGGCCTAATTTTCCTGCGGCCGCCTTTAATTCAAAGCTTGCGCCAAGTGCCATAAGCCCAAGCGGAGTGGCCAGAGCTGCAATGTAGCCCACTGACTTGCTGAATATTACTGGCTGTGGTATTCGAATCAGCGACCATAGGATGCCGACGGCTATTCCTATTATAATTGGATTGGTGACAATGCCTTTCAGCGTTGTCTTGATGATTTTCTTATCAAGCCGGTTGCCCTCGCCAGGCGCTGTGAATGCCAACACGGCAACCGCCATGACATTGTAGAGTGGCACTGTACCGATTATCATCAGTGGCGCCATGCCAGAGTCGCCATATATATTCTGAATGAAGCCTATGCCAAGCAGTGCTGCGCTTGAGCGGTAGGATGCTTGTATGAACTCGCCTCTGTCTGCTTTATTCTTGAAGAAAAATGAGATTCCGATGGCCAGCGCTATGGATATCACTGTCACAATGAAGCAGAAAAGTACGTATTTTCCATCCCAGGAGGAGTAGAAGTCCTTGGTAGACAGGTCTCTAAATACCAGCACCGGCAGGGCTATCTTGAATACAAAGTTGTTCATGCCCTTGGTTAGTGTATCCGAAAAAATCTTTATTTTCTTGAAAAAATAGCCCAGGACCATCAATAGAAATATCGGAACTGTGGCGTTTAAGCAAAATATCAAATTATCCATATCATCTTCATGCGAAATAACTAGCATGCTCCCAACGAAGTATAATACCACTAGAAGGAGAAAAAGCAAGGAAGGTAGGTAAAAAACAAGTATAGAGTACCTGCTATTCTCGACTTTTTACAATTTGGTAGGTTAGTTAATCGTAGCGCGTACCTACTAGTTGCAGATTGCTGCATTAAATAGGTCTATGAGTACGTTGCTTGAACCTACTAGTTATAGTTTCCTACGATTGGTAGGTGATTGTAGCTACTATATTACCTATCATATTCCGTATAAGAGATTTAGGTGGGTTCGTGTCAGGCTAAGCATACCTACAATATTGAGGGAAAACGAAAAGAGTAGGTTCGTATCAGACTAAGTGTACCTACGAGAGTGAGGAAGAGTAAAAAGGTAGGTAAGTCTATCTAGTAAAATACCTACAAAATAGAAAAAAGCTAAAAGAGTAGGCATATATAAGCTTAGGCTTACCTACTGATTTGCAGAAATGTAAAAAGGTGTGTCCACGCCATTCTGGCGTGGACTGCTGACGCCTGCGTCGACCTAAAATCATTGACGCCAGCGTCGCCCTAAGGAGAGCTCCACTGACGCGTCAGCGATGTTGATTAAATGGTGCTTGCACCATTTAATCGACGGCTTGCATTCTCTTGACTCATATCTTAAAATGAGATGATAGGCTAAATATGTTTTCTTATGAATATCTAAAGGAGATATGATGATAATTTTGATCAAGGGAGGAAGAATACTTAATCCCGCCACCGGCATGGACGAGGTGGGGGATGTGTTCATTTCCAGAGGCAGGATTGAGCGCATTGGCGGCACTATTGACGAGCCGGCAGAGCGCGTGATTGATGCAACCGGATGTTGGGTTATGCCGGGACTGATTGACCTGCATGTACATTTCAGAGACCCTGGGCTTACCCATAAGGAGTCCGTGGAGACCGGTGTAGCTGCAGCTGCCAGAGGCGGTTTTACCACTGTGTTGGCAATGCCTAATACTAAGCCTGTGGCTGACAATCCTGACGTCGTATCGTATGTGCATAATAAGGCAAAGTCCCTTCGCTCAGTGAATGTGCTTCAGATAGGAGCAGTCACTGTAGGCCAGGATGGCGAGGTGCTCTCCGACATCGAGGGGATGGTTAAGGTAGGCTGCCCTGCCATAAGCGAGGACGGTAAGTCTGTTAAAAATTCACTTACTTATTATAAAGCCATGGAGCTGGCCAGGGATCTTGATATTCCTGTTTTAGCGCACTGCGAGGATTTAGAGCTTAGAGGCAACGGCGTACTCCATGAGGGCGAGGTATCCAAAAAGCTTGGCATTCCAGGCATCAAGAGCACGGTGGAAAATTCAATCATGATGCGCGACTTCATGCTGGCTCTGGACTGCGGCGCCAGACTGCATCTGTGCCATTGCTCGACCAAGGAGTCGGTGAAGCTGATGCGAGATGAGAAGGCTCTTGGCAATACCTGGCTTACAGCTGAGGTTACTCCGCATCATTTTGCACTGTGCGATGAGGATGTAGATCCGGCTAATACCAATTACAAGATGAATCCACCGCTTCGCTCTAGAGCCGATATGGAAGCGCTTCGACAGGGCATATCAGAGGGACTTTTCGTAATATCTACAGATCATGCTCCTCACAGTGAGGATGAGAAAAATACAACTATAGACAAGGCACCGTTTGGAATTGTCGGGCTTGAGACATCCGCAGCGCTAACCAATACTGTGCTGGTTGAGGGAGGGTACATCACTCCGATTCAGATGGCCAAGTACATGAGCACTGATCCTGCAAAGGTGATTAAGCTCGACAGAGGCGACATCTCTGAGGGCAAGATAGCGGATATTGCAATATTTAATCCGAATGCTGAGTATGAGATTCATGGCAGCGATTTTGCAGGCAAAAGTCACAACCAGCCCTATGAGGGAATGGCCGTAAAGGGCAGAGTAGAGTACACAATAGTCGATGGACGAGTAGTATATGATGGAGGAAAAAATGACAGATAAGCTTATTGAGAAAATCAAAAAAACAAATGCGCCAATCGTAGTAGGTCTTGATCCAATGCTTAACTACGTACCGGAGTTTCTGGTGAAGGAAGCAATCAAGGAAAAGGGTGAAACTGTAGAGGCAGTATGTGATGCAATCTACAAATATAATGTAGGACTCATTGATGCGGTTGCTGATCTCGTTCCGGCTGTTAAGCCTCAGATTGCAATGTATGAGCAGTTCGGCGTGGAGGGCGTTAAGCTCTTCAAGGATACTGTGGATTACGCTAAGAGCAAGGACCTGGTAATCATTGGCGATGTAAAACGAGGCGACATCGGCTCTACATCAGCTGCATATGCTACAGCTCATCTTGGAAAAATCAAGATAGGCAGCACTGTAATTACTCCATTTGGCGAGGACTATGCTACCGTTAATCCATATCTTGGAACTGATGGCGTAAAGCCATTCGTAGATGTCTGCAAGGAGGAAAATAAGGGTATATTTGTACTCGTTAAGACCTCTAACCCATCAAGCGGTGAGTTCCAGGATCAGAAAATCGATGGCAAACCGCTGTATGAGCTGGTTGGCGAGAAGGTAAGAGAGTGGGGCGAGGGTACTGAAGGAAAGTACGGCTACACCCTTGTAGGCGCTGTTGTAGGTGCTACCTACCCGGAGATGGGCAAGGTGCTTCGCGAGATTATGCCAAAAAGCTACATTCTGGTTCCGGGCTACGGCGCTCAGGGTGGTACAGGCAAGGACCTCGCAGTATTTTTCAATAAGGATGGCTTAGGCGCTATCGTGAACTCTTCCAGAGGCATCATTGCTGCATATAAGCAGGAGAAGTATGCAAGCTTCGGAGAGCAGGGCTTTGCAGATGCAGCAAGAGCAGCAGTTATAGACATGAGAGAGGATATAGCAAACAATGCATTCTAATGATGTAACTATGATAAAGGATACCGGAACTGTAATCTCTCAGCATGAGATCGCGGATGGCATTTTCAAGATGGTGATCTGCACTCAGGCAGCCAGGACAGCTAAGCCGGGCCAGTTCATTTCAATCTATAGTCACGATAAGAGCCGACTTTTGCCAAGGCCCATAAGCATCTGTGATATGAATGTGGATGCCTGGACCCTTACGGTTGTATATCGTGTGGCAGGTGAGGGCACAGCTGAATTTTCCACCTGGGAGAGAGGCGAGAGCTTGGAGCTCATAGGACCAATCGGAAATGGATACGTACTGCCTGATGCAAATAAGTCACAGGACAAGCTGCCGTATGATTTTCCGGAAAACCCTCGCATCATAGCCATCGGAGGCGGTATAGGCATACCACCGATTCTGGGGCTTGCGAAAAGTGCAACAGTGCCTGTTGAGGCAGTGCTTGGATATAGAAATTCAGACCTTTTCCTGCTGGAGGAATTCCAAAAGGCAGGCGCCAGAATACACGTTGCCACGGATGATGGCTCTATCGGAGTGCATGGAACGGTATTAGATGCAATTAAGGCAGAAAATGTCACTGGCAATATCATTTATGCGTGCGGACCTATGCCTATGCTTCGAGGTGTAAAGCAGTATGCGGAGGAAAATGGAATCCTTTGCTTCCTGTCACTCGAGGAGAGAATGGCCTGCGGTGTCGGAGCGTGCCTTGGCTGTGTGACAAAGTCAAAGGAAAAGGATGAGCATTCGCAGGTGAACAACAAGCGAGTATGTACCGAGGGACCGGTATTTGTATCAACGGAGGTGCTGCTGTGAATTTAAAGGTTAATTTTGCCGGTGTTGAGATGAATAACCCTATCACCGTGGCGTCAGGTACATTTGGAAGCGGGATGGAATATTCTGCGTTTGTTGATTTGAATAAGTTGGGGGCTGTTACAACTAAAGGTGTGGCCAATGTGCCATGGCCGGGAAATCCTACTCCGCGCGTGATGGAGACAAGCTCTGGCATGCTCAATGCTATTGGACTTCAGAATCCGGGCATAGAGTTATTTTGCAAGAGAGACATACCTTTCCTAAAGCAGTTCGATACCAAGATTATTGTGAACGTATGCGGACACAGTGAGGAAGAATATCTGGCAGTGGTTGAGAGACTTGCAGATGAGCCTATTGATCTGATGGAAATCAATATTTCCTGCCCTAATGTAAAGGAGGGCGGAATCGCTTTCGGCCAGAACCCTAAGGCAGTTGAGGCTATCACGAAGGCAGTGAAGGCTAAGGCGAAGCAGCCTGTAATCATGAAGCTGTCGCCAAATGTGACTGACATCACCGTAATGGCGAAGGCTGCAGAGGCAGGTGGCGCAGATGGACTTTCACTTATCAATACCATCACAGGAATGAAGATTGATATCGAGCGCCAGACTTTTGCACTTGCCAACAAGACTGGAGGACTCTCTGGTCCTGCTATACACCCGGTTGCAGTGCGAATGGTATATCAGACTGCTAGTGCAGTTAAGATTCCTATCATTGGAATGGGCGGTGTAGCTACAGCGGCTGATGCGATAGAGATGCTTTTGGCTGGAGCTACCATGGTATCTGTCGGTACAGCTAATTTTAATAATCCTACGGCGACTATCGATATCCTTGAGGGTATCGAAGCATATATGGAACGTAAACACATTGACGATATCAACAGCATCATTGGTGCTGTGAAGTAACAATTGTTTATGAACAAGGTGCGAAGCAAATTGCGAATTTCCCTGAAGGAGGCCAGCTTTGGGTGCAGACGTTGTAATTAATATTTTCTACATAGGAATAATGATAACTGCAGCTACAATCATGTATGTAGCCACAAAAAAACCGTCTGAGAACCAGAGATGGCTGCTTTTTACTACATGCATGGCGCTGAGTACTCAGCTTTGCTACGCTATTCAGATGCAGGATTTGCCAGTTGGTACATCGGAGATCGTGTATGCGCACACGCTCACGCTTAAGGGATACACATCTCTTGGATATCTGCTGTTCCTATATAGCTATATGCATAGGAAAATATCTAAAAATAATCGAAATGGTCTGCTGATTTCGTCAACTGTTGCAGCGCTTATGGTTGAGACTAATCCAATACATCATCTGCTATTTACTGTGACAGAGAGGCGTACAGACTATATTGTCCCGTACCTGATAATGGACAAAACTATTTTGTACTATCTTATCGCGTACGGAATAGCGTTCTTTATGCTGCTTAGTATTATTTCTATGCTGTGGTACAGGAGACATTCAAGAGGCAGAGATCTGCACACTCTTATAGTGCTGGCACTGGCAGGTGGTATCCCTGTACTATCTACATGGATAACTATTCCGCTAACAAATGACAGGATGGACTTGGCTACGTTTAATTTTAGTACGATGTGCATGCTGTGCTGCGTATTGATAGCAATTTTAGGTCTTCTCGATGCTGAGGATATTGCAAGAGAGAGTCTTGTAGATACTTCACGAGATGGAATCCTGATACTTGATAGTGATTATAATTTTGTCTATGCCAACCAAGCGCTGGAGTTTATTTTTCCTGATATTCGTGTAATGAATGATGAGCAGCGTGAGTATATAAAGGGCCTCATGTTACAGGAAGAGGGAGTAGTGGAGACATCAAACGGCAACTTTGAGGTTCGTGTAACCACACTTCGTGACGGCAATAATATAAAAGGCTATACAGCCTGGTTCTTTGATATGACCTTCCTCAGCGAGTACACGGAGAAAATCATAGAGCTGAAGAAAGAGGCGGATGAAGCCAATAGAGCCAAGTCAGCATTCCTTGCGAATATGTCCCATGAGATTCGCACTCCGATGAATGTAATTCTGGGATTTTCGGAGCTGATGCTTGATGAGCATCTGTCACTAAAGACCAGAGGCTATGCAAATGACATCAAGAGTGCGGCTACCAATTTGCTGCATATCATCAATGAGGTGCTTGATATTTCCAAAATTGACAGCGGCAAAATGGAGATAAGCTATGAGGACTACTATACACAGTCCCTGCTGTCGGATGTTGGAAGACTTATAAGCTCGCTTGCGGCAGAGAAGGGACTTGAGTTTGTGGTGGACACCGATGATTCATTGCCGTATATCCTGCATGGACCTGTCACTGCTATCCAGCAGATAATGACCAACATACTTAACAATTCAGTCAAGTACACTAAGCACGGCAGTGTCACAATGGGAATGCACGTAGTGTCCATGGATGATAGGTCTGGTCAGATAACGATAAGAATTGAGGCAAAGGATACTGGTGTTGGAATGTCTCAGGAATCTGTGGATAAGCTTTATGAGAAATTCTCCAGGTTTGACTCCAAAGCTAACAAGGGAGTGGAGGGAACCGGACTTGGAATGGCAATTGTAAAGGCCTTTGTAGATGCTTTGGGCGGAACTATAAGCGTGGATAGTAAGCTTGGAGAGGGGACTACAATAGCAGTTACCTTGGTGCAGGAAGTGGTAGATCCGACTCCTATTGGCAAGGAAAATGCTGTCAGCACCAAGATGTCAGACAAGAAGACTAGAAAATATTTTGTCTCATCGGCCAAGGTGCTGGTGGTGGATGACAATGAGACTAATCTTCGCGTGTCATCTGGCATGCTTAAACGCTATGGCATAGTGGCAGATACTGCATCTTCGGGATTTGCAGCTATAGATAAGGTCATCAGAAATAAGTATGATTTGATTTTTATGGACCACATGATGCCACTTATGGATGGTGTTGAGACCATGCAGAAAATTCGAAGTATAAGTGGCGGGGCATACAAGGGAGTGTCAATCGTAGCCCTCACTGCAAATGCGGTATCTGGCGTAAAGGAGGAGATGATAGCCTTTGGTTTTGACAGCTATCTGTCTAAGCCAATTGATACTGAACTTCTGGAAAACGTACTGCTTACCTACCTGCCTGAGAATCTCGTTACTTATGTAGAGGGACCAGAGCAGATACAGGACAGCTTGGAAAAGACAGAGCAAGATGAAGCAGGGGAACAGCTGCCCCTTCCAACTCATAAGCATTTTGACGTAAATCAAGCTATTGTCTACTGCGGCTCGCTGGAAGATTTTGCGGAGATAGCGGGAGTGGTATATAGCAAGCACAAGTCACATATTCAGCTTATAAATGATTGCGCTGAAAAGGGGGACTATGACAGATATATTATAGAGGTACACGGCCTTAAGAGCACTGCTGCAAATATAGGTGCGACGGAGCTCTCAGAGTATGCTAGGCAACTGGAAATGGCAGGAAAAGCCGGTGATTTCCAGGAAATAGAGCTGCATAATGGTGATCTGGTTAACAAATATCAGGTCTGCATGCATGAGCTTGGCGACTACCTAAAGACGATTCAGAAGGAAGAATCAAAACAACCGGAAGAGGAAGTCACAGATATAGCATCTCTGGATGCAGCGCAGCTAGGCGAAATGCTACAGTCGGCAAGAGAACTGACGGAGCAGTTTGATGCGCCACAAGCACAGAGGATTCTTGAGCAAATATTGCCGGTACTCGGTGCTGAAAATGCGCATAAGGTGAAAAAAGCAATCGAACACCTTGAGGAATTTGACTACGACGAGGCACTTGAGGCACTGTCGGGGGTCGTTGAGTTTTAAGAAGGGATATGATATAATATGTTCGGAATTTTTCACTTTTTAGAGAGTGGAAAGTTCCTATTGGTGTATCTTGAAAGAGGTGAGAGATGTATTCCCAGGGCGAATATATAGCTTATGGAATGACAGGCGTCTGCGTGGTAGAGGGATTGACTGAAATGGCTATCCCAGGTACTAAGGATATGAAATCATATTATGTACTCAAGCCAGTATATGAGGAAAAAGGCGTAATTTACTGCCCGGTAAGCAATGAAAATAATATGCGAAGTGTCCTGACAAAGGATGAGGCAGATGCGCTGATTGCATCTGTAGATGGACTTCCTATGCATGACATCTCAGCCAAGAAGACTCTGGATGAGGCATGCAAGAGTTCTATCGCAACAGGCTTGTGCCAGGAGTATATGATTGTACTCAAGACTCTTGTGATGGAGCGAAACAGCAGGATAGCTTCGGGCAAGAAGCTTACAGCAACAAATGAGAGATTTCTTAAGATTTGCATGGACAAATTGTGCGGCGAGCTGGCAATAGCATACAATGCCGATCGTAAGGCGATGGAGGATATGGTCAAAGACGTGCTGGACAAAGCACAGGGGGTATAGAATGGAGAATCTCGGCAATACTCAGTTTTTTAGAGTTCAAAAGGATGAGCCACTTACAGTGCAGGAGATTATTGATAAAGTATATTCAGCACTTAAGGAAAAAGGCTACAACCCGATTAATCAGATGGTTGGATATATTATGTCAGGCGACCCAACATATATTACCAGCCACAATAATGCAAGAAGCCTCATTATGAAGGTGGAGAGAGACGAGCTGGTGGAGGAGCTTATGCGCCACTATGTCTCTAGTACAGGTAATGGACAATAAGAGAATACTCGGACTCGATTTTGGCACAAAAACTGTGGGAGTTGCGGTAAGTGACGGACTCGGACTTACGGCACAGGGAGTGGAGATAATCAGACGAGAGCAACCGAATAAGCTACGCCGCACCTTGGCTAGAATAGAGGAGCTGTGTGACTCCTACGATGTGGGCAGCATTGTTCTGGGACTTCCTTTAAATATGGATGATACCGAGGGTGCCAGGTGTGAGGCGACGAGGGCTTTTGCCGCAGACGTCGAGAGGCGTACAGGCAGGCCTGTTATTTTTGTAGATGAGAGATTGACTACGGTAGATGCCATCGATGCTATGAACGAGATGGGGATTTCTATACACGATAGAAAAAAGTACGTAGATGAGATAGCTGCAATGCTGATATTGCAGGACTATATGAACAACGCAAAGCAGGGCTAGGGCGTTGTTGCAACATGAATCAACATAAATTAGAGGTTTTTATGGAAAAAATTACATTCACAGGTGACGGTGACGCAATAGATTTTTATGTAGTAGAGCAGACTGTGCTTCAGGGACAGACCTATCTTTTGGTTACAGAAGATGACTCTGACGAGGACGCAGATGCATACATACTTAAGGAAATAAGCGGTGACGGAGATGAGGTCACCTATGAGATAGTAGAAGACGATGTTACAATAGATGCTCTTGGCAAAATATTTGCAGAATTACTCGATGCAGATGTGATTTCATAGGCCGAGAGCTGGCAGAGTATTATAGGAGAAAAAATGGAACAAAATATAGCAGATAGCGCATCTAAGCTGCGTATCATCCCTCTGGGAGGGCTTGAAGCTATCGGAATGAATATTACTGCCTTCGAATATGAGGACAGTATTATTGTCGTGGATTGTGGAATGGCATTTCCTGAGGCAGACATGCCAGGTGTAGACCTGGTTATCCCTGATATTTCATATCTCAAGGAAAACGAAGAGAAGGTTAAGGGATTTTTTATAACACATGGTCATGAGGACCATATCGGAGCCATCCCCTATGTAATGAAGGAGATAGATGCGCCTATATATGCAACCAGACTGACGCTTGGACTTATAGAGCACAAGCTTGAAGAGCATGGACTTTTGGATAAGGTTAGGCGAAAGGTGGTAAGCTATGGTCAGCATATCAATTCAGGTGCCTTTAGAGTAGAATTTATAAAGACAAATCATAGTATTCAGGACGCGGCTGCACTGGCAATCTATTCGCCGGCTGGAATAATAGTTCACACAGGAGACTTCAAGGTGGACTATACGCCGGTATTTGGCGATGCCATAGACCTGGCCAGATTGGGAGAGCTTGGCAAAAAGGGAGTGCTGGCGCTTATGTGCGACAGTACCAATGCCGAAAGACCAGGCTTTACACAGTCAGAGCGCACAGTTGGACATACCTTCGATGGTATTTTCGCTGAGCAGGTTGGACATAGAATTATTATCGCTACATTTGCATCAAACGTAGACAGAGTACAGCAGATTATAAACTCAGCCCACAAATATGGCCGTAAGGTTGTGGTCGAGGGGCGCAGCATGGTGACTGTAATATCTACAGCATCAGAGCTGGGATACCTGGATATACCGGAAAATACCCTCATTGGTATAGAGGAGCTTGGGAACTATCCAAAGGAGCAGACAGTGCTTATTACCACTGGAAGCCAGGGAGAGTCCATGGCAGCTCTTTCGCGTATGGCGTCAGGTACACACCGCAAGGTGAGGATAGTGTCAGGAGATACTATCATTTTCAGTTCACATCCCATTCCAGGTAATGAGAAGGCGGTATCAAATGTAATCAATGCCCTGATTAGACTTGGCGCGAATGTGATTTTCCAGGTTGTTCATGTGTCAGGACATGCATGCCAGGAGGAGATTAAACTCATTTACTCATTGGTTCGCCCGAAATATGCGATTCCTGTGCATGGTGAGACTAGGCATCTGTGTGCCCAGGCAAGAGTATGCAGGGAGATAGGCTACGATTCAGAAAATGTCATCATTTTAACTTCGGGCGACGTATTGGAGCTTGGGGATAATGTGGATGCCAAGATTGTGGGCAAGGTGGAATGCGGCCCGGTAATGGTAGATGGTCTTGGTGTAGGAGATGTAGGTACAGCTGTACTTCGCGATAGACAGATACTGTCGGCAGAGGGCGTTATAGTTGTAATAGTAGTAATGGAGGCTGCCAGCGGACTTGTTGTATCAGGCCCTGAGATTATTACAAGGGGCTTTGTGTATGTCAGGGACTCTGAGGAGCTGATGACCGAGGCGAAGCTGGTGCTTGAGGATGTGCTAGCAAATTGCATGGACAGCAATATAACTGATTGGGCCAAAATTAAGAGCGATTTGAAGAATTCACTTTCAGATTTTGTCTGGAAGGAGACAAAAAGGCGTCCGATGATTCTTCCGGTTATCATGGAGGTCTAGATGGCTTTTGATGGTGATTTGACAGTCGTACCTGAGGAGAGATTTCAGACCTTTCTTGGGGCTATGTATGGAGAGATTCCGAAGGATCTGGCAGAACTTGAGGCAAGGGCTCTCGCTGATGATGTCCCGATAGTTAGAAGGGATATGCAGCATTTTCTGATGTGGGTGCTTAGGACCTACAGGCCTAAAAGGATACTTGAGCTCGGGACTGCGGTAGGATACTCTGCAATACTTATGGCCAGGACGTTGCCACAGGCGACTATCCGTACGGTGGAGAACTGGCCACCGAGAATCGAGGCAGCAAAGGAGAATTTTGCGAAATTTTCCCAAGAAGGCCAGCGAATTGCTCTGATGGAAGGGGATGCGCTTGAGGTGATTCTTGACCTTCCTTCAGATGAAAAATATGACATGGTATTTTTAGATGCCGCCAAGGGGCAGTATCCGCAGTATCTTCCTGAGATACGTAGGGTATTAAGACCAGGAGGGATTTTGATTACAGATAATATTTTGCAGGATGGTGACATTTTAGAAAGTCACTATGCAGTGAGGCGCAGGGATAGAACCATCCATAAGAGAATGCGCGAATATCTGTATACACTTACGCATGATGAGGGGTTGTCTACCGCTATTATTCCAGTGGGGGATGGGGTAGCATTGACCACACTTTTAGATTAGAGAGAGATTATGAGAAGACCAGAACTTTTGGTGCCAGCATCATCGCTGGAGGTATTGAAGGTAGCGGTTCGCTACGGTGCAGATGCTGTTTATATTGGCGGCTCGGCTTTTGGGCTTAGAGCAGGAGCTAAGAATTTTACTGCTAAGGAGATGGCTGAGGGCATAGCATTTGCTCATGAGCATGACGTCAAGGTTTATGTGACGGTTAACATACTGGCTCACAATGCTGACCTTGCACCGGTGCGTGAGTATATTGAGGAACTGAGGGACCTAAAGCCTTTTAGCCCGGATGCCCTTATTGTGGCTGACCCAGGGATTTTTTCTATAATCAAGGAGCTGTGGCCGGAGGCAGAGATACATATCAGCACCCAGGCGAACAATACTAACTATGAGACCTATAGATTCTGGCACAGGCTAGGAGCGAAGCGTGTCGTATCGGCCAGAGAGCTGTCAATTGAAGAGATAAAGGAGCTTCGTGCAAATATTCCGGATGACCTTGAGATAGAGACCTTTGTGCACGGTGCAATGTGCATTTCCTACTCAGGCAGATGCCTGCTGTCGAATTATTTCACAGGCCACGACGCAAACCAGGGCGAGTGCAAGCATCCTTGCCGCTGGAAGTATGCAGTGATGGAGGAAAATAGACCAGGCGAGTACCTTCCGGTGGAGGAAAATGAGCGTGGCACATACATATTCAATTCAAAGGATCTGTGTATGATAGCGCACATTCCGGACCTGTTGGATGCCGGAATCGACTCCTACAAGATAGAAGGCCGTATGAAGGCAGCGCTGTATGTGGCTACCGTGGCCCGTACTTATCGCAGGGCTATTGATGATTACAAGACAGACCCGAAGCTCTATGAGCAGAATATGCCATGGTACCTTGAGCAGATTGAAGGATGCACTTTCAGACAGTTTTCCACTGGATTTTTCTATGGAAAACCAACCCATGACGGTCAGATATATGGAAATAACACCTATGAGCGTGGATATGTCTACCTGGGCATGGTGGGCGAAAGAGATGAACGCGGATTATATTCCATCGAGCAGAGAAACAAGTTCTGCGTGGGCGAGACTATTGAGGTTATGAAGCCGGATGGGCGTAATATAGAGGTTGAAGTAAAGCGAATCGTAAACGAGGCAGGAGAGGATGTTCCAAGTGCTCCTCACGCATGCGAGAAGCTGTGGATTGATTTGGGATGCGAGCTGGAGAGTATAGATATTCTCCGCAGAAAAGAAGAGTAAGTATGAAAGCAGGACGCATGTAGCGTTCGTTTGGACCCAAAAGCGGCCAGGGAGGACTAGATATGTCAGACAAATATGTAGCTTATGTAGGTACTTACACACAGGGCACAAGTCACGGTATCCATGTATATGATATCGATAAGGGAGTGCTCAAGGAAAAGCAGGTACAGGAGATCAATAATCCATCCAATATTACTATATCTAAGGATGGCAAGTTCCTATATTCTATCTGCGATGAAGGTGTGGCAGCTTTCCACATTTTACCAGACGGTCAGCTGTCATATATCAACACGGCGTGGATTGGTGGTATGAGAGGCTGCTATGTTAAGGTGGACGATACCAACACCTTGCTGTTTGTGGGTGGATTTCATGATGGAAAAGTTACCGCCATGTGGATTAATAAGGATGGCAGCATTGGTGAGATAGCAGACAGCATTTACCACAAGGGTCTTGGAAATTCATTTTCAGAAAGAGGCAGCGCGCCTCATGTTGTATGCACCCAGATTACGCCGGACAGTCAGTACCTTTGTGTAGCCGACTCGGGACTGTCACAGATCAAGATATACAGCATCAACTATGAGACGGGTAAGCTGTCACTGCATGATATACTCAGATTCAAGCTGGAATCTGGCCCAAGACGCATCAGATTTACTAAGGATGGAAAGTATGCGTATGTACTGTTGCAGGAGGACAACATGATGGTCACCTTCAAGTATATGGGACCGGGTCATGATGTGATGTTTGAGAAAATCGATGAGTTCTCTACAGTACTTGAAAAATACGGCCGCTGCAACAGCTGCGAATTCAAAATCAGCGATGATGACAAGCGTATTTTCGTAGCAATAGATGGCTACAATGCGGTAGCAATTTACGAGAGGGATGAGGACACAGGACTTTTGAGCTTTGTATGCTGCTCGCAGGTGAGCGGTGACTATCCTAAGGTTGTATCACCACTTCCGGATGGGGAGCATTTTGTCAGCCTCAACCATGACAGCAATCAGATAATGACATTTTCTGTCAATTATGAGAAAAAATATGTTCTCATGAGCGGTGCACCGATTAAGATAGATCAGCCGAACTGCATCCTTATGAACAAGATGGAGGGCTAAATGGCAGGCAGCAGCATAGGTAATATTTTCAAGGTGACCACTTTTGGCGAGTCCCACGGCGTGGCTTTGGGCTGCATCATTGACGGATGCCCTGCAGGTATCGAGTTGTGTGCAGAGGATATCCAAAAGTATCTTGACCGCAGAAAGCCAGGACAGTCGGCTATGACCACCGCCCGCAAGGAGAGCGACACGGTTGAAATTCTTTCTGGTGTATTTGAAGGCGTGACTACGGGTACTCCAATAGCGCTTGAAATTAGAAATGCAGATCAGCACTCCAAGGACTACAGCAATATAGCTACCACATTTAGACCAGGACACGCTGATTATACCTTCTATGAAAAGTATGGCATCAGGGACTACAGAGGTGGCGGCAGGTCATCTGGCCGTGAGACGGCAGCAAGGGTGGCAGCAGGTGCTGTGGCGGCTAAAATGCTGGAAAAGTTTGGAATTAAGGCAAATGCTTATGCCAAAGCAATTGGCAATGTGGAGATAGAGACAGTAGACTTGGCGGAGGTGAGCCAGAATATTGTATGCATGCCTGATGCTAAGGCAGCAAAGCTGGCCGAGGAATTGGTTATGAAAGCCAGAGAGGAGCAGGACTCCGTCGGTGGTATCATCGAGTGCATTATTGACGGTGTGCCGGCAGGCCTTGGCGATACTGTATTTGAGAAGCTGGATGCCAATCTGGCCAAGGCTATAATGTCTATTGGCGCTGTTAAGGGCTTCGAGATCGGTGACGGTTTTGAGGCAGCCAGAGCCTACGGTAGTGACAATAATGATGAGTTCGGCATTGATGCTGATGGAAAAGTATATAAGAAAACAAACCACTCAGGCGGCGTACTTGGCGGTATGAGCGACGGCAGCCAAATTATTTTCAGGGCTGCAGTAAAGCCAACTCCGTCAATTTCAAGACCGCAGCATACTGTAAATGAGGCGGGCGAGGAGATTGTGGCTGAGATAGTAGGCCGACATGATCCAATCGTTGTACCAAGGGCAGTAGTGGTGGTGGAGTGCATGGCAGCATTGGTTATTGCCGATGCGCTACTGATGAATAGATGTAGCAGAGTGTAGTGTTTTCGATGCCATTATCACAATATGGGACTGGAACTATAACGAGAAATAGAAGGACGGTAATCGAATAATAAGGAATTTTTTATTTAATCATCTTGAATCATGATGATTAAATAAAACGAAAACAATAAATTGTTTTCGATGTGATTACCGTTCTACTGAATAGGAACTATAAAATTATTTACAAAGGAACGGTAATCACGTGACAAAATACGAGTTACTTAAAACTGAGGGGCGTGCAAAGCGCGGTAGATTTACAACGGTTCACGGCGTCATTGAGACGCCGGTTTTTATGAATGTGGGAACGGTGGCAGCCATCAAGGGCGGCGTGTCGACAATGGACCTAAAGGAGATAGGGACACAGGTACAGCTGTCTAACACATATCATCTTCATGTGCGCACCGGAGATGAGACCATCAAGGAACTGGGCGGACTGCACAAGTTCATGGTATGGGACAGACCTATCCTTACTGATTCTGGCGGTTTCCAGGTATTTTCCCTGGCTGGACTTAGAAAAATAAAGGAAGAGGGAGTTACCTTTGCATCTCATATCGATGGACACAAGATATTCATGGGACCTGAGGAGAGTATGCAGATTCAGTCTAATCTGGGCTCTACTATCGCAATGGCCTTTGATGAGTGCCCACCGGCGCTCGCGGAGAGAGACTATGTGCAGCCTTCAGTTGACCGTACTACCAGATGGCTCGAAAGATGTATCAAGAAGATGGCAGAGCTAAATGCCAGAGAGGATACTGTCAATAAGGAGCAACTGCTGTTTGGTATCAATCAGGGAGCTGTATTTTCTGATATACGAATAGAGCATGCTAAGCGTATAGTAGAGTTTGACCTGCCGGGATATGCAGTTGGAGGCCTGGCTGTTGGTGAGAGCCATGAGCAGATGTATGAGGTGCTGGAAAATGTGGTGCCTCACCTACCGCAGAATAAGCCAACCTACCTTATGGGAGTGGGTACTCCGGCTAATATTTTGGAGGGCGTAGAGCGAGGAATTGACTTTTTTGACTGCGTATATCCGTCAAGAAATGCAAGACATGGACAGCTCTACACCAACTTTGGGAAACTCAACATCAGAAATGCACGTTACGCAAAGGACCTAAACCCCATAGAACCGGGGTGTACGTGCCCTGCCTGCAGAAACTATTCCAGAGCCTACATAAGGCATCTCATGATGGCCGGAGAGGCGCTTGGAATGAGGCTTTGCGTGTTGCATAATCTGCATTTTTACAATACAATGATGAGTGAAATTCGCGATGCTTTAGACATAGGAGCATTCGCTGAATATAAGAGAAATAAGTTAGCAAATATGTCAGGGGAGAATTAGTTATGCCAGAGTTGAGCAAGGCCCTAGTGCCGCCACACATGGGTGATCAGAATCCGAACCCGAAGATAATCGCGCTCGGAAGAAAAATCACTGATGTAATCGCTCACAAGATCAAGGGGGTAACAGTAGATGATGCTGAGTACTGGGGTCTTGCTGAGATTGTAACAGAGGAAATGGCCGATGTAGGTCTTTCCATGAAGCTTCGTCATCATTACACTTTTGAGGAGCTTTGCAAATTAAATCCAGAAAAGTCAAAGGACAAGGAGGCTTTCCAGAAGCTCCTTGACGAGATGAGCTACATCGGACTTCTGGAGTATGATTATGGTAATCACTATGATCACAATGGACGTACTGCACCTCAGTCAGAGCGCAGATACATCCTGCCTCTTTTCGTTCCGGGATCAGCAGAGCTGTTCAACATGGAGGAGGCAGTTCCTGGTGTTCCATCTAACCATCGTATGGAGGAGCATCCGGCTCTTGGTTCTTTCTTCGAGAGAATGACATTTGTACCACTTGACGGTCTGACCCATCTCATTCCTGAGGGTGGTGCCGGTGTAGGTATGCACGTTATTCCTGTTGAGAAGGCAATCGAGTTCGAGAATCAGAAGGTAGATATCGAGCAGATTTCATATTGGCTCAAAAAATACGAGGGCCACATCGGTGTAGGTCAGTGCTCATGCCGTGTATGCCGCAAGGCTATTGACGAGGGCTGCGCTGATGACGAGATGAACTGGTGTATCGGTGTAGGCGACTTCGCTGACTACTCTCGCGAGACCGGCAAGGGCCATGACATCACCTATGAAGAGGCAATGCGTATCCTTAAAATCGCTGAGGACAATGGATTCGTACACCAGATTACCAATATCGATGGAGAAAATAAGATATTTGGTATCTGCAACTGTAATGTAAATATCTGTAATGCACTTCGTACCTCACAGCTGTTCAATACTCCTAACATGAGTCGTTCAGCATATACCGCTCATGTAGAGAAGGAAAAGTGCGTAGCCTGCGGTAAGTGCGTAGAGTACTGCCCGGCAGGTGCTGTAAAGCTTGGACAGAAGCTCTGCAAGAAGGACGGTACCGAGGTAGAGTATCCGAAGGTTGTACTTCCTGACCGCGTTCCGTGGGGCAAGGATATGTACGACGAGAACTACAGAGATAATATCCGCAAGAACTGCCACGACACAGGTACAGCACCGTGTAAGACCGCATGTCCTGCGCACGTAGCCGTACAGGGTTACATCAACATGGCAAAGAACGGCAGATTTGATGATGCACTTGCTCTCATCAAGAAGGACAACCCGTTCCCAGCTGTATGCGGACGCGTATGTAACAAGCGTTGCGAGGCTGCATGTACCAGAGGTACTGTAGATGAGGCAGTAGCTATCGATGATATCAAGAAGTTTATCGCAGAGCGTGACCTTAAGGCTGAGACCAGATATATCCCGCCTGTAGTTATCGCTTCTAACAGACTTACCCAGTGGGATCAGAAGATTGCAATAATCGGTGCAGGTCCTGCAGGTCTGTCATGTGCATTCTATCTTGCAACCAAGGGCTATAAGCCTACTGTATTTGAGAAAAACAGCCGTCCGGGTGGTATGCTTACCTGGGGTATTCCTTCATACAAGCTTGAGAAGGATGTCGTAGAGGCTGAGATAGAGGTTATCCGTGAGCTCGGCGTTGATATCAAGTGCGGCGTTGAGGTAGGTAAGGACATTACTATCAGCCAGCTGCGTGAGCAGGGCTACAAGGCTATCTATGTAGCTATCGGATGCCAGGGCGGTAAAATACCTCCGATTCCGGGCGTTGATGCTAAGTCAGGCATTGATGTTGCTGTTAGCTTCCTGCACAAGGCTACTGAGGACCAGAACCAGAAGATGGATGGCGGCGTAGTAGTTGTCGGTGGTGGTAACGTTGCTGTTGACTGCGTACGTACCGCTATGAGATTTGGCGGAGCTAATCCTGCAATGGTATGTCTTGAGCAAAGAGATGAGATGCCTGCAAGCAATGCAGAAATTTCAGAGACTCTTGAAGAAGGCATTGCAATTCATAACGGATGGGGCCCGAAGGAAGTACTTAAGGATGCTGATGGAAATGTATCAGGCATCGTATTTAAGAAGTGTACTTCAGTAAAGGATGCTGAGGGCAAGTTCAATCCTCAGTATGATGAGAATGAGACCATGACCATCGAGTGCAAGAATATTGTATTTGCTATTGGTCAGGGAATAGAGTGGGGCAACTTGCTTGACGGAACTAAGGTTGAGTTCTGGCATGGCGATTATCCTGTTGCTGATAAGCTTACCTTCCAGACCGCTGAGCCGGATATCTTCGTAGGTGGAGATGTATATTCTGGACCGAAGTTCTGTATCGATGCTATCGAGGCTGGAAAGTGCGCTGCAGAGTCACTTCACAGATTCGTTCATGAGAAGGCAAGCCTTACCATTGGACGTAACCGTCGTGACTTCATTGAGCTTAACAAAGATGATATCCTCCTTGAAGGCTTCGATACTGCTGGACGTCATGAGCCACCGATGGATGAGACTATTGACAGACTTCATTCATTTAGAGATGCTCACCAGTGCTTCTCAGAGGAGCAGGTAAAGGCTGAGGCTTCAAGATGCTTGGGCTGTGGTGCATCTGTAGTAGATGAAAATAAGTGTATCGGATGTGGTGTCTGCACCACTAAGTGTGAATTTGATGCTATCAAGCTTCACCGCACACATCCGAAGGCTTCAAGAATGTCTGTCGCAGAGGATAAGATTGGAGCAATCGGAAAGTACGCGGTACAGCGTGGACTTAAGATTGCATTCTCTAAGAAGACAGACGCAGAGAAGGCTGCAATCAAGGCACATCGTGAGTACAAGAAGAATAAATAAGTGACTAACGCAAAGTGGCAGTCACATCGTGAGTGGTGTAATCTCAGGTTTAAGAGATTACACCGCGAGCGGAACTCGCTGTAATAGCGAGAATATAACACATTCAATAAACTAGTCATCGGAACTCCTTCTAGTCTCTAGAGGGAGTCCCGTTTTTTCAAAAGGGAAATCAAAATGCACGAATTAGGAATAGTATTCCATGTGGCCAAGCAGGTAGAGGAAGTAGCTGCGGAAAACAACGTTGATCATATTTGCGAAGTAGTCCTGCAGGTGGGCGAGGTGTCTACTGTAATACCAGATTACCTGTATGACTGCTGGAACTGGAATGCCAAAAAGTCTACTGTACTAGATGGCTGCAAATTGACCTGCGAGACCATACACGCGCTCACTTTCTGTGAAGGCTGCAAGACAGAGTATGATACAGTGGCACATGGAAAAATCTGCCCGAACTGCGGCAGCAAAGAAACGTACCTCGTAACTGGGGATGAAGTCGTGATAAAAGAAGTAGTAGCAGATTAGAGCTCGCTCTAATCTGCATAGAGCTTCTTTTATCGCATCGGAAGATGGAAATCATCATGCTTTAAGATGATTTTCCAGCTGCCGTAGAACTCGCTTAGGCGAGTTCTTACCTATCCATCAAATTTTCACTTGTCACAGAGTTTCTTATTGTGTAAAATTATCCTCAGTTGCAGAGTTTCTGCAAATATTATGAATACGAGAGGAATTAGATATGTCTTTATTTATGGATCAGGCTGCAGCAGGTGGCGGTAGCATTATTATGATTGTTGTTTGGGTAGTAGTTATTGCTGCTATGATGTACTTCATGAGCCGCCCACAGAAAAAGGAAGAGAAGCGTCGTAAGGCACTTATGGACAGCATGGAGGTAGGCGATACCGTACTTACTACCAGTGGATTCTACGGTGTGGTAATCGGAATCGAAGAGGACACAGTAGTAGTTGAGTTTGGTAACAACAAGAATTGCCGTATCCCAATGCAGAAGGCTGCAATCACAGAGGTTGAGAAGCCAGAAGGCTACGAGCCGCCAGTAACTGAGCAGGCAGCTGCAGAGCCAGAGAAGAAGGGTCTTTTCGGCAAGCTGAAAAAAGGCGAGTAATATAAATCGAAAATTAAAGCACCTTCTATACGGAAGGTGCTTTTTTGGTTAGAAGGTGGACATGCGGCATATATCCTGCAGGGGTGATTAGGATTAAGCTGTGCAACGATGAGGGGGAGTTATGGTAGATAAGAAGACTAAGTGGTCCTATTGCGTTGGAGCAACAGGACGAGATGCGGCGTACACTCTGGTGAGTATGTTTTTGCTGACCTATGTGCAGTACACAATGAAGCTTACAGTGGCGCAATTTTCTGTCATTTCGGTGGCAATGGTAGTGTGCATGTGCTGGGATGCAGTGAACGACCTTATGATGAGCGCGTTCATTGAGAACAGTCACTTCAAGGGTGGAAAATACAGACCATTTATTTTAGCTGGAGCATTGCTAAATGCGATAGTAATTATTTGCTTATTTACTATTAGACCTACTGGCTGGGGCTTCGTAGCCTTTTTTTCCGTAAGCTACCTGCTGTGGGGAATGACATATACAGTCAATGACATTGCATACTGGGGCATGCTGCCGAGTCTGTCAAGCGATTCAAAAGAGCGTGAGAATCTCGTATCTCTGATGGGAATATTCGTATGTATAGGACAGTTTCTGGTGGCAGGAGTGGTGCCTATCGTTATCGCAGGAAACGCCGTTGCTGCATTTCGAATTATTGCTCTGATATGCGGACTGGGATTTCTATTGTTCCAGACCCTTACATTCTGGGGTGTCACTGAGACTAAAAGGCAGGAAAATGCTGATGCTGTCAATATCAAGTCTATGGTGAAAATTCTCGTTCGAAACGACCAGCTTGTGGCATCTGGCATAGCATATACTTTGTTCTGTGTAGGGCAGCAGCTTTTGTTATTGCTGTCAGTCAATTTTTTCTATTTCGAATTTGGATATTCAAGCAGTGGTGACTTGATCACCATTTTCACTGTGATGTATGGATTGGGCACGCTTATTGCGCAGTTCATTTTTCCGGCACTTAGCAAATCTTTATCCAGGAAAAGATTACTTAGCATCTGCATGTTAGTAATTGTGCTAGGTTATCTTGCGCTACTGGGATTCGGATATGTTTTGCCGAAAAATATTGTACTTATCAATGTAATTGGATTTGTTATTTTCTTGTGTCAGGGACTCTATAATCTGGCAATGATTGTAATGGTAAATAACACTATAGAGTACGATGAACTGCGTTTTGGCGAGAGGCATGACAGCATTATTTCAGCGATTCGTTCCTTTGCGTCTAAGCTGTCAGGAGCACTGAATCAGGGAGCGGCATCAGTTATTCTGATAGTCAGCGGAATCTATGGCGTGAGCCAGAATATTTCGAAGCTCGAGATGGAAATCGGCGCAGGCACTATTGATAGAGAGTCTGCGCTTATACAAGCAGACGGATTCACCGGAAGTGTACTAGCAAGTCAGACATTAATGCTTCGCATTGGAATGGTTCTGATTCCACTGATTGCGATGATAGCTGCATTTATAATTCTTCGAAGCAAATACAAAATTGATGAAGCTGAGTATGACAGAATCTGCGCTGAGCTGGGCAAGAAGAATTAGTGTGAGGAAATGATTTTTGCAGCATGCGAGAGTATAGCTGGGATAAATCAGCAGGATGCAAGATTGCAACAGGAAGTGCATTAGCAGGACATTGGACTAAAGCGTGAAGCAAATTGGCAGGATAGCATACTATAGCAAGAAGTAAATTCGTAGGATTGCAAGCTATAGCAAGAAGCAAAATGTCTGGGTATCGGATTACAGTGAGGACTGTATATGAACAAATACATTGGAAAAGCGAAAGAACTAGTATCACAGATGACCCTTGAGGAGAAGGCGGGCCTGTGCTCAGGGCGTGACGTCTGGCACACGAAGCCGGTGGAGAGGATTGGCGTAGGTAGCGTTATGGTATCTGATGGCCCTCACGGACTTAGAAAGCAGATGAATACTCAGGACAATCTGGGAATAGGAGACAGCGTGCCGGCTACATGTTTTCCGACAGCAAGCCTTACTGCGTGTAGCTTCGATCCTGAGCTTCTAGGTGAGATGGGGAAAGGAATTGCCGAGGAGTGTATAGCGGAATCGGTTGATGTGGTACTTGGACCTGGCGTCAACATGAAGCGCAGTCCGCTGTGCGGCAGGAATTTTGAGTATTTCAGCGAGGATCCATACCTTGCGGGCAAGCTGGCAGCTGGATATATAAATGGAGTTCAATCTCAGGGAGTTGGCACCTCCCTAAAGCATTTTGCTGCTAACAATCAGGAAAAACGACGCATGAGCATTGATGCTCAGGTGGATGAGAGGACGCTAAACGAATACTATCTAAAGGCTTTTGAGATAGCTGTAAAAGAAAGCCAGCCTCGCAGCGTTATGTGCTCGTACAACAAAGTGAATGGTAAATACAGCAGTGAAAATAAATGGCTATTAACCGAAACACTTCGTGAAAAGTGGGGGTTTGATGGACTCGTTGTAAGTGATTGGGGCGCAACCCATCTTAGACCATCTGGTGTGGAGTCGGGTCTTGACCTGGAGATGCCAGGCAGTATGGGCATAAATGACAGTGAAATTATAAAAGCGGTTCAAGAGGGGTCACTGTTGGAGGAACAACTTGATTTGGCAGCAGCGAGAGTAGTGGCGTTTGCATTAGAAGCTGAGGATGCAAAGAGGCATCAAAATGTATCTACAGGTGAAAATGTTGCTCCAAACGAAAATGCTGCTTCAAGTGAAAGCGATTCTTTAAACGAGAATGCTGCCCCGAATAAAAGTACTACTTTAAATAGAAACGTTGCTTTTAATACAGCCAATGGTATGGGAAGTAAGGAACATCACTCACTTGCTGTCCGTATTGCCGAGGAGTCTATGGTGCTCCTCAAAAATGATACGGGACTTCTCCCGCTTAAAAACGGTCAGAAGGTGGCAGTGATAGGACCATTTGCAGAAAGCCCTAGATTCCAGGGGGCTGGAAGCTCTAAAATCACACCAATTCAGGTGGATAACCCTCTGGATGCGCTTAAGGCATTAGGCGTTAATGCCAAGCTTGTAGCAGGCTGGGATGAAATCGTTGACGAGAAAAGTATAGTACGAGGTGCCGCCAAGAAGGCGGAAGAAAAGCTGGATGCGGCGTCACTTCGCAGCTATTTCAAATGTGATATAGATGAGATAGCAGAAAAATGTGCTGATAGCGATATTGTCATTTTCTATGGTGGCCTACCTGAACGCAGCGAGTCGGAGGGATTTGACCGCTCGCACATGAGGCTTCCGGATGAGCAGAATTATCTAATCGAAGCAATTGCAAGGAAGAATGCTAACCTAGTGGTTGTGCTGATGGGTGGCTCGCCGATGGAGCTCCCATGGGAATCCTATGCCAAGGGTATTCTATTAGCATATCTTGGAGGTGAGGGCACCGGAGCGGCTATTGCCAACATTCTTTCTGGTAAGGTCAGTCCGTCCGGTAAGCTGGCAGAGACCTGGCCATTTCATGCACAGGATTGCCTTAGCAGTAGATATTTTCCAGGAGACAGAGCTCATGTGCAGCACAGGGAGAGCGTTTTCTGCGGATACAGATATTTTGACACTGTGAATAAGCCGGTGCAGTATAAGTTTGGCCATGGACTATCATATAGTAGCTTCAGATATGTAAGCACAGAGGCTCCGGCAATGGTGGCAGATGGCGACAAGTTTAATGTGACTGTCACCATAGA
The DNA here is from genome assembly GCA_045597645.1 of Lachnospiraceae bacterium. GTDB lineage: Bacteria > Bacillota > Clostridia > Lachnospirales > Lachnospiraceae > JAKSSE01. Next base: position 42,352 of record JAZLKM010000025.1, on the reverse strand, counting down.
AAACACAGGCGATGTTGTTGCGAAGGAAATCTGTATGGTTTTTGCAACACAAAAAGATGTTACAGATTTCAGACCCAAAAGGCAGTTGGCGGGATTTGAAAAGGTGGAAATCGCACCGAGGACTTCGGCTGAGGCTGTTATTGAGATCGATACGAGAGAGCTTGGTGTGTATGACATTGAGCAAGGGAAGTTTACAGCAAGACCCGGCGAGTACATTTTGACTATCGGAGGCTCGCTTGATAATCTGCCGTTGGAGCTGGGGATGTGCGTGGATAGCAGGCCGAGACATCTGGGAACAGATAATGATGTGACATTAAGTGCAGCTGCAGGAGGAGAGGCAACGAGTGATGCAAAAGTTCTGATGCAGGGAGTCGCTTTTAATGAGTACCATGCGACTGCCTCTGGTGATGCCGTGGCTGCGACTGGTGGTGAATTTGTGGGTGCGACTGATGGTGAGCTTGCGGGTGCGACTGGTGGTGAGTTTGCAAGTGCTGCTAGTGGCAAAGCAATGAGGCGGCTGCCCGATGCTTATATGCTTATTACTGAGGGCGTTGCAGTTGATGCAATTCCGGCTGAGGATTTTGAAAAACTGCTCGGGCGCGAGCTTTCGCCGGAAGTTACTAGAATTACGCGACCATTTACTATGGACAATTGTCTTGAGGATACAGACAGCACCAGAATCGGTCGATTCATTCTTTGGATTATTTCAAAGGTGGTAAAGCAGATGAGCAAGGCTGAGGAGAATCAAGATCAGATGATGGAGGCTGCGGTTAAGGAGATGCCGTTTTTCGCTCTTCGCACCAGCGCGGCAGGCATGGTAGGACCATACATGTTTGAAGGAATCCTTGATGTGCTCAATGGACATTTTTTCAAGGGCATAGGGAAGATGCTGAAGAGAAAATAGAAGATACGGATATGAGTTTGTCCATATATTGCATGAATCGCAGTATATGGACAATTTTTATGTCTGAGAGTTGTCGGCGCGAGGAGAGATTGTACATAATTCGGCTCGGGAGCGGGGAAATGTACAAAAGTAATCGACTGCAAGTGAAGTATTGTACATAATTCGGCTCGGGAGCGGGGAAATGTACAAAAGGAATCGGCTGCAAGTGAAGTATTGTACATAATTCGGCTCGGGAGCGGGGAAATGTACAAAAGGAATCGGATGCGAGGGAAGGATTGTACAAAATGCGCCTCTGGCGCGGAAATATGTACAAAAAGCCCTGGCTGCGGGAGAAGGATTGTACAAAATGCGCCCCAGGCGCGAATAAATGTACAAAAGGAATCACCTGCGAGAGTAGTATTGTACATAATTTCCTTTAGATGAGAGTATATGGAAAATGTCCAAAATCCCGCAGATTATTCGAGAAAAATTGAGCACTGAATAGTTTAATTCTTTATTGAAATAAAGTGCCATATTAAGTATTATTGAAACAATAGGCTCAAAAGGGGAAGTAGACCTGATTTTGAGCAAAATTATGTGATTTCCATATCGAAAAACGCGCGGAGAACGAAAGACGCGCGGAGAACGAAAAACACACAACGTGCAAAGTAGAGGCCGTGTATGGCAAATTGCGGGAAGGAAGATAATATGAAGCTTAATATTGGTGTAATAGCAGGAGACGGTATCGGGCCTGAGGTTGTGGGCGAGGCCAGAAAGGTACTCGACCATGTGGCAGCAAAGTTTGGCCACGAGATAGCATATGATGAGATTTTGATGGGAGGCTGCTCAATTGATGTGCACGGAGTGCCACTTACCGATGATGCAATCGAGCATGCAAAGGCTGCAGATGCAGTACTTATGGGCTCAATCGGTGGCAACACTGCAACTTCTCCATGGTACAAATTGCCGGCAGACAAGAGACCTGAGGCAGGACTTCTTAAAATAAGAAAGGCTCTCGGACTTTTTGCAAATCTTCGTCCGGCTTATTTATATCCAGAGCTTAAGGAAGCTTGTCCGCTTCGCGATGATATTATAGGCGACGGCTTTGACATGATGATAATGAGAGAGCTTACAGGCGGTCTTTACTTTGGCGATAGATGCACTGTAGAGAAGGACGGCCAGATGGTGGCAACTGATACACTTACTTATTCAGAGAATGAGATTAGACGTATCGCCATAAAGGGCTTTGATATAGCTATGAAGCGCAGAAAGAAAGTAACCAGCGTTGATAAGGCTAACGTACTTGACTCTTCACGACTTTGGAGAAAGATAGTTGAGGAAGTAGCCAAGGATTACCCGGAAGTGACTTACGAGCATATGCTTGTAGACAACTGTGCGATGCAGCTTGTAAAAAATCCGGGACAGTTTGACGTAATTCTTACAGAGAACATGTTTGGAGATATTTTGTCAGATGAAGCTAGCATGGTTACAGGCTCAATTGGAATGCTCTCATCAGCATCACTAAATGACACCAAGTTTGGTCTCTATGAGCCGAGTGGCGGCTCAGCACCAGACATTGCCGGAAAAGGCATTGCTAATCCTATAGCAACCATATTAAGCGCAGCTATGATGCTTAGATATACATTTGATCTCGATGCTGAGGCTGACGCAATAGAGAATGCTGTAAAGCAGGTACTTAAGGATGGCTACAGAACCATCGACATCATGCCAAGAGATGGCAGCATAGTTGAGGAAGTAGGAACATCAGCAATGGGTGATTTGATTTGCGAGAGAATATAGATGCGCCGAAGTGCCATCGAAAACACGGAGGAAAATATAATGGTCAGTGATAATGCAAGAGCAGGTATGCAGCAGGCACCAGCGCGAAGCCTTTTCAACGCACTGGGCTTTACCGCAGAGGAAATGAAAAAGCCAATGGTAGGTATTGTAAGCTCATACAATGAGATAGTACCGGGCCATATGAATATTGATAAGATTGTCGATGCTGTAAAGCTCGGAGTAGCAGAAGCAGGCGGTGTGCCTGTAGTGTTTCCGGCTATAGCAGTATGTGATGGAATAGCAATGGGACATGTTGGAATGAAGTATTCCCTTGTAACCCGTGACCTTATAGCAGACTCAACTGAGTGCATGGCTATTGCACACCAGTTTGACGCACTTGTAATGGTACCTAACTGCGACAAGAATGTGCCAGGTCTCCTGATGGCAGCAGCTAGACTCAACCTTCCAACCGTATTTGTATCAGGTGGACCGATGCTCGCAGGACATGTACATGGCCAGAAGAGAAGCCTGTCTTCTATGTTTGAGGCTGTTGGATCATATGCGGCAGGTACTATGACAGAGGATGATGTGGAGGAGTTTGTAGAAAAGGTATGCCCGACCTGCGGCTCATGCTCAGGTATGTATACTGCAAATTCAATGAACTGCCTGACTGAGGCTCTGGGAATGGGACTTCGTGGAAACGGAACCATTCCGGCAGTTTATTCAGAGAGAATCCGCCTTGCAAAGCATGCTGGTATGGCAGTAATGGACCTTTGGAAAAAGGGTATCACTGCAAGAGACATTATGACCAAGGATGCTATTATGAATGCGCTTACCGTAGATATGGCGCTTGGTTGCTCAACCAACTCAATGCTGCATCTTCCGGCAATCGCTCATGAGATTGGTTTTGACTTTGATATAGCATTTGCTAACCCGATTTCAGAGAAGACACCTAATCTGTGCCACCTCGCTCCGGCAGGTCCTACCTATATGGAAGACCTCAATGAGGCAGGCGGTGTGTGGGCTGTAATGAAAGAGCTTGCAGACATAGGACTTCTCAATACTGATTGTATGACAGTTACCGGAAAAACAGTGGGAGAGAATATTGCAAACGCAGTAAATCGCAACCCTGAAGTTATCCGTACTGTAGATAATCCATATTCAACAACAGGTGGACTTGCAGTACTCAAGGGTAATCTGGCACCGGATGGATCAGTAGTAAAGCGCTCAGCAGTAGTTGAGGAAATGATGGTACACGAGGGACCGGCTAGAGTATTTGACTGCGAGGAAGATGCGATAGCAGCAATCAAGGGTGGAAAAATCGTAGCTGGAGACGTAGTAGTCATTCGCTATGAGGGACCGAAGGGTGGCCCTGGTATGAGAGAGATGCTCAATCCAACATCTGCAATTGCCGGAATGGGATTAGGAAGCTCAGTTGCACTTATTACCGATGGTAGATTCTCAGGCGCAAGCCGCGGAGCATCAATTGGACATGTGTCACCAGAGGCAGCAGTAGGCGGACCAATCGCGTTGGTAGAGGAAGGTGATATCATTTCGATAGATATTCCAGCCATGAAGCTTGATGTTAAGGTGAGCGATGAGGAAATGGCAGCAAGAAAAGCTAAGTGGCAGCCAAGAGAGCCTAAGGTAACCACAGGCTACCTTAGCAGATATGAGAAGATGGTTACTTCTGGAAACCGCGGTGCGGTACTTGAAGTAAAATAATCTTAATCAGAAAAAGTAAAGCGTGAAGCATAGATTTGCTTCATATAAAGAAATTATAAGCCATACAAAGTGAGATAATATAATGCAGCTAAACGGATCAGAAATCTTAATAGAATGCTTAAAGGAGCAGGGGGTAGACACCATTTTCGGTTATCCGGGGGGAGCTATCCTTAATGTATATGACGCGCTCTACAAGCATGAAGAAATACACCACGTACTGACCAGCCATGAGCAAGGCGCAAGCCATGCTGCTGATGGGTACGCCAGAAGTACAGGAAAAGTAGGAGTGTGCTTTGCTACATCAGGACCAGGAGCTACCAACCTTGTTACAGGAATAGCAACTGCGTACATGGACAGTGTGCCGGTAGTGGCAATTACTTGTAATGTTACGAAGCCTCTTCTTGGAAAAGACAGTTTCCAGGAGGTGGATATAGCAGGTATTACAACCCCTATTACAAAGCACAACTTTATAGTAAAGGATATTGAGAATCTCGCCCCGACAATTAGACGAGCATTTAAGATAGCTACTGACGGCAGACCGGGCCCGGTACTTGTAGATATTACTAAGGACGTTACAGCAGCTATTACAGAGTATGTGCCAGAGCCGGCGCAGAAGGCTCCTGTACATATCAAAGATATCACAGAGGAAGCAATAAACGAGGCAGTCAAGCTGATAAATGCATCTGAACGTCCAGTTGTATTTGTAGGTGGCGGAGCTTCGATATCCGGAGCTTCAGAGGAGCTTAAGATTTTCACAGAGAAAATTGACGCACCGGTATGTGACACTCTTATGGGCAAGGGCGCATTTGATGGCACAGACAGCCGATACTTAGGAATGCTTGGAATGCATGGAACTAAAGCTGCAAATCAGACAGTGTGTGCATGTGACCTGCTTATAGCAGTGGGAACCAGATTTTCTGACAGAGTATTGGGCAATCCGAGCACGTTTGCGAAGGACGCTAAGATACTTCAGCTGGATATTGATCCGGCAGAGATTAACAAGAATGTTAGGACTGATGCCAGCATAATCGGAGATGTAAAGCAGACTTTAGCAGCACTTAATGCGAAGCTTGAAAAGGTGGAGCGTGACGACTGGATGAAGGAGTGCAGAGCCAGAATCGAGTTTGGTTCGCAGAAGCCGCCGGCAGCTGATATCCTGACAGGGCCATATATCATCGAGAGCACCTACAGAGCCACAAAGGGTGATGCAATTATGGTAACAGAGGTAGGCCAGCATCAGATGTGGGCAGCTCAGTACTATAAGTACAGCAAACCGAGACATTTTCTATCAAGCGGTGGACTTGGCACTATGGGATATGGACTGGGAGCTGCAATTGGAGCTGCAGTAGGTAATCCTGACCAGACTGTAATAAATATAGCAGGAGATGGCTGCTTTAGAATGAATATGAACGAGATAGCAACCGCTGTCCGTCAGAATATTAAGCTTATAGAGATAATTGTAGACAACCGCGTTCTTGGAATGGTACGTCAATGGCAGAATCTTTATTATGGAGAACGATACTCAGCAACTGTGCTGGATGACGGTGTTGATTTTGTAAAGCTGTCAGAGGCGATGGGGGCTACTGCATATCTTTGCAATACCAAAGATGAGTTTGACAAGGCCCTTGAAAAAGCATTACAATCGGAGGCGACGGTTTCAGTCATAGACGCAAGGATTCCTAAGGATGAAAAGGTATGGCCGATGGTATCACCTGGCACATCCATCAGTGAATGCTTCGATGACGATGACATCGGTTAAGTTAATGAAAAATCTTAATTGCTATCGGGGAACGGAGTGTCATAATCATAAATCAATAAGCATAGCGCTTAATAGGAGGATAAAGAAATGAGCAGAGTGTTTAACTTTTCAGCAGGTCCAGCAATGCTTCCAGAGGAGGTACTTCAGGAGGCAGCAGCAGAAATGATGGATTACAAGGGATCCGGCCAGTCAGTAATGGAGATGAGCCACAGATCCAAGGTATATGATCAGATAATCAAGGAAGCTGAAGCAGACCTTAGAGAAATCATGAACATTCCGGATAACTATAAGGTACTTTTCCTTCAGGGTGGAGCATCACAGTTCTTCGCAGAGGTTCCAATGAACATGATGAAGAACAAGAAGGCAGGATATGTAATCACCGGTCAGTGGGCTAAGAAGGCATATCAGGAGGCTAAGATTTATGGTGAGGCTGTTGAGCTTGCATCTTCAGCTGACAAGACCTTCAGCTATATCCCGGACTGCTCAGACCTTCCAATCACAGATGATATGGATTATGTATACATCTGCGAGAACAATACCATTTATGGTACCAAGTTCTGGGAGCTTCCAAACTGCAAGGGCGTAGATCTCGTATCAGATATTTCATCATGCTTTTTGTCAGAGCCTGTCGATGTATCTAAGTATGCTTGCGTATATGGCGGTGTTCAGAAGAACGTTGGACCTGCAGGTGCAGTTATTGCAATCATTAGAGAGGACCTTATCACCGATGAGTGCCTTCCAGGTACACCTACCATGCTTAAGTGGAAGACTCAGGCTGACAATGATTCTCTTTACAACACTCCTCCATGCTATACCATTTATATTTGTGGAAAAGTATTCAAGTGGATTAAGAAGCAGGGTGGACTTGAGGCAATCAAGGCAAACAATGAGAAGAAGGCTAAGATTCTCTATGATTTCCTTGATGAGTCTAAGATGTTCAAGGGAACTGTAGAGAAGAAGGATCGTTCACTCATGAACGTACCTTTTGTAACTGGAAATGATGAGCTGGATGCAAAGTTTGTAAAGGAGAGCACTGCAGCTGGATTCGTTAACCTCAAGGGACATCGCTCAGTAGGTGGTATGCGTGCATCTATCTACAATGCAATGCCAATCGAGGGTGTAGAGAAGTTAGTTGAGTTCATGAGAAACTTCGAGAAGGAGAATTCATAATGTATAAGTATAATTGCCTTAACCCAATTTCAGCAGTAGGCCTGTCAAAGTTTTCTGCTAATTATGAGAAGACTGACGATATCAACGAGGCTGATGCCATTCTCGTAAGAAGTGCAGCAATGCATGACATGGATCTGCCTTCAAGTGTAGTTGCAGTAGCTCGTGCAGGAGCAGGTGTTAACAATATTCCGCTCGATAAGTGTGCTGAGAAAGGTATTGTAGTATTTAATACTCCAGGAGCTAATGCAAACGCTGTAAAAGAGATGGTATTTGCAGGTATGCTTCTTGCAAGCCGCGATATCAAGGGTGGTCTTGACTGGTGCGCAGCTAATGCAGCAGATGAAAATATTGCAAAGACTGCTGAGAAGGAAAAGAAGAATTTTGCAGGTACTGAGATTGCAGGCAAGAAGCTTGGTGTAATCGGCCTTGGAGCAATCGGTGTACTTGTTGCAAATGCAGCTACACATCTTGGGATGGATGTATACGGTTATGACCCGTATATTTCCGTAAATGCAGCATGGAGTCTTTCACGCAGCGTTCGCCACGTGACTGACGTTAATGATATTTACCGTGAGTGTGATTTCATCACCATTCATGTACCGCTTATGGATGCAACCAAGGGCATGATTAGCAAGGAAGCAATCGCGCTTATGAAGCCGAGCACTGTAATTCTTAACTTTGCTCGTGACCTTCTGGTTGATGAGCCTGCTGTACTTGCAGCTCTTGAGGCTGGTAAGCTTAGAAAATATGTATCAGATTTTGCGAACCCAACCACAGCAGGCAAGCCGGGTGTACTTCTTACACCACACCTTGGAGCTTCTACTGAGGAGGCAGAGGATAACTGTGCAGTAATGGCTGCTCAGGAGATTCAGGATTTCCTCGAGAATGGAAATATTACTCACTCAGTAAACTATCCGGATTGTAACATGGGCAAGTGCAACACTGTAGCTCGTGTAGGTATCATGCACAAGAATGTAAAGGGAGTGATCGCTCAGTTTACTACCATATTGGGAGATGCAGACATAAACGTTGCTGGTATGTTCAATAACAGCAAGGGTGAGTATGCATATGCACTTCTTGATTGCGATGCTCAGATTCCTGAGAGCGTAATCGGCAAGCTTAAGGCAATCGACAGCGTACTTCGTGTACGTGTAATGTAATAACGAGATTCTAGAAACGGGGAATGTAGAAATGGCAGACATCAGACCATTTTGTGCAATCCGTCCTTCAAAGGATAAGGCAGTGCTTATAGCGGCACTGCCTTATGATGTTTATAACAGGGAGGAAGCACGCGAGGTAGTAAAGGATAATAAGGATTCTTTTTTGAACATTGATAGACCCGAGACTCAGTTTGAGCCAGGCCATGATATGTATGCTCCCGAGGTCTATGCCAAGGCAGACGAGATGCTTCGTGAGATGATAGCAGATGGCAGATTCATCCGCGATGATGCACCTTGCTATTACCTATATTCTCTGACTATGGATGGCCGCACACAGACAGGTATAGTGGCGGCTTCTTCTGTAGATGACTATGATAACGGAGTCATCAAAAAGCACGAGAATACCAGGGCTGAAAAGGAGGCGGACCGTATTAGGCATGTGGATACCACAAGCTGCCAGACAGGTCCAATTTTCCTGGCATATAGAAGGAATACCGCACTGTCAGAGATTACAAAAAAGGTGGCGGCTACGGAGCCGGTATATGATTTTACATCCGAGGATGGAATCACTCATACTGTACACGTGATAAGCGATGAGTCTGATGTGGCAGCTATAAAGACGGCTTTTGATGGCATAAGCCAGATTTATATTGCCGATGGGCACCACAGGGCAGCATCAGCAGTAAAGGTAAGCAAGCTGCGCAGGGAGGCCAATCCAGGCTATACAGGAAATGAGGAGTTCAATTTCTTCCTGTCAGTTCTCTTCCCTGATGACGAGCTCAAAATATTTGACTATAACAGGGTGGTTAAGGACCTGAACGGACTGAGCAGTGCAGAATTTATTGCAAAGATTGGTGATGTAGTAGAAGTGGGGCAAGCCACAACGGAGCAGGTAAGGCCTGCATCAAAGGGCGAGTTTTCGATGTATATTGATGGAAAATGGTACCTTTGCAAGGTTAATCCAAAGGACATCCCAACGGATCCGGTAGAGGCTCTGGATGTTTCATTGCTTCAGAATCTGGTGCTTAATCCAATCCTGGGAATAGCTGATCCAAAGACTGATAACAGAATAGATTTTGTAGGTGGAATCAGAGGACTTAAAGAACTTGAGCGCAGATGCAGCCTAGACTGTAAGGTGGCATTTGCAATGTACCCGACATCGATATCTGAGCTTTTTGATGTGGCGGATGCAGGTCTGCTTATGCCGCCTAAGTCTACCTGGTTTGAGCCAAAGCTACGAAGCGGACTTTTCATACATGAGATTGAGCGCGACTTGCCGTGAGTTCATACATTGCTAAATAACGAGGAATAATATTAGATGAACGTAAAAGGATATAAGGTAATAAAAGAAGAGAATCTTTCAGATATACACAGCACAGGCACTTACCTGATTCATGAAAAGACAGGTGCCAAGATAGCCTGTGTTTCAAATGATGACGAGAACAAAGTATTCTATATAGGATTTAGGACACCTAGCCGCAATTCTACAGGTAATGCTCACATTCTGGAGCACTCTGTACTGTGCGGTTCAAAGAAATACCCGCTGAAGGACCCGTTTGTAGAGCTTGCGAAGGGAAGTTTAAATACTTTTCTTAATGCAATGACCTATCCGGATAAGACTGTTTATCCTATAGCAAGCTGCAACTATGCGGACTTCAGGAATCTGATGGACGTGTATCTGGATGCAGTATTTTATCCAAATATCTATGTCCACGAGGAGATTTTCCGCCAGGAGGGATGGCACTATGAGCTGAATGACAAGGACGATGAGCTCACTATAAACGGTGTCGTATATAACGAGATGAAGGGCGCATTTTCCAGCCCTGAGGAGGTATTGCAGAGGAAAATACTTAGCGGCCTCTATCCAACTAACGGATACTTTTATGAGTCTGGAGGTGATCCTAAGAATATCCCAGACCTTAGCTATGAGCAGTTTCTTGATTTTCATAAGACATTATACCACCCGAGCAACTCATATATTTATATCTATGGTGATATGGATATGGAGAATGAACTGGCATGGATAGATGAGAACTACTTGTCAGCTTTTGATGCCATCGAGATTGACACCAGCATTCCTGCTGTGTCAGCTTTTGATGTAATGAAAGATGAAGCTGATTGTTATCCAATCTCTGATGAGGAGGAAGAGGAGGATAATACCTACCTGTCATACTCCGTGAGTGTGGGAGATGCTGCCGATGCAAAGCTTTGCGTAGCAATGGAGGTATTGGATGAGGTGCTTCTTTCAAGCCCGGCGGCGCCTATTAGAAACGCACTAATCAGAGCTGGAATAGGCCATGATATCATGGGCGGATATGATTCGGGGCTTCGTCAGCCTATGTTCTCTGTAATTGCTAAGAATGCAAATGAGGACCAGAAGGAAGAGTTTATCAAGGTTATTCGTGATACCTTGAAAAAACAGATTGAGGGTGAGCTGGATAAGGATGCAATAAAGGGCTCGATTGTCAGCAGTGCATTTAAGTTCAGGGAGGCTGACTTTGGACGTTGGCCGAGGGGGCTTATGTATGGGCTTAATATGCTGGAGACCTGGCTATATGATGATGACCAGCCATTTAGCTACATGAAGCTCTTGGGGCTCTACGATGAGCTTGAGGCGGATATTGATAATGGATACTTTGAGAGTATCATTGAAAAATATTTGCTGGACAATGCCCATGCACTCTCGATGACATTGTGTCCTAAAAAGGGCCTTGGGGCAGCGCAGGAGGAAGAGCTGAGAAAGCAGCTGGCAGAGTATAAGTCGCAACTTACTTCTAGTGAGGTAGATGAGATAGTGGCATCTACTGCACATCTGAAGGAGTATCAGAGCACACCTGACGATGAAGAGACTATGGAGTGCCTGCCGCTTTTGACCAGAGATGATATAAAAAAGCAGACGAGACCTATAAAGAATAGAGAATGCAAGGCTGGAAAGGTGCCGATGCTTTACCATGATATCGACACAAACGGTATAGCATACGCTCACTATATATATGATATTTCGGATTTTGGCCAGGAGGATTTGCAGATAGCAGCATTGCTTAGCAAGGTGCTTGGTATGCTTGACACCTCTGACAGGAGTTATGCTGAGCTGTATAATGCAATGAATCTCATTTCAGGTGGCATGTCTACCTGCCTTGATGCATATCCGAATTCTGCAGGGGACTGCAGGATATTTTTCAGTGCAAAATATAAGACACTATACAAAAATGTATCAGCTACCCAGGACCTATTGAAGGAAACCTTGCTGCAGACAGATTTTTCCGACACAGACAGACTATATGAGGTGCTGATGGAGATAGTTTCAAGTCTTGAGATGAAGTTCCAGAATGCAGGGCACCTTTTTGCAATGGGGCGCGCTATGGCGCAGTATTCACCAAGAGGTAGAAAGTCTGAGATGACCAGTGGCTATGAGTTCTATAAGTTCCTAAGTGAAATCATGAATGATTACGAGGAACGCAAGGGTATGCTGGCCATTAAGCTCTATGATATTTGCAAGAGGATATTCGTGAGAGAGAGGATGCTCATATCGGTGACTGCGGAGGAGAGCTACAGAAAGACAGCCATGAAAGATGCGGAGAGCTTCGCAGGTCAGATGTATGCTGGAGAGGCAGCCTCAGACACTTATGTTCCGGAGGTTACAAAGGCCACAGAGGGTATAACTGATGCATCAATGGTGCAGTACGTGGCTAGATGCGGAAACTTTGTAGAGAGCGGACTTGAGTATGATGCAGCACTGCGTGTGTTGAAGGTAATACTTAGCTACGACTATCTGTGGATAAATATTAGGGTAAAGGGCGGTGCCTATGGTGCCATGAGTGGATTTGGCATTACCGGAGATGCATATCTTATGTCATACCGGGATCCTAACCTGACTGAGACTGATGAGATTTTCAAAAATACAGTGGAGTATGTTAAGAATTTCAACTGCTCTGACAGAGATATGACTAAATATGTCATAGGTGCATTCGGTGAGCTGGATGTACCACCTACCCCTGCTACAGAAGGAGAGAGAGGCCTGGCAAGTTATATGACAGGTCGCACCAAGGAGCAGATGCAGGCCGACCGCGACAAGACGAGGCTAGCTACCGTAGAAGATATCAGGGCCCTCGCACCGTATATTGAATCTATCATGAGTTCAGGTGCCTTTGCAGTATATGGCAATGAGGACAAGATAAAGGCCAGTGCGGATATGTTTGACAGCATACATGCGCTGAAGGCGTAGATGACAGTAGCCACGAGATGACATCGCCCGTGAGATGGCGACATTCGGCTATCAAATGATATTTTTTAATGAAAAGAATGATACATAGGAGCATATATGGCTGAAATTAAGACAGGCTTTGCAACCATTATAGGACGCCCAAACGTTGGAAAATCAACATTGATGAACACACTGGTAGGCCAGAAGATTGCTATAACCAGTAACAAGCCGCAGACCACAAGAAACAAAATCCAGACAGTATATACTGACACCGAAAAGGGTCAGATAGTATTTGTGGATACCCCCGGTATGCACAAGGCTAAAAATAAGCTGGGCGAATACATGGTGAAGTCTGCGGAGTCTACACTTAGAGATGTGGATGTAATCTTGTATCTAGTTGAGCCGGATACCTTTGTGGGTCCGCAGGATGAGAGCATTCTCAAGATGCTGTCAAAGGCAAAGCTTCCGGTCATTCTGGTAATCAACAAGATAGACTCTGTTAACAAGGAAAAGGTACTTGAGGTCATCACAAGCTACAGTCAGAAGATGGATTTCGCCGAAATAGTGCCGGTGTGCGCCAGAAGCGGAGAAAACTGCGATACTCTGGTTGACCAGATATTTAAGTATCTTCCATATGGTCCTATGCTTTATGACGAGGACACTGTGACCGACCAGCCCATGCGTGCGATTACCGCTGAAATCATCAGAGAAAAATGCCTGCACGCTCTGGACAAGGAGGTGCCGCACGGCATCGCTGTCAGTGTTGATATCATGAACGAAAAGAAGATTCGTGACGGATACATGTATGATATCGAGGCTACCATAGTATGTGAAAAGGATAGCCATAAGGGAATCATAATAGGAAAAGGCGGCGAGATGCTCAAAAAAATAGGCAGCAACGCCAGATATGAGATTGAGCGACTGGTAGATGCGAGAGTCAATCTTAAGCTATGGGTTAAGGTCAAGGAAAACTGGCGTGAGTCAGATTTTCTGGTAAAGAACTTTGGATACGACGAGAAGCAGTTGAGAAAGTAAATGAGTGATGGAGAAATTACAGTCACCGGGATGGTTATAAGTGCCACCCCGGTGTCTGATTATGACAAGAGATTGGTGATACTCACCAAGGAGAGAGGCAAGATAACAGCCTTTGTAAAAGGGGCCAGGCGTCCGGGCAGCAGCATGCTTGCAGCGGCCAATCCCTTTGCTTTTGGTGAATTTACCATTTACCCTGGTCGAAATGCTTATACTGCGTCTAAAGCGCGCATCACTGAATACTTTAGAGATCTGGCAGTGGATTACGAGGCGGCCTGCTATGGGTTCTATTTTCTGGAGGTTGCAGATTACTATAGCCGCGAGAATGAGGATGACAGAGAGCTCTTAAAGCTTTTGTATATAACAATAAATGTGTTGTCGCAAAAGAGGCTGCCACTAAAGACATTGCAGCATATTTTTGAGCTTAGAATGCTGGTGGTAAACGGTGAGTCTCCGCGCCTTGATGGATGTGTCAAATGTAATAAAAAAGAGGATTTGCATTACTTTAATGCAGGACATGGCGGGCTGGTGTGTGATGACTGCGTCAGTAAGATTGGCGGCAATAGCATATCACAGTCAGCACTGTATACAATGCAGTACGTGGTGTCCGCGCCACTTACTAAGCTATATACATTTACATTGACGCCGGAGGTGGAAAAGGAATTTTTCGGTCATGTGAATGAACTGAAAAAGGTGTATATGCGACATCCGTTCAAGTCGCTGGATGTGATATGATTTTGCCAGCAATGCTATAACAATTGATAACGATGGAGAAGATAGAGATGCCAGGATTGGGAACTATATTAAATACAGTATTGATATTAGTTGGTGGAATAGTGGGATTTGTGCTCAAAAAGTGGGTTAAGCCCCAGATGGGCGAGGCGCTCACAAATGTCTGCGGTACCACGGTCATGTTTGTGGCTATAGGCGGAGTAATGGAAAAGATGCTCGTATATAAGGACGGAGCATTTTCCACCGAGGGAAGCATGATGATGATTGTATCTATAGCAGTAGGTACAATCATAGGAGAGATTATCGACATCGACAAGCGCATAGAGACCTTTGGCGCGTGGCTTAAGGTTAAAAGCAAGAGTGAGGGCGATAACCAGTTCATTGGAGCATTCGTAGATGCGTCTTGTACGGTGTGCATTGGTGCCATGGCTATCGTGGGCTCCATCATGGATGGCATCTACCATGACTATTCAATTCTACTGGCAAAGGGAATCCTCGACTGTATCATAATCTGTATTATGACTGCTTCAAGAGGCAAGGGCGCGGTGTTCTCAGCTATTCCTGTTTTCCTGCTGCAGGGCATTGTCACTGTGGCAGCTATGTTCGCCGGTCCGTTCATGTCAGAGACAGCACTTGCACATTTATCATACGTGGGATCAGTAATGATATTCTGCGTAGGATTGAATCTGATTCGAGACAAGAAAATCAAGGTGGCCAATATGCTGCCAGGACTGCTGGTGTGCGCATTCTGGCCGTAAGTGATTGGAAGGGCGGCTTTATTATTTCTTGCTAGATGGCGTTTTACCGCTGGCGGAGCTAATCTGCGGATTTGGGCGGTAAACTTATCAAGAGCGAAGGAATTGAAATCGATGGAGGGAGGTGGGTCAGCTATGTCTGAAGTGATGGAAAAAATTGTTGGCAGAGGGCAGAGCAGAAGGAATAAGAGCCAACTTAATAGAACTTGTAAAGGAAGGACTGCTTCAAATCGACATTGCAGCGCAAAAAGCAGGCATGTCCGAAGAGGAATTCAAGAAGCTTCTGTAGATATATTTATGCGATAAAAAGTAAAGAGCCGGCATAAGCCGGCCTTTTTATCCGTCTTGACATTGTACGGATATTTCCGTATAGTATATAAAAGGAGGCGGTAGATGAGCAGTACACTAAAACAGATAAGGCAAAATATGGGGATTAGCCAAAGCGAACTGGCAGAGATAAGCGGGGTGAATCTGCGCTCACTACAGGATTATGAGCAGGGGCGAAAAACGCTTTTTTCTGCAAGCGGCGAAATGTTATATAGGCTAAGTTTCGCATTGAACTGTAGCATTAATGATTTGCTGATTGATGTATCGCAGCCTATAGATAGTGATCTCAAGCTTAGCGCATTAGACAGAAATCTTAGATATTTTGATTCATTGAACGAGCGAATACTTAGGGGCTGTGTAGATGTAGAGATAGACACATTGACTCCATGCTTAGTAGATTGTGCTACGGGAAAGATATGTGAGACTGTTGTATATCGGATAGAGACTAAATCCGCATTAGCAGGATATAGCAAGAAGAGTGGATGGAATGTTAATTGGAGTAAGCTGCCAAAAGGAGTTGAAATATATGCGCTTGCAACGTTGCATGATGGCAAGATACAAGGATTAGTAGGAGTCACTAATGATGAGGTGTCTCAAGCTGCGTATATAGTCTGGATGTCAGCCGCTCCACACAATAATAAAAAGATTTCAGGATATAAGAAATATGAAGGCGTAGGAGGTCATCTTTTTGCAATAGTGGCAAAAAAATCGCGAGACTGGGGATACGCAGGGGTTATGCATGGCTTCGCTGCTAACAGGGATTTACTTCAGCACTATTGCGATGCTTTTGGTGCCGAATACTTAGGAGTTCAGCATGACTATCAATTTATGTTGAGAGAAGAAGCGGCTCTAGAATTGTTGGAGGTATATGATGCTGAATGGGAATAGACCAAGGTATATGGAGGGCAGGGAGCTGCCGGATACATATTATGATATGCCGGATCCTTACAGAGAACCGCCGAAGGGTGTAGTAAATCTACTGGCGCTATCAAAGTACCTTGCTGTTAATGGTAAAAAAGTTGCTGAACTGTCGGCGGAGGAGATGACACAGTTTTTTGTATGATGATATTAAAGAGCCGGCATAAGCCGGCCTTTTTATTTACCCCTCCACAATTACTTCCAGCAATAGCTGCGATATTTCTTCAAATGAGCATGGCTTGCCATCCTTTAGCCATCTTACATAGACAGCGGCAACTCCGCTTACAATGTACTCCATTCGCAGCTCTGTCTTGTACTGGTTGTCACCTGGAATGACCATGTTTTTTAGGAGAGCTTTTTTCAAAAGCGTCTTGAGCTTCTCCACGATAAAGTTGTAGTTGCGCAGCGAGGTGAGGTTCTCATAGAACTCTGGGTTGCTGGCATACATGGTGTTGATGAACTGAAGGAAGTATGCGGGGGTTAACCCGAACTCATCAATCATGCAGCTATTTAGGTAGGCATCGATACTTTCCACGACCTCATCCTCCAGCTCCACCAGCACATCGTCTATGCAGTTGTAGTGAGCATAGAAGGTCTTGCGGTTAATCTGAGCCACCTCGGATACTTCGGATATACTTATTTTATTTATTGGTTTTTCGGCCAGAAGGGAGAAAAGAGCATCCCTGATGGCTTTTTTTGTCTTAATAACTCTGTTGTCCTGCTCGTTCATTATATTCTCCTGTAGACGAATCGTGCCTGCCACACATATTTGTACGTGTGGCATCGTTAGGTGAAATGGTCATCCTCACACGCTGCGCTAATAATGCTTGTATATGTAAGAAAATGGCGCATAAGCCGCTAACAGTAAGATAGGTAACAAATGTTACCTAAATTGACCATTGTTTGTATATTTTTCTTCTCGTATAATGTTAGACGTTTGAGAAGAAAAAAGCAACAGTTGTCCGTTAAGTTACATTTGTGGAGAAAAGATGACAGGCCTTGTACTTGAAGGAGGCTCCTTCAGAGGAGTTTTTACAGCGGGAGTTTTAGATTACCTGCAGGAACAGAATATTGAATTTCCATATGTAAATGGCGTGTCTTCAGGCGCGGGCAATGCAATGAACTTTTTGTCAGGCCAGGTGGGCAGATGCCTCAAGGTAATAAGCCATGAGAATGCAGACCCATACTATGGACTGGGGCAGATTCGTGAAAGTGCGAAGTATCTTGATTTGGATAAGATGCTGACTTACGACCAGCCGGAGTTTGACTACACAGCATTTTTCCAAAATGAGGCGAAGAGCGAGTATGTAGCGGTCAATTGTGAGACCGGAAAGCCTGAGTATTTCAGCATAGAGAATGACAAGGAGAAGCTTCTTTCGGTTTGTAAGGCATCATGCTCAGTGGCGCTGGTGTGCCAGCCTGTGAGCATCGATGGAAGTAAGTACCTGGATGGCTCGATTGTTGATTCGATTCCGTTTGAGAGGGCTTTGGAGCAGGGATGTGACAAGCTTGTGGTGATTCTCACTAGAAAAGATGGTGATTTTCCCACTGATTATTCGAAAATGCGACTCATCATAAATACCTGCTACAAGAATACCTATCCCAAAGTGGCTGAGGCGATGATGGTAAGAAGTATAGAGTACGCTAAGCAGATGAGTAAGCTTATGAAGCTGCAGCAGGCAGGTAAGGCTCTAATCATTCGCCCTGAGATAGACAGCATAGGTCACTTTGAAAATAAGACTGACAAGATTAGGTCCTACTATGAGCACGGGCGTGAGCTTGCAGCGAGAGACATTGACAAGATAAAGGAATTTATATCATGAAATACGTGAAAAAAGCATGGGATAAAATCCTGACAGGACTCATATTTTTCATATATTATGCATGGGCATTGGGCACTCATATGATGTATTTTCCAAAGGTAATCTGGAAAGACAAGTCAGTGAAAAAGCTACTTGATGGTCCGTGCATAATTGTGGCAAATCACACCCATCATAACGATGGCTCATTTGTACCGCATGTGTTCTGGGGACATAGGATATACACACTGGTTATGACGAAGTGGTATGACAACCCGAAGCTACATGTGTTTTTCAGCCACTTGCCATATTTGCCTATCAATCTCTATGACGCTGATACTGCATGGATTGAAGGGGTAAAAGATGTGCTGAAAAAGGGCAAGCCGGTGCTTATTTTCCCAGAAGGAAAATTGAACTTTGAGCCTGAACTGGCGGAGTTCTTGCCAGGATTTCTGATGCCGGCTAGACAGCTCGAATTTGATGTGCCAGTCATCCCTATGTGCATAAGGGGAGGGTATAAGCTTTTCCACCAGGAGGAGATAATCGTAGGCACGCCGCTCGAGTTCGATGTGCATCAAAAGGGCAGACCTTCAGTGATACTAAAAGAGGGGGCCGAAAAGTGCCGCCAGATAATTCAGGGAATGTTAAGCGAGTGACGCTTTTCATATAAAAGTGCCAATATTGGCGTAAATAACCTCATAATCGTAAATGATTTGAGAAGCAAATGTAGCAAATAAAGAAAGGAAACAGAAAATGAACGAGCAGATCGCAGCAAAGATTAAGGAACTTCTTGTAGAGAATCTTGGACTTGATGAGGACATGCTTACCTATGATGTACCGCTTTTCGGTGATAGCGTAATCGGTCTTGATTCAATTGATTCACTTGAGATGATCGCAGCAATTGACAAGGAATTTGGCGTGTCAATGACTGGCGTTGCAAAGGAAAATTTCTACAATATCGAGGCTCTTGCAAAGTACGTTGAGGAGCATAAGTAAAAAGGAATCCGAATCGCAGCTGTTTACAGCATCGATGAACGGAAATTTCAATTATATTTTCCGATGGGAAATATGAAACTTACACATTACGGGACCCTGCCGGACATACGGCAGGGCAGACCGTTACTAAGGAGACAATCATGACTTTGGATAAGAATCGTTGCGTCATCACAGGTCTTGGAATGATCTGTGCAATTGGCAATAACGTTGATGAAACCTGGGAAAATGCTAAAAATGGCGTCTCAGGCATAAAGAATACTACTACCTGTGATACCACAGATTGCTATGCAACACTGTCAGCAGAGGTAAATGACCCCACGCTTACACAGGTACCTAATGCAGAGAATATGGACCGTGTGTCTCAGCTTTGTGTAAAGGCAGCTACAGAGGCAATCACAGACGCAGGCCTTGATATGGGCAAGGAAGACACAGGCCGTGTATCAGTTATCATGGGAAGCTGCGTAGGTGGCGTACAGTCTGTAGAGCATTATTACAAGAATGATAAGCCAGCTACTGATATTACTAAGATGACTATCTCAGCTATAGCGAATGAGGTAGCTGATGTAATGGGCGCAGGTGGTGTGGTAACCAATATCGCAAATGCATGTGCAGCAGGTACTATGAGTATTGCATATTCATGCGACCTTATTCGCGCAGGCAAGACTGACGTGGCTATAGCCGGCGGTGCTGATTGCTTTGCATCAGTGCCATATGCAGGATTCTTGTCACTTCATGCTCTTGATGAAAATGGTTGCTCACCTTTTAATCATATGCACGGAATCACTCTTGGAGAGGGCTCAGCAGCACTTGTTGTTGAATCTTATGAGCATGCAAAGGCACGCGGCGCCAAGATATACTGTGAAGTACTTGGCTCAGGTGTAGCTACTGATGCACATCACATTACCGCACCTCGTGAGGACGGTGAGGGCCAGATGCATGCCATCGAGTGGGGGCTTGCAGCATCAGGTATTGCAAAGAGTGATATCGGATATATCAATGCACATGGAACTGGCACTGGCAAAAACGATGGAGCAGAGTTCCTTTCAATACATACACTTTTTGATAATGAGAACGATGACCTCTCAGTTAGCTCAACTAAGGCTATGGTAGGTCACTGCCTGGGAGCCGCTGGCTCAATCGAAGCAGTATTTGCGATTAAAGCGATGCTTGATGGTGTAGTTCCGCCTACTCTTGGATTTTCAGATGAAGACCTCGAGACTCTTAAGGAGAGAGCTGGAAAATTGGATTTCGTACCTAACAAGGCTCGTAACAAGGAGATGAAGGCCGTTATGAGCAATTCATTTGCTTTCGGTGGAAATGATGCAAGCATCATTTTCAGCAAGGAGGCAGGTGATGTGCAGTGCGCCCAGGAAAAGGATATTGTCATCACAGGTCTTGGACTTGTTAATCCATTTGGAAATGGTATCGAAAAATATGTTGAGACCTTCAATGCAGCGACCCTTCCGGTATCTACTTCAGTAGAGTCAGCAGTAGGCAAGGAAGATTTCGAAGCAGTAGATCTCAAGATGAGCTTCTATAGAAAGCTTGATAAATTCAGCCAGTTGCAGGCAGTGTCTGGTATGGCAGCTCTCAAGGATGCAGGAATCACTATTACTGATGAGAACGCTCCGACTATCGGTATTGCAGCAGGTACCGCAGCAGGTCCTTTGTCTACCATCTGTGACTTCCAGCAGAATATTATTGAAAATGGTAATGCGGCAGGCTCTGCATTCAAGTTCCCTAACACTGTATACAACGCAGCAGGCGGTTATCTGTCTATATGCGCAGGCATCAAGGGCTATAACGTAACCGTGACAAATGGCACCCAGTCTGGTATTCAGAGCATTGCCTATGCAGCTGAGGTACTCCGCCAGAATAAGGAGAAGACCATGCTGGTATCAGGTACAGATGAAGTAACTGAGACGATGACAGAGCTGTATACTAAGGATGGCAAGGTTGCTTCTTCTGTAAAGAAGGCCTATGTCGGTGGTGATGGATACGTACTTGCTGATGGCTCTATCTCAATGATTCTTGAGAAAGAGGATGAAGCTAAGGCTCGTGGAGCTAAGGTACTTGCGAAGGTAAAGGGCTACGGAATGAGCCATAAGAGTGTTAAGTTTGGTACCATCGCAGGATCAGATAGCGCATTGGTGGATGCAATAAATAGCGCACTTGAGGACGCAGGCCTTGAGGCATCAGATATAGATGCAATTGTTGGCTTTGGAAATGGTGACAGTACTACAGATGCAATCGAGATAGCAGGCTATGACAAAGTATTTGGCAGTGCGGTTCCAGTTGTATCTGTAAAGGATGTAACAGGTGAGGGACGCTCGTCAGCAGCTACAATGGCAGCAGCGCATGCAGCAATGCTTTTGTCTGGCGATTATGGTCTATCTGGCAGAGCCTATAAGCTTGGAGCTGACAAGGTAGAAGAGACAGTAGTAGACACTGCTTCACTTAAGAACATTCTGGTTACATCATTTGGTGTAGGCGGAAGCTATTGCGCAGTAGTAATTGGAAAATAATGCCACGGAGACACGGAGGAATATTTTAATGGATAACAATGGAAAGATAGCATTGGTAACTGGTGCATCAAAGGGTATCGGAAAAGCCTGTGCAGTAAGACTTGCAGCTGATGGTTTTACTGTAATCATAAACTATTCAAGATCAGATGCAGAGGCGGCAGCAGCTGTAGCTGAGATTGAGGCAGCAGGCGGAAAAGCAAAAGCTATCAAAGCTGACTGTGCAAATCTTGAGCAGGTTCAGGACATGTTCAAGCAGATATCTGATGAGTTTGGCCGTATAGATGTACTTGTAAACAATGCAGGCATTGTTCGCGATGGCTTCCTTATGACTCTTGATACTGAGACTTTGGATAAGTGCTTTGATCTCAATGTAAAGGGTTACTTCTATTGTGCACAGCAGGCAGTAGTTAAGATGTTCAGCCAGAAGAGTGGAGTTATTATCAATATGTCATCTGTAAGCTCAAAGATGGCGCTGGCAGGTCAGACTGTATATAGTGCAACCAAGGGTGCTATCAATTCATTTACTCAGGTAATGGCGAAGGAATATGGTCGCAAGGGTATCCGTGTTAATGCGATTTGCCCTGGCTTTATCTATACAGAGATGGTGGAGCAGCTCCCAGAGGACAAGAAAAAGGAGTACCTCACCAACGTGCCAATGAGAAGATTCGGCGATGTGTCTGAGGTGGCAGGTCTTGTATCTTTTCTTGCAAGCGATGACGCATCATATATAACAGGTCAGTGCATCGTATTAGACGGAGGTCTGTCACTATGATGAATATCTATGAAATTAACAAGAGAATCAAGCAGCGTCCGCCATTTCAGATGATTGAGCGAGTAACAGAGCTTGAGCCTGGCCAGATGGCTAGAGGTACTAAGTGTGTATCAATTAATGAGCCATTCTTTATGGGACATTTTCCGGATACACCTATTATGCCGGGAGTACTTATCATTGAGGCTTCAGCGCAGTTGTGCTCTTTGGTAATAGAAAATGATGGCACCGATGACAGCTTAGTGTATGTTCTTTTGAAGGTGGATCAGTTTAAGTTTGTTAAGCCAGTTATCCCAGGTGATGTGTTGGATATCACGGTAACAAAGACCAAGGAGGGCGGTACTCTCACTTACTTCGACGCAGTAATTAAGGTGGATGATCAGGTCAGAGCGAAGGGCTCTATGGTGTTTACAGCTGTTCCAAAGGAGCAGATAGGTCAGTAGTTTTTAGAATCTACGTTACGAACGACGCTAGATATGAAAGAAGGCGTGCAAAATGAGCAAGATAGCAGTTTTATTTGCCGGACAGGGTGCCCAGACTGTCGGAATGGGCAAGGATTTATATGATACAAATGATGCAGCAAAGGCAGTATTTGACAATGGTGAGTCAGTTAGACCAGGTACTTTAAAAATGTGCTTTGAGGGCCCGGGTGAGGAGCTGACGATGACGCAGAATACTCAGCCATGCTTATTTTTAACGGACTTGGCGTGCGCAAGAGCACTTGAAGCGGCAGGCGTTAAGGCTGATGTTGTTGCAGGATTTTCTCTTGGAGAGATTCCAGCATTGGCATATGCTGGCGCAATGACTGATGAGGATGCGTTTAAACTGGTTGTGCGCCGTGGTGAGACAATGGCAAGATGCAGCGAGGCTCATCCTGGAAGCATGGTCGCAGCACTTAAGATGGATAATGAGACCGTTGAGCGCGTAGCAGCTACTTTTAAGGAAGTGTATCCTGTTAATTACAATTGCCCAGGTCAGCTTTCATGTGCTGGAGCACTTGATGAATTAGATGATTTTGTGGCAGCGCTTAAGGCTGAGGGGGGAAGAGCGGTAAGGCTTTCTGTAAGTGGTGCCTTCCATACTCCGTATATGCAGGATGCATCTGTGGCTCTTAAGGACATGATGACTTCAGGGGAAGTTAAGATACAGACACCAGCAACTAAGGTCTATGCGAATCTCACAGGCGAGGACTATCCGGCTGATACAGAGTCGATAATAGACACTGTATCAAAGCAATGCTCTAATCCGGTTCGCTGGGAGACTACTGTTAGGAATATGGCAGCAGACGGTGTTGACACCTTTATCGAAGTGGGCGCAGGAACTACACTGTCAGGACTTGTTAAAAGAATCCTCCCGGAGGCAAACGTTTATAACGTGGCAGATGTGGAGACACTTAATGCAGCTATAGAGGCATTAAAATAAGCGGTGTCAATAGGTTCACTTTTCGCCCCATCTTCGGACGAGGGGGAGAGAATCTGACTGTCACGATATATAAAGCAAGGAGTAGAAGTGTTAGAGAAATATTTGGCCTCAGAAAAAGAGGTGAAATGTGAAAAATGTAAAGAAAGCCTTTTGGAGAAGGATTTGGCTAAGGCTTTCTTTGTTTGCCCAAAATGTGGCAGATATAATAAAATTCCAGCCAGAGTTCGCATTGAACTCTTGACAGATGAGGGAAGCTTCCGTGAGATGTGGGGCGATGCTACCACAGCAGATCCTCTCAATTTTCCAGATTACAAAGAAAAGAGCGATGCAGCCAGAGCTGCAACAGGTGAGAATGAGGGTGTAATCACAGGAACTGCCAAGATTGCAGGTCAAGAAACTTGTATTTTTGTAATGGAGCCTAAATTCATGATGGGATCTATGGGTACTGTGCTCGGCGATAAGGTGGCAGCACTTTTTGAGTATGCCACTAAGAAAAAAATGCCTGTAGTAGGATTTACTGCATCAGGCGGTGCCAGAATGCAGGAGGGAATGTTGTCACTAATGCAGATGGCAAAGGTATCAGGCGCAGCTAAGCTGCACAGTGATGCCGGACTATTCTACCTGGTATGCCTTATGGACCCAACTACAGGTGGTATAACAGCAAGCTTTGCGATGCTAGGCGATGTTATTATTGCTGAGCCCAAGGCGCTTATCGGCTTCGCTGGTAAGAGAGTTATAGAGCAGACTACTGGAGAAAAGCTGCCAGAAGGGTTCCAGAGCGCTGAGTTTCAGCTGGAAAATGGATTCATAGATGCAATCGTAGGCAGAAACGAACAGCGCGATTTTATAGCTAACATGATAAAGGTACACAGCGTAAAGTGCAGAAGGGGCAGATAGTATGGAAGCATATGGCAGAATTAAGCTTGCCCGCAGAATGGACAGAGCGACTGCTGTAGATTATATAGAGCAGGTTTTTGATAATTTTACAGAGCTTCACGGCGATAGATATTTCGGCGATGACCATGCCATTGTTGGTGGAATCGCCTGGCTTGACGACATGCCAGTTACTGTTATTGGCATAGAGAAGGGCCACACTGTGGAAGAGAAAATGGATAGGAACTTTGGATGCGCCATGCCGGAGGGGTATAGAAAAGCGCAAAGGCTCATAAAGGAGGCTGAAAAGTTCAAAAGACCCGTTGTGTGCTTTGTAGATACACAGGGGGCAAACCCAGGCTCCGGTGCAGAGATGCGCGGACAGGGTGAGGCGATAGCCGACAATCTATATGAGCTTATGACCGTAGATACACCTATTATTTCAGTTATGATAGGAGAAGGTGGGAGTGGCGGAGCACTTGCACTTGCGGTAGCGGATGAGGTATGGATGCTGGAAAATGCCTACTATAGTGTGGCATCTCCTGAGGCAGTGGCCAGTATTCTTTTCAAGGATTCGGCTAAGGTAAATGACGCTGTAGGCTCACTTAAGCTTTTCGCTGAGGATTTGCTTGAGCTTGGTGTAATAGAGCGCGTGATTAGTGAGCCAACAGATTTTACAGACAAGTCACAGACTGATAGGCTGATGGCAGGTTTAAAGACAGATATTGAAAATAAGCTGGCAAAGCTAAATAGGACGCCATCTAAAAAGCTATTGGCTGATAGATATGAGAAGTACCGCAAGATAGGAAGACAGGAGCACATAAAGTAAATGGCAGATAAGCTAAAAATATTACTTTTAAATGGCAGCCCTAGAAAAGAGAAAAGCTGCACCATAAGAGTGGCAGAGAAATTCGTTGCGGGAATTGCAGCACATCGTGAGTGCGAGATTGAGCGGATAAACTTAAGTGACTGTAACATAACGCAGTGTCTGGGGTGTCTGTCGTGCTGGGGCAGAACTGAGGGGGAGTGTATCATAAAAAACGATGACATTCCTATGCTCAAGCAGAAAGTTGAACAGGCAGATGTAATCATAGAGAGTTATCCGTTGTACTTTTTTGGAATGCCAGGTACAGTCAAAGTATTTACAGATCGTATGCTTAGCATGATGTGTACCTATGAAGGTCAGGATCCGGAGGAGGGAGCATCCTTTCATGGCATTAGAGGTGGACTGCCGGAAGGTAAGTCGTTCTTTATTATTTCTACCTGCGGCTATGCCAGAACTGATGTGATATACGATCCGCTTCTTGCACAGTATGACTGCATCTGTGGCAAAGACAATTATTACGCATTACTGTGTCCGCAGGGCAAGACATTATCGATACCAGAGCTTTATGATAGGATGGAAGTGTACTTGGAAAAGTATGTGGATGCAGGAAAGGAGTTCGCAGATACTGGGGAGCTTACCCCGGAGACGGTTATGGCACTTCGAGAGCCACCATTCATTGACAGGAGATTTAAAATACTCCTCAAGAAATTCTGGGCAGACGAGAGAGCATTGAATCCGGCGAACAAAGTAGAATAGATATACTAAAAATGCGATGGCGCAAGTCTTATGACTTGCGTCATTTTTGTAAAACCTATACTTTGGTTTAGTTGATATTCCCGCTGACGTGTGGTAATCTTCTGAGCGTTGATAAGATGATAGGAAACTTTAGCTGATAAATGGTTGATTTGTAGTAGGAGTACTGTGAGGAAATTCTTCAGATTTTTAATCATAATATTCGCGGTGATTGGAGCGGGTTTTGTAGGGCTCATGCTCATGCCGGACGAGTGGTTATCAGACGATCCTTCGGAGAGTGGTTATGAGTCAGTGTACGAAACTGACAATGAGTCTTATGTTAGTCAGCAAGGTACTTTGACCGCATACAGCGAAGCTATTGATGAGTATAAAAGTGACGATGTATATTTTGCACAGCTGGATGGACTTAGGGAGAAACGCGATTATAGTGATGCCCAGACAGTGACCATTCTAATGTATATGAATGGATCCGACCTTGAGAGCGAAGCGGGTGAGGCGTCGTCTGATATAGCTGAGATGGTGCGTGCCAAATACAATGAGGATGTGAACATCATCATCCAGACAATGGGCACCAAGAAGTGGAGCTCGCGCTGGAAAATTGCATCTGACCATACTCAACGATACAGAGTTGTGGAAGACGGTCTGGAGCTTGTGGATGATAGTCTGGGTCAGCTTGACTGCACAGATGGCCGCACTCTTATGGACTTTATCAATTGGGGCGTAAATGCATATCCTGCAGATAGATATATTCTGATGATGTGGAATCACGGTGGTGGACCTGTTTATGGCTTTGGCTATGATGAGCATCAGGCTGATGATGCAACACTTACTGTAGGCGAAATGCGCTATGCAATAGCTCAGACAGGAGTATTTTTTGACTTCATAGGCATGGACTGCTGTATTATGGCAAGCTTAGAGACCTGCTGTGCGCTATATGATGCCTGCGATTACATGATTTTGTCTGAGGATTTTGAGTCTGGCTTGGGTTGGTCGTATACAGGATGGATTAATGCAATAATGGATAATCCGGCAATGCCTACGCCTGAACTTTCAAAGATTATTATAGATGATTTTGTAAGGAGCAATGAGCAGGAAAGTGACGGAGACTCAGGAATACTGGCACTTCTAGATCAATCAGTCATCAAGATTTTGTATAGCGCATGGACTGATTTTGCGTATGCAAATGAGTCGGCTCTATTAGGCAACAACTACAGTAAAAAGGTAATTAGAAAATCAAGTGGTCGCATATTGCCAAGGATGGATAGATGGGGATTTTTCTTTGACTCTGACGACGCAAATATGGCTGACTATTATGTCACTGACATTATGGCTGTAGCGCAAAATGTGGATTCGCCGGAAAAGGATGCTCTAGCATCTGCACTATACAATGCCATCGTATACTGCAATAGTACCAGCGATGAAACCGCGCTCACCGGACTTTCTATTACTCTGCCATATGGTGACCAGGATTTTTATAGCGAGCTCAAGAATGAATTTGGCAGGTGTGGTATTGACGATGATTACATTGACTGGTTAGAGCAGTTCACATATTCAGAAGGTGCAGACGACTACTACAACTACTCTGACTGGTGGGATGACGATTGGGACGGCTGGGATTCGTTTGACGACGATTATGACTGGCTTGACTGGGACGATTCTTATGACAATGTGGGCAGCTGGTGCGATGGCGACGATTGCTACTACGATGACTATGGTTGGGATGGCGACTATTTTGACGAGGACGCGTATGACGCGGCTTTTGATGCATGGTGGGAGGCCATATTTGGATATTAGTTAAATACTGGTCATGTATGACTGGATTTATATATGAAAGGAAGGAAAGGAAATGGCATTAGGTATTAAAATCAAAAATGTAAAGCTTAGCAGAGTATATTCTTTCGAGGAGCTTCTCGAGGAAATGAAGAAGGTATCATTCGAAGGTGGTGAGCCTTTTATCGCTAAGCATGGTCTTGCAAATGTTATTGCATTTGAGCCAATTGACAAGCAGAACCAGGTTTGGGTTATGAGCACAAAGGGTAACAACGGCTCTGACAAGTGGTCAATCCAGCTGTCTCACGACATTGCCGGCGACTTTGGCAACATGGCTAAAAACATGGTTCTCGACAAAGTTACCGGAGGTATCTTTGGCCTCGGCTCTATGATGGGCAAAAAAGCGAAGGCCGGCGAAGCTATGGTCGAAGAAGTAGCAAAAAAAATCGAGGAACTTGGTCTCTAATCCAACAATTCGAAAAGGTCCCCATTGATGGGGGCCTTTTTAGTTGCCGTTAAACTTTACCTCACCTTGTACGCGCATCCCACCGAATTCAGACTCTGAGCGCATAGGAAGGAAGAGTGTGAATGCCTGCCGACCGGCAAGATGGAGACACGTTGCGATGGCTGGTGGGTGAGGGTGTGTTGCGGAGTTATTTTGGTGGGTGGTATAATGGGAGGAGTTTTGTTGGAGAAGGCCAGAGGACTGGAGGAATGTATGAGCGTAAAAAAGATAGATGTGGGGAATGAAATAAGATTTAACAATAATGTGGATTATTGTGTAGGAACTGGACGAATGGGCTTGGCACTCCAGAAGGAGTATATGGAGCAGCTGAAGTTTGTTCAGGAGGGAATAGGTTTTTCATATATACGTGGTCATGGCTTGTTTTCTGATGATATGGCTATATATCATGAGTATGAAGAAGATGGCGAGATTAGGGTTGAGTATAATTTTACATATCTTGATCTGGTGATGGATAGCTATAGGGAAGTTGGACTGAAGCCGTTTTTGGAACTGGGATTTATGCCGGATAAGCTGGCATCAGGGGAGCAGACTATTTTCTATTGGAAGGGGAATGTGACCCCGCCTAAGGATTATGGAAAGTGGTGCGATCTGGTGGTGGCGACATTAGGGCATTTAATGGATAGATATGGTGCAGATGAGGTTGTGACCTGGCCGATAGAGGTATGGAATGAGCCGAATCTTCCTGGCTTTTGGAAAGATGCGGATATGCAGGAATACTTTAGGCTGTTTGAGACTACATTTAAGGCGATTAAAGGACTGGATGACAGATTTACAGTTGGCGGACCGGCAATTTGTGGTGTGAAGGATGAACTGTGGATTGATGAATTTATGAAATTCATTAGTGAAAGAAATCTGGATGTAGATTTTATAACAAGACATCACTATACCACCAAGGAACATACGCATGTGGGGCACTATACATATGCGGAGCTTGAGGACCCAGAGTTTAGATTTAACAATTTGCATACAACTAGAACGATAGTTGACAGTTATGAGAAGTATAAGGGACTGCCGATACACATCACCGAGTATAATACTAGCTATTCTCCTGATTGCGTAATTCATGATACAAACTTGAACGCAGCATATTTGGCTCACCATTTGAGCAGATTGGGCGATGACAATGAGTCGTATTCATATTGGACATTCGGTGATATTTTTGAGGAAAAGGGAGTGCCGTTTGCACCTTTCCATGGTGGATTTGGTATGCTGGCCAATAGGTCAATTCCAAAGCCTACGTATTACACCTTCGAGTTTTATAAGAGATTAAAGGGCACCTGCATTTTCAGAGATGATGATTGCATAGTAGTAAAAATGTCAGATGGCAGTCTTCGTGGCGTGGCATGGAATGTATGCGAAAAGAAGGAAGATGAGAAGGTCAAGGAGTTGTGCCTTGAGTTTAATGTGGCTGATGGTAAGTATAGCTTGGTATGTAAGGTAGTGGATGAAGACACCTGCAACCCGCTTAAGGTGTGGCATGACCTAGGGGAGCCAAGGAGCCTTACGGCAGACGAGATTAGCCTGCTAAAGCAGGCAGCTAAGCCACAGGTTAAGTCAGATGTGCTCGATGCTGCTTCAGGACTTAGCGTGGAACTTAGCCTTAAACCTAACGCTATAGTCTATTTTGAGATTAAGCCAAGAACTTGTGCACATGATAGAGGATATCAGTACCCAGAACGATAAGATTACCGCTTGAAAGCGAAAATCACCCCGCGGGCGGTAGTTTCACAAGGAGAAACTAGATGAAGAAAAAAAGAGACTTAACGATAGTGATCGGGATATATCTTTTTGCATTTGGACTAGGATATATATCATGCGTAAGGCTTGATGATATTATGTACAAGCTTTTTGTGTTTGATATCGTGGCCACTGTAGTAACATTTGTGTTTTCTGTGGTGCTGCGCAATTCGAGTGTCTACGATCCATATTGGTCTGTTGCTCCAATGGTCATGGCCTTGTGGCTTTTTGCAGAGGAAAAGTCCTGGGGCATCTGGCAGATACTGTTCCTTATAGTATTTGAGCTATGGGGCTTTAGACTTACTAAAAACTGGGTGGAGGTTTTCAATGACTTTTCATACGAAGATTGGCGATACATAAAATACAGAAATGAGACGCCAAGGATATTTTGGCCTGTTGTCAATTTCTTCGGAATCCATATGATGCCTACATTGATAGTATTCGCAGGTATGTTGCCGATGTTAGAGATTGCGAGAAATCCTTTGGGGTGGAAGTCTATACCAGGAATGCTAGTGATGCTGTTTGGCATTTCGTTGGAATTTTTCGCAGATCGTCAGATGCATGCTTTTTTAGATGGAACTGGTCAAGGTACAGTTTGTGATTTGGGGCTTTGGAAGTATTCAAGGCATCCTAATTATTTGGGCGAAATATCATTTTGGGTCGGAGTCTATATGGTGATGCTACCGTATTCTATTCAAAAATGGTACTACGGAGTGGGCTGTGCAGCTGTTGTGATTCTATTCAATGTGGTATCGGTGCCGCTCATGGAGAAAAGACAGCTCGCAAGAAGACCGCAATATGCAGAATATAAGAAAGTTACATCAAGACTGATACTTAGACCCAGGAAGTGATGATAGAGGTGAGGACAAAAGCCTTAGGGAGAATCTATGAAAACAGCATTAGTTTTAGAAGGCGGAGCAATGCGAGGCATGTATACAGCTGGTGTTTTGGATGTATTCATGGAAAATGGTGTTGAGTTCGATGCGGTAATAGGCGTATCTGCCGGAGCACTTTTCGGAGTGAATTATCTCTCTAAACAAATTGGGAGAGCAATCAGATACAACAAAAAATATAATAAAGACAAGGATTATATGGGCATCAGACCTCTACTTAAAGAAGGAAATATAATTAGCACTGACTATGCCTATGTAAGGGTGCCACATGAGTTGGATGTGTTTGATGATGAGACATTCAAAAGGTCCAGGATTCCTTTCTACGCAGTTATCTCAAATGTAGAGACCGGCGAGCCTGAGTATGTTAGGATACATAGCGTTTTTGAGCAGATGGATACACTGAGGGCGTCTGGTTCCATGCCGTACGTATCAAAGCCCGTGGTAATAGAAGGGAAAAAATACTTAGACGGCGCAGTGGCAGATAGTATTCCGTTTGAGTACATGCTTAATAATGGTTATGACAGAGTAGTTGTTGTCCTGACGAAAAGAAAGGGCTATGTTAAGCATGCTGTACCCGCGTGGTTTTCTAACATGTTTTACAAAAATGACTACCCACTATTTGCTAAGACAGCGGCCGACAGGCATATAATGTACCGAGGTGAAATGAAGCGGCTTAGAGAGCTCGAAGCGAGTGGAATTGCGAAAGTAATTCAGACAAATAAGAGAGTCTGGGTGAGAAAGACGGAGAAAAATCCTAAGAGGATGGAGGCTCTGTACCAGATAGGTCGAGCTGATGCAAGGAAGTTTGTTGAAAAAGTAGAGAATTAGAATATGTAACCTGCATGGTGTGATATGTTCCCTCTTTACTGGACAAAGTTGAACTGACCACAGAAAAGTCTAATTTTTTTGGTCACCTTATAGTCCAGTAGGGAGGGGATTTTTTGTGTTTTTGGTTACTGCCATTTAGGATGTACTATGAAAACATTGTCATTACCGCCTGCAGCACAAATTAGAAGCACCCAGGCGGTAAAGCCAGTGCAGAAAGGCTTTGGATTACCCGTCATAAGTGACTAGAGAATGTAGATGCGGTACTTGAAGCCTCCTTTTTGCGGTACTTAAGTACCAGTTTTTCTTGAAAAAAAGGTCAACAACAGTTAAAATACTACATTAGGTTTTTATGCACTAAAAGATAGTAAGTAGGAATAGACAAATGTATTTAAAATCCATTGAAATGCACGGCTTCAAGTCTTTCGCACAGACGATGAAGCTTGAATTCCATAACGGTATAACAGGTATAGTAGGACCTAATGGCTCTGGAAAGAGTAATGTAGCGGATGCTGTCCGTTGGGTACTGGGAGAGCAGTCTGTAAAGAGTCTTCGTGGAGCTTCCATGCAGGACGTAATTTTTGCGGGAACGGAAAACAGAAAGCCACTAAGTTATGCTTACGTTGCCATAACATTGGACAATTCTGACCACGTGCTTCCGACTGAGTTCACTGAGGTTACAATTGCGCGCCGTCTGTACAGATCAGGCGAGAGCGAGTATCTTCTGAATGGCCAGGCCTGCAGGCTAAAGGACGTCAACGAGATGTTCTATGATACCGGTATAGGTAAAGAAGGATATTCTATCATTGGTCAGGGCCAGGTAGAGAGAATCCTGTCAGGTAAGCCTGAAGAGCGAAGAGAGCTCTTTGATGAGGCGGCAGGTATTGTTAAGTTCAAAAAGCGCAAGGTTGCAGCAATGAAAAAGCTTCAGGATGCTGAGGACAATTTACTGCGACTTAATGATATATTGTCTGAGCTTGAGCGCCAGGTTGGACCGCTCGAGCGCCAGTCTGAGAAAGCAAGGATATACCTTAAGAAGAAGGAAGAGCAGAAGATTCTTGATGTAAATATTTTCCTTCTGGATATAAAGCGCATCTCAGATGAACTTGATGATACAGCTAAAAAGTACGGCATAGCAGAGGCGGAGATAAACGAGGCCAGAGAGAGCTATGAGAAAATTAAGCATGAGTTTGAGGAAACGCAGAATAAGATTGATGCGTTAGATGAGAATATTGCACAGCTTCGCCAGCAGCAAAATGACACAAGCATTGCAAAAAGCAGGCTTGAGAGTCAGATAAATCTATTGGAGGAGCAGATACGAAGCGCTGAACAGTCTGGTGAGCATTATGATGCTCGCATGGCTTCGATTGCAGCAGAGCAGGCAGACAGAGCTAAGCAGCTCGAGGAGTATAAGTCACAAAAGGTAGATATAGATACTCAGCTAGGAGAAGTTGCCGAAAGACTAAAAGGCGCCACAGAGGCATATAAACAGATACAGGATGAGATAAAGCGTTGCACAGATGGCATCGAGGCAGGCAAGAACGAGATGCTGGAGCTCATCAGTAACGACGGAAATATCAAGTCGCGCCAGGAGCGTCTGGATACTATGCTTGAGCAGGCGCAGATACAAAAAGCCCAGATGAGCGCAAAGCTTCTGTCCAGAAAGGCCAAAGAGCAGTCTCTCAAGGAAGTGGTAGACAAATGTGAGGCTGAGCTGAATGCATCTATTGCAAAGCTCAAGGAGTATGCAGATAAGGCGATTGAACTGTCTAATAAGGATCTTGAGTGGAGAAATAAAGCTGCTGAATGCACTAAGACCATACAGGAGGCCAATGAGAACTATCACAAGCAGACATCAAGACTTGAATCTCTCAAGGCTATAGCAGAGCGCTATGATGGATATAATAATTCTATCCGCCGCGTAATGGAGCAAAAGGATCACAATAAGGGGATTCTCGGAGTTGTTTCAGATCTCATTCAGGTGGAAAAGAAGTATGAGACCGCGATAGAGACAGCTCTGGGGGGCAACATCCAGAATATAGTAGTGGAGGATGAGAGCACTGCAAAGCAGATGATAAGCTTCCTAAAGTCGAATGGATTGGGACGAGCAACATTCCTGCCACTTACATCAGTTGATGGCAAGGGTAAGGGACCTGATGAGGCAGCAAAGCGCGAGCAGGGCGTAATAGGCGTTGCAGATGAGCTGGTATCAAATGATGCAAAATATAACGGCATCACTGCTTATCTTTTAGGAAGAGTCCTTGTGGTCGACACTGTGGACCACGCCACAACCATAGCTAGAAAATATCACTATAGCATGCACATAGTGACTCTTGAGGGTGAGTATTTGGCACCTGGTGGCTCTATGACTGGTGGTGCATTCAAGAATAAGGGCAATCTGCTCGGACGTAACCGTGAGATAGAGGAGCTGGAGAAATCAATAGAGGAGCTCAAAGAAACATTGAGCAAGGCTAATGCTCGAAGCGAGGAGATTAAGATAGCAAGATCCCTTCTGGCAGATGACATAAAGGAAAATCAGGAAGCACTCCAGGCGGAGAAACTCAATGAGAATACAGCAAGACTAAATACAGAGCGAGCAAGAGAGCAGATGAAGACGGAGCTTGCTGAATTTGACGGGCTCACTCAGGAGAATGCTGACATAGATAAGCGCATTTTGGATATCAACAATGGCAAGGAAGATATCAAGCAACAGATGGCAAACAGCGCAAAGCGTCAGCAGGAGATAAAGGAAGAGTCAGATAAGCTTGCTGAACTTTTGGACAAGCAGACTTATATGGAGGGCGGCGCTCAGAGGAACATGACCGAAATCCAGATGGAAGAGGCAGCGGTCCGTGAGCGAGTTAACTTCGTGGCGGAAAATATAGCCCGTATCGAAGGTGAGATAAAGCACCTTGAGGAGGAAAAGGCTAACCTTACATTAGGACAGACTGCAGCGAAGGAAGATATAGAGAATAGAAAAAATAACATTGAAGAGGTCAAAAAGAGCATCATAGCAGGGGATGAAACCTTTGCAGCCTTGGAGAAGCAGCTGGCAGAAGCATTGGCACAAAAAGAGTCAATGACAACAGAGCATAAGGGCTATTTCAATAGACAGGAAGAGATAGGAAATAATATCAACCGTCTTGATAAGGAAATCTTCCGATTGGATCAACTTCGTCAGCGCCTCGAAGAGCAAAACAGCTCAAAGACAGCATATATGTGGGAGGAGTATGAGCTCACTTATCACAATGCGGAGGATTTGAGAAATCCGGAGCTCAATGACCTGTCATCTATGAAGCAGGAGCTGTCTACAGTAAAAGACGAGATACGACGATTGGGCGATGTAAATGTAAATGCAATCGAGGAGTACAAAGAAGTATCAGAAAGATATACCTTCCTCAAGGGACAGCACGATGACATCATCGAGAGCAAAGAGGCATTGAATGCCATCATAACAGAGCTTGACGATGGAATGAGAAAGCAGTTTACGGAGCAGTTCGCAATCATACAGAAGGAATTCGATGCAGCATTCAAGCAGCTTTTCGGAGGCGGAAAAGGAACCCTGGAGCTGGTGGAAGGCGAGGATATACTTGACTGCGGTATTCGTATAATTGCGCAGCCACCAGGAAAGAAACTCCAGAACATGATGCAACTGTCAGGTGGTGAGAAATCGCTCTCTGCCATAGCATTGCTGTTTGGTATTCAGAATATGAAGCCATCACCATTCTGTCTGCTTGATGAGATAGAGGCGGCACTCGACGATTCTAACGTAGATAGGTTTGCAAAATACCTGGGTAAGCTGACTAAGAACACGCAGTTTATCATAATAACTCACAGACGAGGTACAATGTCTGCAGCGGACCGTCTCTACGGTATTACAATGCAGGAGAAGGGTGTATCTACCCTCGTATCAGTCAACTTAATTGAAAGCGAGCTAAGTAATTAATTGGTACTTGATAAAGATATTCAGGATGCAATAGACATCCTAACAAGAAAGCCAGAACCGCAACCGGAGGAACCCAAGCCAGAGAAAGATGGCTTTTGGAAAAGACTTTTCGCAGGCCTAGCCAAGACCAGAAACAATATTATTGATGGTCTTGACGCCCTTTTTATGGGCGGAGATATCGACGACGATTTCTATGAGGAATTGGAGGAGATACTCATAATGGCGGATATAGGCGTGGCTACCACTGAGAAAATCATAGATGACCTAAAAGATAGAGTGTTTCATCAGCATGTGCATGAGAGAGCAGCATGCAAAAAACTATTGATGGACACAATGAAGGACACCATGAGAATCGGCGAAAATGCCTACAGATTCGAGGAAGAAAAGGCAGTAGTACTCTTTGTCGGAGTAAATGGCGTAGGAAAGACGACCACAGTTGGAAAGCTGGGTGCAAAGCTTAAGGCTAATGGCAAAAAGGTCATATTTGCGGCGGCAGATACGTTCAGAGCGGCAGCAGCAGAGCAGCTTTCAGAGTGGGCTGGCAGAGCAGGTGCAGATATAGTAAAGGGTGCTGAGGGCTCAGACCCGGGAGCAGTGGTATTTGATGCGGCGCAAGCAGCCAAAGCCAGGGGAATAGACGTGCTTCTTTGCGATACTGCAGGCCGTCTGCACAACAAGAAGAACCTCATGGAGGAACTTAGAAAAATAGGCAAGATTCTCGACAAAGAATTTGCTGGAGTATACAGGGAAACCCTCTTGGTAGTAGATGGAACAACAGGACAAAATGCTCTATCTCAGGCGAAGGAGTTTTCCGAAGTTACCGAACTCTCGGGTATCGTCATTACCAAGCTGGATGGCTCCGCCAAGGGCGGCATTGCCGTTGCTATCCAGTCGGAACTTGGCATTCCGGTGAAGTACATCGGAGTTGGTGAAGGCGTAGAAGACCTGGATAAATTTGATGCGGATGCTTTTGTGGACGCATTGTTCGGAGAGGAAAATAGTAATGAGTAATAAAGAAATGCTTACCTTAGATCGCTTTGAGGAAGCGTGCAAAATAGTTAATGAAGTAACCCTTGAAACCAAGCTTGTATACAGCGACTTTTTTAGTAACAAAACTGAGAATCAAGTATATTTGAAGCCTGAAAACATGCAGTTTACAGGCGCATACAAGGTGCGTGGTGCGTACTACAAGATAAGCACCCTCACTCCAGAGGAACGTGAGCGTGGCCTCATAACTGCATCTGCAGGCAACCATGCCCAAGGCGTGGCATACGCTGCAAAATGCTATGGCACAAAGGCCACCATCGTTATGCCCACAACAACCCCTCTTATAAAGGTTAACCGCACCAAGTCATATGGTGCAAATGTGGTTCTTTACGGAAATGTATACGATGAAGCATGTCGTTATGCGTTAGAACTAGCTGAAAAAGAACAGCTCACCTTCATACATCCATTTGATGACTTGGCAGTAGCTACTGGCCAAGGCACCATTGCAATGGAGATTTTCAAGGAGCTCCCACTCGTTGAATACATCTTGGTACCGATCGGTGGTGGCGGGTTGGCTACAGGAGTATCAACTCTTGCAAAGCTCCTCAACCCGAAGATTAAAGTTATCGGTGTAGAGCCTGCTGGTGCCAACTGCATGCAAGTATCACTCGAGGAGGGCCAGGTAACCTCTCTCGAATCTGTCAGCACCATCGCAGATGGTACAGCAGTAAAGACCCCAGGAAGTAACATCTTCCCATACATTCAGCAGAATCTTGATGACATTATCACCATCGAGGACGATGAGCTTATCACAGCTTTCCTTGACATGGTAGAGAACCACAAGATGGTTGTCGAAAATTCCGGCCTGCTCACAGTAGCTGCCCTTTCGCATCTTGACGTAAAAGGAAAACGCATCGTCTCAATCCTGAGCGGCGGTAACATGGACGTCATAACCATGTCATCAGTTGTACAGCAGGGACTTATTTTCCGCGATAGAATCTTCACCGTCTCAGTCCTTCTTCCAGACAGACCAGGTGAACTTGCCCGCGTATCTCAGCTCATCGCTGACACCCAGGGCAACGTTATCAAACTCGAGCACAACCAGTTCGTGTCCACCAACCGTAGCGCAGCAGTAGAGCTTCGCATCACACTCGAAGCATTTGGAACTGCGCACAAGGACGAAATCCTAGACGCACTCGAAAAAAATGGCTACAAGCCCAAAGTCGTCCGCACCAACCTATAATCCCAAAGAGAGCCCCACGGGCTCTCTTTTTTTGTCCATCTGTCGCCGCCCACCCCAAAGCCGTGACTTCTTAACGAATTCAGCTTCTGGAGTTTGCATGGTTACTATCGGCCGTCACGGTACAGGCGGTACCTCTTGCCACACAAATCGTTTAGCCTAGTGCTGCTAATATATTTGTCGGGGATCGGACCGTCGTTCGTCGCGACGTCCTGTCGCGTACTCACTCAAATCGCCATCCGTGGCGATTTGCCGCTTCGACCCCCTCCAACTACATAAGCGGCACTACGGCACACTACAGAGTGGCAAGAGGCACACCTGACCTTTCCGACCGACAACCAAAGCAAATCGCTCCAAAAGCTGAATTCGTTAAGAGTCTCATCTAGACCGTGAGGCGGGCGGCTAGGCATAGAAAAGAGACTGGAGCGTGGCACAGATACGGCATAATGATTCCTGGCAAAGTGCTGTTCATATGAAGGGAGGAATACATGAAAACATATGGATATGTAAGGGTGTCGAGTAAGGATCAAAACCCTGATAGGCAAGTTAAGGCAATGAAAGAAAAAGGACTCATAGACGGACATATCTACATAGAATATATATCCGGAAAGACGTTCGATAGACCTATTTATAAACAAATGCTTAAGCGAATGAAAGCAGGAGATCTATTGGTTGTAAAAAGCATAGATAGGCTGGGAAGAAATTATGATGAGATACTGGAACAGTGGAGATATCTAACAAAGGAGAAGGGAATCGATATTGAAGTGATAGATATGCCGCTTCTTAACACTACTTGTGGAATAGGTGGGCTGACTGGGATTTTCTTGTCGGATATTGTCCTGCAGATTTTAGCATATCTTGCTCAAAGTGAACGTGAATTTATAAAGCAGCGTCAGGCGGAAGGGATTGCTATCGCAAAAGAAAAAGGAGTGCAGTTTGGAGCAAGACGCAAGGAACTTCCTGATAACAGTGGAGAATTATTAGAGGCTTGGAAAATGAAAAAGATATCAGCGAAGGATACAGCGAGGCTGCTGGGAATAAGTAGTGCGACCTTCTACAGGCGAGTACGAGAATCATATATTGTATAGTGAGAAATAAAAGAGTCAACATCGTAGTACTAAAGATTCATTTTAGGGTCAGATTGTAGACTTTATGATGAGAGGCAAGCACATACAAGATAGATGCCTTCTCATCACCATGCAATTCTTTATATAGTATAAAGCGAACGTTTTCATAAAGTCTGCTTTTTGAGATATATGAAAGGGGCAGTTATGGAACGTAAATTAGCAGCGCTGTTATGCGCGGTATTGTCATTGTCAATTGTAATGCCAGTACACGCACAGGAAGTTAACGTGGAACCAGATGAGGTTGCGATGGCAGTTGGAGTTGGGGCGGAGGGAACTCCCGAATTGGAAGAATCGAAAGAGGCTTCAGAAATCAATGGATTTGGAACTTCAATCGTGGGTATAGATTCAGAATCAAAAGCTTTCGGAGCCGCGCCAATAAGTGGCTTGTGTGGAGATAATGTTACTTGGTCACTAAATGAAACTACTGGAGTACTTACAATAAGCGGAACTGGAGCAATGAGTAGTTCTTCTTGTGGTCAGTCTGTTGTTTCATCAAGTAATCAACACAAGGTTGTAAGTGTGGTGATTCAACAAGGGGTTACAAGTATTGGAAGTGAAGCTTTTTGCGGTTGTACGAATATGACTAGCATCTTAATTCCTAATAGTGTAACAAGCATAGGCTCTTGGGCGTTTGAAAATTGTAGAGGTCTTTCAAACGTGACATTCCCTGAAAGTGTGACTCAAATGGGTTCGTCAGTATTTGCTGGGTGTTCAAACTTGAATGAACTTACGGTTCAGGGAAATCCAACAATAAGGCTTACGGCTGATGGTACTCTCACGATAAGCGGAACTGGCTCAATGGAAAAATACACCGATTACGTTCCATATGGTGAATTGAAAAGCAAGGTTACACGAGGAGTAGTTGAACCGGGAATTACAAATATAAAATCAGCCTTTTCTGGTTGTGAGAATCTGACTAGTGCTTCAATAGCCAATACCGTTACGTCTATGAATTATGCGTTCCACGACTGTACTAGCCTAACCAGTGTAACGATACCAAACAGTGTAACTAGTATGGAGCACGCATTCGATGGTTGCTCAGGACTAATTGACATAACGATACCAAATAGTGTTACTAGTATGGAGTACGCATTCTCAGGTTGCACAGGTCTAACTAGTATTACGATACCGAACAGCGTAACGAACATGGGCAGTTCGTTTTCAGGTTGTACAGGTCTAACTAGTGTAACGATACCGAACAGTGTATCAACATCATATAGAGCATTTGAAAACTGTGTGAATCTTAAAAATGTCACCTTAGAATTGGGAATAAAAAGAATAAGTTGGAGTGAGTTCGCTGGATGTAGTGGGCTCGAAAATGTAGATATCCCAAGAACTGTTACAGAAATTGATGACAATGCATTCAACGGCTGTAGGAGCCTTGTTAGCATAAATATTCCTGATAGCATTACTAATATTTCATACGAAGCCTTTAAAAATTGCACTAAGTTAGCTTCGTTTACAGCATCTAAGGCGACTATTGGACGTTCATGTTTTGAGGGATGTACTAGCCTTCAAACAGTAAAGTGCAGAGCAGATAGTTCTTATGATATCCCTAAGGAAGCCTTCAAAAATTGTACTGCTTTAAAAGAGGTGACAATAAATGGATGTGGAAGAAGCTACGGCTGGAGCTCTTCTATAGACTCTCCAGATTCGATAGATGAGGGGGCTTTTACAGGATGCATCAATCTTACTAAGGTAACTATCCCCGATACAGTAAAAAACATTGATATTCATGCGTTTAGATATTGCGATAAGCTTCAAAGCATAGTTGTACATGGAGAGCCTAGAACATTATCTGACTACACGGTAAAAGAATATAATGATGCATTCAAAAAAACATCTTTTGCCAATGAGCCACACGATGAGACCTCTGAAGTAACAAGTACTCCATCAGAATGGAGCACCGGTACTAGAACGTACACCTGCAAAATTTGCGGAGATAAGAGAGAAGAAGAAATTCCTAAGCTTGTAGATGACACCGTCGACCCATCTACGCTACATTGTAAATGGTATAATAAAGGTGGCAAGTCATATTGGTACGAGCATGGTGTCCGCCAGGGTACCTATGATGATCCGAATGGTGTAATGGGTGATGGAAGTATACGTGGCCGTGAAATCTGTGATATGGAATCTGCCGGCTGGTATTGGCTCGATTCAGTATATGATGGTGCTAAGGCTATTAACAAAGAAGTATGGATGCCATATATTTACCAGCAGGAAAAGTCATGGAGTGATGCCGAAATCAAAATGAATGCACAGGCGTCAGGAAATATGGCTGCACAAGTAGAGCGTGACATTAAGGCTGGGACTGGAAAATGGGTACGCTATGATTCGACCGGTGCTATGTACAAAGGCTGGTATACTGTAGAAGGTCAGCAGGCATCTATTTATCCAAATCAAGCAGGCAATACTTATTACTATGATCCAAAAACAGGACTTATGGCGAAGGGCGACTTGATTATTGATGGTGTGAACTACCATTTTGATGAGATTACTGGAGTTCTTCAGAGATAAGACATAACATATATAATTGTTTAAAATTAGTCTGGCATCGTAAGAAGTCGGGCTGATTTTTTTGACGAAAATTTAACGTCTGTGGAGTGGTGCCTGACTTGAATCGTTTTTTTAGCCGCACCTCACCCACCAGCAGTTTTCTCTTACTTCATCTTGCCTGGGCTAGCCATCCTACACATCCTCCTTCCTACGCGAGCCCGTTTTCGGAATCTGAGGGCGATTCGTTTGACGATGTTTTATTGCGCGCCCTCCTCCGAAACTCGATGTGGTCTTCTAGAATTCATCCACTTTTGTTGGGGCTCATTTACTTAACGAGGCTTGCGCACGTACATGGTGCGACTCTCACCACTTTAAGTGAGCGTTAGTGCCGCTTATTC
>JAZLKM010000024.1:0-20244 GCA_045597645.1 Lachnospiraceae bacterium | reverse complement strand
TCAGATTTTCCCAATGGCGAAGTATCTGACGCTGACTTTAAGCCAGACGGGAACACTGGAAAAGGGCAGCTACACCGGCGTTATAGCATATGTGATATATATCATAGCTATCGCGACAGCCCTCTATGCGTTCTATATTATCTACGCCGATAAGAAAGAAGTTGAGGTGCTGATTTTTGGTGCAGGTACTTGCCTGGGGTTCGCTTCTCACTACATGTTGGGATTTTCGCCCACAATATTTGCGTCAGGAGACAGGGCGTATCTGTTGCTCAATATGGCACTACTGATGATTACGGTGGGGCTATGGTGGAAAATAGAAAATAGAAATAGAAAGAACATAATTCTCACTATCATGATTGCGCTTGGAACGCTTAGCTACATTTCAGATCTCGTAGATATTTTTGTGGACTTTCTGATTTAACAGTTTATTATTGGGGATTGTATGCAATTTAAAGATGAATACAACAAAATAATGAGTAGCAAAATTGTTGATGTTTTGCTTCAAATGATGATTTATGTGCTCGCTTTAGCGTGCATAGCAATGACTGTTTGGCGTAGACTTGAGTGACTGTCTTTTGGCTACCGCGGTGACTATTGAATGTGTTATGGTGTTGTGAAATACGGACATAATGATTTGAGCATCCCTTGACTAAGGTCGAGGGATATTTTCTAATATGTGAGGGGAAATGAACTACTATATTAGTGATTTGCATTTGTTTTGTGAGGATCAGATAGATAACGGCGGGGCTAACTATGACGGCAGGCCGTATAAAAGCCTTGAGGAGATGCATGACGACATAAAGGAGCGCTGGAATAGCAGAGTGACTGAACATGACAGGGTATATATCCTGGGTGATATTGCAATGCGCTCGACCAGGGCAAATAAGGCGGCACTTATATCTTTTGTGTCACAGCTATGTGGCCAAAAGGTGCTGATTATGGGAAATCACGATGATGTTATCAATAACCGGTATCGTGAGCTTTTCCAGGAGATATGTGACTATAAGGAAATCTATGAGACTCATGATGGTATAACATATAAGCTGGTCTTAAGTCACTACCCGATTTTGATGTGGAATGGGCAGCACAAGGGTGCAATACTTTTGTATGGTCATACCCATAATACTGCTGAGGATAAGTTTTTCCAGAAATGTATCGCTGCTATGAATGCAGATGAAACCATAATTAAGGAGCATGAACCGAAGGTAAGAGCGATTAATGTGGGCTGTATGAAGGAGTATATGGACTATACACCACGGAGCTTGGGAGAGCTTCTTGGAAAATGAGTTGTAAGATATGTAAAAGTGAATGCTAACATAAATAAGATTGCAAAGAAAATCCCCCATTGGCGGTACAAATTAGGGATTTTATATCTTTAAGAAAATCGGCATAGTTTAGTGATTACGATTACTGGACTATGCCGTTTTTATTGATGTGATGTCGGTGTCTGAAATTCACCGATACAATTCCAGATGATTTTGATTTTCTGCACTCTATGACCATCTACACGTTATAGAAGTCAATATAAAATCTCACATAATGTTGTAGAAAATGGTATAATTGTGCAAAAAGCGGTTTTCTTTTCTCACCTTTTGTGCTAATATAAATTTAGTTTTTTGTGTGATTATAGGAGAAATGACATGTTTGGAACACGATTAAAAGAATTACGTAAGAAAAATGGATATACACAAGTCACGTTGGCAGAAAAATTAGGAGTTTCCAAAGGCACTATCGCTATGTGGGAAGTAGGCAAAAGGAAGCCTGATTTTGAAACTCTATGCACACTGTCGGAGTTGTTTGATGTTCGGACAGATTACATATTAGGACAATCGGATGATGATTCTTCTGCTACACTATCAGCGGAAGCTATTGAAAAATTAGGGAAATGGTCGACAGAGGATGAACTGATGGATCTCATTAAACTCTATCTTTCAATAGATGATTATGGCAAGCAAACTGTGGATTATTTGATAAAAACGGAAGCCGAAAGGTGCAGGAATCAGGGAACATCTGAGGATGTAAGTGGAATAGATATTATGGTCACTTTCCGATCATAACCCCCCTATTGCATTTTGCGATTTTACGCACGCTGGGGAACGGCGGTTCTGCAGTAAATATATTATAGAGATAAAACTACCCCCTGGGGTTGATTGGAGGATATGATGCAACCATTATTAAAATATAGAGGTGGAAAAAGAAGGGAAATACCTAACTTTAGGAATTTAATACCTCAAAACTACGAAACATATATAGAGCCTTTTTTTGGCGGCGGTGCAGTATTTTTTGAGATATCACCAGCGCATGCATTAATCAATGATATTAATGAACCACTTATAACTTTCTATAATCAGGTAGCAAATCAGTATCCGCTTTTAATGACTGAATTAAATCAGTTGCATGATATATATGAGGCTAATGAAACTGAATATGCTCGATTAAAAGAGTTACATCCAGATGAAAAAGTTCCCAATAATAATGAACCTCTATACTATCAACTAAGAGATATGTACAACGGAGTAATACCATCCCAATTCTTAGATGCAACATTATACTATTTTATAAATAAGACAGCTTATTCTGGGATGATACGCTATAATGCTCAAGGTCAATATAATGTTCCTTTTGGAAGAT
This sequence comes from Lachnospiraceae bacterium, assembly GCA_045597645.1. GTDB lineage: Bacteria > Bacillota > Clostridia > Lachnospirales > Lachnospiraceae > JAKSSE01. The sequence continues at coordinate 17,613 of JAZLKM010000024.1, read as the reverse complement.
ACAAACACTTTAGAGTTGACACAATTACGCAAGAACACAGTAATCTTTTACAAAACGCTCAGATTTTGCATTTAGATTTTGAAGAAGTTTTTGCTCTTGCTCAACCTAATGATTTTATGTTTTTGGATCCGCCGTATGACTGTGTATTCCATGATTATGGAAACATGACTATTAATTTTGATGAAGAGGAACATCGCAGACTAGCAGCAGCAATACAAAATTCAAATTGTAGAGTCCTTATGGTTATCGGAAGAACGCCATTAACAGAGGAACTGTATCAAGGTCATATCGTTGCAGAATACCCTGTTAGATATTCTGTTAATATAAGAAATCGTTTCGATACCGACGCTACGCATATAGTAGTTACTAATTATTAGATTAACGGAGGTTTGTTACTATGAATTCAACAGACATTATCAGAGATTATATTGATAACCAAATTGGTTATTCGAGAACCGTAAAAAAATCAAGTATAAATATGGATGAAATCACACTCCCTTCTGGAGAAAAGGTAATAGTATCGTATGCAGATATATCTATTACAGGTACCGATCGAGCAAAGCCTCAAATTAGGGTTTTTGCCGACAAAGCTGTTGAGGCCTTTAAAACCGCGCGTGCCGAAAAAAAGAGATTTTTTTGCCTTACAATTTATAGCAAAGCATCTACTTATGTTACCTATATGTCTAATATTTCATTGGAGGATTATATAGTTTCACTTGAAACAGATATGACAGATATGTCAGGACGCATGGATATTAGAAGTTTGTATGAGTGGCTTGATACATATACGGCTTCAAATGGAACTCAAGATTATATTAGATGTGATAAAGATAACCATACTTGTGGAATATTTCAGGCTTCATTCATTAGGATTAAAAATGGTGCAACATTTTTAACTGATTATTTAAAAAATTATTTTAATATTTTTGATTTGCGTCCTTATTTCATTATATCTAAAAAAACATTTAATTATTCACCTATCTCTGATACCAATAAAAGAAACCTTATATCTTTTGGCGCACCAGGAACTGGTAAGAGCTATGGTTTTAAAACCAAACTTGATAAATTAAAATGCCCTGCATCACATTATGAGAGAGTAACATTCTTTGCGGATTACTCATACTCTCAGTTTGTTGGAACTTATAAACCAATTGACGTAGGGGGAACCATAACATACAAGTTTGTTCCTGGACCATTTATGAGAATATTGGTAAATGCTTTAAAAAGTGGTATGAGTAATTCTCCTGAAAAGTTCTATCTAATCATTGAAGAAATTAACCGTGCAAAAGCGGCAGCTGTATTTGGCGATATGTTTCAATTGTTGGATAGGGATTCTTCAGGTAAAAGTGAATATTCTATAAATGCAAGTGAAGATGTTAGAAACTATTTAGCGGATGTTTTTGGTGGTTCAGCAACGGAATATTCAGAGCTAAAAATACCTAATAATATGTTTATTTGGGCTACAATGAACAGTGCTGACCAGGGTGTATTTCCTATGGATACCGCATTTAAGCGTAGATGGAATTTTAATTACATTGGAATTGATGATGATGAGATTACAGAGGATTCTACTGGAACAAAGGTTGAAAATATCAAATTGCGCTTTACGCTTAATGGAGATGTAATTAGATGGAATGTTTTAAGAAGAGCAATTAACGCCAAGCTTTCATCAGATACGGATGACATCCGTGCTCATGAGGATAAGCTCATGGGACCATTTTTTGTTAAATGTGATCAGTACACATTAGATACAAGTGATGTTATTTCAACTGCAACCGAAAATGATGAATTCCTTTCGGTCTTCTGTGAAAAGGTACTTATGTATCTGTTTGAAGATGTGGCAAGAACAAGAAGAGATGAACTTTTTGATGGTATAAAAGGTAAATGTAGCCGATACTCGGAAGTTAGAGCGGCATTTATGAAAGAGGGACTAGAAATATTCGGCAAAGACTTCAAGACAAAATACTATGATACAGAAGAGAAAGAATACGATGCAAAAAAGGTAAGAGAGGGAGTATAAAATGGCTCTTATAACAAAATATGTTAGAGAAGGCCAATTGTATTCACATGATAACCTAAAATCCATTTTTGAGTTTGCTGATAGGGATGAATCTTTCAGGGATTTTATACAACTACTGAAAAAATATAGGATTCTAAAGACTGTTAAGGGGAAAAAGAATACTAACGCTGAGGATGAATCCTTACTTGATGAAACAGATGATGATTATGTAGGTGTGTTGGATGATTACTCTGATATCATGTATTTGTTTAGATACGTTGGAATTCTATCGTGTAAAGACAGGATTATTTATGTTTATCCCAAATACATAGATACAACATCTTCTTCTATTCCTAAAAAGGAAATGCTCCAGGTAATTAATGTTCTGAGAAAATATAACAAGTCAAGAAAAGAAATAATCCGGGAGTATACAGGAAAAGAAGGAAAAAATAATGTAAATATTTTGTCATTAATGCTATTTTTGATTCGGGATTATTTAAGTAATGGAATATACTCAAATGAGCAAGAAATAATTGAGATTAATGGATCAACAGATTATTTGTGGCAAAAGACAATAGATGAGACTTATCCAATAATAAAAAATAATAGGCCTTACTATACAGAAATATATACCGTAAGAAAAGACTATAACGAGAATGATTTTATCCACAGACTACATTCTTGGATTATTACAGATTGTACCTTACAATTGCATGAAGCAGGTTTATCAGATATATACAACTACCCAGTAATTGAGTTGACTACTGATAAAAAACGCGATCTTGGTGATGATACTTATATTCTTAATTGTATTGAAAATGAACTTAGAATACAGTTTGATGACCATAAAATTATGCTATTGAAGGCAATGGCTGATTATATTTCAATGCGTGGAAAAATGCGTACAGGTGATACGGTAATGCTTCTTCTTGGTACAAGGACATTTCATACTGTATGGGAAGATGTATGTGCAAAAGTTTTTGAAAGTCAGCGTAATGAGACACTGTCAGAGTTGGGCAAGTCATATAAGCCTGTCATGGACTTTGTAATAATGAATCCTCTCACTGGAAAGCAGGAACTGGTAGAGCTTATCAAGAAGCCGCGCTGGAATTATTTGGGCGTTGACAGAGAACCACAAAACACATTTATTCCTGATTTCTTAAGCTTCTATGAGGATAAAACAGGAAAGAATTATTACTATTATATTTTGGATGCAAAGTATTACTGTCCTGAATTGAGTGGGAAGTCTATTCGTAAAAATCCTGGAGTTGAGGATGTCGCAAAGCAATACTTGTATTATCTTGCATATAAGTATTTTTTGGATGATATAAAAATTCCATTCTCCGATGTAAAAAACTATTTTTTAATGCCAAAGGAAACTGGAATAATAGAGGATGTGGGTTATGTTGAATTAGAATTATGGAATAGCGTCCCATCTATGCCAAGACTTGTACGAGTAAAAAAACTTCCGGCAGATTTAATGTACGAAAAATATATCAATGATGAGACTTTGCCATTAACAGATTTGGATAAATGATATATATGACATACATTTGAAAGGATATATAAATGGAGCAAAAACATGAGATTGTCCTCTATCAGATAGATGATACAAATGTCTGTGTCAGCGTATTTTTTAAGGATGAAACATTTTGGTTGACACAGAAAGCAATGGCAGAATTATTTGATGTAAATGTTCCAGCTATTTCTAAGCATTTGCAGAATATATTTGATGAGGGAGAATTAGAAAAAGATGCAACTATTTCCAAAATGGAAATAGTTCAATTAGAAGGAAACAGAAAAGTTAAACGTACACCTGAATTCTACAGTCTGGACGCTATAATTGCCGTAGGCTACCGTGTAAATTCAAAGAAAGCTACAAAATTCCGTCAGTGGGCTACCAAAACGCTGAAAGAATATATCACAAAGGGCTTTGTGCTTAATGACGATATGCTAAAGAACGGAAAGCCTTTTGGAAAAGATTACTTTGATGAATTGCTGGAGCGCATTCGCGAGATTCGTGCCAGCGAGCGCAGAGCTTATCAGAAAATCACAGATGTGTTTGAACAGTGCAGCTATGATTATGATAAGAACAGCGAGACCACAAGAGCTTTTTATGCATTCGTGCAGAATAAGCTTCATTTCGCTGTTACCGGGAAGACTGCGGCAGAACTAATCTATGACCGTGCTGATGCAGAGCAACCTACGATGGGGCTTACCACATGGAAGGATGCCCCGGACGGCAAGATATTAAAAAGAGATATTGTTGTTGCCAAGAATTATCTCAACGAGAAAGAAATGTCTCGTCTGAACAGACTTGTCACAATGTTTATTGATTATGCTGAGCTTATGGCTGAGGATGAAGTTCTCATGAGTATGCAGGACTGGGTAGATCAGACCAATCAGTTTTTAAGCAACAACAGGCGTAAGGTTCTTGAAGCTAAAGGAAGAATATCTCATGAGCAGGCCATCGAAAAGGCTGCAAAGGAATATGATATCTTCCGTGTGCGTCAGGATCAGGAATATGTATCAGAATTTGATAAACAAACCGAGAAATATTTTAAGGGTGAATAGCAAACAGCCGATGAGGTAACATTCCGTTACTTCATCGGCTGCAATTGCTATTGCTATAAAATTTTACTCTGCAATAGGCTTCTGAGCCTTTGTGATTATCAGCTTGCCATCCTCACACTGTACCTGAATTTGTGTGCCCTCCGAGAAACCAAATTCCTTAAGCCACAGTCCTTTCAGCATAATAGCCGGTGTGGACTTGTAGTGATATCCGCTCTGCTCATAAACCTTCATGTTTCTGCAATTCTTAGCTGCCATAGTGCTACCTCCGATTTTAGATTTCTTTGTTTCATACCGCTTGAAAACGTCATTTACAAATGTTCTCTAAAAATCCCTTAGTAGCACCGCCTTTGGCTGGGGGATTTTTTGCGTTTAGATTTGCCGTTTGGATTTGCTATCTAGCTCTCGTGCTCATCGTTTTCATGAGTCATTTTCTGAATTAACCTTCCGGTCCTTTTTACCATTTGCAAGCACCGGCCTTGCTATCTTTTCATTGAAGAATTCGATAAGTGGTCCCATGAAGAAAGCAGTGATAATTGTGCCGATTCCGATTATTGTTGGGATGGCACGAACTGAGCCACCGCCAAGGACGAAGATTACTCCGCCTAGGATTACGCACACGATATCAGTGCATATGCGAATGTATTTGAATTTTCCCCATTTCCACTTGTAGGCCATTACGATGGCAACTGCATCGTAGGTTGATACGCCTAGGTCTGCGGTCATGTAGAATGCCGAACCGAAGCAGATTACCACTATGCCGATTAGCAGGCAGATAGCTCTAACGATGATTGATGGGTCAGGCAGCAGCTTTTGAAGCATCTCGTATGTAAACTGCGTGATGTATCCCAGAAGGAATAGATTTATGAAGGTTGCTATTCCTATGTTGTGTCTGTCAACAATTAAGCTGAACACCAACAGGACGACATTGACTATTACGTAGAGTGTTCCGAATGGTATTGGTATGAGCTGATCTAGGCCGCTCATTAGAGACTGGAATGGATCCACACCAAATGCTGCAATTTTAAAAATACCTACCGCGATGGCGCATATTATTACGCCAAAAAGCGACATGAAGATTCTGCGTCGTAACATTTTTACTCCTTTTTAGGATAGTGTAAGGTGATAAATCTGTGCTTAAAAAGGCCTTAGCTTAGAATGCTAAGGCCTTGATTTTGCTCAAAATCTAGCTTAGCTCGGCCCAGGCTTCCTGCAGCTTCTCGATGATATTTATATGCTGTGGACATGCGCGCTCACATGCTCCGCACTTGAGACAGTTTTCTGGTGTCTGGCCCAGACGCTTTAGCTCCTGAACATTCCAGTTGTCCTTCGCATCACCACCGTAGAGTGCAAGCTCGTTCCATGCTGCAAATGTTCTCGGGATGTCTACGCCACCTGGGCAAGGCATACAATAACGGCAGCCTGTGCAGCCCACCTTTGTGCGGGCGTTGTAGGCGTCGCGGACCTCGTCGATAAGAGCCAGCTCGTCATCGGTCATTACACCGGGCTCGATGGTATCGAATATTCTGAGATTGTCCTCAATCTGCCAAGCCTCGTTGCAGCCAGAGAGTACAGTCATAATCTCTGGATTGTTGCCCAGCCATCTGAATGCCCATTCTACAGGGGAACGCTTCACTGGGAAAGCGTCATAGAGTGCCTGTACGTTGTCTGGAGCTTTTGCTAATTTTCCACCGAGCATACCCTCCATTATAACTACAGGAACGCCTAACTCGCCTGCGAGCTTAAGCCCCTTGGTACCGGCCTGATTGTCAATATCCATATAGTTGTACTGAATCTGAGTCATGTCCCAGTCATAGTCTTTGATAATGTATTCGAAATCCTCGTATGATGAGTGGAAAGAGAAGCACTTGTACTTAATTTTGCCCTTCTTTATCATCTCATCGAAAAACTTTTCGATACCAAGCTCTTTAAACTTTTCCCACTTCTCTTTATTGATACCGTGAACAAGATAGAAGTCGATGCAGTTGGTCTGCAACTTGCCTAACTGTACGTCCAAAAGCTTTTCCATATCATCGTAGCAGCTAATGACTTCGATTGGCATCTTGGTTGCGATTGTAACCTTTTCTCTGTAGCCGTCAAGGAGAGCTTTTCCGAGGACGGTCTCTGATGTCTTGTCAAGGTAGATGTAAGCAGTATCAATATAGTTGACACCGCCGTCTATTGCCTGTCTGATAAGTGAGATTGCCTTGCCTTCATCGATGCAGCTATCTCCGGAAGCCTCTCCGTTGAATCGCATGCAGCCTAAACCAAAAAGTGATGCTGGCTTCTCGATTTTGTCAAATTTTCTGTACTTCATTTCCCCCTCCGTTGCATATGAATCGTGTGATAGTTTGTGTTGAAACGGTAAGTAATATTATACACCAAGTGAGTGGGAAATTAGTATATTTTTTGCTGTGAATATAGATGGGAAAAAATGAAAAAAGTATGAACACCGGATGAAAAAACACCAGCCGGGATGGCTGGTGTAAGGAATTTTTTTTATTTAATCATCTTGGAACATGATGATTAAAAATATGAAAGAACTCACTGCGTGAGTTCCCGGCGACGACGTAATCATTTAAAAGCATAATGATTACGTCTGTCGCCGATCGTAACGTCTAATTTTGCTTTGCAAAATTAAACGTTACGGCCTTTCTCGATATAAACCGGGAAGGAGTCGGTGCCGCGTACTTCCTGGCCGACTGTGACTTTTACGTTCTTGTCGGAGATTACGTTTTCTACGCGGGCGCCTGCCTCGATTACGGTATCCTGCATCAGGATGCAGTTCTTAACCTTGGCGCCTTTCTCGACTTTGACACCTCTAAAGAGGATAGAGTTCTCTACCTCACCCTCGATGACACAACCGTCGGCCATCATTGAGTTGGTTACCTTTGGCTTGCCAATGTAGCGGGTCGGGTTGTCGTCACGAATCTTGGTGTATATTGGGTTTGGAGAGAAGAGTGCGTTCAGATTCTTCTCATCCAGAAGTCTCATGTTCTCATCGAAGTATGACTTGGTGCTGGTGATTCTTGCGAGATATCCCTTGTACTGGAATCCTTGTACGTTAAGAGTCTCAAGCTGAGGCATGAGTAGGTCACGCTCGAAGTAGGTCAGACCCTTTACATATGCATCGCTAATCTGCTGGATGAGAAGCTCTCTTGAGAGCACGTAAATATTCATCGAGAGATTGTGGGTGCCTGCGTTCTGTGGATTGATCTGTACGCCTTTGATGCGAGTACCTTTCAAATCGAAGGTATAATACAAGTCACCTGACAGAGCAGTCTTCTCAATGACATCCTTGGTAATCTCAGACTTGCAATATGCAATAGTAACATCGGCATTTGACTTGATGTGAGTGTTTAACAGCTCTCTAAAGTCAAAATTGATAGCAAGGTTGGTGTCTGAGAGGATCACATATTTTTCCTTCTGCCCCTTGAGGAATGGCAGGATAGATGCCAGAGCCTGTACACGTCCGCTGTATACAGATACAGTCTTCTGTGCGAATGGTGGCACGATATTAAGTCCGCCGTTCTTACGGGTAAGGTCCCACTCACGTCCTGAACCAAGGTGGTCCATAAGAGAGTGATAATTCTTCTTTACGATAAGTGATACGTTATCAATACCTGAAGCAGCCATGCTTGACAGGATGAAGTCTACAAGACGATAACGGCCTGCAAATGGAATGGAAGCCATCAGTCGCTCAGAGACAAGCTCAGGTACCAGATTGTCATAGCTGTTAGGGAAAAGTATACCTAAAGCCTCATTATTGCTGGTAATCATACTTCCTCGCCTCCCTTCACATCTTCAGATACCATAGCGTTGTGGCTAACCTTGGCCTTGGCTCCTACTGTTACACCAGGTCCTATGGTTGCAACACCATTATTCTTGCCATCAGGCATTGCACCAACGATGGCATCTTTTTCTATAGTAACATTCTCAGCTACGATACAATGCTTAACAACTGCACCTGCGCCGATGGTCGTGTTGCCCATGACAACAGCGTCCTCAACGATAGCGCCTTTCTCAACAGTAACACCTGCAAAGAGGATAGAGTGCTTTACATCACCGTCGATGCGGCAACCATCAGTAATCATGGAATTCTCAACAGTTCCGTTAGCACCGATTCTATGGCCGGTCATACCTGAGTTACGGCTGTAGATGCGCCAGTTATCATCGAAAAGGTTGATACCTGAATGCTCAGGATCCAAAACCTCCATGTTAGCTTCCCACAGAGATGAGATAGTACCTACATCCTTCCAATATCCGCTGAAGCGATATGCATACATGCGGCGATTGTCGCGAAGGAGATTAGGAATGATATTGTTACCAAAGTCATTTTCAGAATTTGGATCATTTTCATCCTCTATAAGGTAATCGCGGAGAATGTTCCAGTTGAAAATGTAGATACCCATTGAAGCGAGGTTACTCTTAGGCTCCTTCGGCTTCTCCTGGAACTCGGTAATCTTGCCGTTTTCGTCTGCAACCATGAGTCCGAAGCGTGATGCCTCTTCCCACGGCACTTCCATTACCGCTACGGAAAATTCAGCGCCCTTTTCCTTGTGGAATGCAAGGAAGTCACTGTAATCCTGCTTACATATCTGATCACCTGAAAGAATAATGACATATTCCGGGTCATATCTTTCGATGAAGCTGATGTTCTGATAAATAGCGTTCGCTGTACCTTTGTACCAGTCAGAATGTGAAGCCTTCTGGTAAGGCGGGAGAACGTGAACACCGCCGTAGTTGCGGTCCAGATCCCAAGGCTGTCCGTTTCCTATGTACTCGTTGAGTACCATGGGCTGATACTGTGTAAGGATACCTACAGTGTCGATACCAGAGTTAACACAGTTGGACAATGGGAAATCAATGATACGGTATTTGCCGCCAAATGGAACGGCTGGTTTTGCGAGCTTCTGGGTGAGTGCGTAGAGTCTTGAACCCTGTCCGCCGGCCAAAAGCATAGCAATCATCTCTTTTGCCATAGCAATCCCCTTTCGTAATTGTGCAATTTGACCTTGAATCCGTTGGAAAGAAGAGGTCAATTGTTGAAATTATACTACATTTGGATATGGAAAAGAAGAGTTTAAGCGTAAATTTATTGTAAAATCGTCATAAAAATTACTCAAAAATAAGTGGCTTATAGTGAAATGTATGGTACAATAGCAAAGTGTGTTATTTTTTTGACATTGAAGCCTATAGGGCTTCCTTATGAAATACAGAACGGAGGTATATGGAGCATTGAGCAAGAAGCAGCAGACAATCAGTGTTGTGGTAATACTGGGACTTGCGGTGCTGACATTGGTTCTGGGGATAGTAGTGGGCACAGCGCACAGGGCTGAGGGAATCAGCGAGCTGATGCGGGATGCTGTGTTGCATGAAGACAACAAGATGAGCCTTTTCGGAATCGTCGAAGTCAACCCGGCATTGATATCAGCATACATAGTGACAGCTGTCCTATTACTTTTTGCACTAATCGTCAGAATTTTCGTAATCCCGAGGTTCAAGATGGTGCCTGGCAAATTCCAGTTACTACTTGAGACATGGATAGGATATTTTGACAATCTGGCAAAGCAGAACAGTCCGCATAGAAATGGATTCTTAGGTGCATATTTATTTGCAGCAGGTTCATACATTTTCGTAGGAACGTTTTTCGAGCTGTTCGGTGTGCAGGCCATAACAGTGGCAGGCCATCCGATTACACTGGGCGCGCCACTAGCGGATATCAACGCGGCAATATCTATAGGATGTCTTAGCTACATCATCATATTGTCGGGTGGTATCGTTGGAAATGGAATGAGAGGCGTTGGAGCTACCCTGAAGGATTTTTCACTTCCTATTTCAATGAGCTTCCGTCTATTTGGAGCACTGCTTTCAGGACTTTTGGTGACAGAGCTTGTGTACTACTATGTTGCCCTTAGCTTTGTACTTCCGGTAGTAGTAGGCGTGCTTTTTACATTATTGCATGCACTAATACAGGCATATGTACTTACGATGCTGACAGCTCTTTTCTACGGAGAGGTGTCAGAGCCGTCACATAAACCGAAAACAATTAAGAAGAGTAAGAAATAGAAATGAGTATGGCGACTAGCACGTCAGAGAAAGGAAAAGAAATGAAATTCAAGAAAAGCTTATTAGTATTTTTATTTTCAATCGTACTTATGGGAGTAGCAGCTCCGGTTGGCATCTCTCATGCAGCATCAAATGAACAGACAGTAGCAAGCGCCGAGATGGCAGAGGCTACTACAATTTCTGGAAAAGCAATCGCAGCAGGTATTGCAATTGCAGTGGCAGCAGGTGCAGGTGCTCTTGGTATGGGTATAGCTGTTGCAAAGTCTGTAGAGGGTATTTCAAGACAGCCTGAGGCGCACAGCAAGATTCAGACTGTGCTTATGCTTGGTCTGGTATTCGTAGAGACAGCAATCATCTACGCGCTCATTGTTGCTATTTTGATTATATTTGTACTATAAGGGGGACTTGGAATGAATATCCCATTGAATATTGACTGGCAGCAGATTCTACTGCACCTTTTCAATTTCATTATTCTCGGCGGCGGATTGTATTTTCTGCTTTATAAGCCTGTGAAAAATTTCATGGACAAGCGTACCAAGTACTATGAGGACATGGACAAGGCTGCAAAGGATAAGCTGGCAGAGGCTGAAGATACCAAGGCTGAATTTAAGCGTCGCATGGCTGATGCAGAGGGCGAGATTGAAGCTAAGAGAGTAGCAGCTTCCAAGGAGATAGCAGAGCAGAATGTTCGCGAGCTCCAGCGTGCTACAGCAGAGGCTGAGAAGATTATTAGCGATGCAAAGCAGGGGGCAAAGCGAGAATATGACAAGGCTATTGCCAATGCTAAAAAGGACATCGCAGATATGGCTATGACAGCGGCTGAGAAAATTGTGTACAGCTCTGTATCTGACAGCTTTGATGCATTCCTCGATACAGCAGAGGAAAATGGGGAGGCACAGTAATGAGTGATGCCATACTTAGGTCGGCATTACCGCCTTCCGACGAACAAAAAAAGAGGTTCGAGGCGTTTGTTGCTAAAAATCATGGCGAGGGTATAAGCCTGGTCTGGGAAAAGATTGATAGCGACGACCATGGATTCACCCTGACAGTAGGAGAGAAGGTCTATGACTGGACTACTGCAGGCAGAATCAAGCAGCTTAGGAGCTTTGTATCCGACTCGGGTGATTATGATACCTTGAGCTTAATCCGTGAGGCTGTAGATAAGTGGAAGCTTTCAGCTCAGCCTACAGAGGTAGGACAGGTCCTGACTGTAGGTGATGGTATTGCCACTATAGCGGGCCTTGAGGATGTTACCTACGGTGAGATTGTAGTATTTGAAAATGGTGTCAAGGGAATGACTTTGGACCTGCGCAGAGATGAAGTAGGTGTAGTTTTATTCGGCGAGGACGATGACATATCTGAGGGTGATAATGTCTATCGTACGTATAAGGTAGCGGGTGTCCCTGTGGGAGACGACTTTGTAGGCAGAGTAGTGGATGCGCTGGGCAATCCTATTGATGGAAAAGGCCATATCAGCGCCGACGGAATGCGTATGATAGAGTCGCCGGCTCCGGGAATCATCGACAGACAGCCTGTAAACAGGCCTATGGCTACAGGTATTCTGGCCATTGATTCAATGTTCCCAATTGGTCGTGGCCAGAGAGAGCTAAACATTAGCGACCGTCAGACAGGTAAGACAGCCATTGCAGTTGATACAATAATCAACCAAAAAGGCAATGGGGTTATCTGCGTATATGTAGCTATCGGCCAGAAGTCAAGCTCAATAGCACAGCTGGTGACGACATTAAAGAAGCATGGCGCGATGGATTACACCATCGTAGTTAACGCATCAGCCAGCGAGGCTGTTCCGATGCAGTATATTGCACCGTATTCAGGCTGCGCTATAGCTGAGTATTTCATGCATCAGGGCAAGGATGTCCTCATTATATATGATGATCTGTCTAAGCATGCGATTGCATACAGAGCGCTGAGCTTGCTTATCGAGAGATCACCTGGCCGTGAGGCTTATCCTGGTGACGTATTCTATTTGCACTCAAGACTTTTGGAGCGTGCAGCTCATCTGTCAGACGAGTGCGGAGGTGGCTCAATTACAGCACTTCCGATTGTTGAGACGCTTGCAGGAGATGTATCAGCATACATTCCTACTAATATTATATCCATCACTGATGGTCAGATTTTCCTGGAGAGTGATCTGTTTTTCGCAGGTCAAAGACCGGCAGTTAACGTAGGATTGTCAGTATCCCGTGTAGGCGGTGATGCTCAGACCAAGGCTATGAAGAAGGCAACTGGAGCGATTCGACTTGACCTTGCACAGTACAGAGAGATGGAGGTATTCACACAGTTCTCCAGTGAGCTCGATGATACTACCAAAAAGCAGCTCGAGCATGGCCAGAGACTGATGCAGCTGTTGCGTCAGAAGCAGTACCATCCATACTCACAGCATGAGCAGGTAATCACTCTGGTTACAGTAATGAATAAGCTGCTAGATCATGTGGACCCGAAGAAGGTTGGACTTTTCCATCATGAGATGCTGGAGTATTTCGAGGGATATGCACCGGATCTGTGCCGTGAGCTGGATGTAAATGATTCGTTCACAGATACCGAGAGACTTCGCATTATGGTTGTGGCTGAGGAGTTTATTGAGTCAGCCAATGCCAAGCAGATTGCAGGAGCGCGATAATGCCTGACGCTAAGGAGATAAAGGGTCGCATAAAGAGTGTATCTGAGACCCAGAAAATTACAAATGCGATGTATCTTATCGCCTCGACGAAGCTTCAGAGAGCCAAAAAGGAGCTGGATGCGTCAAGGCCATATTTTGATACCCTTAGAAATGAAGTTAGGCGTATTCTATGGTCCATAGATGAGGTGAAGAGTCGATACCTATTTAAGGATGAGCGCGAAATTGACAGGGATAAGGTAGGCTGCCTTGTCATCACTGCGGACAAGGGTCTGGCGGGTGCGTACAATATCAATGTGCTAAAGGAAGCTGACAGGATACTTGCAGAGCATAAGGACGTAAAGCTCTTCGTGGTCGGTGAGTATGGCAGACAGCATTATCAGCAACGCAAAGTTCCTATAGATAAATCATTTTTGTATACAGCGCAAAATCCTACCCTGGCAAGGGCCAGGGATATATCAGAATATATTCTGGAACTTTTTGACAATGAGGAGCTCGATGAGATTTTCCTGATATATACAGATATGAAAAATGGTATGAATGTGGAGACGAAGCTCACAAGGCTATTGCCGTTCCATGAGTCGCATTTTGCGGGCGGCAATGGTGACAATGATGCCGACTACGAGTTTTATCCAAACGCTCATACCATCCTTGACATCCTGATTACCAACTATATGACGGGATTTATACACAGTGCGCTTGTCGACAGCTTTTGCTGCGAGCAAAATGCCAGAATGACCGCCATGGATTCGGCTAACAGGAATTCTCAGAAAATCTTGGATACTCTGTCGCTGCAGTACAATCAGGTGCGGCAGGCAGCGATAACAAGAGAGATTACAGAGGTGTCGGCAGGCGCCAAGGCCCAAAGGAAAAAGAGGGAGCGGCGGAAGCAGGCTGCCGCAAAAGTGTAGCAGCATCGATATTGAGTTTGGATGAAATCTTTTGAAACAGAGAGGGAAATATAGTGACATACGGTAAGATTGTTCAAGTATCAGGCCCAGTCATTGACGTAGAATTCAAGGACAGCAAGCTGCCTAAAATAAAAGAAGCACTTAAGGTCAAGGTAGGTGACGAGACCAGAGTGATGGAGGTGGCAGGTCACATAGGTATGGACACTGTCAGATGCATCATGCTGGCAGGCTCTGAGGGCTTGTCAAGAGGTATGACCTGCGAGGCCAATGGACATGGAATCCAGGTGCCGGTAGGCAGCCAGAACCTGGGCAGAATGTTTAATGTACTCGGTGATCCTATTGATGGAAAAGGCCCTGTGGCTGATGACAGCCTTAGATGGGACATCCATAGGAAGGCGCCAAGCTTTGAGGACCAGAGCCCGGCGGTAGAGATACTTGAGACAGGAATCAAGGTAATTGACCTTTTGGAGCCATATCCGAAGGGCGGAAAGATAGGTCTTTTTGGAGGTGCGGGCGTAGGAAAAACCGTACTTATTCAGGAACTTATACATAACGTTGCTATGGAGCATGGTGGTTACTCTATTTTCTCAGGTGTTGGAGAGCGCAGCCGTGAGGGTAATGACCTGTGGCGCGAGATGCAAGAGAGCGGAGTATCTGACAAGACAGCACTGGTATTCGGTCAGATGAACGAGTCACCCGGTGTGCGTATGCGAGTAGCACTTTCAGGACTTACAATGGCTGAGTATTTCCGAGACGTGGAGCATAAGGATGTGCTTCTGTTTATTGATAATATTTTCCGATTCGTACAGGCAGGAAGTGAGGTGTCGACTCTTCTGGGCCGTATGCCATCAGCAGTAGGATACCAGCCTACTCTGGCAGGCGAGATGGGTGCATTGCAAGAGCGAATTGCATCTACCAAGGATGGCTCTGTTACTTCAGTTCAGGCGGTTTACGTGCCTGCGGACGATTTGACTGACCCGGCGCCAGCTACCACATTTTCACATCTTGATGCTACCACAGTGCTTAGCAGAAAAATTGCTGAGCAGGGTATATATCCGGCAGTTGATCCGCTTGAGTCGACCTCTCGTATCCTTGAGGCTGATATCGTAGGTGAGGAGCACTACAGAGTGGCCCGCACTGTGCAGGAGATTTTGCAAAAATATAAGGAACTTCAGGATATCATTGCGATTCTGGGTATGGATGAGCTCGCCGAGGAGGATAAGCTCATTGTATATCGTGCTAGAAAAATCCAGAGATTTTTGGCACAGCCTACACATGTGGCTGAGAAATTCACCGGCATGCCGGGCATCTATGTGCCGCTTTCTGAGACCATTAGGGGCTTCAGAGAGATTATCGATGGTAATATGGATCAGTATCCTGAAAGTGCATTCTATAACGTGGGCACGATTGATGATGTAATCAAGAAGGCACGCACTCTGGAGGCAGGCTGATGGAGAGCTTTAAGGTCAGAATAATTGCATCTGAGCGCAAGTTCTACGAGGGCCCGCTGGAATCAGTAATTATCCCTACACCAGAGGGACAGTATGGCATTCAGGCAGGACACTGCAATATTATGAGTGCGGTTGTACCTGGCGTTATGACCTACAGACTTCCTGGAAAACCTGACGAGAAGGCGGCTATATCATCTGGGATTGTAAAGGTGGAGGACGGTGACGTACTCATACTTGTCGATACCGTGGAGCGCCCGGAGGAGATAGATGAATTCAGAGCAGCGCGCCGTAAGGCAGAGGCAAAGGAGGCCATGCTTCAGCAGCTTTCACGAAGAGAGCAAAGGCAGGCTGAGGCTACGCTGGCCCGCGCTATTAGCCGAATAAATGCGAAACGAGGAATGGATATATGAAATTTTCCGAGATGCCTTATGAGCGTATAGACGCCGAGGCAGTAGTGGATAAATATGATGAGCTTATAAAGAGACAGCTGGCAGCAGGCTCTGGCGAGGAGCAGCTGGCAATTCATGACGAATATTACGAATTCAATTCTGAGGTTATGACACTCCAGATTCTGGCCATGATTAGGCATTCTGTGGATACTTCAGATGCATTTTACAGCGATGAGCTGGACTACTGGAACGAAGTGACACCCAAATTCAGAGCCAAAGATACCGAGTATCACAAGGTCTTGATGGAGTCAAAATTTAGGCCTGCATTGGAGGATAGACTTGGCAAAGTGGCCTTCAAGTCCATGGAATATGCGAGCCACAGTATCTGCGATGAGCTGATTCCATTGATGCAGGAGGAGAATGCTCTGGCTACACAGTACGAGAATCTTATTTCTCGCGCGAAAATCATGTTCAGAGGTCAGGAATACAATACCTCCTTGATTACTGTTCACACCACGTGCGCAGACAGAGATACTAGAAAAGAAGCGTGGAAGGCCGTGGATGACTATTTTGCATCAGTCACAGACGAGATAGATGATATATACGATAAACTGGTGAAAAACCGCACCGCTCAGGCCAAGCTTTTAGGTATGGAAAACTATGTGGAGCTTGGATATTATCGAATGAACCGTATAAGCTACGGACCTGATGAAGTGAAGGCCGTGCGTGAGGGAGTGAAGAAATATATCGTGCCGCTGTGCGTCAAACTCAGTGAGAAGCGAGCTGGCAGGCTGGAGATAGATGCGGATGATATGCACCTCTATGACGAGGGAGTATTTTTCGCAAATGGTAATCCGGCACCTGAGAATAATCCTGCAGCTATACTTGCAAAGGGGCAGGAAATGTATAGCCAAATCTCAGATGCGACCAAAGAGTTCTTTGACTTTATGATGGAAAATGAGCTCTTTGATGTGTTAGGACGCAAGAACAAGCAGACCGGCGGATATATGGAATATTTGCCCAAATATAAGTCGCCTTTTATTTTCGCCAACTTTAATGGTACCAGAGGCGATGTAGATGTAATCACTCACGAGTGTGGCCATGCATTTCAGGGGTATGTGCAAAGGGACGAGAAGGTAAGAGAATTTGCGGATATCACGATGGACGTAGCCGAGATTCACTCTATGTCTATGGAGTATTTCACCTACGGCTGGATGGATATGTTCTTCGGTGACAGAATGGGTGAGTACCTGCGTATGCATCTGGAGGACAGCATTCTGTTCCTGCCTTACGGATGTATGGTGGATGAGTTCCAGCACACTGTCTATGAGCATCCAGAGATGACGAAGGCGGAGCGCAAGGCACTGTGGAAGCGCCTGGAGTCCCAGTATCGCCCGCAGATTGATTTTTCCGGTACTCCGTTTATGGAAAATGGCGGCTACTGGCAGAGACAGCATCACATTTTCAGCTTCCCGTTCTACTACATTGACTATGTGCTGGCGTCGATGTGCGCGATGCAGTTCAAGATCCGCTTGGATGATGACTTCGGCGGCGCATTTGATGACTATATGAAGCTGTGCAAGCT
>JAZLKM010000023.1:0-21010 GCA_045597645.1 Lachnospiraceae bacterium | reverse complement strand
TACCAAACTGCTGTACGCAGTAAGCCATTCCGTTGTTTATAAACACTGACATACCTGTGCAGTCATAGGCGCCCATGTATCTGTCTGTGAGCTCCTGATAGCTTCCGAAAATATCCATAGCTTTCTTGGCTATGTCATTGTATTTCATATTGCCAACGGTGAAGTAGGTTACGTTCTCTGCTGCAATCTTGCTGTTGAGTGTTGCAACAGCTGTTCCATCAGGTCTTATACCCTTGTCATTGTATAGAACTGCAAGCTCTGCTGCTCTCTGCTTTGCACTTTCGAAAAGGCTCTGACTCATCTTGAGAGGGCTCTTTCCTGATGCATTACGCTTATTATTTACTGCATCGAGCATGCTATATGCAGCCTTGGTATCAACATTTCCTGTGATCTTTACAGTTGTGGTGCTGACATTGACATCAATGTTTACACCTATCTTTCTAAGGTTAAGTGCTATAGACTCAGTATCCTGTCCGTCGACGGTTGCTGCAACAACATTACCAGCTGTATCTACATAACCAATAAGCGGCATCTTGGTCTGCGAATCAGACACTCCAGCAGTTGAAGACAGCACGCTCTTTACTCCCTGAATTTTACGCTTAATCTCCTCACAGTCATTGGCGATTACTATCCTTGAAGAGATATTATTCGAACTAACCCAGTTGCTTATGGCTGTAGCACTTGCAACCACATCGTTTTTAATGTAGAAGCCAAACACCTCAACATTGTCCATAGCATTGCTGCTTTTGATTATGTCTGATATGTCTTCAACAGCCAGATTGGTATCATCATCGTTAGATATTGCACCGATAATAATAACCTTAGCCTTGCCATTATTTCCGGCAAAATTGCCCTGGCCTCCTCCATTTTTGCTAAAGTTAAAACTTGTTCCTGCTACACTTTGTGCAGCTGCGTTTGCAGGCATCGCCGGCATAATCACGACGATCATGGCCATCGCCAGCATAATGCTTGTAAGCGCCTTAATAAATCTGCTCTTACCTCTCATTTTTCTACTTCCTTTCCATTCCAGAGAAATAAAGTTTTATTTGTTCACCTGACCTGTCAGTACTCCTGATATCTCGTCAAAGTGATAATTTATACCATCGATCACGAGGTCTCCCTTCGCCATAAGACCTGTCTTTGGACCGTAGTAGTATGTATTGCCTACCTGATCAGGGTAGATGGTGGCCTGCTGACCTTCTACTGTGTACCATCCCTTGTACATAGCTCCGTTGTCGTCATAACGCACCCATTTTCCTGTACCAGCCTTGATGTCTCGCTCCACCTGAGCTGCCATATTGCCACTGGCTTCGGCGTTCATCTTAATCTCAGCATCAGACCATCCCTTTTCCTGCTGATAGATGTAAGGCATCCACACCTCCTTGTTTACTGCCTTTGCACCGTTGTAGCATGAATCAAGCCAATACCAGCCCTGTGATGCCATGTCACAGATTTCTCGGCCTCTCACAGTACCGTCTCCGATTACTCCCTTAGGATCATCATATGTGCCCTGACGGATACCGTTCTCATACCAGTAGGCTGTACCATCGCCCTCACTCCAACCGAACTCAACAGGTTGCGCTCCGGCGCCATATGGTACTGTAGATACATTCTTCAATATTGCATCGAGTCCAGGTGAATCATACTGGTTGACGAAAAACTCTTTTTTATCCGTACCTGCCAGAATCGAGCCAGCTTCTCCATCGCAGCTGTACCACTTGCTGCCAACCTTAACAACTACCCACAGGTGGTGGAAGCTATAGTCTGGCGTAGCTGCATATACGATTCGGCATGGTACGTTCATCTGACGAAGAATCCTATACAGAAGACATGCATTTCCTCGACAATCTGAGTGTCCTTCGTAATATGCTGCATGTGCTGTCAGATAATAGCCGTTGCTGTTGCCTTCATCACTGTGACGCACATGACTGTTAACCCACTGTGTAGCTGCTGTAGCCTTTTCCACTACCGTGCCATTTTTGACACGCGCCAGCTCACCTGAATTGCAGAGGGCCTCCACCTCGCGTCCAAGCTGAGCCTCCTGCTCGGCAGTGGTTGTATATCTTACGTTGTCCTTAAATGTCAGAGAATACATTAGGTAGCGGTATCTCACGCCATCCTTCACATATGACTCTTCGTTGTAGCTCAGATCCATATCCGGACTCATACTGCTCCAGCGACCTTCTTCTCTTAAATAATCGCCCTCGTCTGGCATACACTCAGTCTGATCTGTACCCTGATTAAAAATCTCATAGTACAAATCACATATGTAGTTATAATTTATGCCATCCTTCTGAATGAAGAACTCCTTGTTAAGCCCTTCATATAATTCTTTTGTCAAGTAGAAGGTATGCCTCTCATTGTCATGTGCCTTTGCTAATTCTCGTATGTCTCTCAATAAGCTGTCTCGGCTTGCGTATACACTTCCAAAATTTACTCCAGCAGGAATTCCAGAGTCGTCAACATCGGGGCACACTTTATTGCCTTCCCAGTCACTTCCCCAGTCGCTCATATCAGGAACATTGTAGATGGCGCTATCCTCTTCGGCTAATACATCAGCTTCGATCGTCACCTCATCTGATGACTGTTGCTCTACCTCTGCAGCCAACGCCGTGGCTGGCACCTGCGCCATAAGTACTGCTGAAAGCGCAAATAACACAAATTTTCTCTTCATGTCTTCCCCTCTCAATTCCATATGGTTATATCTGAATTAAAGTAATGACTCGGCTTACGCTTTTCTTCCTCAATTGGAATCATGTAACCTCTGTATCCCATTGCCTCCATCTGAGCATGTGGCTCCTTGGGAATAGTGACTTCAAAATCTTCAAACGGGACTCTCTGTCCACCGCAGAAATTGTTCTTATCAAATTTTCTATCTATAACAGTTATTGCGCAGCTGCTCATAAAATAGTGAGTAGTTAGCTTTTTGTTATACTTTTGTACGATGCTCATATAGAGCTTCATAAGCAGCTTTAGCGGAAGTGCTCTGCCTACTTTATTAGCGAGCTTAAGTGTCTTTACGAAGCTCTGGTCCTTATCGCCCTCGTATTCTGAGTAGTCCAGAAGACCTCTGTGCCCCATACACAAGCCATATAAGCGTTTGAGAAAGCTCATCATCCGCTGATGCTTTTTCTCATCATCAGCTGCGTTATCCATTACATATATGTCTATGAACGGTCTGTCTACGACATCATAGTTAACCGGTCTGTCGCCTACCTTGTCATATACCTTCATAGGCAGTCGCTCGGTCATGCCGAAAAATCTGGGCATGAAATCCAAGAAAACATCTCCCAAATCCATAGGGTCGAGCACCATATACTCCTTCGGGTCCCACTCTTCTCTTGAAACCTTTAGAAGCTTATTGTAGTCCTCCCTGGTCATTGCCACGTCCATGTCATCGTCCCAGGGTATTACACCCTTATGACGAAGAGCTCCAATAAGTGAGCCACACACCATGTAGTAGCTGATGCCATGCTTTTGGCACACTCTGTCAAATTCCTTGAGCATCGGAAGAATCACAGCATGACACCTGGTCATGTATTCATCTTCCATCTTCTTGGCTATATAGAATTCATCCAAAGCCGCGATGCGGTTGTCGCGCTTCATGGTTCTGTAATCTACATTGCCTATACCCACGAGCTTATCAAGCTGCTCTATCATAGGGATATAGTTAGCGCTCGCCAGCACTACCAGGGTATTCTCCAGATCCTCCTCTCGAAGTACCTCAGGAGATTTAATTTCGATACCATCCTTATATGTGCCCCACTTTGAGCTGTCATTATCTACAGCATAAGCAGGTGCGTATATTTTTCCAGCATGACTGGGCTTATGACTCGCATACTCAGCCATGTAATTATCAAAGTATTTACCTGTGCCAAACAGAACTACCTTCTGGTCCTTACGCAGATTCTCAATCGCCATGAGAAGTGCGTCGCCATATGGCACATAGTGCGTATATACGGCTGGAGTGAGATTTACGTACTCCACGCCGTTATCCTCCCAGAACCACAGTTCCTCGTGATAGTGCTTACCATAGTCATGGCCGTAGTAAACCACATCGAATTTCAAGTCCTGGTAAATACGTCTTCTGGATAAGTGTTCCTTGTCCAGCACTATTACCTGCTCTATCCACGGGAATTGCTGCAGGTAATCTCTGGTCTCCACAGCATTGTACCTGCGGCTTGGCCCCAGTAGCCTTGCTGTAGATACGTCATCAGGTATTCCTACAAATAGACGTCCGTATTTTGCAGCTATCTCCTTGAAGAGATTAAGCTGATGCCAGTCACCCGGCTCAATAATAGTCGGAAAATATGCTACCTTACCGGTCTTCGGCTGCTGCGCCGCTGACGGGGTAGGCACTCCACCTGTAAGTGTATTTCTAATCATTGTAGAGCTAGTCTTCTCTGTGTATGGAAAAAATACCAGATCAGAGCCATGCTCCCTAAGGTATGCCTGCTGGTCCAGCCACCACTGGTTGGTGGTGTAATCGCTGCCGGAAAACTGCACATCAAAGTGGTATTTCTGGAAGGCCTCCACGGTACCTCCGAACTCATACGGAATCGGTACTGCTTCGTCCACAAACTGGCAGGTGTTAACCAGATCTATACGCTCGTCGAACGGTACGACGGGCTCCTTTCTCTTATTCAGTCTGCAGTACTCATCAGAGGTGACACCTACTATCAGGTAATCGCACTGCTCCTTAGCTCTGCGGAACATATTTAAATGACCTACGTGGTAGAGGTCAAAAACCCCTGCCACGTAGCCAATATGATATTTCTTGTCGCCCCTGGCTACAGCATCCTGCCTGCCGGGGTATATGCGCTCTGAGTCATATGCTCTAATATCCTTGGCACCAAGCTCCACCATCTGCTGATATACGTCATCAGGCTCTCTATTTGCCAGAATAAGTACATAGCTCTCTGGGTCGATATCCTTAAGAATATCCGGACTTGCTATAGTCGTTCCGAAGAAATCCTTGCCCCATTTAGTCTGGTTGTTGTCCAGTGCTGCCTTAATAGGATATTCGTATCCATAGAAAGCGAAAAACTTCCTGGCCTTTATGCCTCCGGCTCCGAACACATATATGTCTTTGCCGGCTAGATTGTCGAAGCAGCTTCTGTCTCGAAGCTCCTTTGGCATTGTCATATCACTCATTAGTTATATTACCTTTAAAGTTATTAGAGCTTAGTCTTGCTCTGAAGTACTCCAGTCGTCTCATCAAACACGCAGGTATAGCCGTCTATCTCTACAGTACCCTTAGCCATAAGTCCAGTCTTTGGATCGTAGTAATAGGTGTTGCCCTTCTGGTTTGGATAAATCTTGGCCTGATCACCCTCAACGGTATACCAGCCCTTGAACATGCGGCCATATTTGTCGTAACGAACCCACTTACCTGTGCCAGCCTTAATGTCACGTTCTACCTGAGGAGCCATAATACCTGATGCCAAAGACTCATTATGAATCTGCTCTGCAGTCCAGCTCTTTTCCTGCTGATAGATGTATGGCATCCATACCTCTTTGTTACATGCTTTTGCTCCATCGTACTTAGAGTCGAGCCAGTACCAGCCCTCGGTCACCAAATCACAAATCTCTCGTCCACGAGGAGTGCCATCTCCAATTACGTTCTTTGGATCAGACATGGTTCCCTGCTTTACATTATTCTCATACCAGTAGAACTTACCATCAGCGCCTCTCTCAAAACGAGTCTTATCCGGCTCTGGATATACTGCTTCCTCAGGATTTATCTCCTCCTCTGAGAATGTCGGATTAGCATAATCTGGATATACATTCTTGTAGCGTGTCTCCATCGCTACCTTCCACACCATTTCAATTGCCTTTTTATCAGCAAGTTTGATTACAGTACCGTGTCGATTACCTTCGTAAGTATTTCCGTCTTTGTCATGGAATTTTACATTGGTGAAGTTTTTAACCGGATCACTCGGATTAGCTCCCATGTTTCCAGGAATCGTGCCGTAAGTAGCGCCAAAGCTTGAGAGTGAATTTGCTGTTGATACCTTAATTCCAGTCTTACCATCGTAATTTGACTGGTATGATGCAAGCTTATCGGTAAAAAGCATATACTTGCCATTAAATTTGACAAGTGAAGGGCCCTCTGTACCTCTTGCAGCCTCCGCATCAATCAGCTCCCAGTTTGCTGCATTCTGTACAGCATCAAGAGAGAGTCCGGTTTTTAGCTTCCAGATTTCATTGCTTACACCATTTCTCTTGATAACCATGTAATAGGTGCCATTTTCTACGTACAAGTATGGGTCAATTCGATTGTTCTCACCGGTAAGCCCATTTGAAGGAAGCTTAATCGGAACTGCCTTAGAGTAATCCATGTATTGCTCATGGAAGGCTCTTGATACAGAGAGGTCAGTACCCTTAGGGAACTGAAGAGTGCTATCCACCTTGCAGATGTATGGAGTCATCACATCATTCAGAGGATTGCTATCTCCAAAGTGTGCCGCAAAGTATCCTGCAGTGAAAATAACCCAGAAGGTGCCATCGGTATCAACAAAAAGCTCTGGACCTGCTACCGTCCATCTTCCTATCTTCTGCGCCCCCTCTGGAATCTCAGTCAGCGGAGCATTGATGTAATCTTTGCCATTTTCCGCCTCAAGCGGTTTGAAAAATACACTGTTGATTCCGCTACCAGATGAAGGGAAGCTCCATTTCTTAAGGTCCTTTGAGTAGCTAAACATCGGGACAAATCTTCCTGCAGCATCGTCAGCGAAACCTGACAGCATCCAGAACATGCCATCATAATATCCAATAGATGGATCACGAAGAGTCGCTACATCCCAGTCGATGGGGCGTCCGCCTATCGAAGCGAGTGATGAACCATCGTCCTTTGATGTGTCAACCAACATTTTACTAGCGTCATTCGGAGTGCTGTCCTCAAGTCCGTGGCTTAATTCATAAAAGTTCTCACCATCCAAAGACCAGTAAAGCACGTCTGTGACATTTTCTTCACTGACAAAAAAGCTGGCAAGAAGCAACTCGTCAGGCATCCCATTAGCTGCTTTGGCTGTACTAGCAGGTGCTCCCACTACCGTTCCAACCACCATGGCTGCTGACAGTAATCCTGCCATCCATCGAGTAGTTTTTCTCATAACTATTCCTCCATGTTGAATACAAAACATCCATGTCAGTCGGTCTCTCATTCATCACATTGTGAAATATGAGCAGACTTCTTCTGACAATAATAGTTAGTAGCATTATAAACTACATATGGTGTACTTTTACATAGTACCAAAGTATCAAAAATGCCGAGAAATCAAGGACTTCTCGGCATTTTACTGGTACTATAGTTCTATTTTTTATTTTTTAGTCACAACAATATGTAGTTGTATATCATCTGTAATACATGAGTCTCTTCTCTTCTTTTTCATGCCATCTTACTAGGAACATGTTGGATATTTCCTTTTCTAACTTTGCAGAATATCACATAGACCAGCAATAGTAATGCACCCACAACAGTCATCGCGCCCCCCAGCCTCAGTGGCGTATAGTCGTAAGACATCTCTACCAGATTCTCGCCATCGGATACGGGCACGGCCATGAGGTCACATACGCTGATAATGTCTGCTGCCTGGCCATTGACCGTCGCCTTCCAATGCTTATCATACGGCACGCTCATAAATGCGTACTTATCAGAAGACGCATTGATTTTGTAAGAAAAATTATTTTTCCCAGTAACAAAATCTGATGAAATCTCCTGGCTTCTCGCGCTAACAGCTTCTATAAGCTGAGAATTTGTGGCATCATTTTCCTCAATGTCCTCAAATGCCCCGTCCATTTCAATATCATAGTGACGCAATACCTTCGATACCTGCACCTCATCCTCATCATCGATGACCAGAGTGTGGAGCATGATATTCTGCCTAAACTCCATAGGATACTGCTCAAACTCGCTGCGCAGCAGGTATGTATCGTAAGTAAACCCTATCGGCAATGCGTTCTCATTCTCGTAGACATACCATACCTGCCCCTCCAGGCTCTCCAAGGTGTCCACATATCTGTAGCAGTCGTACGGCTTTTTGGAAATGATATATCTGGCCCCCAGTAGCTCAAAGCTACCTCTATTGGAAGCTCTGGTCCAGGTCTTACGGCCCAAGCCAATATCCTCGTAATAGTGCATTATTGACGGATGCACAGTGCTAAGGAAGGAGTTGATAGACGGCAGTGAATTTGTCATTGCAAAATTGTAATAGGTATAGTCAGGACCATTATAAGTCCAGCCCAAGTCCTCGTTGAAATAGTATCTGTACGGAAGGACATTCCGGTCCTGGCGCTGCGCTATCTCTGTCAGGTATGTGACCGCATTCTCAGAGAACGTGCCCTCATAGTTATGGAAATTTACCCAAGAATTATCTGAGATCTCCTTGTAGTTATAGATAGCCAAATACAGCATTCCTGCGCTTGCAATTGTAATAGCGGTAGATAAAAGCACCTTTTTGAGATGCTCCTTTTTCACCATAAGTATCGCAAGTGTAGCCGCCACTCCCACCACAGGTATAATGATATATCTCCAATATACCTCAGCATTTATTACAAGATTCCCCCTCTCATTGTGAACCGGGTAGAATCTGGTCAGGAACATATAGATTGCCAGTACCACCAATGAAATGCCACAAGCCAGCTTAGCTCTGTATTGCTTTACATTTTCAGCCACCTTTGCTGATGCAAGTGCCATAATCAGCGCGGGCATATAAAACCATCTGCGGTATGGAGTCTCATTGAACATGCTAAATGCACTGTTGAGTATTGGTATAAGGGTGATTACCACGCTTGATACCAAAAGTCTGCTTATCCAGTCCCTTTTAGATATGACATAGGCAATAGCAAATGTAGCGCCTATCAGAGGCAGGTAGATGCTGTTAGTGGTCCAATCATCGCCCTTAAGTGCAGACATGTAGCACATAGGCTCCGCAGGGGTAAAGAAGGCCCTCACCACGCCCAGGTATTCTTTTATTGTGAAAATGAACCATTTAGACGCCGGCAAATGACTAGACAGCCTGGAATTACCCATTAACCCAACGACAGATGGTATCAGTATAAAACCAGATATCATCACACCGATGACGCCCTCGGTAAAGCAAAGGCCTATACTTTTCCAGACGCTACCGGCATCTGACAGGAAAGCTCTCCTTTCCGCAGACACAACAGCATTATTGGTATCTCTACGGGATTTAATCAATGCTCCGCGCTCCGGAAGCATGTATCTGATTATGAAATAGAGAATCATGAAGATTACATCGCCCAAGAAAAATACATATATAGCCAGCACATTCAGTGCGCAGGCGATAGCAAAATATCCCTTTTTGCCCTCCTCCACCAGTTTCTCTAAGCCAATCAGCATCAGCGGAAACAGAGCTACTGCATCCTGGAAATGATAGAATACTATGCTGCTACACTGAAAGCCCGAAAAAGCATATAGCAGCGAACCAATTATAGCTCCCCATCTGCTTTTTGTATGTCTGCTGATAAAGCCTGCTGAAGTCGCTCCTGCCACAGCGAACTTTAAAATCAGCATCCAGCCCATAACCTTAGGAAAGGCCTTAGCGGGAAATAATAAAGTCAGCCACACAAAAATACTTCCAATATTGTAAAAGCTAAATGCCTCAATGGTGTTGCCGCCCAAATCTATGGCCCAGTTCCACAGACCTCTGCCGCTTTTGATGCCATCTATCATCATCATGCCGTAGGATATCTCCTCAGCGGCAAAGTCATGAGCCATAGCAAAATAGCCACCCTCTCGGATAATCATGGGAGCGATGACAACGAATGCGCAAAGAAGACTGCTGATTAATCCCAGCAGCCATATTGGCATACGCGATATGAAACTTGATAATTTATTTCTCTTCATCTTATACCCTTAGGTCTAGTTTGTTTGGTTCCTATTGCATTAAACGTCTTGATTCGTTATTTTCCAAATATTTTTCTAAGAGACTTAACGTTAAGCACCACAGCAGTACATGCCAAAATCATAATCATTCGGCTCACAAACACTATGCTGTGCTCTGCAAAATATGGCAATCCCGCCGCATCCATACGGGCGTATATGCCGTCCCAGTTGACACTGTTAAGCTCAAGTATGTGAAAGCACAGGATGATCACCGAATTGCGCCCCAAAAAAGATAATGTCGCTTCAATCGGTTTTATTTTTGCAATCAAGTTAGAAAATGCTATCACTGTATACGAAATAAATACAGCACCTACAGCAGTAAGGCCGTACACCTCATAGTCATTGCTGGCTGCAAGAATTACCACTCCGAAATAGTATTCTACCGCAAGTATCACAAGGCCCGCTATCGCAAGCGCCCAGTTTATTTTCGAAAAATCTATACCTTTTTTTCTAGCTAACATTCCAACATATACAAATGCTGCTGATGTAATGCCGGGCTGCAATGCGAATGGCAGCCAGAAATATTTAGAGCTTATGGCCGATATGATAGCCGCAGCTATAATCACTGCCCAGCCCCACTTCCGATTCATCAAAAGTCTTACAATAAGCTGTGACCAGAAAAGTGCCAGCAAGAACCAAATGGCACCAATCTGCATTATCCCAAACGGAGTCGGGTTGTCATTAGTGCCCGAGCCATACACCGCCTCAATGAAGGTCCTAAACAGATTAACGGGTATCTGCTGTGGCACATGATAGATGAGTGCTATCGGGATTTTGGCCAGGATTATCATAAGGCACGCCACTGCATACGGCACTAAAAGTCCTCTGATTCGTTTTTGGATAAATGTCCTAAGATCGTCCTTTTCCGTCAGGAAATATCCGCTAATCAGAAAGAAAATCGGCACATGAAAGGTAAATACTGCGTGATTAAACCACAGTATCCTCTGATGACCGGCAATGATGCAGAGCATACCTATGCCTCTAGCTATGTCAGCCCAAAGCTGCCTATTATTCTCCTGTACAGCCTTACCTGCCCCCATAGGAGCTTCGCTCGATTTGTTCACGTGCTCATTCCTCTATAAAGTGCTTATGCTAAATACATTATCCGACACATTATACACTATTATTCCGCCACGTAAAAATCCTGTATTTTCCAGTTAGAAATCCCTCGTTTATCACTTGGAAATCCCGCTCTTTCACTTGGGAATCCCTCGTTTACCACTCAAACACAGGTTTATCGCTTATCCGGTATGCTAGCCTGCTGGTTCTATCCTCCATCGCAGCCAATCTATCATGAAGCCTGGCCAGCTGACTAGCATCTGCACCCACGTCCATCAGTAAGCTTTCATACACCTGATATACACTCACATCATATGGCGCAAGCATGATTGCCATATCCATATCTGATTTTAGTGCATCTATATCCCTCTGCATAGTGTCGACATATGCCCTAAATACATAAGCGTCCCTCACTCGGGGATTGATTTTAATAACCTCACTCGACAGCTCATATGCACAGTTCGCATCGTTAGTATGACTTATGATCTGCATACGCGAGCTGACATTTCCGGGAAGCATTGCTATGGACGTCCTGGGATTGCCGTATTTTGCAGTCGCTGTGGCGATAATCAGGTATGAAAATAATGCCATAAGCAATACCATACCTACATTTGTCAGCTTTGAGTTAGAGTCTACGGTCCCGCTCTCTAGGTCCATGCACAGCACAGCGACAAAAGTAATGCTCAAATATTGTGCAGAAAAATCCACCAGGCATGCCGCAATAATTACTGCCAATATCTCTTTTTTCCAAGCGTCCTGCCTTCCTTTTGCAAATTGCCAAACCAGGTATACCACCACAAGCAGCATCGCAGCCATGCCATAATCGATCCCAACCTGCAGCAGGTCATTGTGGACATATCTAACTGAATACACTCCTGTTGCATAGAGTCCCTGAGAGTAAAGATATCCCATATAGCCCAGACCCTGCGGATTATGCAGCAGCATATCGAGTCCATCTCGATAGTACAGAAGCCTACCCCAGATGGTGCTTGAGCCCGCAAACACTCTGGAAATATTGGCCGTGCTGCCAGTTATTGCAAAAATGATACCACTTACAGCCAGAAGCAATCCAATTACTATGAGGATTGGCCGACGTAGCTTTCTGTCTGAAATCGACTTATATATTGCCCATATTGTCAAAATCAAAAGGACACTGCGACTCCCCGTCAGCAGTATTCCTATAAGCAGCAAAAACAACTGTACATACCACTGCCATTTTTTCCTAATATTCTGAAGTAGTACTATCACGCCGACTGCCCAGAACAGAGCCGCAGTATTTGCATACTGGAAAATCCCTGAAAGCCTGCTGTTCTCCCAAAAATACGGACGCAGACCTGCCATGGTATACGCCACTATCGACACAGCCACCATGGCAGCTCCGATAGCTGGTATTGTGGCAATCGTATTTTTCCTGTCAGCTTCGTCAGTGTTCAGGCACAGAATCATCCATAGAAGCAATGCGATAAGTCTTATAACTCCCATGATATTTTGCAATCTGTCGACCGACCAAAATGTCACAATTGCGCTTATGACCACGACAGCCATCGGCAGAAGCTGTATGCTTTTTAGACTCGGCATGACTATTTTTGATTTTCTTGCACGAACAAAAATGACCAGTGCGAGCGCTGCCCCCAGCAGCGCTACGCACCAGTCAAAAAATCCACCTATCAAGATAACTGCAGCCGCATAAATCGCGGTCGATGAATTTATTTTTCTCATGTATTATTCAGCTAGTACACCTGTCTTCTCATCGAAATGATATACTTTACCATCTATCTCAAGGTCACCCTTTGCCATAAGACCAGTCTTTGGATCATAGTAATAGGTCTTGCCATGCTGTTCTTCAGGGTAATACTGCTTCTGAGTATCATCTACAGTATACCAGCCCTTAAACATAGCTCCGTTGGCATCATAGCGTACCCATTTTCCAGTTCCAGCCTTGATATCTCTCTCAACTTGAGCGGCCATATTTCCTGAAGCTGCAGCATTAGCCTTAATCTCTTCCTCACTCCACTTAGCCTCGTCCTGATAAATATAAGGCATCCATACTTCCTTATTCAGTGCTCTGGCGCCTGCATATACTGAGTCAAGCCAGTACCAGCCCTTTGATTTTGCATCCATAATCTCACGTCCACGGATGCTGCCATCTCCCATGACTCCCTTGGGATCATCATAGGTACCCTGCTTTACGCCACCCTCATACCAGTAGGTCTTGCCTGCTGCATCCTGGGTAAATACGCAATTAAGCTTTGAAGGATCATTCTGGCCCTCGATCAGATAGCCCTTGTCATTTCTCTTTTCGCCCTGCGTTCTCTGAAGGAACTCGGCAAAGGTCTCACCTCTGTAGTTCTTTTCACCAGCCATGCCCCACTCTTCGAGCTTAGCCTGCCACTCACTGGCGGAAACATATTTGCTAATCACTGTGGTATGGGTTCCAAGGTCGTCCTTCAGTCCAACCCATGAATACTGATTACCATCATTTATCTTTTCCCAAACGTATGCGCCGTACTGACCCATTTCGAGCTCGGCTGCATTTGTTACATCAAAGGTGTAGCAGTATGCTGTACTTCCGTAGAATGTATCCTCAGTGTGGAACTCCACCTTATTTGCAATCTTGGTCATGTCACTGCCATAGAATTCAGGACCATTATTGATTGACCAGTCAACTGATGTATCGTAAGTATAGCTATAGATTTTGCCTGCAGCAGCATCATACGAGCCTCCAAAGCTTATCAGTTTCGACTGCACATAAAGCTTTGGATTTTGGTCTCCTGTCACAACTGAGCCATCCGGTTTTACACATACTAGATAGTAATATGTCTTATCCGGTAGGTTTTTATCAAGGATTATCTTCTTGTTCTTAAGCTGAAATCCATCCGCCTCAACTGATTCAGATTGTTGAGTCTCCTGGTTCCATTTCCAAAAGTTTCCATGATAGCCTTCGATATCACTTTCAGTAAATGCTTCTGCCTGTGCAACTGGTGCACTCATTACTTTTGATGGACGATTGTTAACAAATTCAACCTCCTCATAAAGTCCCCAGCTTGCTCCAACATATATGTCTACTAATGTACTTTTTTCAAGAGCGCTTGAACCATATCCAACGATTTCTGTCCCCTTTAAGCCAGATGAGATAGCTACTGTCTCCTTACCGGTTATTAAATCCTCGTATTCTTTTGCTGCCTTCGCACTCTGTGCTGGCATGACAGCCACAGCGGTAACCACCGCCAATGCCATTGCTACCAATGCTTTTCTCTTCATGGTTTCTTTTCCTGTCTGCATTTTTCACACGCCACTAAAGGCTTTACGTAAAATGTATCGGAGAAACGCATGATATTTGCTTATAGTACTATTGGCTTATTTTTACTTGTCGTCAGATTTTTCTTAGTATCGGGGCGTTTTTCTGCTTCTGCGCCGGGTTATTCTCCGCTATCGTCTGTACGTTCGCTTACTATATATCTCGGTCTATGCTTTACCTCTAGGTATATTTTTCCAATATACTCACCTAACATTCCGATTGAAATCATCTGCACGCCTGCCACAAAACAGATAATGCATGTCATACTCGCCCAGCCAGTAACAGTATGACCTGTGAGTTGGCGGACAATCGACCATATCGCGCCGATAAAACTGACAATAGATATAAAGAATCCAAACGCGGATACCATATGTATTGGCTTTGTCGACAGGCTCGTAATACCATCCACCGCGAGTCTGACCATCTTGCGTACGGGATAGTGTGATTTTCCAGCCATTCGCTCCTTGCGAGCATAGTAGACGCTCGTACTCTTAAATCCAATAAGCGGTATCATACCCCTTAGGTACAGATTCACTTCCTCATATTTGGCAAGCTCATCGAGCACTTTTTTTGACAGGAGTCTGTAGTCCGCGTGGTTGTATACTGTATTGGCGCCGCACTTGTTCAGCAGTTTGTAATATCCCTGCGCAGTAGTTCTCTTGAAAAAAGTATCAGTGCTTCGGTCATCTCTTACACCGTATACTATCTCGCACCCTTCTGCATAGCGTTCGAGCATCTCATCGACTGCATTGATATCATCCTGCCCGTCGCAGTCAATGCTTATGGTCACATCGCACTTATCCTTTGCCTCCATAAGTCCGCAAAGAAGCGCATTCTGATGACCACGGTTGCGGCTGAGGCTCACACCAGCATATCTCTTATCCGCCTTAGATAAATCGGTGATTATCTTCCAAGTATCGTCCTTTGAACCATCGTCCACAAAGAGAATTTTAGACTTATCAGCTATCCTGCCTGCGGCGACAAGTGCATCTAGTTTATCCTTGAATATGGTACATGTAGTTGGTAATACGGCCTCCTCGTTATAGCAAGGAACGACCAAATATAATATGGGCTGCAATTGACTTCTCCTGTCTTACATATTACTTTTTTAGATTTTATCATTATACACTATGCGAGGGCTACCTGAAAACAAATTACCGCCGGTCGGATCTAATTTGTGGCTGCAGGCCGTAATTTATCGCCTTCTTGCTGGGCGGTTTATGTACAAAAATGGCGAGCAATCGCTTGCTCGCCACAAATCTTAGCTACTCTACCTCGCCAGCACACCTGTAGTCTCATCAAAGTGATACCATATACCGTCAATCATGGTATCGCCCTTCGCCATAAGACCGGTCTTGTTATCGTAATAATATGTGTTGCCAGCCTGATCTGGATAGATTGTCGCCTGCTGTCCCTCAACAGTATACCAGCCCTTGTACATAGCACCGTTTTCGTCATAGCGTACCCATTTTCCGGTACGAGCCTTGATATCTCTGTACACCTGCTCTATCATGCCCGGGTCGCTGGCATTAGCATTCTGACGTATCTCTGCATCATCCCATCTAGCCTCCTGCTGGTAGATGTACGGCATCCACACCTCTTTGTTTATTGCCTTTGCGCCGTCATACACGGAATCAAGCCAGTACCAGCCTGCGGATTCCATATCACAAATCTCGCGTCCGCGGATAGTGCCATCACCCACTACACCATTCGGATCATTGTATGTACCCTGGCGTACTCCATTCTCATACCAGTATGATTTTCCACCCTGAACGTACCACTTGCAGTGAAGTGTGCTAGGGTCTACGTTTGAGTCAGGCTCAACCGCAGCTTCCTCAGCATTAATGTCTGCTACGAAAATTGCCTTCATACTGTCATTATTTGCCACTGCCCAGTAAATTTTTCCATTGCGATACTCCGGCTGTGTATCATTGCACAGTTCCGCGCCGTTGATGGCTATTTTTTCCTTAACCACCTCGCCATCCTCGGTCAGTATCTGCATATATGTGGTACCGGAAACAGTTTCATATTTGAGTTCTTCCCACAAAATAGCAAATTTCTTGTTATCAATCGGTACTATTTTCGGATTAGCTACATACTTATCATTAGGAAGTGCAGTAAGCCAAATGACACCGTAGTCAACCTCATCGCCATCTAGTCTGTATGATGCCTCTGCGTTGTAATCATGTGCGCCTACACAGCTTCTTGTGTCTCCACCCACATAGTAGCTACCTTCACTTGCGGCGCCCGCTGACTTTTTCATAATCTGAATAAATAAGTTTCTCGACTCGCTATGGCCGCAAAAATATGAATTTGTAGGCGCTGGCGAAAGTGATAAAGTCTTTTCCGATGATGCGCATAAAATGTATGCGTTAGCAGTCTCCGCCAAGCCTCCAAGCTGAGCATAGGTCTCGTTGTATCCATAGTCTCTATTCGAACCCTCTCGGAAGTGAAAGGTGTACTTGCTATACTCCTGAGTCAGTTGTGGCGACATTTTTGTAATGTTATAGCCTCTATAATATGCATCGCCCTGATTAGCATAGAGGAACCCTCCGTCACTGGTCGGAATTACTCCATCATAAAAGCTGTGACTTGTATATGGCACGCCTGACACATTTATTCTGGACATATCAGACGTCCTAACCCATATAACATAGTTGGTCTGGTGTCCGTCATATCTCTGCTTTGAAAAATGACATGTCAGTACTCCATTATTAATGGCCATTCTTACATCAGCAGATCTAAACGGGAGCTTGGTCTCGCTGCCACCACTGCTCGGTGTCTCAGACGCCTTCATCTTGCACTCACCAAGGAATTTACCATTGTAATCATATTTGCTTACGAAGAGAACATATATGTCGCTCTCATTTGTATCTTCCTGTCCCCAGAGGACGTAGTAATTACAATCATTATCAATTGTCACATTACCAAATAGAGAGTGGCTATTTGGTATCTGAATGTTGGAAATGGGATTGAGATTAGCATCATACCTTTGAATCTTGAGTGTGCTCCCTGCATATGATGCCACGTTGTAAGCTCCTCTTGCGTCCCAAAACGATGCCATTTTAGGGCTTGTCGGGGCATATCCGGCCGCTGCATTATGGTCTGTATATGCTGCCGAATCAATATTCACCCTTCTTACTGCAACAGACTTTGTCACCGCCGGGTTCGATGATACAGAGACTGCCTTCTTCCTGCTCCTGCCACACTTTGTGCAGGTCTGGGTCTTTAATCCAATGCGGTTGCCGCTGGCATCACTTCCTGATGTGCTCCAGCTGTGGTCGCAGATCGGTTGGAACTTAAGTCCTTTTTCTATAGCATACTTATGTGCCGGTGAATCCGGCTCAGATATGATTAGAAAATCAGAGTTTTTACCCCTACTCTTAAATCCAACGCTTTGTCCATATACGTCGCACGCTTCAGGAATGGTAAGTGAATTGAGCGAGTCACATCCATAGAATGCATAGTCGCCTATCGCGCCTACACTGTCTGGTATATTTATCGTCGTAAGGTTAGTGCATGAATAGAAAGAGCCTCTTCCAATACTTTTCAATGTGCTCGGAAGCTTGACACTGCTAAATCCAAAATATATGAACACCCCCCAGTTAGCATACTGTGAATTTCTAGATAGAGTAGTGACTCCCTCAGCCACCTCAACCGTTCTCGCACGCTTGTAGCTTGTTGGGATGTTTTTCATGGCTGTATCGTCACAATCACCAGTTCCTTTTACAATAATGTGATCTCCCACGCTGTCGCCGTCAGTGTCATAGAGTTCCATTGTCGTAGTTGATGATGCTGCATAAGTGTCTACCAATGTACTTGCAGCTCTCACCTCCATTTTGGGTGTGGCCAGTAGTGTCGTGATACTCACTGCAACTGCTAATGCTAACGATGCTATTTTCCGCGGTTTTGGTACAAAGTCCTTCTTTTTCAAAGTGCTCCTCCTTGGTGTCCAAAATACAGTTCCATACTATATATCGATTAATGTATTCTCACGCGACATAGGACTTTTGACTCATTTTTCAATTCCAATTCTGGAGCCGACTAGTTTGTACATTTTATGCGGTCGCCGGCGATTTATGTACAATTCCTGCTCTAGTTCTGACATGTTTTGTACATTCGGCGCCCCGACTGGCGATTTATGTACAATTCCTGCTCTAGTTCTGGCATGTTTTGTACATTCGGCGCCCCGGCCAGCGATTTATGTACAATTCCTGCTCTGGTTCTGACGTGTTTTGTATATTCGGCGCCACGGCCGGCGATTTATGTACAATTTTAGGTCTGATACTAATGTGGTTTGTACATGCAACGCATCTGGAGACACTTTATGTACAATTTTGCTTCTAGTTCTGACGTGTTTTGTACATTTATCGCAAAAGGCAACACCTTATGTACAATTTCAATTATGAGACTTACATGTTTTTACATTTCCTAGAAAATAATGTGCAAAAGGCGAGCATTCTCTTACTCGACTACCTCTGATGACTCCAGAATAACAAGTGGAGCGGTTCATACGAACCGCTCCAGGAATCATTCTTATGTTTTATCTCTACAGTATATCCACTATCTCTACAGCATATCCACTATCTCTACAGTATATCCGCTATTTCTACAGCGTTCCTGCTATCTCTGAAGCACTCCGCTTATCTCATCGAAGTGGTATGTAACTCCATCTATCGCCAGATAGCCCTTCGCCATAAGTCCGGTTTTAGGATCATAATAATAGATATTTCCCACCTGATCCGGATAGTACTGAGCCTCCGACGAGGTCACCTTGTACCAGCCCTTGAACATCTTGCCGTTGGCATTGTAGCGCACCCACTTTCCCGTGTGAGCACTAATATCTCGCCCAAGCTGCGCCGACATATCTGCGTGACTGTCTATCGACGCAGCTGCATTACGTTTTATCTCATAACTGCTCCAAGACTTCTCATCCTGGTAGATATATGGCATCCACACCTCTTTATTTATGGCCTTGGCGCCATTGAATTCTGAATCGCACCAGTACCACGCTGCGGTATCCAAATCACAAATTTCGCGACCACGATTGGTGCCAAATCCGTACACACCCTTCGGATCGCTCAAGGTACCCTGTCGCACGCCATTCTCGTACCAGTAGGATTTTCCATTCTGATGATAAAACTGGCAGTGCAAGGTAGATGGATTCACCGTACTGTTTGGATATACTACCTGTTTCTCTATCATTGCAGGCGCAAAATCATCTGCAAATGGATTATCTGACTGCCCTGGCATTGGTGAAGGGGCCGGGGCCGTTGATTCGTTTTCACACAAAGAACAGCTTGCCTTGTCTGGGGAATGTGGCTGTCTGGTCGCACGATTAACTAAAGTTTCAAAGTTAGAATTATTGTTTGGACTTACTCTAATCCCTGATGGATTAGCATTATCGCCATGAATGGTCACGCTCTTAAGTGAGGTACACTCAGCAAAGGCATTTGACTGAACAAAATTAATCGTATCCGGGATAGTAATATTCTTAAGGCTCGTACAGCCCCTGAACGCTGCACAGTCAATTTCCGTTGCCGAGTTATAAATTTCAACATTTTCAAGGCTACTGCAGCCATAGAAAATATCAGCAGGAATTGTGTCCACATTCGCTCGGAAAATCACATGCTTAATCCCCGAATAATCGAAAACATCTCTCTCGATAGTTGTAACTTTCTTGGGAATTACAACCTCCTCAAGGGAGTAGCAATCAGCAAAAACTCTATCCTTTATAGTGGTTAAATTAGCTGGCAGCTGCACCTTGCGAAGACTGGTGCACAGCTCAAACATATCTCTCGAGAGGACCTCAACATTTCTAGAAAGCACCACCTCTTCGAGAGCAGAGTCTCTAAAGAACACTCCAGACTCCATCTCAATAACGCTGTCTGGGACAGTCATTGTGGCAAGCTTCTTACAGTCAGAAAAAGCATATGAACTAATAGAAGTCAATCCAAGTGGCAGGTCTACTTCAGTAAGTTCATAGCAGTCCGCAAAAGCTTGTCTACCAATTGTTTTTAGCGTACTTGGAAGCGACACCGATGTCACGTACTTACAATACTCGAAAGCCCAATCGCCAACAGAGGTAATCCCGTCCTCTACAACTATTGACTTAATGCTGTTGCGATATGCATAGAATTGGCTTTTTCCTGTTCCCGTAGCATTCGTCATATCTCCAGTTCCAGAGAGCGTAAGCACTCCACTGTCTGACAAAGTCCAAGTTACATTCGCACCACAGCTTCCGCTCGCGCTCGCTGCTCTCACCTCCATTTTGGGGGTAGCAAGTAATGTCGTTATGCTCACTGCAACTGCCAATGCTAATGACGCTATTTTCCGCGATTTTGGTACGAAAAATCTCTCTCCCACTTTTTCCTCCTTAAAACCCAGAGTACACCTTCATCCTATATATCGATTAATGATCCTCATTCTGCCATAGGACTTTTGGCTCATTTTGTACACTTCCAGTTCATAGATTAGGTTAGTTTGTACATTTTATGTGGCCACAGGCAATTTTTGTACAATTCTTACTCTGGCTCTGACGTAATTTGTACATTTCATGCGCTAGGCGGCGCTTTATGTACAATTTCAGTTCTGGGTTCGACCTAGACAATATGTAATGACCTCCACTTTGTAAACTTCGTGGATTTACCTGTATAATGAAGTTGCAACACAACAATAACAGGGATTACCGCATACAAAGGGAGGTCATTAAATGAATCATAACACAGTTTACGTAGGAATGG
>JAZLKM010000022.1:0-3066 GCA_045597645.1 Lachnospiraceae bacterium | reverse complement strand
ATCATTACTATTGACAGTAATATTATCGATGGCTGTAGATATTTCTTTCTTTGTAGATGCTGTAGCTATAGAATATTGATTAGAGTTTTCTTCACTATCTATGACAAAAACATAGAAATCGTATGAAGTTTCAGGATTGAGATTTGTAAAAGTATGGGTATCTATATTTATATCATTGGCAACAATATCATATCCATCTGATTCAGGAGCCGCGCTTTCCTTATACCCTACTACATAGCGAAGTTGAGATTGAGCAGTATTGTTGTCTGTCGCTTTTTCCCATGATATAGAGATGGTTCTTTCTGTCACTTCATCTATATTAATATTGCTATTAGCCAATGAAGGTGCAATCTCATCTGGTGCAAGTTTTGTGGTAAATGAAGTCTCCTCATAGAAAGTCATGTTGCCATCCTTGTCTTCCACGCGAACCAATACATAATATTTTGTGTTAGGCTTCAGATTGTAGAGCGCGCACGAAGTAAGGTTCTTGCCACTCTTATAGCCAGTATAGTCTGCCTCCACGCCATATCCCATTGTGTAAAGTGTGTAAACAAGGTCTGACTGAGCTGTATTATCGTCAGTAGCAGGTGCCCAAGACACTGTAGCTCTGTTATGCGTGATGTCGTCAATAGTGATGTTCTCATCAACAAGCACCGGAACTCTGATAATCTCTGTGCTAATGACGATGTCATCCTTTGCCACATAGCCTGATGCATTTAGGAAAGTCTTGCTTGAAGCATCATATTTGTGGTCGGAAGTGATTCGGCAGTCAGTTATTGAGAGAGCACTAATGCCAGTGACAGTAGCGTTCTTGCCGTCACCCTTCACCTTAAGCGTAGAACCATAGACAGAAAGCCTGTGGCCGTTCAGGTTCAAGCCTGTGTTAGCACAATCAATCTCTACCGTACATTCGTTCTTGATAGCGAGGTCGCATTTGCCGGTGAACTGTCCCAGAATCTTCAGCTGAGCGTTTTCGCCATAGTTGTCATCTGCCTTGATAGTGACATTGCTACTTCCCCTTGCATCGACACTACCATAGATAGTTGTCCAGCCAACGAGGTTGATGGTGATGTTGTCATTGATTATGAGGGAATTCAATTCTGCCCAGTTGAGCTTGAGAGTCTTTGTCGTAGGGTCGTACTGTATAGTACCGCCATCTCCCCAAAAGTCCTTTGCATTAGCCGAAGTTACCTGTTCGCCTTCGATGAATATTGGATATTTGTCTTCAACAATAGGCTTTTTAGGTGTTGTAAACTCTGTGGTATAATAACTACTTGAATGTCCTGCCTTGTCATTCACATACACATCAGCAAAATATGTTGTTGATTCTGTCAAATCATTTATATTACATGTCGTCATATCATATCCTTGTGCATAAAGTGTTTTTTCACTCGCTCCGGATTTTCTTATGTAAACATTGTAGTATAGTTCATTTTGGGGCGTTGTGTCATCTTTTCCTCTTGACCATGAAAGTGAAGCACTACAATAAGTGATGTCACTGACAGAAATGTATCGGTTTGTGATTGTAGGGCGTGACATATCCTGCTTCTCTATAGTCCAGAAATAAGCATAGTCATAGCAGTTCTTATATCCGTCACCATCCGTCACAACTACGCAATATAGATACTCAATATTTGCCAAAAGTCCAGTAATTGTACATGAAGAAACACCTTCTCCAGCAAATATATGGTTGTATTCGCCTCCTACGTCACTTTTAGGTTTATAGTATATGTCATACTTCAGTTTGCTTTGTGCTGTTTCATTATCTGTTGCTTGTTGCCACTCTAATGTTGCACTGTTTGAGGTTCTGGATTTGACCCATGCAATCTTATATGGAAGTTTAGGACCTTGTGTTTTTGGTATTGCGAATATTATGTTGTTATAGAAAGATTCCAACCCATCCATATCACGAGCACCCACGTATAGATCATAGACATGCCCCTCCGGATTTTTGTCACTATAAATGCTAGAGAAAAAGCGAAATGCATCGCCACTCGTACCTCTACCTATTTCACCAGATAAATAATTTTTATCAGATATCTCTTTTCTGTAAAAATAGTAATCAATTTCGGATTTCGGAGTTATATCATCTGTGGCTCTTTCCCAATGAAATGTTGTTGAATAAGTATAATAATGAGGTTCATAGCTTATATTTACCAATTCAATATCTGGATATTTTATGACTGGATATTCTTCTGGATCAGCTTGGTCTGTAAATAGGCTTACCGATTCATAATCTGTGTAATTATGATTTTTATCAGATACTCGTACTTTTACTCTGTAATGCTGATTCGGTTTTACTTTTAATGTTATTGTCGCTGACAATTGACCTTTTGGAACTTCATAATGGAGGATATAATCATCATAATCATAATCATACCATGTTTGGTACATTACTTGATATAGTAGGTCTTCCTCATGTGTCTCATTGTCTTTAGCTTTATTCCATGATATAGTAAAAGAACGCTTGGTACAATCCACTACCGTTATCTTTTTGTCGCTTACCGTAGGCGCAATCGTATCAGCCGCCCACGTAGTTGCAGTTGCCAACGTAGTCAGCAACAGAGCAACGAATGTTCTTAACAATTTTGTTTTCATAAAAGTTTATTTTTTAATGATTAAATGAATTAATTTGCAAACAAAAAGCGCCTGCCATAAGCACTCAAAAGAGTACCTATAGCAGGCGTATAATTCTGTAAGTAATTGATAATAAGTCGTTTACCCCCCCCTAAATCGCATACAAGCACATAGCATCACTACGCTCCACGAAGCGCATAACGGCATAGTGTATGTAGTGATAGTTTGAGTCATTGGGGGGAATGGGTGTATGCTTTACTATAATCTTTCGATTTCCTCAATTGTCAGCCCTGTATTTTTGCTGATGAACAGCAAGTCCATACCTGCTGACTTCAAGTTGCGTGCCACGCTCATTACTCCTTCTGCACGTCCTTCTTCACGTGAAGCCTTTTTCTCACGTGCCAACATATTCTTTGTGGTCTCCTTGTCAGCCAGCATGTCACGATAGTTGCGCAGTGAACGCTCGTAGATATTACGTTCACGCTTAGA
>JAZLKM010000021.1:0-12062 GCA_045597645.1 Lachnospiraceae bacterium | reverse complement strand
GCATTACTCCGCCCTGACGTGTCTTAAACGGCTTACCGTCAGCTCCATTCATTGTGCCAAAGCCTATAAACTTGAGGTCTGCATCCTTCACTACACCAGCCAGCTTAGCCACTCTGAAGGACTGGGTATAGTGAAGCTCTTGCCTCTTATCTGCGAGATAGACATACGCCATTGGAGCATAGTCACGCTCGCGCTCGATGAGTGTTGCTATATCAGAGCTCTCATAGTTAGCGGCACCGTCAGATTTTCTGACAATACAAGGTGGAAACTCCTTCGAATCTCCTTCCTGCGCAATATCTACAACGATAGCCCCCTGGCTCTCATATGCGATACCGCTTGCAATCATGCCATCTACCATGTCTTTGATATATGGCTGGGCGTCGCTCTCTCCCTTCCACAGGTCAAATGATACCTTGAGCTTGTCATAATTTTTCTTTAAGTCAGGGAGTGACACGTTCATTATGTGCTGCCAAAGAGCCATATACCCCGGCTTACCATTCTGCAAATCTGCAGTGGCCAGCTGTGCAGCCTTCTTAAACTCCTCGTTTTCCTTAGACTTAGCTGAAGCCTTCGGATAAATCTCCTCTAGCTCTGACAAGGTAAACGGAGGTTCTGAAGGGTACTCGCCTGTATATGAATCATCAAAATACGGGAGGTCCGGCTGACGCTCCTTCAATTCCATCATAATGAGCCCCATCTGAAGACCCCAGTCTCCCAGATGCGCATCACCTACAGTCTTATATCCCTTAAACTTGCAGATTCTCTTGATACTCTCGCCGATGATAGCCGAGCGCAGATGTCCTATGTGAAGTGGCTTTGCCACGTTAGGTCCACCATAGTCCAGGAATATAGTCTGCTCCTTAGCTGTAGTGTCACAGCCAAGTGAAGCATCTGCAGACATATCTGATACATATTTTGCCAGATACTCCGGTGCTATATTCATATTCAAAAATCCTGGCATTACCGCCTCAATCTTTGAAAACATAGGATTTCCAGAAAGAATTTCCGTCACCTCATTCGCTATCATAATCGGTGCTTTTTTGTACTGCTTAGCACCAGCCATAGCTCCGTTACACTGATACTCACACAGGTCAGGTCTATTTGAGACTGTTACTCGGCCTAATGCCCTGTCATATCCAGCCTTCTCAAATGCATTTTCCAACTCTGTTGAAATGTTGGTTATAAGCTGATTCATTATATTATTTGCTCCTTACAATTAATCTCTTCTAAATCATCACAATACGCCATGTAACCAGGCTCTATTGTGCATCATCGAACAGTGACTGCTCGGCCTGTTCGAAAAGCGCTGCTATGCTGTCCGTTTTTTCTGACAAAATCGCTGCTGCCATGTCCTTGGTACTCTCGTCAATGTGCCCCTTACCATATGAACCTGAATATGAACCAGTAGTCGCATTATAGTTTTCATCGGTCATGCTGGCCTGAACTGCCTCATATGCTGCGCGCTGTTCCTCAATCTTTTTAGCTTCATCCGCTGCGGCCTCTGCTTCAAGGCGCTCAAATATCTCCTGAGCTCTGCGCAGGTCCTCATCAGCCTGTGAATCAGGTATAGCCTGTTGCTCGGCCTGCTCAGCTTCCTCCTGAGCACGCTTTTGTGCCTCAAGCTCTTTGGCCTGTTCCTTTGTGAGATAACGCACATTCCAGAACTTTATGACACTGCTGGTCATGCGTGCTTTTCGGTCTCTTTCATCGATCAAATCATCAAACATACCAAAAACCTCCGATATTCTATATTAACACAAAACCCCTTTCATTTGAAAGGGGTTAAAAATCTATATATTCAAATATCTTTAGTTATTGCTCTGAAGCCATGAAGGAATAGCGAAATCCTTCTGAGCTACTGACGGAGTAGGCTGCTCTGGCTTAGCGATTGACATTGTCGGTGCCTGAACAGGAGCAACCGGTGGAACCGGAATCGGCTGTGGCTTTACCTGCTGTACCTGACTATTTGAGAAGCCGCCAATACCTGTTGCATTAGAGACAGGTCTCTGATAAGTCATCTTGCTGCTAAGGCTTCCGCCAAACACGCCACCCTGCTGATCATTATCAATACCAGTTGCGATAACAGTAACCTGAATCTCATCTGTCATGCTGTCATCCGGCATTGCACCATAGATGATATTTACATCCGGACCAGTGAGATCCTGAACATAGTTACCTACATCTGCCGCATCGAACAGAGTGATATCACCAGAGATATTGATGATAACATCTGTAGCACCCTTGATGCTGGTCTCGAGAAGCGGAGACTCAACTGCCTCACGTACCGCCTCGATAGCCTTGTCATCACCCTTGGCACGACCGATACCGATGTGAGCGATGCCCTTGTCCTTCATTACAGTCTTGATATCTGCAAAGTCAAGGTTAATAAGTCCCTCAACATTGATAAGGTCTGTAATACCCTGTACTGACTGCTGGAGAATGGTATCTGCCAAGCGGAATGCCTCCGGGAGACTGGTTCTTCTATCTACCAAAGACAACAGCTTATCGTTAGGAATTACAATAAGTGTATCAACATTGGCATTAAGCTGCTCGATACCACCCAGAGCGTTGTTCATACGAACCTTGCCCTCCATGGTAAATGGCTTAGATACAACGCCAAGAGTCAAGATGCCCTGCTCCTTAGCTGCCTTCGCAATAACAGGTGAAGCTCCTGTACCGGTACCACCACCCATACCGCAGGTGATTACTACCATGTCTGCACCCTTAAGTACAGATGTGAGCTCCTCAATGCTCTCCTGAGCTGCTGCCTCTCCTGCCGGAGGGTTAGCGCCTGCTCCAAGTCCACCAGAAGACTTCTCGCCTATCTGAATCTGTGTCGGAGCCTTGCTCTTTTTTAATATCTGCTGATCGGTATTAACAGCAACAAACTCAACACCCGTAATATTAGCATCAATCATGCGGTTAACTGCGTTATTACCAGCACCACCGACACCGACTACTATTATTCGTGCGCCTGCTCCTGTTTCTCCGGTTGTAATCTCTAACAAAGTATTACCTCCTC
Organism: Lachnospiraceae bacterium; assembly: GCA_045597645.1. GTDB lineage: Bacteria > Bacillota > Clostridia > Lachnospirales > Lachnospiraceae > JAKSSE01. Next base: position 9,040 of record JAZLKM010000021.1, on the reverse strand, counting down.
TATCTCATATACAACATCTTGTTAGTATAGTCCTTTAGTACCACCAGACATATAATACTTATTTTCTAGTGGGTTTGCAATAGAAAATGTGAAAAAAATCGCAAAATATTGTCTTCTATTCCTTTTTAAACACAACATCTGTGTTTTCATAGGTCCAATTTTCCAGGTGAAGAGTACCTCTCCACTCCCTATCAACGATAGTGGGCATTATATAAGACAATCTGATGACTTTTTCAGACAAAAATTCGCTATCTCCAAGCAGGACACTGACACCTCCGTAGTCCAGTGTCATTTTGTCACCTTCCACAATTACGGTGTCTGGTACAAGCTCGTACTGTTGAAGATTGACAGCTAGTCCAAGTAGCTCCCTTAATACGTCCGGGTTACCTATCTCGATGGTCTTGTACAGCTCAGCGTCATTTGCGCCTAAGCCCTCAACCACAGGGACATTCTCCATCCTCGCGGCAGACATCTCTGATACGATTCCATCCTTGTCGAAATAAGCATAGCTTGACCTGGCTCCAATGTAAGCACAGCCTATTACGGGCTTTTCATACACCTCTATCTCGATGGATGTGCGGCCAGTCATCTTGATATCTACGCTGTCAATAAAGGGAATCTCTTCCTTGCGCCCAAACTTGTGATTAAGCACGACATATAGCGCATTGTCAGCATGCTCATCGCTAAGTATCCAGGTCCTGACAATATCATCGCCGTAGAATTTGTTTCCTGAAATATCTACCTTCTGAAGTGGAAATCCAAAATACGCCACAGCAGCCAATATCACCAATATGACCAAGAAAATTATGACGCTTCTCGACCTGCGCTTGCGTCTTGCCTTACGCCTGTCTTTCGGTGAATTATCCGCCACCACCCTAAAGCTGACCGTATCTTCCAGCTTGGGCTCCGCCTGCGGCTTCCCTTTGGATTTGCTGCTAGTCTTTGCACTCTTAGCCGGCTTTTTAGGCTCCGGCGGAGGGTTTTTCAGCTCCTTTAGTCTGGCCTTAGTCTGCTTACGTCTGGTCTTGGCTGCCTTTTTTCTGTCAGCAGCTCGTCCCTTGCCCGACGGACGAGGCTCGTCCTCTCTGGCTATTGATTCCTGCAGCCCTGCCGGCACACGCTTTGCTCCATCTTCATCTATCCGAAAGGTTTCCTTATACATCAAATTCCACCTCTCTAGATGCCGCCAGCACCAGTCCCATTTCGCCCAATGTAATAAGCACCGCTGTACCACCATAGCTAACGAACGGAAGTGATATACCTGTATTCGGCATAGAATTCGTAGCAACCGCAATATTAAGCACAGCCTGAATACCTATATGTGCCATTACTCCGATGCATATAAGCTTTGATGCCAAGCTACTTGTCATCCTCGATATACGCCATATACGCCATAGCAGAATTATGTACATAAGCACGAGGCACAGTGCACCTATGAGGCCTAACTCCTCACAGATTATGGAAAAAATCATATCGTTTTCTGCCTCAGGCACAGCTCCAAGCTTCTGTATACCCTGCCCCAGACCTTTTCCAAATATGCCTCCTGAACCAATTGCATAGAGACCCTGAAGTACCTGATATCCCTCCTCATACGACTCTGGATCTAGCCAGACCATAACTCGCTGGTTACGATATCCACTTCCTATAAGAAGATAAAGAGCCGCTATGATCACCATTCCAGCAGTCACCAGCGATATCTCCTTGGTTCTGGCGCTGGCTGCAAATATCATAGCTATAGCTATACCCATCATAATGATTGCAGTACTAAGATTATTTACTGCAACGCAAGCTACAAGTACCACAACAACGCCAAGCAGCTTAAAGATATTTTTTATCTTGTCCAAAGATTTAGGCGCATTGCTGACAATTGCTGCAATCAGAATAATTATAGCTATCTTACCAATCTCTGATGGCTGGAAATTGAAGCCGCCTATCCTAAACCAGCGTCTCTGATTGTTGTAGCTTTCACCCATGAAGTTAACCAAAAAGCAAAGTGCCGTCGCTATCAAATAGAGTGGAATGCTAAACTTAATCCAGAACTGGGTTGGAAATCTGCTCACTAACAGCATAGCGATAACACCCAGAATCGAGGCTCTCACCTGTGATCTAAAATATCTGGTGTGGTTGCCAAATTGAAGCTGAGCAGAGTACGCACTACTGCTGTATATCATTATCAGACCAAAAGCAAGCAGGAAGATGATAATGAATACCAGGCTGTAATCGAAATATTTGATTTTTTTTAATGGTTTCTCTTTTTTTGCCATTCCAAATAAATCTATTCTGCAAGATTCCTTGCTATATCCTTGAACATTCTTCCACGCTGTTCGTAGTTATCAAACATTCCCCAGCTAGCGCAGGCCGGTGACAGCAATACCGCTTCACCCTCCGAAGCCCTGTCGTAGCACAGCTTTACGGCCTCTTCAAGACTCTCCGCATAGAAAATATTACCGATACCCAAGGACTCGGCCTCCGCCTTTATCTGGTCTCTGGTCTGACCGATGAGCACCAGACTTTTCACCTTGTCACCAAACTCCTCAAGCCACGGTATAAAGCTACAGTGCTTGTCGTATCCGCCACCGATGAGATGTGTCGGCCTATCCATGGCTCTGATTGCCATAATTGCAGCATCCACATTAGTACCCTTTGAGTCATTATAGAAATCTACACCACGCTTGGTGCAGGTATATTCTATTCTGTGTTCAACAGCCTTGAAGGCCCTTACAGCCTCAAGTATCGTCTCCATCGGTACACCCATAGCTTCCGTAATTGCTATGGCAGCCATTATGTTCTCATAATTGTGAAGGCCGAGCAGGCTCTGCTCCTTCACCGCAATAATAGGCTTTGCGATGCCGTTTTCAGCCTTATATATGGTTCCATCTTCATAGTAGAAGCCATTTTCCAGTGCTCTCTTGCTGCTGAAAAACATTACCTTGCATGAAAGTGTCTCACCAAAGGCTCTAAGCACCTCATCCTCGAAGTTCAACACGCATGTATCATCCGGCTTATGATTCTGAGTTACCTTTTCCTTCATCTCAATATAGCACTCCATGGTGTGATGTCTGTTGAGATGATCCGGAGTGATATTCAAAATAGCAGACACTCTAGGGTCGAATGTATACGCCGTCTCAAGCTGGAAGCTAGAGAGCTCCGCCGCATAGACAGTCTCGTCTGTAGAGTTAAGCACCTGAGTGCTGTACGGAGTGCCGATGTTACCTACCACACGCACATCCTCATAATATGCCTTGAAAATCTCACCAACCAGCGATGTCGTAGTGGTCTTGCCGTTAGTTCCAGTGATAGCTGCCACTCTGCCCTTCTGGCAAATATACGCCAACTCCACCTCGCCTATTATCTCAAGGCCCTTATTAGACACAGCCTCAACCATAGGCACATCAAGAGGTACTCCGGGGCTTATAACAGCAAGCGCTGCCCCCTCGTATCTGTCTTCAGGCAGCATGCCAAGGAAGACCTCAACCGACTGCGGCTTGTCAAGCTTGCCCTTAAAATCTGCTATATCAAGCTTTTCATTGCCGTCTACGAAGTCAACTGTGCTTCCCAACTCCGTAAGTAAATTGATAGCTGCGATGCCGCTTATACCACCGCCCAGTACTACTACTCTTTTTCCTGCGAAATCTGCTCTGTTCATGTTATGCCCCTAATCCCCAAAGTGCCACGAGACACAATAATGCTGTCACGATAGAAAATACTGCCACGACCTTAACCTCAGACCAGCCTCCCAACTCAAAGTGATGATGTATGGGCGCCATTCTGAATATACGCTTACCGTGAGTAAGCTTGAAATATCCCACCTGGAGTATTACTGAAACCACCTCCAGCAGATAGATAAATGCCACAATTATGAGTACCAAGGGCATCTGCAAATAATAAGCAGTGGCAGCCACAAATCCGCCCAGTGCCAGTGAGCCGGTATCTCCCATGAACACCTTAGCCGGGTGCGCATTAAACATCAGAAAACCAAAGAGTGCTCCAAGGAAAGCTCCGATAGCAGGACCTATCTCAGGTGCACATTGCATACTAACTGCCACGTATCCTAAGAAAACAGCAATAACAATAGTCACAGTGGTGGCCAGTCCGTCCACACCGTCAGTGAAATTAGCTCCATTGACAGTGCCCACCATGCAGAAAAAGTACAGAATAATGCGCCACGCAAGAGGAATCACCACCGTCTTTTGTCCAAATGGCAGCACCATCTGCTGTGAGATGCCATTAAGCTCCATATATACGAAAAATCCAGCCGCGATCAGTATTTGGCACAGCATTTTCTGCCACGCCAAAAGTCCATCGCTGCGCTTTAATTCCACCTTTAGAAAATCATCCAAAAAGCCAACTATTCCATACCCCAGCATCACAAGAGCGATGGGTAGCATCGGCATGAAGGTCGCACTATCCCATATCACAAAGAAAAGCACGGTCAAAATAACCGCGCCCAGGATCATTATACCGCCCATGGTAGGAGTCCCGGTCTTCTTCTGATGACTCTCAAGCTCAGCTCTCTCTGTCTGCTGAGCCTTTCTTTTCCTAAGAAAAGGAACCAGCGGCGTGCCGATTGCCAGACAGATTGCAAATGAAATAATAACTGAAAAAATAAATTTGCCCATAATCCACCTCTTAAATTCGGCATATTATACTACATTATGTGGTGTAGTGCAAGAAGATGCACCTACAGATTGTGTTATTGTGGCTGCGCTTCTGCTTCTGAATTTTCGCCCTCTTCGCCAGCGTTTTCATCCTCCAGTGCAATCACTTCCGGCTCCTCATAGCCTTCTGAATGGCGTACATTCATGTACGGAAGTATCTCAGTTAATATTTTCTGAGCGATGCCCTGAGCGAAGGTACTATGTGCCTGATCCCACACGTTTGGTTCATCCACAATTACATATATTACTACCTCAGGATCCTCCTGCGGTGCATATCCGATAAATGATACCAGGTTATTACCTAAACTACGCGGATGCTTCTGAGCAGTACCAGTCTTACCTCCGATGTCATATCCTTCCACCTGAACCGACTTAGCCGAACCTGTCTCTACTACCTGATACAGATAGTCCTTAATAAGGTCACTTGTATCTCGCGATATTGTGCGTCGGACCAATACCGGCTCGGTCTCCTCCACTACCGTACCATTGCTATCCTGAATCCTCTGAACCACATAAGGCTGGTAGAGATAACCACCATTTATTACCGAGCAAAAAGCACTTGCCAGCTGCACCATGGTCACGTTGAAGTTCTGGCCAAATGAGTTTGTAGCCAGGTTGATTTTCGAAAGCTGGTCGCGATTATATATGAGCGTATCTGTTCTCGCTTCACCCGGCAAATCGATGTTCGTGCGAAGACCAAATCCAAAAAGGTTCTGGTACTGAGCAAAATTTTCTGCTCCTATCGCGTAGGACATCTGCATAAACGCATCATTGCAGGAATTGGACATTGCAAGACCTATATCCTGCATTCCATGTCCATCCACGTTAACGCAGTGCACATGGTCAGGGCCTATCTGCTCACCACCATCGCAGTAATACATTTCATCGCCGACGATTGTTCCGGTTTCAAGCCCAGCCGCCAGCGTAACTGGCTTAAATGTAGAACCTGGCTCGTAGGTGGTCGTGGTACAGAAATTCTGCCAGATGGCATTTAACGCATCCATCCTGTCTTCCTCAGTCATTTCCGCAATCTCTTCCTCTGAGTAGTACTCAGATAAGTCCCATGGGTTGGAAAGGTCAAATCCCGGATAGCTGGCCATCGCAAGCACCGCTCCGGTATTTGGATTCATGACAAGCACTGCAGAGTTAAGCGAGCCCCGTCCCTCATGGGCTCCGTTCTCATGCTCATCATTCCACTCAATCATGTATTTCTCACAGATAGCCTGTATATTCTCGTCAATGGTCATTACAACCGTATCGCCATCTGTCGGCTGTATTACCGTCTTCTGCAGGTTACTGTCTGCATTTAAGTAGCCATACTGTCTTCCGTTTATTCCATTAAGCGTATAGTTGTATTTATTCTCTACTCCTACGAGTCCTTGGTTCGAAGATGACGCAAATCCAATCAAATCCGCTGCCAGAGAGCCATACGGATAATCCCTGCGATAGTTTTTCTCAAACCACACCCCGGCAATCTCGCCCTTTGTGCTCTCGTCACGCATATAGTTTGAGAAATCCTGAATCTCGTCGTAGCTTAGTTGCTTCGCCAGCACCTTATAGTTGCTGGTTGCGTTTTCCTTGAGTACGTCGTACAGGTCATATTCTCTTTTTATCTCTGGGAAAAATCTGTAGATAGCAGTGATTGTACTGTTAACCCTGCCCTCATTTGTCTTGTTATTGAGGACCGCGCAATCGAGGATAAGATTATAGACGTCCACCGATGTGGCCAGAATGGTACCATTTTTGTCCACTATATCTCCACGTCTGAAAGGAATGATTGTACTGTCGTAATCCAGCTGTGACAGTACCTTTTTGTTGTACTTATCTCCTGAGGTATATGAAATATAGTAGGTACGTCCCAAAAGCCCAATTAAAAGAAGACAGATAATCAAAAAGATTCCTGCCGTCTTCATATCTATAATATTTCTGTTTTTATTGTCCTGTTCTGACATATATACTTACGGGAGGTCAGAATATTGACTCATAAAATCGGTATTCTCAACCTCAAAATAGATTATTTGACTGTCTGTAGCATATCTCATGCCAAGATTCTCTGTAACGTCTGTCTTGATATCCTCAAGGCTTACTGCTGTAGCAAGTCTCTTCTGTGTTGCATCGTTCTCCGCTCTCACTGCTTCAAGCTTATTCTGCATTACTGATATCTGCTTGAGAGAAATGGTAATGTTAGACTGAAGTCTTACATACGAATATAAAATAGCACAGGCAAGTGCAACAGCCATAACCATATATGCGGTAGATATCCTATTTGCGCGCATATAATTCTGGCGTCTACGTGCCTTGCGTCTAGCTTCCTTCTCTATTCTCTCCTGCTCAGCACGCTCCCTAGGAGACACAAAATTCTCCTGGAACTCCTTTGGCGCAAAGCGTGGCGCTGCACTTCCGCTTACATATGGATTGCGCAGATGCCTTGCCGGAGCCTCGTATTGAATTGTGTCTGCTTTTCTACGTGCCAAATCTTTTTCCTACTTTATATCTTTTCGAAGATCCTTAGCTTTGCGCTCTTGGCTCTTGAATTTACTTCCTGTTCCTCATCGCTTGGGATGATGGGCTTTCTCGTTATTACCTTGCCCTTTGATTTCTTGCCACATACACACACCGGAAAATTTGGTGGGCATGTGCACGGATTTTCTGCCAGCTTCATCGCATTTTTCACTATCCGGTCTTCCAGGGAATGGAATGTGATGATGCAAAGCCTGCCTCCTGGTAGTAGCAAGTCTATAAAGTCCTGCATATGACTTTCCAGGACCTCAAGCTCGCCATTCAATTCAATCCTTATCGCTTGAAAAGTGCGTTTGGCCGGATGGCCCCCGGCCATTTGCACTTTCATTGGAATGGAATGTCTTATGATATCGACAAGCTCTCCGGAGGTAGAAAGCCTGTGCGTCTCACGCGCTTTTACTATATTGTTCGCTATATTCGTTGCGTATCTCTCTTCGCCGTAATCTCTTAAGATTCTCACCAGTTCCGCTGCTGAATACTCATTTACGATATCCGACGCTGTCATCTTCCCCCGCTGGTCCATTCTCATATCGAGTGGCGCATCCGGGTTATTGTAGGTGAATCCTCTCTCTGCCGTATCCAGCTGATATGACGACACTCCCAGGTCCAGAAGTATTCCGTTTACCCCCTGTATTCCTTCCTGCTCCAGCGCCATCCTCATCTCTGCAAAATTGCTTCTGATGACTGTCAGTCTATCGCTATAATCTGCAAGTCTCTTGCTCGCCGCCTCTACAGCGTCACTGTCCTGATCTATTCCTATCAGTCTGCCTTCCGGCGAAAGTCTCTTTATTATCTCTGATGAATGTCCGCCTCCTCCGAGGGTTCCATCCACATATATTCCGTTTTCCTGTATTTTTAATCCGTCAATGCATTCATTCAGCAGCACTGACACGTGGGAAAAAGTCTGTCCCATAGGCTAAATCCTCAGCCCCAGCTCAGCCATATACTCTGCAATCTCGCTCACATCGTCATAGCTATTAGCATTCTGCCACTTATCCTTATCCCAGATTTCCAATCTGGTAAGCGCTCCTGCAGTCACGACTTCGCCTGTAATCCCTGCGAACTCCCTCATGCTCTGCGGTATGAGGTATCGTCCCTGCTTATCCATGCTCATATCCTCTGCACTCGAGAAGAAGAATCTCGTGAACTTTCTTGCCTTCTCTGTCGTCAGCGGTATCTCTCTAAATTTCTCCTCTATGAGGTTCCACTCGCTCTCCGAATACGCATAGAGACAGCTATCGAGGCCCTTTGTGACCACGAATCGCTCCCCTATCTGCTCGCGAAACTTCGCCGGCATAATAAGGCGTCCCTTATCATCTATGCTATGGCTGTACTCGCCCTTGAATCCCAACTGCTATACCTCTTATATCGGAGAAAAGTCATCATTTCTTAACCATTTTGTGGAAAATTACTCCATTTCCCTCCAAAACTAACCCCATATTACTCCACTTTTCACATCATTGCAAGCAGCGTTTTCCCAGTAAAATCAAGGCTTCCCGCCCTTTTTACCTCATTTTACCAACATCTAGTCCCGTCATTTCCTCCCCCTCACTACATCTAGTGGTTCAATTTCTCGGAAAAATCCATTATTTTTTGACATTTTCCTCCCCGCCGGTCACTCCAGTGCTGGTGGGGGGGGCTTCGCCCTCGCCAAGCATTCTCAACTGCTTTCGCTTGCAGGCGGACCTTCGGTGTCCTTTATCCATGGCACTCAGAGCCTGAATTCGGTGATTCGCGTGGCGATTCTTGTTTCGCGATGCTGCGCGCCCGGTCTCCAGTTGTCTGAGATGTGGCTTCTTAATTCATCCAGCTTTTGGGGGCTTGTAGGTTTACAAGGCTTGACCCGTACATGGATGCACCTC
>JAZLKM010000020.1:0-69415 GCA_045597645.1 Lachnospiraceae bacterium | reverse complement strand
TAGCGGCCGGCATAAAACTACAAGCCCCCAAAAGCTGGATGAATTAAGAAGCCACATCTCAGACAACTGGAGACCGGGCGCGCAGCATCGCGAAATAAGAATCACCACGCGAATCACCGAATTCAGGCTCTGAGTGCCATGAAAGGGGGTCTATACTTGTGCCTGCCATAGCCGGCAGAAAATGGCTGGGCGTACTGGTGGTAGTATATAGCTGGAGTTGATGCAAGGCCGCGGGCGCCCCACCCCCCAGGAAGACAAAAAAAGCCCACCTCCGAAGAGATGGGCGTGTTGTTATATGTTTGGGTTGATTAGAAGAGGGAAATCTGGCCTGCTGCCTTGCCGTTGATTACGTAGTAAGCTGCACCTTCTTCTGGCTTAGCGTATACTTTGATTTCCTTGATAGAAGCAGCCTTGCCGCCTTCTGCGATGTAAGCGTTGCGAGCCTTATCGATAAGGTCTGCTGCGCTAGCTTCCATGCCGTACTGCTGAATGTATACTTCGGTCTTGAGCTCCTTCTTTGCAGCTGTAGCCTTAGCAACAGTCTTCTTAGCTGCAGTAGTAGCCTTTGCTGCGGTCTTCTTAGCTGCGGTAGTAGCCTTTGCTGCAGTCTTCTTGGTTGCGGTAGCTACCTTAGCGGTAGTAGCTTTTGCTGCAGTTGTAGCCTTCTCAGCTACTGCCTTGGTCTCAGCCTTAACCTCTGCAACCTTTGCGTCAGCCTTTGCCTCAACAACCTTTGCGTCAGCCTTAACCTCTGCTACCTTAGCGTCAACCTTTGCTGCAGTTGCCTTAACATCAGTCTTCTTAACGTCTGCCATTATAAAATCCTCCTTTAGCAAGCAAGGAAAGCTACCATAGCTTCCAGTGCTTCATCCTCATCCTTGCCATTGGCAATTACATTTACTTTCATACCTGTATCAAGGCCAAAAGCCATAATACCCATTATGCTCTTTGCATTTATTTTCTTGCTTCCGCATTCAAGTGAGATTTCACTCTCGTAGTGACATGCAACCTGAACAAGCTCTGCCATTGGATTGTCATGTTTAGTCACACCTGAAACTGACACTTCTCTATTAATCACTTTTATACTCCTCTTTGTGCTTTCACAACTGTAGAGAATATACCTTGTTTTCCTAGTATTTTCAACACTCTCTAGTAAAGTCTGTTAATTCTGTCTTAAAATTTTACTATATGACAAATCTTGTTGTGCAACTTTATCGTGCTAAAACGTTATACTCTAGCCGCGTATATACGCGATAAAACAATTTCCTACATTTTCAATCTGCTCTGACAGTTTAGTTAGATTGGATCTAGTGTTCTTACCAGTTGATGGATCAAAGTATGTCACTGTCGTACTGTCATATCCAATCAGTAATACCGGCTTGTCTTCCTCAAGTTTCGTATACACTGGCGTTCCTTTCCAAATGTAGTATAAGGCTTTCTCTAGTCCGACTCCCGATAAGTCAATTATTGTGTCATCCTTCAGCGTACTAGCGAGAATGCTCTCAACTGATTGGCCATTATTGAGTAGCGGTACAACGTCTAGGTTCTCACCCTCCAGCGACAATATAGCACTCAGAGCTTTTGCCTCGGATGAGCTATCTTCATCCACATTTCCTAATCCCACATTTATATTTCTGCGCTGAAGTGCACGGCCACGTCTCCAAACTGTCTGCTGATTGTTTCCAATCACTATTCCCATATCGTCATATGCTCTATTTATTGAATTGCACACGTCAGGATATGCACATATTACTTTGCTTCCAACATATACATAATACATTTCAAGCATATTTTCTTCTGGAACCACGAATGTTTCGTCAGACACAGCAATAAGTGATGCCACTGAAAATGACAGCTTTGCATCTTCGTCCGCAGTTACTGAGTTGTTTTCTTGCATGACAAGGCTTACCTCTGTCTGCTTTTCATCGTCATATGTCACATCGACGTATACAGCATATGTGCTCTCTCCGTCACTATTCATTATAGTATCCGGGCTAGTGGGCTCATATCCTGTTTCAGTCTTTTTTACCCTGTCCAGATACATGGTGTAGCTTTCCACACGTATACCTGCTACATAACTGTCACTTTTTGTATATTCCTTTAGTATCTTACCATTTGGATCAGAGGATTCTACAATCTTGAGTGTACACATCGGTGCCTGTATTTTACCCGATGTGTCTTCCACGATATCTCCTCGTCTTATGACACCGTATACCAGATCCTCTTCTAAGAAGGTCAACGGCACAACGTATTTTCCTGCGCCCCCTGCTATCTGCGTCTCTTGCAAGGTCTCCATATCCAAAAACCTGATTACGTCATCATATCCTGCGTTATCTGTGTATGCCAGATAACGTCCACTTGCAGACACCTGATAGCCATCTGGTACTAGACCGCTGGTAACCTGGGTTACCACGTGATTATCTGTGTCAAGATCCAGCAGTACACCTCCCATCAGAAAAATCAGGTGATCATTCGCATTTTCATATACTACATCACCTATATCCTGAGCCAGTATTTCATAGGATTTGTCAGATTCTATAAACGCCAGTTCCTCTATCTCCCCTGATGTCTCATCATAATGATAGAATGCCAGTCCAGTCTGACCCTCGCGCTCTCCAGCGCTCATATATCCATACACAAGGAACTCTATCATTCCTGTTCCATCCACAGAGAGAATTTCTATTCCGCAGTCTCTGTAGCTTTCCCTGGCACTGCGTCCCCTAAAGCTAAAAACTCTGGTTACGTCATTGTCATCCTCACTATAGCAATATAGCTCGTGCCCTTGCACAAATACACATATAGTTCCTATATCGTTGTACTTATAATTGACGCTAGGATTAGTAATTCCCAGATTGATTCTCGTTCCATCTATGTTGTACATAGCAAAACGCTCCTCCATAGTCCTATGGAAGTCTAGAAGATACACTCTGGTCTCACCGTTTCGCACTCTGTAATACTCTTCCACATCATACGTATGCGTACCACCCGGCTCATCCCTAACCATGGTGTAATATAGAGTAATCACGTTGCCTGTACTGCTTACATCAGACACCTCAATATACACGTCTCCATCCTGTACACCGCCAAAATCTGCCCATGACAGCTGCTCCAAGGACGAAGTAATATCAATATAGTTCAAACTATCATTAGGATTTGATCTCTTGGGCTCCATGTTCTGGGCCAGAGACTGAACTTTTACTTTGTCCAAAGTAGACTCATGGAAATTACGAACAAAGTCCAAGCATACATCTATATCACTATCTGGAGCGTAGATAATACGCGTATAGTATAGTATCTGCCTCCCGTCGCAGTTTAACGTGATAATAAGCAAATAGTCCTCATTCTTATCTATGAGATTTTCTATCTGTAGCTTGCAATCTATCTTGTGGCCTACAGTGACGTAATCAGTGACTGTCGTGTCCGCTATTTTACGTTCTGTGTCTATACTTCGTATCTCATAACTGATATGTGAAATATCATGACCATACGTATTGACAGATATTGGCAAAATCAAAGAATCGTCTAAGGGCACTACCGTATCTCGCATATAGCAAGGGTCCATCTGATTAACATATCCCTGTAACTCGTTGACATCCCTTCCAAATGCAGACAGCATAATAGTAGGAAGGTTAGCCTCTGCCATTACAGTGGTAGTCCTCTCTTCCGAGCGATTAAGTATTATATTGAAATATACTGTTGCAACTATAAATAGAATTATCAGCAGTATTATCTTTATTTTAGTAAATGTTTTCATGCCTATGAGAGTAACATATACAGAGGATTTTGTTAAGAAAAATGAAAAAGGATGCCAGCAATTTAGCTGACATCCTTCTTCTAAAGGCAATACTCCAAAAAAGTTTTTAGTCCTCTACTACAAGGAATTTTCTTGATGCCGGCACTGAAAGAAGTGCTACTGCACCAATAAGAGTAATGATAAGCTCTGGAAGCATGTATGCTCCATTGTAAAGGAAGCTGTAGAGATAGGTGTTGTCAGTTGAAAAACCTGACCAAAGTTCACCGTAGCTACCCCACAGTGCACAGCCGCTGATAAAGTGTACGAAGAATCTCAGTACTACTGCCACGACTACACCTGTTATCCAGCCCTTCATTCCCTGTTTTCTGAACATTCCGCCAAGTCCGATAACGCTATATGCGAAAATATAATCAAGGAAGATGCACGCTACAAGTGCTACCGGAGTAAGTCCCCATCCGAACAGTCCATCACCTATTCCCTGGAAAAACTGAATGAGAGAGAACGCGAATGAGCATATCATTCCCCAACCAATACCACGTCTGATTGAGTAAATAAGAATCGGGAGCATTGAAAGAAGGGTTACTGATCCTCCCCACGGCAACTTAAAGATTCTTACAAAGCTAAGTGCTGTTGCCAGAGCCAACATAATTGCTGCCTCCGCGATTTTTCTTGTCTTACTACTGTTGTTCATTAAAAAACCTCCTTCATCACAAAAAGATGCCGGAGGTTGTATTATCTACTTTGCTTGCTTACGCCGGTATTACCCGGATCAAGTCATAAGGGTCTGCTTTCGCATCTCAGCCAACTGGCTCCCCCAGCATATTCATTATTCTGTTTGGTGTTCCCACCGCGGCCTAATATAGCATCATGGCCTTACATTGTCAACTGATTTATTCAATGACAATTACGGAGAAGCTATTTGCAGGTAGTGTTATCTCAGGAAGTGCTACTTCTTCTCGTATAATTTCTACCTTTGTTGGCTCTTCAATGCTGTTATACGCATTAACATCGTCCCCTGATATGTACAGCATTTGAGCTGTTTTTCCATTGACACATCCCTCGAGCTTAATGGTAGTGTCACTGGTATTACGGTTTACTACTTTTACATATACTTTTCCTGTAGTCTCATCCAGGGTTGGATTGTAGTAGATGCCCTGCTCTCGCAATGACTTCTCCTGTCCCTGTGTATCCAGGGTAACTGTTCCTGTGCACTCACTGTAAAGTTTTTGTACATAGTAGCTTGGCGAGCCATATGATGATACCTCGTCGAACCATATCATATCCGGTGACCACTGCGTATATCCCAGTCTTGCAAATAGTGGCGCGTAGCTTGCCAGTACAACTACATCCGCATTTCGCTCAACACCGGTCAAGAATGCCGCCTCAGCCAATGCACCTTCCAACGTGTTAGCCTTATAGTTATTGAATGTACCGCTTCCCTCCGGATGCGCTGCATACTCACCTGAGAACACCTTCACCTGGCGAGGATACTCATCATAGAAATCAGTATGATCATACAGCCACTCAGGTCGCACATAGTAGTGCTCATCTACAGCATATACAAAGCTGTCATTATTCTTTGCCGACTCCTTAATGAAATCCCATGCCATAGTATATTTTTCAGATGTAATATCAGGTCCTGCAGATCCGATAAGCTTTATATCTGGATATGCAGCATGGATTTTCTGCTCAAACAAAGTATATCTCTGGAAAAACCTTGTCTTATCGGTCTCCCACTGCTCATTTCCTATGCCTACCATCTCGAGGCCAAACGGCTCCTTATGCCCAAGCGCTGCTCTTACTTTTCCCCACTTGGTATTTTCATCCCCATTTGCAAACTCTATGAGATCCACAGCATCCTGCAGGAAATCTTGGAACTTATCATCTTCAATTTCCACAAGCTCATATGACTGATATTGGCATGCCAGGCCTACATTAAGTACCGGCAAAGGCTTTGCTCCAAGTAGATCGCATAACAGGAAAAATTCATAATAGCCTATGCCATAGGTCTGATTGTAATGACTGTACTGGCTCTTTTTACTCGGCTCTCCATCCGGAGTATCATTGCCATGCACTGCCCAGCGGTTCCAGTTGGATTTTCTATCCTCCACCGGCTTTAATGTATCCTTGAAGCGATATCTGTTGCTAAGAGTATTACCCTCAATGATGCAACCTCCCGGAAATCTTATGAATCCCGGATGAAGGTTCTGCAGCTTGTCAAATAAATCTTTTCTAAAGATTCCTGCCACTGCGTCCGTTGGCATCATCGATATTAAATCGAATTCTACAACTCCAGGATCAGACAACGATACTACGAATTTGCCTCCACGTACCGTTTTTTTAGCCTCTATTACAGTCTCGTATTTAACCCACGGTGTCAGTGAGTGCGCCTCGCTGATATTTAGGTCAACGCAGCCTTCAGCTACAGCAGTATTTCCGTCTAGTACACATATACTAATCTGCTTCATGCCGCTGATATTTCTCGCATAGAAAGACACCTTATAGGTCATTCCTTCTGACAGTGCCACTCCGTCATAGGCCTTGTTGCAAAATCCTGCTCCCGGCTTTGTAGCCTCAAATCTTAAATAGTGTGGGTTCTCATCTGACACAGGGCTTCCTTCTACAAGCCTAAGCTTGCCTCCGTCTGCCGGATATGCATCCCAGCCGTACAGGCCGTCTCTAATCACGACATAGTCACCTTTATGACCTTCCACATCCACAAATTCAAAGCCACGGTTTTCTATCATTTCTGCATAGAGACCACCATCAGCCGCATAATTTATATCCTCAAAGAAGAGTCCTATCATGTCTTTTTGAATAGTTGCCTTCTTTGTATCACTTATATTTATACTAATCGCCATACTCACCTCTATTACATCAATGTTTTAATGTAAGCAGCCAGCTCTTCATCCTTGCATGATGCAAAAAACAGCTCGCTAAACTTCTCTCCGGCAATTGCCCCCTTAAGGAGATCCTGGTCAATAGCCTTAAGGCAATCAATAATTGGCTTTAGTGTAACCGCACGTACGCCATCAAGAATCTTCTTATTTCTCTGCTCAGGCTCTACCCTCTCCTTAGGATATCCCTGGCCATGTCCGAATCCAAAAAGTTTCTCAAATACATACTCGAGATTGAGCTCTCCACCCCATCCGAATCCTTTTGCAAACGGAAGAGCCACTGCGTTACCATCATTTACATGAGCAAAGGTATAAGCATCTACTGGGTCCTCTATATGTCCACAAATAACATTTGGGAAGCTGTTAAGAGCCAGCATAGCTCCCTCACCAGTTCCACAGCCTGTCACAACATAATCTGCTGCACCGCTGTTAAGCAGAATTGCTGCAAGAATGCCACACTGTACATAAGTGAGCTGTGCTGCATCATCTGCTGCATACATACCATAGTTGACTACCTCATGTCCCATAGGCTCAACTACCTTCTTAAGTGCAGTCTCGATGATGCCATTTTTAGCAGCCTGACTGTTCTCATTGATTAATGCAATTTTCATTTTCATTCTCCTTCCATTTTGAGATGCCTGCAAAGATATTTATACCTCTGCATATGTTTTCATAAATATATCTTTTCGGATGATATAGGTATCATGCAAATCATCCATTCTTACCGCTTGGTAGTCTCCAGGTTTACCCTGCATATACTTTTCGTTGTCCCATGCCGTAAATATCTTGGTTATCTTATCAATAGGGCACGCATATATATGCACCTCACCAGTGGGTATACACATTTTCGCGTGCTGCATCAGTCCCACTATGCGTCCCTCTACTACATCTTTTACTGTGGGTTCATACTCTAGATTCGCCTCATATGGAGAGTCCGTAAGCTCATATGACCGTAAAAGCTTTTCCTCCCTATTGGTGTATACTTCCCCTTCCACTCCTATAAGAAAATATAAATCGTCAGTAATTTCCATCTCCAGGTCACCCTCGAGTGTTCTCACGCAAACCATTGTACCCACAGGCATGACATCCATTGCTTTTATGTATCCCACCGGAAGCTTTAGCTTCTTATATTCCTTCATTTTGGACACATCAGCTTCGTACTCAGCTGCATATATGACCTGGGAATTTGCAAAATACTGCTGCATTCTGTCCTTCAGGAAATCCTTAGGATCTAAATTGCCCAGCAATTCTTTTTGTATAAAACCTCCTGCCTTATCCACATGGCCACCACCAGAACCTACTCCTGCGGTAATATATGCGGCTAAGTCGCTTGCCTTTGTCTCCTTTATACAGCTTCGCACAGAAAGCTTCACGCCAAAAGGGAGAATGCTATATACAAGACATGTGTCTACGCCGTGCACCTCCAGCAACAGGTCACTTATCATACCTAGTATATTCGGGTCGCAGGGAGCCGCCTCAACTATAGCAAATCTATCATCCTCAAAATATGAGTGCCCCAAAAGTGCCTCTCCTGCAATGTTCATCTCATCAAATGAAAGATTTGAATTCCTATACATCCTAACGAGACTCTTATCATATGCCGCACCGTCTCTCAAGTCTTTATCAAGAGGATGAGATATTTCTGCAAATCCATTAGTGTCTGTGAGTAGCCCATAGAATAATGCCGTAGCAAGCCCCTTGTCATCATTCACATTTATCCCTTCGGCTTCCAGCAAATCCTTAACCACCGTTGAACACGAACCCAGATTACTTCTGACATCGCTCATCTCAGGAAGCTCTCCTGACACTTGGTGGTGGTCAATGACAGCTACTTTTTTGGCTGCAAATCTGGTCACATTTCCTTCCCCATACTGGCAGTCCACCGTAATTAGCAGGTCTGGTTCATCCAGTGAATCCACATGCTTGGCAGGAATATTCAATGTTGACATCATCAGAACGAGATTGCTCTTTTGCACCTCGAATTTTCCACCGTAAATAAACCTGGTTTTCTTGCCATTTTTCTCGAAAAAACTATACAGGCCATATCCACTTGCCAAAGCATCCGCATCTGGATTGTCATGGCATTGAATAACTATATCCTCATATTTTAGAAAATCTGAAAGCCTCATGCTAACCTCAATCTATATTATATGTAATCAACTCCATATCTGACAAAGTCTCTCCTGGAAATTGTTTTTCCAGTTCTTCCAAGAGCTCATCACTCTCAAGATATTTAAACAAGTATCCTTTTCTCCACTTAGCCGCCATTATTGCTTTCTTCTTGGAGAAAAATGCCATACCATCGTCCACGTATGCTATTGGCTGGCAGGTTTCCTTATCCATGAGAAGCAATCCATACCCAGATGAAAGACTAATTATGCCAGCAGCATCATCTATTTTGAAATTATCGAAAATGTAATACTCATCTGTCGAGTAGAAAAGTAGACGATCATTTTCCAAATCATAGATATACAGTCGGTAATCGTCCCCTTGCAGCATCAGCTTATTTCCATCATCTGAAAAGCACACAAATCCTCTGCTTCGTCCCACATAGTATATTTCATTTAACAGCTTGCCAGATGCCATGTCATATACTCTTAGCAGTCCGTCTGTACATGCAATAGCCACTTTTGTATCACTAAAAGCAATAGATTTTCCCTGGCCTGAGACTATTGCTTGTATACTGTCATCAAGACTCTTAAATTGTCCTCCATTATGGCTTATCTGTACTCCAGCTTCGCTCAGGCAAGCAACCAAATACTCTCCTGTAGGCGACACTCTTGCGAGCTCTATCCTATCATCGATATCCCTAAGCTCATAAGACTTCTTATCCTTTTGTACGTCCCATACCTGTATGTCGTGATTTGCCTTTTCTACTGCATACTTTGAATTTTCAGACAAGGCAAGATCTAACATTATACTGTCATCAAAACGCATATCAGTCTCAGCAATCTCCTGCTTTGCAATATCCATTCTATAGCATATACCATCACTGGATAATATGACAAAGCTCCTATCATCCAAGAATCCACAGTCCTCAGCCTTTAGGTCCGTAAGATTAAGACTATCCCAAACATAATTATTGTCGCTGTCATAAAACTCAAAATATCTGCTCTGTCCATAGCCATAGCATACTGCATAATATGATTCATTCTCAGACGTATACACAGCCGATGGATTATCCGGATATTCTGTTATCTCCTCCATGGTGTCAGACACATGGTATTTAAGTAATTGAAGCCCTGCAGACTGATATCTGGAGAATGCGGTGACACCATTGCATATTAAAAACTTCTTAGCGCAGCCCTCAGTATCCATCTCATACGAATCAAAAGATTCCCCACTTTTTCCAGATAATATGGCAATACCTTCTGTTGATTTTGATATATATACATACTCTCCAACAGCGCTGACCAGCATATCTTCGACGCCACTATCAACATGCATCGCCGCAGTGATTTCTCCACTTTGTGCATCAAATACATAAACCACATCAGTTGCAGCCATTATAAGATCATTGTGGTATCCATCATCATCCGAGTAGGCTCTCGACTTCATTCTCACATAGTAATCGCCCATATGATTAAAATCGTAGCTCCAAAGCACCTGCCCATCTGGAGTAATTACATCTAATCTGGCCTCAAATTCTCTGCTTGCATACAAAGCATCAAAATCACAGCTTGCTACAGCCACATTTCCATCAGCTGTCCAGCAAGCATTTACTATGTATGTGTTGTCAACAGATATATCCGTACATTCACCTGTGGACAAATCTAGCATTGAAATTGGTACAGAAGTCTCCGTACTTCCATAGCTTTGAATTTTTGCAACCAGCAGCTTATCTCTGTCCTGATTAAACACCTGTGGGTCGCTAAAGCCGGCTCCTTCATCACTCACATATGTTTGCATACAGCTGCCATCATCGCAGCTGTATATACTAACTGAATCGCTTCGAGTACATACAATGCAGTTTGCTAGTTCATCAATCTGAGCATATGACACTTCTCCTGGCAATTCTACGTCCCATTGAATGTCACCATCATAGCCATATGCTGTTAACTTTTTATCCTCTGCAACATATATTCTCTGCCCATATGCTAAGGCATCAAGCGGCCTATCTATATATCCATAATCGTTAACCGTTGGAACAATCGAATAGAGCAGTTCTCCATTTTCTGTGTTCCATACATATACCTTTCCGCCTGCATCCAATGTGGTAATAAGGTCGCCATCTCTATTGAATTTAAATGTGCTTACCACCGATTCATGCATTAGTACCCTGTCAAAGGAAGCATAGTTTCCCATATCATAGACATGAAGTGCCTCAGACAGTGCATACGCTGAGGAGGGTACAAACGGTCTGTCATTATCTCTGGGCAGACCTTCTGCTGCAACAAGTGCAGCCGCACGCCTATCTCCCTGAATGAGTAATCCTCTGGCCTCTTCGGCCAGATATTTTGATTGGCTCTCCTGCTTTGCCAATAGACTCTGCCTTATTCGCTCTGCGTTTTGAGCATTATAGATGCCAAAGGCAATTCCCAAGAGCGCGACCACAGCTCCTATCCCTGTAGCCATGCCTATTGCTTTTCGAAGCCTTCGCTCCCTGTGCCTTTGACGCAAATCGTCATATGAACACCCAAGTAACGGCGCTGCCAATCTCATCAGCTCTGTTTTCAGCTTCTTTTTTCGTTCAGCATCTGTCTCACCTCTGACATCTGCTGCCAAAGGCTCCACAGGATTGCCATACTCATCCTCCAGCAGTTGCTTTGGAAATGACTCGCTTGGCTCTCCCTCAATAAGTATGGCTAATGCATGGCTTCTGCCATGTTTAGCTATAAAGCTTTCTATCTCCTTCTGCACCCATTCTGATCCAGGTGTGCGTGGTGAACAGATGACAATCAAAAATTCCGATTCGTCTAATGCCTTATCAATATTATCAGTTAGATCACTGCCAATCGGCAATTCCTCCTGATCCCTAAATACTCTGTTTATTCTCCTCTTTCCAGAGGTTTTTTGCACAGCACGAGGGACCTTGAATGTTTCAAGGCCCCTGTGAACTCTTTTTGCTATATCCATGTCCAAAGGAGCATGTCTATAGCTTATAAATGCGTCATAGCGAAAACTCATTACTCTTCGTCGATTCCCTTTATCTTGCTAGCACGTCTCTCGACTTCAGCTGCCTGAATATCTGCCGGTACAGGCTCATATCTTGTTATATCATATGCAAATGTACCAAAGCCGCTTGTCATAGAGCGGAGATTGGTGCCATATCCGTAAAGCTCTGCCTGCGGTACTTCTGCTACAATCTCAGTAGACTTGTTCTCTGTAGCATTCATCTCAAGCACGCGACCTCTACGCTTATTAAGGTCTCCCA
This sequence comes from Lachnospiraceae bacterium, assembly GCA_045597645.1. Taxonomy (GTDB): domain Bacteria; phylum Bacillota; class Clostridia; order Lachnospirales; family Lachnospiraceae; genus JAKSSE01. Next base: position 57,390 of record JAZLKM010000020.1, on the reverse strand, counting down.
TTATATCTCCAGTGTAGCTATCAGGTACTGTAACCTTCAATGTAGCTATAGGCTCTAACAAAATCGGCTTAGCCTTCAGAATACCTTCTTTAAACGCTCCTCTTGCAGCTGTTTTAAATGCCATCTCTGAAGAATCTACGGCATGATATGAACCATCATACAGATTAGCCTTTATTCCCACTACAGGGTACGCTGCTAAAGGACCGGAAGTGCTCGACTCCGCAATGCCCTTCTCAACAGCCGGGAAGAAGTTCTTCGGAACTGCTCCGCCTACAACAGACTGTGTGAACTCATAAGGACTCTCAATGTCTCCAGATGGCTCAAATGTCATCTTTACATGTCCGTACTGACCATGACCGCCTGATTGCTTTTTATGTTTATACTCCACATCTGCTTTGCCAAGTATTGTCTCTTTATATGCTACCTTTGGCTTAGAGAGCTCAATCTCTGCTTTATACTTTTCAGCGAGCTTATCAACTACTATCTCAAGCTGTCTATCACCTATACCGTAGATAAGTGTCTGGCCGTTTTCACCGTCATTTACAACTTTAAGAGTCAGATCCTCCTGCATCAATTTCTGGAGTCCTTGTGCTATTTTATCCTCATCCCCTTTATTTTTTGCCTTGTATCGCATATACGTATACGGGGTTGAAAGGGAAGCTCTGATATAGAGTATAGGATGCGCCTTGGTAGACAAGCTATCAGTAGTTGCCACCTTATTAAGCTTGCTAAGTGCACCTATATCACCAGCATGCAGCTCTGCAACTTCCTCCGCCTTGTTTCCTCTGAGTACATAGAGTTTACCAATCTTCTCCTCAGTATCCTTGTGCTGATTATAGAGGACATCATCTGTCTTAATTACACCTGAGTTCACCTTGATAAGAGAGTACTTGCCAACGAACGGATCAACTATAGTCTTAAATACGTACGCACTCTTAGGCTTTGCAAAGTCAAAATCAGCCTGGAATGTCTCATTTGAGCTTGCATCGATACCGATGCAGCTACGCTTTTCAGGACTAGGTAGATACTTCACAATATCCACCATAAGCGTATACATGCCTCGTGACATGATATTAGATCCCATAAGCACTGGAACTATTGAGCCCTCGGACACATTCAGTCTAAGCGCCTGACGTATCTCATCATCGGAAAATTCCTCGCCTCCAAAATAGCGCTCCATGAAGTCCTCATTAGTCTCTGCAACAGACTCCATCAGTGCCTCTCTATAGGTCTCTAGATATGATTTTAGGTGCTCTGGTACATCTACTTTTTCAGTACCATTATCAGCCCATTTTTTTCCTTTTTGCTGGATTATATTCACATATCCAATAAACTGGCCATCCTCACGCATAGGCATGTGGAAAGGCGCTATCTTCTTGCCGTACAGAGATTGCAGTTCTTCTACTATCTCCCTGTAGCTGGCATTATCAATATCCATTTCTGTTACGAAAAACATGCGTGGAAGATGGTATTTCTCGCAAATCTCCCATGCCTTTCTGGTGCCTACCTCAACACCGCTTTTTCCAGATACAACAATTATTGCTGCATCAGCTGCAGATGCTGCCTCCTCGACCTCTCCCACAAAGTCGAAGTATCCTGGTGTGTCGAGAACATTAATCTTGGTATCCTTCCACTCAATCGGGATAATGGATGTAGAAATAGAATAGCCGAGCTTAGTCTCCATCTTGTCATAATCGCTGATGGTATTGCCCGCTTCGACCGTGCCCGGCTTAGATGTGATGCCGGCCAGATAAGCCATTGATTCTGCAAGGCTGGTTTTACCTGCGCCGCTGTGGCCCAGAAGCACAACATTGCGAATCTTGTCAGTAGTGTAAACCTTCATATAAAAGTACCCCCTTTCATACGTTGCCCCAACATCAATATTGTACTATCTTTAGCACTCCTTCTCAATCCTTTTTATCCCAATTTTCCCTGCAATTCTTTTCCAATGTTATTCACAATCCGCTCCACTACTTGCTTATAAACAATTGCCGCTTCGCAACTAAATTCCTGTTGTTTATGACACGATTTTACTGTATCATAAGGGCGTGAGTACGACTAAAAAAGCCAAGTCGTGGATCAAGCCGCGACACCGCGTGGTTAAGGCTATTGTAAAGTGGCCTATCGCGCTATATTGCAAGCTACATTATCATCTGAGCTGGACTACTTTTGACAATCCCCAGCACAGACAGTTTTTTATTCTCACAAATCATCAGACACCTTTTGACCAGTTCTTTACTGGTATCGTGTTCAAGGATCCCATTTACTACGTAGCAACCGAAGATATTTTCTCTATTGGTGCCGTTTCTCGCATCATAGAATATGTGGTCGCTCCTATTCCGTTCAGAAAAGGATCTTCTTCTGACATGAACTCCATCCGCTCTATGGTCCAAGTAGCCAGCGAGGGGGGAAGTATCGCTTTGTGTCCTGAAGGAAATCGCACTTACAGTGGTGTCACCGAATCAATCAAGCCTAGCGTTGCCAAAATGGTAAAGCTTCTAAAGCTGCCTGTACTGATAATCAAATTTGAAGGCGGATTTGGCATCGAGCCAAGATGGGCAGACGAGGCCCGCAAAGGCAAAATGTATGCTCATGCCACTACAATAATCGAGCCTGAAGAATACAAAAAAATGTCGAACGAAGACTTTGCTGCACTAATTAATCGCGAGCTCTATCAGGATGACACCGCTATGAATCAATGCTTTGAGTCTAGTAAGCGCGCTGAGTATATCGAAAGGCTTTTGTATTATTGCCCACATTGCGGTTTTTCTTCTTTCGAAAGTAACGGAAATGATGCCAAGTGTTGTAAATGCGGTCGCAGCTTTACATACATGCCTGATTTGACTTTGAAATATCCAGATGACGATTTTCCATACACCTACCTCAAAGAATGGTATCGTGCACAGGAATCGTTTATTAAGTCTGTCAACCCTTCGGATTATTCCTCTGATGACATCCTATATACAGATACTGTGACATTTTCCAAGGTACACATATACGAGAAAAAAGAGATACTTGCAGATGCTGTTTCAATGACCATGACAGGGGCTGGCATCATTCTGTCTGGCACTAACGTTAATATGCACCTTCGCTTTGAGGACATAAGCTCAATGTCTATTCTCGGTCACAACAAAATAGGCTTTTATACAGACAACACTCTTTATCAGATCAAGGGTGATGTGCGTTTTAACGCTGTAAAGTATGTACACTATTACTACCATTATATGAATGTAAGAAACGGAGAAAGAGATGACGAATTTTTGGGACTTTAAGGTATGGGGCGTAATTGACGTTATTGCAGTGCTGCTTTTAGCCCTGATTGTTGCCAATGTAATGAAAAAGTACTTTAAGGTACTCAGGCGCTCAATGATTCCCACCTCTGTACTTGGTGGTTTTATCCTGTTGGCTATCTCCGTTATCTTCAAAGCCGTAACCGGTACAAGTCTCTTCGATAGCGGTGCATTTGGATATGATGCTGCTTTGTCGGTAGACCAACTGTCAGGAACTGATTACCTTGACATGCTCACCTACCACTCATTGGCTCTTGGCTTTATCGCCATGACCTTCAAGTCATCTAAAAACAAGATGTCAAAGCAACGCACTAAGGAGATCTTTAATACCGGTGTCACGACCGTATCTACATACCTGCTTCAAGGTATTCTTGGCCTCGCTATTACAATTGGATTTGCCACTTTAATCGCAAGTCTTATTCCTGCGGCCGGAATCCTCCTTCCATTCGGCTATGGTCAGGGTACAGGTCAGGCGCTCAACTATGGAAGCATTTATGAGAGCGACTATAACTTCATTGGGGGTCGTAACTTCGGTTTATCAATAGCAGCCCTAGGCTTTCTATCAGCCAGCATTGGCGGCGTTATCCACATGAACGTGATGCGTGCAAAGGGTAAACTGGTAATTCGAGAAGGCAAGCCCGAGGAGCGTGTTATAACCCCCGAAGAACGCGCCAACGAAGAAGGCAAGTTCATGAATGGCGGCATAGAGACAATCACTATGCAGATTGCTGCTATTTTTATCACTTACTTTATAACCTACGGCATCATCTACCTATTAGGTATGCTGATTCCATCATTCAGATCTGTACTCTATGGATTCAATTTCCTCATCGGTGTACTGGTTGCAATCCTTGTAAAATTTGTTCTCAGCAAATTGCGCGGAACGCCACTGGCAAAGTATGATTATATCGACTCTGACCTTATGGACAAGATTGGTAGCTTCTTCTACGATCTGATGATAGTAGCTGGCATTGCCGCTATCAACATATCGCTTCTTGCAGACTATTGGTATGTAGTAATAATACTTGGTCTTGTAGGTGCGTTCTCGACTTACGCTTATAACAGATATGTGGCACACAAGCTTTTTGCAGACTATGAACAGGAACAATTCCTTGTAATGTACGGTATGCTCACTGGAACAGCCAGCACTGGTGTCATTTTGCTAAGAGAGATTGACCGCGGCTTTAAGACCCCTGCTGCTGACAATCTTGTATATCAAAATTTTCCAGCAATGGTATTTGGCTTCCCAATGATGCTACTAGCTGCTCTGGCGCCCAAACAACCATTACTCACCCTTGGTATTCTTGTAGGATTCTTCCTAGTTATGAATATCATTCTATTCAGAAATCAAATTTTTAAATTCAAAAAAGGGCAGAAATAATGAGAAAAAACAAGATTGTAGGACTCATAGCTGTCACTGCAACATCAGCTATAGCACTTAGTGCCTGTGGAAAATCAGCACCTCCGGCTGAAGTGCCAGCCAATAATAGTGCTACTAGCACACATGATGCAGCTGAGAGCAGTAATATCACAGCCAGTGTTGACACTAGCGCAGAAGTTCCAGAAGTAGCTCCTTCTTTTGCAAAGCTACTTGTCGGAGATAAAAAAGCATACCTGGCCGATAGTACAGGCAATTATAATGAAATCAAATTCACTGATAATGTCATAAATCATATTGATAAAGTTGTGGAAAACGAGCATGGTTTTTTCGCATTATACTCAATTGACTTAGGCGATTCAGAGACAGAGACAAGACTCACTCTGCTAGATGACAATGGCAAGCTTCACGACCTTGAAATGCCAAGTTACGGTTGGGACTATGACTTGGCTAGCTATGAAAATAATATATATTTTTCATATGCAGTCAGCGATGAAAACTACAATACCGTAAATTATATATACAAGTTCAATCCTGAAAGCACATCAATGGAAATCTGTGATGACTTTGATAGGCTTTTTGGCTTGCTAGATGATTACTACTATGGCGCAAATGATGGAGTTATATCATCACTAGCCAGCCGCGGCTGGTTCTATGCACAGCCAAAGGAAGACAATTCCATCATCTATATTGTAGATAAGGACGCCAACATTCTAAGAGAATGTGTAAGCGGCGAGGAAGGCTACCTCAGTTTTTGGGGTGGTAATAAGGACTACGCTGTCGTATTTAATAGGCGCTATACAGAGGATTATGAGACAATCAGCACAGGCTATATGTTTGATGTCAATGATGAAAGCGCCTCGCCCATAAGCTTTGACATACCTAGCGACGACGGTGCCAGTTTTATAGCTGCCGATGACGATGAACTGTTTTTCTATACGCACGAGGATATATATAGCTATTATGTAGGGCAATACACCCTGTATTCTTATAATACACTTTCAAATACCTGCGCACAGATTTGCCGTGCACAATCGATTCCTGGAACAGATACCTATAATATCACTCCATGTGCGGATGGCTTTACATTCACTGATGACTATGTCTATGCTCTTATTCCTGATGAGACAGCGATGACATGGCATGCATATTCTGCTGCAGACAACTATTTGACAGATACTGCACTTCCAGTCTCTGATGTCATGTATGACTATATACAGTATGGCACTATCGATTATGAGTATGATGACTTCAGGGATGATGATGAGCGGATATATTATTACTACTATTTGGAAAAGTTCAATCTAAAGGACAGTTTCCCGAATGCAGACAAGATAAATGCCGATCTGCAGGAACAGTACAAGTCTGAAATAGCCTATTTCACAAATGACATGGAGTTCTATGCTGACGATGAGTTTCTCCTAAGCTCTCCGCCATTCAACACTGCTGTATATAGTAAATTTGACCATCTAAGCGACAGATATATACAGGTTACATTTTCTAGCTACAACTATGGCGGTGGCGCCCATGGAATGCCTGGGTACTATAGGTACATGTATGATCTCACATCCGGCGACAGCGTCCAATTCACTGACTTGTACACCGGTACGGAGGATGATTTTAAGAAAATAGTTGCTGATTATACCTCAGAGTTCCACAAGGAAAACAACGACTATTTCTATAATGAATATGAGCTCTACGAACCGGAATATATATGGAATCAGTATTACGATGATGCATTTATAGAGATGCCAGGCTATTTTACATCTGATTCGTACGTCATTGAATATTGGCCATATCAGTACGGTCCATTTGCATCAGGCTTCATCGATGTGCCCATTCCTTTAGAAGTACTTGGAATTAAATTATAGCAAGCAAAAACCTCGACTCAACTGAGCCGAGGTTTTTTAGAGTGTATTTTCTGAGTTGATTCTTGTATTACTTCTTTGCTTTTTTCTTGAAGCTCATAACAACTGACTGAATCACCAGGAAGAGACAGAGCATAATTGCTACTGTAATACCTGTCCACCAAGCATCCTGTAGTCCAAGCGAGCTTACTATGTTCTTAATGGTGTTCAGCGACAGAACACCTATCAGTGTACCAGCCATATTACCAACACCACCTGAGAGCATTGTTCCTCCGATGATTGAAGATGCTATAGCGTTCATTTCCATACCACTCGCGTGCGATGCAGAGCCTGAACCAACGTGAAGGAAGTAAATATATCCACCGATACCTGCAAACAATCCACAAAGCACGTGTGCGATGAACTTTGTCTTCTTTACATTGATACCAAGCATGAGTGCTGACTGCTGGTTACCACCCACAGCGTAGAAGTGACGTCCAAGCTTTGTCCAACGCATTACTATGAACATTATCACAACAACCAATAAAGCCACTAGTACGCCAGGCTCAATTGTCGCATTTACATAAATGCCCTTCTTGTTATAATAGCCAAGGCCCGGTAGGATTACCTTCGAATCCTTAAGTGCCATGAATGCTGCGTTCTCTACGTTAAACGGTGCAGTATTTACAATAGTAGTCATACCTCTTGCGAAGAACATTCCTGCCAGAGTAACTATAAACGGCTGGATGTCAAGATATGCAACCAGTGCGCCCTGCACGAGTCCAAATGCAAGTCCAATTGCAAGTGCTATAAGCATTGAAACCACGAGATTTCCACCCATACGGTCCAGATATACTGCACAGCACATACTTACAAGAGCAACAACGCCTCCTACAGAGATATCGATTGAACCGATAATCATTACCATACTTAGTCCAACAGATGTGACGATAAGACCACCGTTGTTGTTCAATATGTCAAGAAATGTCTGTGGCTTTCTAAATGCTCCACCTACAAATATGATAGCTGTCAGGTACATAAGTACGAAGATTACCACTGTGATAATCAAAAGCAAATTTGTATCTGACATGGTTCTAAGATTAAACTTTGATTTTGACTTAGTCATATCTTATGCCCCCTTTACTGCGCTGGTCTTCTTTTTTCTAAGTGAATCCAGCTTAGCGCGCACCGGAGGTGCTGAGATTATAACAAGTACGATTACTACTATTGCCTTGTAAGCTGATATTGAATCCGAGCTTACCTGGCACTTGTAAAGTGTGGTTGTAAGGAACTGGATGATGTATGCTCCAAGTATTGAAGCTCCCAGATTGAACTTACCACCGCTAAGAGCGTTTCCGCCAAGTGCAACTGCCAAAATGGCGTCCATCTCTATATCTTTCGCAATAACTGAGTAGTTAATTGTTGACAGACGGCTTACTTTAATGAGCGCTGCTACGCTTACACATACACCAAGAATTACAAATGCAAGAATCTTGATGAAAGTAGGATTGATACCATTGAGTCTCGCTGACTTCTCATTGATTCCTACTGCTTGTGTATATAGGCCAAGGTTAGTCTTCTTAAGTACTACTACCATTATGATTACACATATTGCCGCAATGAATATGGTAGTTGGAACCGGAATACCCGGGATAATACCTCCAAAATATGCAAACTTAGGCTCGCCTACGATAGGAAGCTCATTATTATTAATCCATGCTGCAATAGAACGTCCTGCAGTATACAGAATCAAAGTCGCAACCATTGGTGGAATCTTAAATATAGCAACGAGAACACCATTGAATGCTCCGCATGCCATAGCCACCACTACGCTGATAAGGAATGCACATATGATAGGCATCATCAATGTGTCCGGTCTGGTGTTATTGCCACACAGGCACTTGATAAGTGCAGATCCAGCGATTGCAATGGTAGCACCAACTGAAATATCCTGTCCACCTGTTGCTGCAGTTACAAGAGTCATACCAAGCGCAAGAATTGCGAGCTCTGAGCCGTAATCAAGTATTGTTACAATATATCCTGACAGTACCGGGTTACCTGCTGTGTTGTATCCAAGAGAAATTTTGAAAAATCCCGGATCCATTATCAGATTGAAAATGATAAGCAGGAGTAATGCTACTACAGGTATAATCAGCTGGCTTCTCAGCAGCTTCATAGCTGTTTCCTTAAATTTCATTTACTCACCTCCTGCAATGGTACTCATAATCTTGTTCTGTGTGAGGTCATCACCCGTAAGCTCTCCTACCACCTTGCGGTCTCTCATTACTATGAGCCTTGAGCAAGTACGTAGCATCTCGTCTGTCTCAGATGAGATAAATGTTACACTCACACCTTCAGAAGCAAGTTTTAGTACAAGCTTCTGAATATCTATCTTGGTTCCTACGTCGATACCTCTGGTAGGCTCATCCAATATCAGATAATCCGGATGAGTCAGAAGCCATCTTGCAAGTATAACCTTCTGCTGGTTACCTCCTGATAGTGACTTAATGGGTGTCTCTGTAGATGCAGTCTTAATATCAAGAAGAGCTATATATTCCTCAGCTAATCTCTCAGCCTCAGCTCTCTTAAGTGGCTTGAAGAATCCCTTCATAACCTGCATTGCCAGGATAATATTCTCTCGTACAGATAGATCTCCTACAATACCATCTATCTTTCTATCCTCAGGCAAATATCCTATTCCCGCCTTCATAGCATCTATTGGCTTGCTTATCTTTACCGGCTTGCCATTTTTTGATAGCTGACCTGAAATTACAGGATCTGCTGCAAAAATTGCTCTTACGCACTCGCTTCGACCAGATCCCAGAAGTCCGGTGAATCCATTAACCTCACCCTTTTTAATATGGAAGTCAAATGGTTTGATTCCGGCATTACTTGCAAGTCCATTGGCCTCAAACAGAATTGTATCAGCATCATCGCCACTGTACTCCTCCGCCTCTGAACGAATGTCTGACATATCATCCAGATCCTTGCCCAGCATCTTTGATACAAGAGCGAGTCTTGGAAGTTCCTCAATGTCATACTGTCCAACCAACTTACCATCACGAAGCACTGTGATTCTGTCACATACCTCATATACCTGATCAAGGAAATGGGTTACAAATATTATACCTACACCCTTTTCTCTTAGATCTCTCATGAGCTTAAAGAGCTTTTGAACCTCCTGGTCATCAAGCGATGACGTAGGCTCATCTAATATTAAAACCTTGCAGTCCATGTCAACAGCTCTGGCGATAGCCACCATCTGCTGGACTGCAATGGAATAGTTTCCAAGCTGTTTACTTGCCTCAGCAGGTATATCCAATGACTTGAGGACTTCATCTGCCTTAGCATTCATCTTTTTCCAGTTAACTTTCTGGCAAAAATCTGTACCAATGTACATATTCTCAGCAACAGAAAGGTTCGGACACAGAGTTATCTCCTGATAAACTGTACTTATACCAACCTTCTGCGCATCCTGAGGAGACTTAATATTTGCAAGTTCTCCCTCTATCGCAATTGTTCCTTCGTCTTTTTCATATACTCCGGTAAGCACCTTGATAAGAGTAGATTTTCCTGCTCCGTTTTCTCCCATCAGGGCATGTATCTCTCCCTTTTTAAGTGTAAAATCAACACCTTGGAGAGCTTTTACACCCGGGAAGGACTTAGAGATCTTATTGATCTGCAATAATTCTTTATTTTCCATTGTTGCCCTTCTCCTATTTTCATAGAAAAAGGGGCAGACAGTGCCTGCCCCTCATTAAGTAACAAGTAATTAGATTCCGTAGTTGTTTACATCGTCATCAGTAATGGTTGAAGCATCAAAGCCCTTCTCATCCATGATGATGGTCTTGTTAGCAATGCTCTCGCCTGCCTCAAGCTTCTTGATGATATCTACAAGGTAAGAAGACTGGAATGGGTTGCACTGGCCATCATAGTTCCAGTTGCCATCCTTAAGCTCCTGAAGTGCCCACTTGTTGCAGTCAAAGCCCATGATGAGGACATCGCCACCAACACCGTGAGTAATACCAGCATTGTCAAGTGCTGCTACAGCACCCTTAGCCATATCGTCGTTCTCTGCGTATACTACGTTGAATGGGGTACCAGCATCGATAACTGACTGTACGATCTGCTGTGCCTTCTCTGCGTTCCACTCTGCAGTCTGCTCTGCTACAAGATTCCAGTTAGCCTCTGCAGCAACCTTGTCTGCAAGTGCTCCGGTACGTCCCTGCTGAGCTGCTGAACCCATAACACCCTGGATATGGATTACGTTGTACTCTGAAAGGCTCTGGCTTGCAAGCCAATCAACTGCCTTCTGACCTTCTGCTGCCATGTCAGATACAACTGATGCCTCATAGAGGCTCTCATCTGCATCGATGGTACGGTCGAAAAGAAGTACCTTTACACCAGCGTCTGCTGCGCTCTTAAGAACGGTGTCCCAACCAGCAGTATCAGCTGCTGAAAGGAGAAGGTAATCTACGTCATCGTTAATAGCCTGCTGAGCGAACTGGATCTGCTCATCATTCTTAAGGCTGTAGTAGAATGAAGCGTCATATCCATTAGCCTCGGTGAATGTAGCCTTAAGATCTGCATCGTTTGCAGTTCTGTATCCAGACTCATTTGGATCGTTGTTGATGATTGCAACCTTGATGTTGCCACCCTTTGATCCACCCTTAGCGCCGCCGCCACAAGCAACAAGGCTAAGAGCCATCACTGCAGCAAATGCTACTGCGAAAATTCTCTTTTTCATTATTTGATCCTCCCAAAACGAAATAATCTCAACGGGGAACTGCTCCCTGTTGAGATTATACTAATCATTGCTGTTCTATTTTTCGACGCACTCTCTTACGAATATAGTTTAAAAATTTATTTATGGTTGAATTTAGGTTGAATTTCTTAATTTTTGGTTCAAAAATCTATTCGCCTCTAAATTTAGATGGTGTCATTCCCACATTTTTCTTAAAAGTATACGAAAAATAGTGAGAGTCCTCATATCCAACAGCAGTAGCTATCTCGTGAGTACGCATCGCAGTGCACTTAAGCAGCTCCTTTGCCTTATCCAATCTATAGTCGGTCAGGTATTTGATAAAGGTCTGACCTGTCTGCTGGCTGAAGACCGCGCTAAGGTGGTTTGGTGAAAAGCCCACCGCCTCTGCTGCCAAGTTAAGAGACATATCTGACTCAAAGTAATGACTGGCGACAAAATCTTTTGTTTTTGTCACTATGTCCTCATATCGGTTAAACGCTTTATTATCTCTTAGCTCCAGCGCTGTAATTACTATTCTGCATATGTAATTTACAGTATTACTTATATCGTTTTTAGCATTGTTGGCAGGATCCGGCTGTTCAATTCGGCCTCTGTCACATCCAATCCCCTCAACAAACTCACACACCGTGAAATACGCATCCATAACCAGATACTGTCTGAATATGATTGACTGTGTAACGGAGCTTTCCATGGAATTGAATAGATCATCCACGAATCGTCTGGCATCCGACTTGTCACCTAGCTTTAAGAATTCCTGCAATCTCGCCCTATCAATCTGCTTAATATCTATCTCATTCATATCAAGCACATCTGTAGGGTCAGGACTTCCGTTCGAGGCATAATACTCCTTAAGGCGTTCCTCCCTGTCTAGCATCTGCTGACGGGTCTTCTTTTCCTCATCTTCCCTAGCCTCTATTTTTGCCAAGACGCTCCTTAGTGTTTCTGCTATTTCAGCTGGCTTTATTGGCTTGGTCAAATATTCTGCCACGCCTATCCTCATGCCTTCCCTTGCATACTCAAAATCAGAATATCCTGTCAGCAGTATAATTTCTGCATTAGGCAGTATTTTCTTGACCTCTCTGCTCAAGGTAAGTCCATCCATGAATGGCATCTTAATATCAGTCATTATAATATCCGGCTTGGTCTTCTCTATGAGTTCCAGGCCAACTTCACCATCTGAAGCCTCTCCCACAAACTCAAGCCCAAGAGACTGCCAATCCATTTTGTTCTTGATTCCTTCTCGTACGATATATTCATCTTCGACCAAAAAAATTTTCTTCATATATCTCCTAATAGCTACGTGAACCCACGTATGCATTTACATTATATTTTGTAAAAAGCTTTTCATCTATATAATTAATTTTCTCTATTTCCTCGCCTGCCTCAAGCCCATTAATAATATCAGCTATGTACTCGCCCTGGAACGGATTACACTCTACATCAGCGTTAATCTCACCGTCCCTAAGTGCTATAAGTGCCCTTCTGGTTCCATCAAACGAGACAATCGCCACCTGGCCGTCTGCACCGTAGGTCACACCTGCGTCATTCATAGCGCTAATTGCTCCAAATGTCATATCGTCATTTTGTGATACAAGTACATCTATGTCACTGTACTTTTCCAGCATCTGGCTCATAACCTCAGCACCTTTTGAGGTAGTGAAATCACCGTCCACAGTCTCCAAAACTCTCCAATTTCTGTGAGTTCTGCATATCTCCTTAAAGCCTGCACTTCTACCTGTCTCCGCAGTTGAGCCCTTTGTCCCTGACAGCACCAGTATATTCAGATTATCATTCTCAATATGATTCTCGTCGCAGTATTCCTCAAGCCACTTGCCTGCCTTGCGCCCCTCATTATACATGTCAGAGCCCACGAAGGCTGTAAATAAGCTCCTGTCTGACACATTAACCATTCGATCAACTATAATCACCGGAATCCCAGCTGTCTTGGCTTCAGACAAAACCATATCCCATCCATCTGCAGACACTGGCGAGAGCACAATGTAGTCTACATCCTGCGCTATAAATTTTCTTATAGTCTTTATCTGATTTTCCTGCTTCTGTCTACTGTTGGAAAATAACAGCAGAAAGCCATTCTCCTCTGTCAGCGTATTCTGGATTGACTTCGTATTGGCTGTCCTCCACACTGACTCTGAGCCAACCTGTGCGAATCCAACCCGAATCAGCTCATCCTCATCTGTCGAGACGTGGGGTGACTCATATAATCCCCTAAGCCTGCTAGGTGCGAATACATACAGATTAAAAGCCATTGTGAGCACTACTACAGACCCCAGAATCACCAGCAGCATTTTCTGCCACGTCCAGAAAGGGTGCTTCTTACTTTTCCTCATGTGCCGCCCCTCCCATTGTATACCAAGCAGGTATCACCACTGTCACTGTAGTGCCCTCGCCCTCCTTGGACTGTATCTGCATGCCATATTTTTCGCCAAAGTTGATGCGAATACGCTCATTAACATTGGCCAGACCAAAGCCCTCGTCTCCATCCTTGCAGGGTTTCGATATCGTGTATCGCAGCTGCTCTAGAGTCGCCTCGTCCATTCCTACTCCATCGTCAGTAACTACCAGATGTATGTCGCCATCCACCATAGTGCCCTTCACTGAAATATGACCCTTGGCACGCATATACTTAATGCCGTGATAGAGTGCATTTTCCACGATTGGCTGTAAGGTCAGCTTAAGTATTTTATAATCATATATCTTAGGATCTATATCTATGTCATAGTCCATAATGTCCGCGTATCGTATCTGCTGTATCTCCAGGTAGCTTCTGACATGCAGCTCCTCATCGCGAATAGAAATGGACTCCTTGCCATGGCTTAGTACCAGCTTGAAAAATTCAGACAGGGACATAACCATATTGGTGGCCTTCTCGTCCTCGCCTACCTCGATAAGCCATACAATAGTATCCAGAGCATTATACAGAAAATGGGGATTGATCTGCTCCTGCAGCAGTCTGATCTCCGTATTACGCATCTTATGCTCATCCTCTTTTATCTGAATCATCATTTTCTCAATAACATCCGTCATGTTATTGAACGATCTGGAGAGTCTGCCCAGCTCGTCCTCGGACCGATTGTCTGCGCGGATTGACAGATCTCCTGCCGCCACCTTCTCAGTAACATCTACCAGCTCATCTATGGGCTTGGTAACGCTTCTGGAAATATTGGCTACTATCATAATGATCATTGCCACGATTGCAGCCAGCATGAGTCCAGAGGATATCAGAAAATACACTTCTCTGGTGTCTAGGCTGCTCTGTATCTCGCCCATGTTAGATGCCTGGCAGTATATATACTGCTGTATATCATCCTGAATGAGCTCTGTCAGCATATATACACTATTGTCAAGCATATCGAGATTCTCATCATATCGGCCACCAACCTTCATATTATTCTCAATGTCATTAATTCTATGCTCCAGAGAATCCAGGTTAGTCCATATACTGCTCAGCCACATTTTTGATCTTGCGTCATCTGTGCTTTTACGAAGGCCGTTAATATCTCTTCTGAATTTATAAATCAAGGTGTATGGGCTCACAAGCTCAGTGTCATTATCAATATCCTCAAAAGTAGTATATCCTACAACCAGCTTGTAGCAGCTCTCATCGATCGACTCCTTAAAATTAAGGTTGTAGTCGTTAGCTACTACCATATTAGATACTATACCCCTGTACACCTGCGTGAAACCTCTTATAGACATAAGCAGATATACGTTGATAGCAAAAAGAGGCAGTGCTGCCACTGCCAACATTGTCGCCATCTTTTTTCTAATTGAATACTGTCTTGATTTATTCATTGTTTAAAAAAAGGCAGAAGTCCTTACTCCTGCCAAAAAACTGCCCCTGAGCTACAGCTCACAGGATATCTTTTAATTTTTATAATGTAGATATACTACCTAGTCCCATCGCAAAGCAAATGAGCCAGATTATCAGAAGATGTCCCGGATAGAACGCGTAGAAGAAATATTTCATCTTAAGTCCACGCTTTCCATTATATTTTGCAATCGGAATCAAGGTCAAGAATGCAAAGGCTTCAATTGAACTCATTATGGTAAGCACTATGCATCCTGCCGCAGCTGAAAGTACTCGCTTTTTCCTAAACAGATACATAACTGCTATGGTTAATACACCACCGCCTGCATAGTCTGTCTTTAGCACGGTCGCCAGAATCATTGCAATAGCTATTACACTCATGCTTCCAAAGACTTTCCATGCCTTTTCCTCACCAGCCTTGATGCGGAAAATAGTAAAGAAAATCAAAATAATTGCTGCAAATACTGCCCACATTACGTAGAACGTAGATGCCGGCATGGTGACAGCCTCACCAATCATATCTGATACTACGGCTACAACCTCTACTATGGAGCCATGTATCTCATATGCTACGTAGGCCGATGGTGCTAAAATACCAACCACATAAGAAGCAATAATAAGTGGCTTTGCAGGCTTAGCTTCAGTAACAAAATATATGCCCCAGATTGCCAGCATACCCAAAAGCAATGTGAAAAATACATTTTGATATCCAAACTCAAGCCAAGTTCCTGAGATTGCCAAGTCAAACGGTATCTCAGAGATAAGCGCAAAAAGAGCTAGCCTCATTGCATACTTCAACCTATTGCTAGTCTTCTGGAATCCCTCAACCAGAAGAAAGCAGAAGATAGGAAAGCCTAATCTTCCTATACATCTCATGACCATCATCAGGCCATAAAGGGCACCATTTTGTGACATCCATGACGCATAAGCTGTGGGATCAGTTGCATCTAAGGTGCCTAGTCCGTTATCGATAAGCACTCTGGTTATGAGCGCAGCAGCGATATGGTCGATAAGCATTGCAACAATTGCAATAATTTTAATAGAACTGCCTGTAATACCCTTCTTTTCTGTCTCCATTTTCATCCTTACCTATTCTTCATTAATATTTCGAATTCATCTACAGGCACAGGCTTTGAATAGTAGTAGCCTTGGAACCATGTTGCGCCATACTGTATCAGATGGTCTCTCGTAGTCTCGTCCTCCACACCCTCGAGGCATATTTCCACATTTATATTATTAGAAAAATCAACTACATACTTGACCATGGCCTGATTAGCAGGCTTGTCCACTATCCCCCTTATAAAGGACATATCTATTTTTACTTCATCAAGCGGCAGGTCCAAAGCTACGCTGAGAGATGATCCACCCGTTCCAAAATCATCAAGCGCTATCTTTATTCCATTTGCCCTGAAGAACTCGATCTCCTGTCTGAGAAATACTACATCAAGATTTCTGCATCGCTCTGTAAGCTCTAAGCAAAGGAGACTAGGCTTCACATTTGCCTTTTTTACAGCTGAGAGCACTCGATTTCTAAATTCCGGATGCTCAAGCTGCGCCGCGCATACATTTACATTTACGAAGAATTCGCTATCCATCGCTGCAATTTTCTTGCAATCTTCAAGTGCTGTCTCAAGAATCCAATTGCCCAAGTCAAATATGCATGCATCATCCTCAAGCCAATCTATAAATACATTAGGTGGCACCTGACCATAAGGCTCTCTCTTCCACCTAATGAGTGCTTCCATACCTTTAATTCTGTCAGTATTTGTATCTACTATAGGCTGATAGCACAGGAAAAATCCATCAAAATCGTCTACTGCACTCTGATGTATGATACTAACAAGATCAAGCTTATCCGCATTGTTACCACATACCTCATCATTAAACATGACAAGTTCGCCATGATGAGAATACCTTGAGTGCTCAAGTGCATATGTCATTCGGCTTCTAATACCATTGGTATCAGTCATATTAGGCTCGAGCCTAACAGCTCCTCCAGATATCTTAAGCGGAACTTTTTTCCCATCTATCTCTACCTTATTCGCAAGGGCGTATACTATATTATTGTATATATTCTGAAGCTCATCCCTTGAGATATCGTCATAGCATATTGCAAACTTTGCCCCCTGCATTCTGTATGCAAAGCCTTTGTCCGTCTTATTTGCTATCAGCTGTTCAGACACAGCACTTAAAATATCATCAGCATAGTCACCGCCATATAACACGTTCATTCGACTAAACTGATTCAGACCTATTTTTACAATCACAGCTCGAGTACCTGTAGCGATGTACTCACGCATTTTTTCAGACAACGTCTTCTCACTATGAAGGCCAGTGACAGAGTCAACCTCTTCCGCAATACCATGGTTCCTGTAATAAGATAGAAGATACTTCTTATTACCAACTTCATCGGTTATTATGTTGGCCTTTGCGGAAAATCTATCGTAATGCCCCTTTCGGCTCTCGACGCGATACTCTATGGTCTTATCTAAATCCACACCATTCATGCGGTTGCGCCAAGCTTCCCTGTAGGGCTCCTTATCATCTGGATGTATGGTTATCTTTACCTTCTCATGCCCCACCTTCGTCAGATTCTCTTCCACTCCAAAGAAATCCAGCGCACGCTGAGACCACCAGGTCTCCATCGTCTCCATGTCGGTAAGCGAGATATAGGATCTGGGAGAAAGCTCTGATATCGTCTTTATTATTTCTGGATAGTATTCACCCACTCTATTCCAGAATTTACTACTATGCTCATTCATACTTATACCCCCTTCGTATGGGCCAAAGCATATTCTATTTCATACTACTATCCATCAGCTACTTTTTCAACCACTTCATTTTCGCGATTATCATTGCATACTTATCATATATGGCTATTTGACATTCTTACAAAATAAGGCCGATGCAATTGCATCGGCCAAATCATTTATTTCACTTCAACCTCAACTTCTGTTGTCAGCATCTGCTGTCCCCTCTTTATAGAATATTTTACACACGGGATAGCAGTCTTTGTATACAAAAGGTTCATGTTTGGGTCCGCTGTTATCAAATAGCCTTCTGATGGCATGCTATCAGATTCACCAGAAATCTTACACTTTGTAGTATTGTTACCAGCTTCACAGAAGTTCCCTTCTGCCTTCGAATAGAAGTCTACCTCTGTATAATCTCCTCGATCTATCGAGAAGCCACAGTCATAGGCCTCGCACTCTATATCACTGGTTATCTTGTGTATACGCTTATGTCCATTTGGTCCTGGAATGACAGTAGTCTCTACTTCTATACCCGGGTATGGACTCCACTTTGACCATACTCCTTCTTGGGATATCTTACTATCCTCACAGATTCGGCGGACATACACATAGTCATTTATCCAGAAGGCTAGCATGCTGTCCGGAGCATTTTCATGCAACTCATAGCTTGACTTGGCAATGCTAATTGAAAACCTGGTATCATAGGCAAATTTGCTATACTTAGCGACTATCTGACCATGTCCAAACCTACTGTACACTCCTGGCGCGAAAGCCGTGGTATGGTTACCATAGTGATATACAAACATATCTGCGCAAGGCATAGGGCACTCCGGCTTCATATCCGGAAGTGGCTCAGCCTTGACACTCCAAAACGGATGCTCATTAGGAAGCATTAGGAACGCAAACGTCTTCATGCTCCAATACGGAGAGCCAGGTGCATTGTACCTCTCTGCCATTGTAAGATTCGGGTATCCATAACCTATAGTCAATATATCATCTCTATCGAAAATAGGCTTTTCCATCCAGCTCTTCAAATGACGTGCTATAAGGCCCTTCATCACACCGACAGAAAATGGCTCTACGCCAGCAATAAGGCAAGCACTAAAGAAGCTAACCTGAGCGAATCTGTAGGTAAGTGATCGTCCAAAAGGAATAGCTTCACCGCTATCGTCAAACCAGTAGATAAACTGTTGTGCAAATATGCATGCGCGCTCCTTATATTTATTTGCGCGCTCAGGATCCTCATCAGCCATAACCTTGGCATAAATCAGACTATAATAGTGAATTGCAAAAGAGATATAATAGTCCTTTTGATTCGAATCTCCATCTCTGTACCAGCCATCACCAATATAGAATGAGTCTATTCCATCAAGGTACTGCTCAAGAAGCTCAGGGCTGTATTTTCTGCCCTTCTGCTTCATAGCAATATTTACGAGTATTGCAAAAAATATCCAGTTGCAAACCGGTAACGGGTGCTCATTTATCTTGTTAAGGTACTGAACAAGATTGTCCTTCTCAGCGTCAGTCAAGGGCTCCCACACCTTTTCCGGGGCAAACATAATGCCACAGGCAATAGCTGCCATCTCAACGAATTTCTGGTTAAACGGCGAGCACTCTCCCCAGTATTCCGGTCCATCAGGGTTGGTACCTGCTGCCAAGCCTCTTCGATATATGTCCTCAAACCAGGGTTCACTTCCTCCGCCTGCCCAGAATGGAACGAGTGCCCACAAGGGTCTGGAAAAAGCTTCCATCCAAGTCGAACCTATGTCGTAATGAGCCATAGTCCTACCTAGCTGCAATCTTGCCCCCTGCTCACTGTAGTGAGGCTTTAACGGGTTAAGTATTGCAAGCATCAGATTCTGAAAGTCTTTTTTTGTATCTAAATTTGATGCTATATCACGGATTGTTGCCATTTTCTGCTCCTACTGATTATCTTATATCTTTGCCGTACACTTCTATCTGAGTCAATGCTGGGAACGGTGACGGATCATCGGCCTTTATTAATTCGCAAAAGTCTACCCAGGTTATTTTCTTCTTTTCAAACGTAAGCACGTGAGGTCTTACACTCTTTTCCAGAGAAAACACCTCTCTACTTCCGTCGGAAAACTCAAACGTAACCTGCGTCCACCAATTGTCATGTGGGAAATCAGCACGCGTATAGAGTACGATTTTGTCAGTCTCAATCTCGCGACCAAAATCAACTCTCATTCTGGCGTCATCCTGCCTATTTATACCCCAAGACTCATAAGGCCATTCACCATGTGACAGATTCGCTCGCACACCATCTATAGCATTTTTGGCAGCAAATACGCTCTCCCCTCTGGTCTCAACATTAGCTGTGGCGTGAGGGTAGGCCGGAACATCCCAATGCTGATCTGCAGGATTAAGTGCTACATTTCTGTACATATAGATTTCATCATCTCTGGCGAGCTCTGCAAAAAGATAGTGCTTTTCACCCATAAAAACCTTTGGAGACATACTTACTCGCTTCTCTCCAAAAGGAATCTTATATATCAATTTATTGTCTGTAAGGTAAATCAGCGCATCGCCTAATGCATCGTCCACCTGATAATGCAGATGCACATTTTTATCACTGCTTTCTAATACTATGCAGTCTCCTTCATGGTATGTCCCTAGATTCACCAGGTCCACGAAGTCTGTGCCTGTAGCCTGGCACAGTATTTCATCATTCTGATTTACTATTTTTAATGTTAGTTCAGCCATAATATCACCAATACTGCTCCCAGTCTCCTGCCAATCTAGTCAACGCTTCCATATAGAAATAATCACCCCATGAGTTGCATTCATCCACGCCATAATGATTGCAGGTGTTGTATGGAGAGTGATTAGAATAGGTGCTATGAAGCACCAATCCATTGGAAGTGCTAAGGTCCTTTACTGCGTAGTTATCATATACAGATTTTAATATTCGTCTGGCAATCTTTCTATAATGCTCCGCCTCATCCGCATCAAGGTACTTGCTCATTTCAAGCATACCACATGCCGCAATCGATGCTGATGAAGAGTCGCGTGGCTGGTCATCTCCATCCGTAAATTCGAGATCCCAGAATGGAATCAAATCCTGCGGGAGATGCTCCAAGAAATACTCTGTAACATTTCTAAAGAGGTCTATGTACTCCTGACGTTTGGTATACCTGTAGGCCAAAGCCATACCATAAACACCCCAGGCCTGACCTCTAGCCCATGCAGATCCATCCCTGTAGCCCTGGCAGGTCGCCCCGTGGTCTGGTGCTCCAGTCTCCATATTAAAGAAGAAAGTATGCCAGGTAGAGTAATCTTCTCTGACAACATTCGCTACTGCAGTATGAATGTGCTTTTCTGCAATATCTCTATATTTATTGTCTCCGGTCTCCTCTGACGCCCAGTACAAAAGCGGAAGGTTGAGAAGACAATCAATAATAAGCCTGTAATTTTCAGGTGCATCCATCGGCCCCCAAGCCTGAATGAATTCTCCCACCGGATGGAACCTAGTAATAAGCTGGTCTGCTGCTTTGATAGCTGCCTCACGACCCTCTTTACTGCCTATAAGCTTATATCCAGCCACACACGACGGTGAATATAGGAATCCCATGTCGTGATGGTCAACCTCGATTTTATTATTTACTCTATCGAGAAAACTCTTTATTTGGATTTTTCCGGCCTCTTTTAATCTCTCATCCTTGCAATGCTCATAAGCCAGCCACACTTCCCCCGTCCAAAATCCACAGGTCCAGTAATTATTTGGTATTGGCTTGTAGAATCCATTCTCACTATATGCGTTCTGGAATGAATCCGTGAAATCCGGAAGCACTTTCAGCACCTGCTCATCGCATAGCTTAAGCGCATCCTGTATCTCTGCCGCACTAATCTCTGGATAATTATCAAATGTAAGTTTCACTTCGATTGTTCCTCCCAATCTTATTCTCTAGATTATAAGATATCCTCAAAGCCTACGCCTCAAGGATATCTTTTACTCTACAATATTAACCCTTTAGACCAGTAGTTGCTACACCTTCTACAAAATATTTCTGCAGGCAAAGGAATACAACAAGCACTGGAATAAGTGACAAAACAGATCCTGCCATAATCAAGCCATAATCTGATGAATACTGGCTGATGAACATCTTAAGTCCCAGCTGAATAGTTTTCTTCTCCTGGCTCTTCAAGTAGATGAGTGGTCCAAGATAATCATTCCAGGTGGCAACAAATGAGAAGATAACAAGTGTTGACAACGCTGGCTTTGACAGCGGAAGCATTATCGTCGAATAAATCCTGTACTCGCTCATACCGTCTATTCGAGCTGCCTCGCACAAATCATCCGGAATGCCCTCGTAGAACTGCTTCATCATGAACACACCAAATGCTGAGAAGGCCTGCAGGCAGATAATCGCAAGAAGCTTATCGTTAAGTCCCATTCTTCTCATCATGATAAACTGCGGTACCATATATACCTGCCATGGCATTGCTATTGTAGCTATATATGCCAGGAAAAGCGCATTTTTAGCGCGGAAATGAAGCTTAGAAAACGCATATGCTGCAAAGCTTGAGGTGAGCAGCTGCAGGATAGTTACCACTAATGTCAAAAACACAGTGTTCTCTACAAACTTCAAAAACGGTATCTTGGTCCAAATGTCTGAGTAGTTACTCCACTTTGGTACGGCAGGAATAAATACAAACGGGTTCATCTGGAAAACTTCTCTATCGCTCTTAATTGATGCTGAAAGCATCCAGAGGAACGGTATTATCATTACTAATGCGATTAATATCAGAATTACATATACGATTACTTTAGAGACAACGGCTCTATTATGTGCTGATTTCATTTCTGCCTCCTTATGCTCTCTCTCGTCTAGCCTGACCGCGGAACTGAATGATGGTGACAACAAGTACAAGTATAAACAGTACCATCGCTACTGCACTTGAGTATCCCAGATCCCAATCAATAAATGCCTTCTGATAGATGTAGTAAACCAGAACTGTCGCTGATGTGGTGAGTTCTCCGCTTCCGCCACCGGCGAGCATAATCGCTATATCGTATACCTTGAAGCAGTTAATTGTAAGCATTACTACTACAAAGAATGTTGTCGAACTAAGTTGTGGCCATGTTACATATCTGAATTTCTGCCAGGTATTTGCGCCATCGAGACCTGCCGCCTCGTATAGCTCTCCATTTATTCCTTGGAGGCCTGCCAGGTAGATTACCATGTAATAACCCATGTATTTCCATACACTAAAGAGAATCATTGAGAACAACGTCAATCCGCCTGTAAACCACTGCGGGAGATTCTCTGCTGGTACGTTAAATACGGTATACAGAATGTTGTTGATAGGTCCCTTTGATGGGTGGAAAAGCATTTTCCACACTGAAGTAATTGCAACAAGAGATGCTACATAAGGGAAGAAGGACAGGGTCCTGAAAAATCCTCTTCCTACTACTTTCTGATTAAGTACAATCGCCAGTGCCAGCGATGCTATCATTGTAAGAGGTACTGTACCTAAACTATAGATAATAGTATTTCTAAGTGCTGCCTTAAAAAATACATCATCCTTCAATTTAAGAAAATTGGTGATGCCAGCCCATTCCATCGGGTTGCTTCCGTCCCATTTCATAAAGCCCAGAGCGAATGCGAACACTATTGGGATTAGAGTGAATACGCAGAATCCTATGAAGTTCGGTGCGATGAAAGAGTAAGCAACAATATCTCTTTTTGCTTCTCTGCTGAGAATTCTGCCAGACTTCATCTTATCAATCTTACGATTATAAGCGCCTATCTGAGCTATCATCTTTCTTTTCTTTTTATCATTGCTCTCCACATGAACATCAGCGATTAGCTTCACCAGCTCGTTCTGCATAGCAGCAATCTTTTCTGTTTTCTGAATCGAGTCTGTGTTACCCATTTTTATGTCCTTCCTCTGTCTTAAAAAACAGGGCCGCCCTCTCTAGAGCGGCCCCAATGTTTAAGGAATTTACTTACTGTGCAAGAATCTTCTGAACCTCAGTGTTCATTGCCTCGATACCCTCATCGATAGATACCTCGCCAGTCATGATGCTGCCGTGATATGAATCAAGTACTGAGTTGATCTCTGATACGTTTGGAGCGTATGGAACCTCGAGGTAGAGGTTAGATACGTTAAGTGCCTCTTTGCTCTCTGCGTCAGTTGGGAATCCATCAAGACCAGTGATAAGGTCAGCAACCTCACCAGTCATAACTGCTGGGAAGTTACCAGATGAGGCCATAACTGCTGCTCCATCAGCACCACTTACCCAGTTTACGAAATCCCATGCTGCATCAGGAGTATCTGTTGCAGATGCGATTGCAAGACCAGTGATGGTACCAAGAGTAGAACCAGCCGGTACACCTGCTGCATGAGGATACTTAACAATACCCCAGTTACCGCAGAGGCTTGCATCGTACTCACCGCTAGCGATGTTGCTGATAAGAGTTGCGATGAACCATGAACCCATGTTGAGCATAGCTACATCACCGCCAGAGAATGCTGCTGAGTAGTGAAGACCCTCTGTCTTAAGATCAGCATACTTTCTTACAACGCCGTCAGCTTCCTGGTTAAGAACCATCTCATAGTATGGCTTCATGAAATCATAATTTCCATCAAGGATTGAGTGCTTTCCATCAAGTACACCCATAAGACCAGTGGTAGATCTCCAGGTGTGATAGTGACCACCATATATCTGTGAACCAAATGTGGTATCAGTCATCTCTCTTGCAAGTGCATCATACTCTTCCCAAGTCATATCGTTGGTAGGATATGCAACGCCCTTTGCATCAAAGAGGTCTTTGTTATAGAAAAGTACCCAGAAGTCATTTCTGAAAGGAAGTTCGTAAAGATCTCCATCTACAGTAACCTGATCAGTTGCACCTGCGAACTTCTTAAGATCTACATTATCAGCTGCAATGTAATCGTTAAGTGGAAGGATAGCATTCTTCTGAACGAGAGTTGCATATCCAGGAACGTCCTTAATTGTTACTACGTCGAAATCTGAACCTGAACCTGAAAGCTCTGTAGCAAGTACAGTCATGTAATCAGTTGATCCAAGGTCTACCATCTCGATAGTTACACCCGGATGAGTTGCCTCATACTCGTTCTTGATGTCTCCCCAGTACTGAGTGGTTGACTCATCCCAAATAGCCCACTTAAGAGTAACTTCCTCAACCGGTGCCTCTGCTGGTGCTGCATCTGCTGCCGGTGCTGCCTCGGTGGTAGCTGCTGGCTCTGCTGCAGGAGCTGCTGGTGCTGCTGTGCTGCCGCATCCTGCAAGAGATGCTGCAATCATTGATCCAGCGAGTAATACGCTTACCAATCTCTTTTTCATTTCTTTTCCTCCAATAAATTTGTTTTCACAAGGATTTCTGAAAGTATAGCGTCTGTTCGTTGGCGCCTCTGCTTTCTGATAGTATTATCTTAGTCGTTGAAAGGCTCTTTCTCCATGTACCATATTTTTATTTGCAGTGTTTTTTTATTATTTCGTTCAACATTTGCTAATCGTAGTATGTAATATTTTTAGTTTTGTTGTAAAATTTTTGTATATCAATACTTACTCATCTAAAAAAGTGATTCATATGTTATACTTTGCAAAACCAGTATATAGATAATGAAAGGTCATTTTCGTATTCAAGTATGAGCAAAATCAAAACTCACCATGCAAAAATTCAAACTCGGATACTTGCTATTACTCTGTCATGCATCCTTGGCATGTGTGTGCTGGTTAGTTTTCTTAGCTATTTTCTCTTTACTACATATATGGAACAAAGTCTCGCTCAGTCTACGGAAGCCAGCCTATACCTTCTATCAGACAGCATTAACAGTAACATGGCTGACATCTACAGACTAACCCAGTTCTGCCAGACTAATAGTTCAATCACCAAATATGTAAATCAAAGTTCCGCTCCAGATGCGATGATGGCTGTCTCTACTCACAATCGTCTATACGAAGAATATAGTTCTAACGCATCGAACCAATATATTCCTCGATTAGCAGTAGTCAATGAGCAGGGTTTTCTACAAATTGTTGACACTACCTATTCAACAACAAACGACTTGTCTGTAGATGTGCCTAACCTTACATACTTTTCTCAGCTTGTTACTGCCAACGACTATGATTTTAGTGTAGGGCTAGTGAATGATCCTTTCCTTCGCCGCCCACACCAGGTATTACCTATCATTCGACCAATCAATTACCCTTATCGCTCAGAGTCCGACGGATTTGTTCTTATAGAAATATCCGCCAACCTATTTATCAATTCGCTTAGGAAATACAGCACTCCGGCTGATAGCTTCGTTTTTATAACAATAGGTGGCAATCAATATATATATGAAGACAACACACTGGTATTAACTCAGGAAAATCTAGCTGATAGCAATACTTGCGTCAGCGTTCCTCTAAATATGAATGATTGCTATATTAGTCAAACTATATCTCAAGAGGAAGCCAGGGAGCAGAGAAAACTCTTCCTGCTTGTCATTCTCGGCATAATAGTTGGCCTTTTAGGTATAGGCTTTCTACTGATCAATATTATGAGCCGTATGATTCATCTCCCTGTACGACTCCTCCAAAATAGAATGGAGCGAATTTCTGAGGGTAACTTTGACCGTGACAACTCTGTAGAATGGGATCATGAGCTAGGAGATATAGGTCGAGGCATCAATGATCTAGCCGAAAACGTTGACACTCTAATGAAAGACAGGCTAGAGGATGAAAAGCAAAAGAGGGACTTGGAATATAAAATGCTTCAAAGCCAAATAAATCCTCACTTCATATATAATACACTCAACTCAATAAAGTGGATGGCTACAATCCAAGGTGCCACAGGAATTTCAGAAATAACTACCTCATTATCCCGATTGCTAAAGAGCATTTCCAAGGGCACTAGCACTGTCATTCCTTTGAGTGAAGAACTCGCACTGCTGCAGGACTATTTTTTGATTCAAAAATACCGCTACGGCGGAGCAATCACTATGAATATTACAATGGATGATGAAGCTCTAAATCAGATGGAAATCAACAAATTCACGCTTCAGCCAATTGTGGAAAATGCTGTATTCCATGGAATAGAACCCAAGGGAGGTGCCGGAACCATAGATATTCATGTATATCATGATTCTGACATCCCAAATGATATAATAATAGATGTAACTGATGACGGAGTAGGTATCACTCCAGAGAAGCTCAATGCTCTGCTATCAGAAAAAAGCGATGACAAGTCCGATTTCTTCAAAGAAATTGGTGTGTATAATGTAAACAAGAGACTTCAGTATGAGTTCGGGGATACCTACGGAATCACTGCCACAAGTGAAGTGGGCAAGTACACCAAGATGTCCATCCGGTTGCCGTTCCGTAAAAGTACCATAATCTAGGATTAGGAAAAATATGATAAAAGTATTAATTGTAGATGACGAGCCATTGGTTCAGGTTGGTGTTAAATCAATCCTAAACTGGCAGGAACTTAATATGGAAGTATGCGGAACTGCCTCAAACGGGCAAGCTGCACTAAAAATTATCGAAGAACAGTCTCCCGACATAGTCATAACTGATATAAAAATGCCCGTAATGACAGGTCTTGAGCTTGTAAAAGTATGTACTGAACGATACGGCAAGGACAATCCTTGTTTTATTATTCTCACAAGCTACGAAGACTTCCACATGGTTAAGGAGGCTCTATCATATCAGGTATCAGATTATTTATTGAAGCTGGAGATGGATGCTGACACGCTGACCGAAGCTCTCCAAAAAGCCGTAAAGAGGCTTCCTGGAAAAGAAGTTTCGCAGGATTTCTCGACTGAAGTACATTTGTACCATGAGAAATTCTTCATCAGACTGCTGCACAATCTGTTCGAATCAGATAACCAGTTTCTATTGCAAGCCAAAGAATTAGGTGTGTCCTTTATTCACGCCGGCTTTGTATGCTGTTACGGAGAGATAATTGATAATCAGAACGACCTTCTGACTATAGAAAAGCAAATGTCCCTTTTTAGCTCCACTCTTCAAATGATAAGAGAGCTAGTGGTAAAATATCTCCCCTGCCATTGCGTATCACTTGATGTGAGACACTTCGCTCTCATTTTTTGTTATGATGAGCTTCCTGCCTCTACAGACGGGCTACTTCCTATCCTAGGCAACATAAGCGATACCCTTTCCAACTACTATAACGTGTCTATTCGCTGTGGGATAGGCAATATCGTTGAGGGCCACCAAGGTATAAGCAGTTCTTATCAATACGCTCGACAGGCATTTCGACAGGCCTCAGAAGCCTCACCATTTGTATGCATTGATTCATCAGAAATTGACAGCAATGTGCATAGTTCGTTCAACATAAGTGTATTCAAGAGCGACCTAACCCGCGCCTTCGAAGAGTATGATGCGGAATTGCTTGACAAGACTATATGCGCTATTACAGAGCTATTCGAGAGCCACCCTGACCATTATCTGCAAGCCATTGATGCTGCCAGCAACATTTTGCATTTAGCCATATCTCTGCTTCCTGACGTTGAAAGTCTCTATCAAGACAGCTCTGATGGCTACCGTTCTCTTTATACTCAAAACTCTGTAGAGCAGATTATGGCTTGGTTATCTGCATTTTCAGCCAATATATGTTCCATGTTTGAAGAGCACAAAAAAGATTATAAAAACCACATTGTAGCTCAGGTCAAAAAACATATTAATGCCCATGTGCGAGAGCGTTTGTCATTAAATGAGGTTGCTGCTGTATTTGCTATAAGCCCCAGCTATTTGAGCCAATTATTTAGTAAATATAATGACTGTGGATTTGTAGAGTACGTAAATAACTGCAAGATAAAGGAAGCCAAAAAGCTTCTTGATGACAGCACACTAAAGGTATATGAGATAGCTGAAATTCTCGGCTTCGAAAGTGCCTTCTATTTTAGCAAGGTGTTTAAAAAAGTGGAGGGCATATCGCCTACCGATTATCTCAATAAATAAAGCAGCGCCATACATTTGTATGGCGCTTATTATTAGTATATTGTTCTATTATACTTATCAGGTATGTTTGTCTTCCTATAGAAGTAGCTGTTAATTTGATCTCTCCACTCCTTTGAGTTTTCTAGCTGCATATTGAAGCGATTTCTCATTCTATTAAATCTCTTCTCATCAATTTTCCCAGAAAGCTTCTCGAATTCAGCTACCATTTCCTCCACCATCTCGACGCCCTTGAAGTGAGTGTCATAAATATGCTGGAGAACCGTCTTACCTGTGCTAAGCTGGTAATCATACGGTACATGATGGAAAAACAGTAATAGTTCTTCTGGACATGTACTTATATCATCGTATATAGATGACCAAGGCTCATGATATTGCTGCGCATATCCTGTTCCCATGTGGCTTCTATCCACACCTATGCCCTTGTGATCTGCTCTATGATATGTGCCCCATCTGTCATACTCATATCCGTCAACATTAGGTCCATAGTGCTCATGAGGATTAACCATCCAGCCTATTCCAAGCGGAGCATTATAATTCTCATAGGCAGGCCATGACTTCATCAAAATGTCTCTGATGGTCTCTACGACCTGCTCGTCTGCTCCAAAGGTCTGAACTATCCACTCATCTGCAATTTCCTCAGCAGAAAGTGATGTATCAAATGCCAATCTACCAAATCCATAGAAATTGGCTGCAGCTAAATCATGTCCGGTCCAGTTCTCGTCGTTTCCTGTATTTACAACAGCAGCCATACCGCAATTAGTCTGACCATAGGTCCTACCACATACGATATCCTCTACTGTATCATTTTCGTCTTCGGCATGTGTTTTGAACGCCAGAATCTCCTTGAACATAGGAATAAGATAGCATACATGTCTCTGCTGACCTGTGTATTCCTGTGCTATCTGGAATTCAATCATCTCGTTTGTATTCTTCATTCCGCCAAACAGCGGGTGAACTGGCTCACGCACCTGGAAATCCATTGGCCCATTCTTAATCTGAAGAATCACATTATCTCTAAATGTGCCGTCTAGTGCCACGAAATTATCATAGCCTGATCTGGCTCTATCTGTCTTGTAATCACGCCAATCCTGCTGACAATTATATACGAAGCATCTCCAAATAATTGTGCCGCCATATGGTGCCACTGCATCAGCAAGCATATTGGCCCCATCAGCATGAGTACGCCCATAGGTAAACGGTCCCGGTCTTCCTTCAGAGTCTGCCTTTATTAGGAATCCTCCGAGATTGTCTATCCTAGCGAAAACCTCTGACATTTTTGTCTTCCACCAGCTTTGAACTGACGGATCAAGCGGATCAGCTGTATCCAGCTCGCCAAGTTCAAGCGGTGCAGCGTAGTTAAGGCTCATATAGAGCTTGATGCCATACTCTGCGAATACACCTGCCAGCTCATTAAGCTTGCTGAAGTACTTATCAGTAATCATATAAGTTGCCATGTCCTTGACATTAACATTATTGATTACTACTGCGTTGATGCCCACAGAAGATACAAGCCTTGCATACATCCTTGTTCTGTCATCAACTACTATCTCATTGTCCACATAGTAGAAGGATTTTCCTGAATAACCTCTCTCTATGCTGCCATCCATGTTATCCCAATGATTATACATTCTAAATGGCATCACTGGAGACTTTTCCTCAAGCAATCCTTTTACAGATTTTTTCTGCACTACTGTTCGCAGAAGAGAAAACGTTCCATAAAGCAATCCGTTGGCATCAGATCCAGAAATAATAATATTTCCATCCTTTTCCTCTATACGATATGCCTCTGACTTTGATAGCACGCACTCAACGCTGTCGCAACTCTTAATCTGTAAGGTTATTACCTTGCTACCAGCATTATCACTTGAAACATCCAGCTTTATGCCGAACATACTATCAAATGCCTGCTGCAGCTCTTTTATTGCGCTCGATACAACTGTGTTCTGCTGCAGAGTGCTATCACATATTATTGTTGTGAGGTCCGAAACTATAGCCTGCTTATCAGCCTTGTCATAGCGCAACCACGCCGCTTCAAAGTTCATGTCTTCTCTCTCTCTATACATGGCCAATCTGGTAAGTGTCAGCATCAACCATACTAGTGCTTCTTTTAAAAACTCCCAGGCACTTGGCCTGGGAGTTAACAGTTACTTTTTAACGTTTGTTCTAAGAATTATTATGGGAGCATATCAGCATCGCCGAAGAACTCTGCCCACTTCTCAGTACGCTCGTCGATAATAGCCTGTCCACCAGCTGACAGATAATCTGCCATTCCAGCATCCCAAACTGCATCGAAATCAGCTTCCTTTGCAACAACTGCGTTGTCGTATACCTGATCTCTCTTAGCTGAAAGTGTATCACCTACACCCTGCTCAGCCTCAATAGCGCCTACGTTTACATTCTTAAGAACCTTAAGGTCTGTATTAGCTATAGTATGAGCGCTCAAAACGTCTTCTGGAGCAATACCTGGGTAGTTAAGTGCTCTAGACTTGTTGGTAAGGTCTTCGCTGATGAGCTTAAGACCGTTACAGGTAATGGTATAGTCGATGTTCATACCAGAGTTCTGGATTGCATCACCAGTAGCTGGCTGAATAGCAATTGCGCCATCATCAGTTACAGTATGGGTAACACCCTCATCACCAACCTGGAGATAGTGGATGTGCTCTGGATCTGAGATCCAATCAAGGTAAAGCATTGATGCAAGAGGCTCATCATTGGTGCTTGGGAAGAATACCTTACGGTCAACCGGACCTGGA
Source organism: Lachnospiraceae bacterium (assembly GCA_045597645.1). Taxonomy (GTDB): domain Bacteria; phylum Bacillota; class Clostridia; order Lachnospirales; family Lachnospiraceae; genus JAKSSE01. The sequence goes on along the minus strand of JAZLKM010000020.1, from coordinate 25,818 downwards.
ACGAACTTGGTATACTTGCCAGTCGGTCCCTTGAAGCAATCGATAGCTACAAACTTAGCATCCTCGCCTACGTTTCTTGCAAGGTTAGCATTGATGCTGTCCTCACCATTACGATATGGATAATCCCAGTTGTGAGTAAATGCGCCTACATAACCAGCCTTGATCATGTCATCCTCGCTGGTATCACCGCTTCCGTAAAGAGCGAAGTCATCCCAAAGGAGACCCATGTTGTACCACTTGTTAAGAAGTCTTACAGCTTCCTTAGTACCGTTCTGGGTTACCTTTCTGTCATCAAATCCGTTGATGTAGAACTCCTTATCAGAGATTGCTGGATCGATAAATGCCTCGATAAGAGTAGCTGCTCTCCAACCTACATCGTAGCTTACAGAGTAAGGAACCATCTTGTCTGCGTCTGCGCCAAGAAGGGTGCTAGCATTCTCATCGAATGCAACAAGCATAGCCTCGAACTCATCGATAGTGGTAGGAGCCTGCATTCCAAGTGCATCAAGCCAATCCTGACGTACGAAGGTAAGTACGCGGTTGCTTACTGCAAGTCTTGCTTCGATAGCCCAGATGGTGCCATCCTTAGGATCCTTATCCCAGTAAATGTTGCTCTCCTCAAGCCATCCCCAAAGGTTTGGAAGGTCTGCCTTGTAGGTATCAACATAATCTGAAAGATCAACTACACCGCCCATCTGAGCGTAAGTCTGAATAGTAGGATAGCTGTAGGTTACGCAGATATCTGGTGCATCGCCTGCTGCAAGAAGGTTGTTGATATCCTCAACCTCAGTCCAACGAGGAACCTTCTTGAAGGTTACTTCTACGTTATGATCCTCGAGCATACCCTTCTTGATGTACTCAGTGTAAAGGTTGTCCTCTGGATCTGAACCACCGTCATTACCACGATCGAAAATCTCTACGGTAATCTGTCTGGTCTCAGCGAACTTGCCATCTACGAGCTCGCTAGCTGGAGCTTCCGCAGTAGTATCTGCAGCTGCTTCAGTCTTTGTCTCAGTGCTTGATGCTGCCGGTGCTGATGCTGCCGGTGCATCGCTCTGTCCGCATGCTGCCAATGAGAATGTCATTGCGCCTGCAAGCAATGCGGCAAAAATTCTTTTCTTCATTTTTTACCCTCCGTAATTTATAAAAGAATTTACTCATGACCTAAAGCACTTACTCTTTTTGGTCACTTTATGAACAACAGCCTTTGCTGATTATTCCTAATTACTCCTTTACTGCTCCAAGTGTTACACCGTGGATGAAGTACTTCTGCAACCATGGATAAATCATAAGAATCGGAATGGTTGAGAACATTACTATCGCTGCCTTAAGTGACTCTGACAGACCCGGTGTTGAGAAGCCCTCCTGCGTTGCTACTTCAACCTGATTAATATTGTTCAGGATGTTGTACAGAAGCAGCTGCAATGGATAATATTTCTCTTCTCTCATGTAAACCAAAGCATCTGAGTATCCGTTCCAACGACCTACTGCGTAGAAAAGAGCAAGTGTTGCGTATACCGGCTTTGAAAGTGGAACATATATCTTCGTAAGTATCTGAATAAATGTAGCTCCATCTATCTGCGCCGATTCTCTCAAGCTGTCCGGTATACCATAGAAGAAACTCCTCATGATAATCATGTTATATACGCTAAGGCAGCTAGGTATGATAAGTACAAGCGGATTACTTAATAATCCCAGTGCTTTCATAAGCAGGTAGTTAGGAATCGCACCTGCATTGAAAAACATTGTAATTGTTATAAATACGTTGATAACGCCCTTACCCTTAAGTCCATCAAATATAAGCGGATATGCGCAAAGGGTAGTCATTGTAAGTGAAAGTACTGTACATATAACAGTAAGCAATACTGTCCAGAAGAATGCAAGTATATACTTCTTATCACTAAGTACCGTCACATAAGCGTTAAAATTGAGTCCCTTAGGAATAAGATATACGGCATTTCTTACAAGATAATCGGTACCACTTAATGATTTAGCTAATAGGTTCAGCATCGGTACAAGGCAGATAATCGATACCAGTACGCAGATGAGAACGAATATCCAATCGCCGATTCTGGCGCTTAAAGATTTTATTTTCATGTCGTCCTACCTCCTACCAAATTCCGCGCTCGCCGAGCTTGCGAGATATCCAGTTAGCCATAAGCAGGAAGAATACACCAACTACTGACTGGAATAAACCAACTGCTGTTGTAAGTGAGAACTGAAGTCCCTTAATACCTACACGGTATACAAATGTTGAAATAACGTCTGCCCACTTCATTACCAAGTTGTTCTGGAATGCGAATGGTCTGTCGAAGCCGCTTCCAAGAATATTACCAAGGCTCATGATAAGGAGGACTACGATTGTAGGCTTAATACTCGGAAGAGTGATGTGCCATATCTTTCTAAATCGTCCTGCACCATCTACTGATGCTGCCTCGTACAGCTCTGGGTTGATGCCAGCAATTGCTGCCAGATATACGATTGATCCCCAACCGAAGTTCTGCCATACACCAAATCCGATGTAAGTACCTACCCAATGCTTAACTTCATTCAGGAACGGGATTGCTGTGCCTCCCATATCCTTGATCCACATATTGATAAGACCTGCATTTGGTGCCAACAGCTGAAGTGCCAAGCTGTAGATGATAACCCAAGAAAGGAAGTGTGGCATGTAAGCGATGGTCTGTACAACCTTCTTGAATCTCGGGAATGCCAGCTCATTAAGTATCAGTGCAAAAATGATTGGTGCCGGGAATCCAATAATAAGATCTAAAAGGTTAAGTACCAATGTATTTCTCAACGCGTACTTGAAGTCATTATTACCAAATGCCTTGATGAAATACTCAAATCCATGATTTGCTGCCCATGGCTGCTTCCAAATGCTCTCTACGATACTGTACTTCTTAAATGCTATCTGAATGTATACCATCGGTGCATACTTGAATACCACCAGGTAAATCATCGGTATAGCAAGCAAAGCGTACAGCTGCCAGTACTTCTTCAGATAAGTACCTGCACTCTGCTTATTGCGAGTCTTTACTTTTTGCTTTTCCTTCATTATTCTCTCCTGATTTGATGATCTCTAAAGCAGATTGACTAAGCCTTAGAAAATAACTAAATCGCGTTTCGTTAAACCGCACAGTTTTATGTGTACATACTGTGTTGTTTTGTGCATTTCGACCGATGAGTTTACTATAGCACTGAATTTTACCCCTAAATACACGATTTTCTTCATTTTTTTTGCATTTTCCGACTTTTTAGGGTTGTATTTTATGCATTTCTCATATATTATTATACTTAATCGTTTTCTTATCAAATATTCTCAAAATAAGCGCAAAAATGTCCATTTAAAGGTGAAAAGCATGAAGAATATGAAAAAAGAGTACAATAATCCCTACAGTTTTATTGACGGAAACATCATTTGCGAACACAAATTTGCCAGAACTGAGATTTATACTACACCAACATTGCACAACCATAATGGGTACGAAATGCTACTATTTCTAGCCGGCGATGTGACCATGTATGTAGAATCCGACGCCAAAAAGCTTGAGCGCGGCGATCTTATGCTTATAAGTCCCTACACCTTCCACGGCACTATGCTCACGGATCTACCCAGCTACGAACGTGTCACCATCAATATCCGCGAAGATTATTTCCCGTCAATTTGCGATAAGCACACTGATCTGGCCGAGTGCTTCACCAGCCGTCCAGCCAACAAACTAAACTTCATAAAATTAGACGAGGACGCTATAGCCACTTGTAATGAGATATGTGCAAAGCTCGAACGAACCATCGCTGAGAAGGGGTATGCTCACAGACTCATGCAAAAAGCCTACCTCACCGAGCTCATGGTATTTATAAATACGCATATGAGTAATCACGAATCTCCTGAGTATCATAATATCCTTCCGCCCTTAGTAACCGACATTTATCAGATAGTGGAGGATAATCTGGCAAAGGACTGCACCGTTGAGTTCATCGCAAAAGAACTGCACCACAACAGCGATTATCTAAACAGGCTGTTCAAGCAGTACTCTGGCAACTCTCTCAAGCACTACATTACAGCAAAAAAAATATCCCTGGCCCAATGGTATATGGCCCAGGGACTATCTCCTTACGACGTATGTTTCTTGGTAGGATACAATAACTATTCAACCTTCTCCAGAGCATTTAATGAGAGAGTCGGAATGTCTCCAAAGAAATATCAGATATTAAACAGATAAACAAATGTCGCCTTGCAGCAACACTTCTAGGATTTGGGACACCTCAATTTTTTAGTTATTTACGCTATGATCTTTAAAATGGAACTGGCTTTTTCCTGACGCATAGTCGCCAACAATCTGACCATGACCAAACATTTTGTACTTGTAAGTCACAAGACCCTCCAGTCCCACAGGGCCTCTGGCATGTATTTTTCCAGTGCTAATTCCTACTTCCGCGCCAAACCCATATCTAAATCCATCCGCGAACCTGGTAGAGCAATTCTGATAGACGCCTGCCGAATCAACAAGCTGCATAAAATACTCCGCTGTATTCTGATTCTGAGTTAAAATACAGTCTGTATGGTGAGAACCGAATCTATTGATATGCTCAATTGCATCATCTACGCCATCCACAAGCTTTACGGATATAATCATATCCAGATATTCTTTGTTGAACTCATCTTCGCCCATAAGGTCTGCATCAGAAATACAGCCACTTAGTATTTCTGCAGCTTCAGCTGTACCGCGAAGTCTCACGCCCGCTTCTGTTAACGCCTTTGCAATCTGCGGAAGTGCATTCTTTGCAATATCACGGTGCACAAGAAGAGTCTCTGTCGCATTACATGCCGCGGTATACTGGGTCTTGGCATCAACGATAACCGGGAGCATTGCCTCAAGGTCTACGTCCTTGTCCACATACGTATGGCATATACCGTCTGCATGACCCATAACAGGAATCTTGGTGTTATTCATAATATACTGAACAAAAGCGTTGGACCCACGAGGAATCAGCAGGTCAACACTCTCATGGCACTGCAATAGCTCATCGATTTCATTGTGTAGCTCAGCTTGTAATAAGCAGTTCTGAGGCAGCCCCGCTGCTGTCACTGCTTTATAAATAATATCAAAGAGCACTTTATTGGTCCTAGCAGTCTCTTTTCCGCCCTTCAAAATAGCACAGTTACCGCTTTTTATGCACAGTGATGATATCTGAATCAGCGCATCTGGCCTTGCCTCAAATATAATACCTATTACTCCTATTGGGCACGAAACTCTCTTAAGTAGCAGTCCCTCATCCAGTTCCCTCTCGAGCTGAAGTCTGCCTATCGGATCTGGCAGAGCTATCAGCCCCTCTATTCCTGCCAGTACATCCTGCAGCTTATGTTCATCAAACTTAAGTCGCTTTTTTACGGATTCCGCGATTCCAGCCTCTTCGGCAGCCTTCATATCCTCACAATTAGCTGCAAAAATGCTTCCTTTTTGTTCTAGCAAAGCTTCCTTCATAGCCAATAGCGCTGAATTTCTCGTATCTATTGACAGTGCTGCCATCTTTGAGCTGTCCTGCTTCATTTTAGCAGCAGCCACTTTCATGTTATTTGCCATCTTCTTCCTCTTTTATCTATCTTTCTACAGCATCTGCAGAATTACATCTATAATCTCTTTGCAAGAATCAATATCCATGTTCCTGCCGCTTGTTCTTAAGTCTGAAATCAGGTTCTTAAGTTCGTCCGGATACGAATACTCTGATAATGCCTCTAGCACAGCATTAAGAATGTCTATATCCCTCTCTTCGGCGGCAGATTTCATTATGTTGAGATACTCGCCCAGTCTGACAGTTTCTATATAAGGTTGCTTATCTACAACACAATCTGTCGCTACATTTGATTCCTGCTCTGGCACGGTCTCATCAGCAACGCCATATCCGAAGCCTTCATTTATGGCATCCCTTAGCTTATACCACTCAACTTTAAAGACAGGCATTAATCGTTCTATTGTTTCAATATTCTTGTCCCTTGCGGCATATTCCAGCAGCTTAGCTAAGCCTGCTACATGATTCGCTCCTATAGTAGCTGCATTAGATTTCATTGAATGCGCAGTAATTCGGAAAACATTGTAATTTTCATCTGTATCAGTCGTCTGAAGAGCTCCCAGCATTCCCTCAAGTGACAGCATGTCCTCATCAGCCATTTCAGAGAATCCCTCTATTGCAGCCATAAGCAATTCTTCGCTCATAAGTCTCTGTACCGCATTGCGCCAGTCTACTCCATCTATATTTGGCATATCAGCCAAATCATACTCTGGAGTCTGTATTTTCTTCTTTTCCAGTTCCTTGGCATCACGCTTCTTGGCAGGCTTCTTCTTGCTGTCTGGAATCATCTCTCCAATCATCTCTTCCAGATCATCTGCATCAATCGGCTTCGACAGATACTCATCAAAGCCCTTTGCTAAGTACTCTTCCCTAGCTCCACCTATGGCATTGGCCGTCAAGATAACAACCGGTGTATTCTTGTTTGGATAGTCATCGGCTACGATATTTCTCATACGCTCGAATGTCTCAATACCATCCATTTCCGGCATCATATGATCAAGGAAAATTACATCGTACTTGCGTTGCATTACCAGTTCTAGGCACTGTACGCCTGACTCTGCCTCATCTATCTGGCACTCCATGTCGCGCAAAAGATTGATGAATACATTACGATTCATCACATTGTCATCTACCACAAGAAGTCTGCTATCCGGTATGCAGAATGACACCTGATACTTTTCGTCGCTTCCGTACTCAAGAATTCTCTCTGCAAATACGCCTATAGGCTCGTTGTTAATAATCCTCTGCTTTATACAAAAATGAAAATTAGAGCCTTGTCCATATACACTTTCAACCTCAAGCTTGCTGTCCATCAGCTGGAGCAGGCTAACTACAATATTTATACCAAGGCCTGTGCCTTCAATATTTCGATTCCTAGACTCTTCTATTCTGACAAATTTCTCTGTCAGCTTGCCAATGTCCTCAGGCCTAATACCTATTCCAGTATCCATAACGGAGAAAGTTATGAAGGCATACTCATCCTCACATCTATGGTCGACAACAAGGCTGACAGATCCCTCCTTTGTGTACTTAACTGCATTTGTAAGAAGATTAACCAATATCTGTTTTATACGATTGTCGTCACCCTGGAATCCGCACGGGAGCTTTTCGTTGACATCTATGAGAAATTCCAGCCCCTTATCCTCTGCCTTTGGCTTAATCATATTTACTATGTCATTCACCATACTAGCAAAATCATAGTCACTGTAGACCAACTCCATCTTGCCTGACTCAATCTTCGAAAAATCAAGGATGTCATTGATAAGGGATAAAAGACTTCTGCCTGCGCTCTGTATATCTCTGGCATACTTGACTACACCCTCTTGATTGCTATCACGCAAAATCATGGTGTCAAGTCCCAGCACAGCATTGATAGGAGTGCGAATTTCGTGGGACATGTTAGCCAAGAATGAACTCTTCTCCCGACTGGCAGTCTCAGCCTCCTCACATTTCATCTCTATGACGTCAAGCAAATCCACGAGGCTCTCTTCATGTTCTTTCATATATTTTTGCCTATACTCAATCATATCTATCAATGTAGATGATATCCAGAAGGCTAGCAGCAATACGACAATACCGCCCAGCATCTCAGTGCTATCATACTGGTCGCGCATATCAGGGATTTTTACAAACCTAAAGCAAATCACTATCGCAATGTGAAGTGCAAGCAGCGACACATTTACTTTCTTGTCAAGGAAAGTAATGCAAACCAACCACTGAACAAAAATCATCATAAAAAAGACATGCTCAGTCCTAAACAGAATACATATGCCAATTGCCAGCACAGTGGAAAACAAGAAATTGATTAAACAGTAAATCCTCTTTCCTGTCTGGGTCTTTGAATTTATCACGCAAAGAATCAAAAAGGTTAGCACCCAGCCCAGCGTCAAGGTGACAACCCACTGAGCACTTAGCTTTTGGAATACTATTGCGCTCAACGTCGCAATGATTCCCTGCATCAGATATGATAGCAGTGAAATAGCTTTTCCTATACGATGATTATCTCTCATTAATTCTTACTCCTATAGGCAAAACAAACTTTAAGCCTCTTTTTACAACAGTGGCTTCCCACTTGGACACCGAATCAGCCTTCTCTCCATCAAGATTAGCTACAAGAGTATCCTTTGTATCATATTCAATCTGTATATATGATCCCTTCCGTATCACGCATTCTCCCTTAACTCTATCCCAATCACGTTTGATAAGTGACAGTATAATCTTCATAGAACCGATAAACGATCTATTAGGTGCAAGAAGAATATTAAACTCGCCGTCACGCAGATTCGTCTCCTGCGCTACATTCAAAAAGCCTCCTACTGACACGCCTTTTCCAAAGGCAACCTCAGAATAAACGTCTTCATACAAATCCCCATCTATGTTTAGTCTGTACCTACGTCTTTTTGATAGAAATACTGCATATAGCAATGACAGCAAGTATGGTATATTTTCCCCGAAAATATCATAATCCCTATAAGAATCCATTTTCTTATTAATTTCAGAGTCTAATCCGGTCGTAAAGGCATTAACAAATATTCCATTATTAGTTTTTACATAGTCAATCTCAGTGGCCTTACCATTGATTACTTTCTCAATATCGGAAAAGTAGACAGCATCATCGCCAAACACGTGCAAGAAATCATTAGTCAGGCCACAAGGGTAAAATGCCACCTCTACATCTGACAAATTCGGTATTCCGTTAATTACGTTACGAAAAGTACCTGAGCCTCCACAACAGTAGATTCTTACTTTGTCATTGTTAAAATACCTAAGTAGCTTTTGCACCAGTTCCTGCTCACCGCCGGCATGCATTACATTGAACACCTTGTAATCTAGGCCTTCTATCTTCTGCAACTTTTCTCGCAGGTCACTTATTTTTCTGTAATTGCCCGCATATGTGTTTACTATAAAAATATGCTTCATACTGTTCCCCGTATTTATATATCACTACTGCCGCAGCTTGCTAAAAGGAATAAAGTCACCTATGGTTCCTGACTTCTCCCCTATCACCTTATCCATCCAGACTATGCTATACCATTTTCCAAATTTATATCCGCACCGGTCGTGCCTGCCCGCCAATTTGTAGCCCATTTTCGCATGGAACTTCTCGCTGTCGTCTGTCAGTCTCTCATCCTCCTCATCAGGACTGGCTATACATGCGTGTACCATACATATATTTTGAGAGGCAAGTGTCTGTTCCATTTTATTATAGAGAGCCCGCCCTATTCCTTTTCCTTTGACACTCTCATCCAAATAGATAGACATTTCTACCGAATGACTGTAGGCAACCCTGGAGTGAAAGACTCCGGCATAAACATAGCCGACCACTTTGTCATCCAGCACTGCCACATAGTATGGATAGTTAATCAGTGTATTGCTAATTCTCTGCTGAAAATCCTCAACGCTCGGCACATCATATTCAAATGATATAGCCGTATTTAGCACATATGGTTCATATATCCTTCTTATCGCTGCGGCATCCTCTATAGTTGCAAGTCTAATCTCCATATCGTCTATCCTCCCACCATTAGAATACAGTCGAACAGCGTATTTTGCAAACACTAATGTGACAAAAGCCTATTGCATAAAAAAACCGGGGTGCTTTTGCACCCCGGAAATATCGACAACCAATTAGTTGAAGTAAGCGATAGTATTCTTCAGGTCCTCTGAAAGTTCCTTAGTTGTCTCGCTGTTAGTAGCAATCTGCTGTACAGAAGCTGTTACATCATTGATAGATGCTGTTACTTCCTCATTAGAAGCAGCATTCTCCTCAGATATAGCGCTAAGGTCTGTAACTGCTGAGCTGATTACTGACTTGGTCTCATTAAGCTCTGTAGTGATTCCAGCAATCATACGAATTTCCTCGAGTGATGTCTGAATCTCTTCGCTAAGTATCTTGAACTTATCCTGAGTATCAGAAATATAGCCCTGCTCTTCGTCTATAATATTAGCCACCTCAGATGCAAGTGCTACAGACTTCTCTGACTGCTCAATGATGTTGGCTACGATGCTCTTAATCTCATTTGCAGAGTTGTTTGACTGTTCTGACAGACCCTTAATCTCCTCTGCAACTACCGCGAAGCCTCTTCCTGCCTCTCCTGCACGAGCCGCCTCAATAGAAGCGTTAAGTGAAAGAAGATTGGTCTGGCTCGCAATGGCGATAATCATATTAACTGCATCCTGAATCTTAGCGATTGCATCATTGGTCTCACCAATCTGAGCCGTAATATTCTTAACCGCATCAACACTCTGACCAGATGAAGCTGCCACCTTAATCATGTATTCATCTGCATCATTGTTTGCATTCTTAATATTGTTAGAAGATGTGACAAGCGCATCTGCATGAGAAGAGATATTATCTACAGCAGCACCCATATTTATGATCTGCTGGTTGATATCCTGTACGCTCTCTGCCATAGACACCGCACCATGTGCCAGGTCTTCCATCGCATTTGTAATCTGGTTAGCACCTGTTGAACTATTATCCGCAAGCGAAGCAACATCTACAGCACCAACATTTACGTCCTCGCTGATTGCTTTGGTCTTACCAATAATATCTTTGAGTACATTCTGCAATGTTACAGCAGAATCAATAATAATCTGAGTCTCATGTGTAATGCTTGAGATATTGGTGTCTGCATTAAGACTACCCTTTGCTGTCTCATCAAGAGCTGCCGCTACCTTCTTAAGCGGAGCAGTTACAACTCTTGTCATTATAAGTACGATTACTACAAAGATTGCAAAGATTACACCTGATACAGCAAATGAAACCATCTTGATACGTGAGATGTCTGCAAGGACTTCATCCTCGTCAGCAGTAACTACCGCAACGTATCTCTCAGCATCACCAACATAATATGCTGCATACTTCTGCACTCCCTTATAATCGTAGCTTACGCACTCAGGACCCGGATGCTTACCTGCTGCAATATCAGCAACTACTTTCTTAACTGCAGCATTTTCTACTGGGTTACCAATCTTTGTCTCGTCTGGGTGGTAAAGCATGGTGCCCTGATTATCAACAAAGTATACATACATAGAACTCATCTTGAGCTCTGAGGTGTCGGCAAAGTTAGCTGCTATCTCATTAACAAATGTGCCGCCGCCTACGTATCCAATCGGCTTGTCACCATCATAGATCGGTGCATACATAGATACGATAAGCTGACCTGAAGCGGGTGAAGTGATTATACCGGTATTGTATACGCCGTTCTCCGCTGCAACCATGCTGCTTCGAAGTGCCTCAAGTGCATCACCCTCTCTCATTACCTTACCAATGACTGGTGGTGCCGGATGGGTCATTACCTGAGAATTCCAGTCTGCAAGGTACACGCCCTCCCAGCCCTGAAGGTTACCAAAGTATTCCAGCGTATAAGCCTGAGCCTTCTCTGCAAGCTTTGCATCGCTAGGATTCTTAAGATAATCCTTAAGAACAGGCGCTGATGCATAATTCTTCAGCACAATCTCATTAGTGTTTACGTTGTAATCAAATGCAATACCTATCTGATTAGCTGTGGATGTCATGGCATTATGCATTTCTTCCTTTATCTCATTACTGCTTTCGCTTATAAAAAGCACGTTGAGAGACACGATACTAATCGTGAGCGGAACTAATGCAAACAGCAGAAGCATGACTGTAAAATTAAATTTTAGCTTCCCCTTTTTCATTTTACACATTTCCTTTCATTTATAATTATCTATTAGCGTAAGCTAACAGTAGATATACTCATCAATATAGCAATAATTGATATTATTTTCAACCAACTACACCATCAAAATAACGAAAATTTTGTGTTTCATGACTATTTTATTGTCCCTCCACACAAAACATACGCCTCTTTCGGGTTTTCAAGAGCATTTTCCGTCATAAATACCGCTGCCTGCCCCGGAGTAAATGCTCGCTGGGGCTCATCAAATGAGCACTTAAATGTCGTATTGTCCAATCGTTCAAGAGTGCACAAATCACCCTTATGAGAATACCTTATCTTACCTATCGCTCTTACGGGCTCAGTCACATCTTCTAGTGCCATAAAATTCATTCTGTCTACATAGCAGATACGTCCAAACAGCTCATCCGACTTGCATAGGACAACCTGATTGTTGGCAACATCTATATTATGCACAAACCAAGGCGTCTCATCAGATATGTTTAAGCCCTTCCTCTGACCTATCGTATAGTGGATTATCCCCCTATGCTCGCCTAACACATTTCCACTCATATCAACAAATTGTCCTGGTGCAAAATTTTTGCCGGTCCGTTTCTCTATGAAGCTGGCATAATCGTGGTCCGGGACAAAACAAATATCCTGACTATCCCGCTTAGATGCCACTGGCAATCCTGCACTTGCCGCTATTTCCCTGACCTTGGTTTTCTCATAGTCGCCAATTGGCATAAGTGTGCGTTCCAACTGCTCCTGAGTCAGGTTGTACAGTGCATAGCTCTGATCCTTGGTAGCTGTCACAGAGTTGGCTATGGTGTATCTCCCGTTTTCTAACTGCATAACTCTGGCATAGTGTCCTGTAGCTATATAATCAGCCCCGATCTCAACAGCACGTTTCAGTAGAGCCCCCCACTTTAAATGTCTATTGCATGTATTACACGGATTTGGAGTCCTTCCTGCGATGTATTCACTGACAAAATAGTCAATAACATCCTTTTTAAATTCGTTTCTAAAATTCATCACATAGTAGGGTATATCGAGGACCTCTGCCACCCTTCTGGCATCATCCACAGCTGATAATCCGCAGCATCCGCCTTCCTGCGCTATATCATAGCCGGGGCCATCCTGCCATATCTGCATAGTGACACCTATCACATCGTATCCCTGTTCTTTTAAAAGGTAAGCTGCAACAGATGAATCCACACCGCCTGACATACCTACCACAACCTTCTTTTTCATGTTATTCCTCAAACTTCTGAAATTTTATCTTCTATTATAAATCAATCATAGTCTTTAGGGCACTTTTGTAAAGATTTTTATCGAATTATTCAAACCCTCCCTGCACCAAAGTTCAGCGGATACCTTTTTATTTTTTCAATGGGCAATAATCTGGAGGCAACAAATCATCTGCTCCCATTTTTTGGCAGGGACTTTTCAGAAATCACTGAGCAAAATTTTAACATGTTGGATTTTGCCCCTCTATGCAGGAGAAGAGAGAAATTATAGAAAAAGAAATCTACACACTTTACGGCCAAAGTGGAAAGGGCGTATATTTGACTGCTATGCCGGTAATAACTCCAAGATTGAAGATTGGCTAAATATAGTAAAAATGCGTTGCTACTTATGAGCGAAGGTCTAACCAACGACTCCATAGCAGAACGACTTAATAAGAAAACCGGAACCATCAAGTTCCATTCAGCCAATATTTATAGAAAGCTAAAAGTTGAAAACGGACGGCAAGCAATAAACGCTGCCAGAGATTTGGGTGTGCTCTAGACAGGATTAATCCTGTCTAGTTTCATTTACTCCCATATATGTCACATTTCTCTGAGGCGTTACCCCACACTTTTCAAAAAGCTCACGGACAGTAACAAACTCATATCCCTGCTGGATAAGCTCGGGAATTGCTCGTTTTAAAGCATCCACGGTATTTTGGTTATTCTCCATATCATGAACCAAAATCATGTATCCCGGGTTTGCGCTCTCCATTATTTTCTCATAGCGCTCCTGCGCAGTCACTTCCGGAACCCAGTCCTCACAACCATACCCACATATAAATGGAAGCTCTATGTGGTCATACATTTTCTGATCATAAGCAATAAACGGCGGGCGGAAAAACTTGGGTCTCTCACCAACAATCTCCTCTACCAGGTCAGATGTGTATTTGATCTCATATTCAATCTGCTCAGCAGATAGTTCTGGCATTACACTATGGGTCTTTGAATGATTCTCCAATGTGCAGCCCATATCGTAGGCGCGCTTCATCAGATATTTGTTATCATCATTCACATAATCAGCAATAATAAAAAAGCTCGCCAATATGTTGTACTGCTCCAAAAGGTCTAAAATCTGATCTGTAATACCAATGGTCGGTCCATCATCAAAGGTCAGGCATGCATACTTTTTCTCAGTCATTTTAATCTCCTTATAAAGGTAATCTCTCTTAAAGCTTATCAGTCTATTTAAAATAGCTCACCCGCTACCTCACGATAACACCACAGAGCCTTCGCTATAGAAAAAAGTGTCGTGGGTAATGCAGCCTAAGCCACAAGCATCTCTGCACGGATGAACTTAATATATAATATCTATTTTTCTTCAAAAAATAAAGAATGCTTTGATTCACAATTACGATTACCCGGCTGACGTATTAAAACGCCACAGCTTTAACGTATAAAAGTAACAAAAAAATTCTCATTTTGCGGTCAATTTTTGACTTATGTACCAAACTTGCTGTTTTATCAGCTTTTTACGCAATATTACGTGGAAATACTTTTTCAAAAGTGCTATATTCGGTTCTAGCACAAAGGCGTACTGATAAGCTTTTGTGCTTTTTTTAATCGGATGGGAGAAAATTTAGAGATTCCATCTATCAAAGGAGGATTTTGAGATGAAAAAGAAAATTTTAGCCCTTCTCCTTGCCTCTGCAATGACAGCTGGCTTGGTAGGATGTGGCGGAGCCGAAGCAGGATCCACTGCTACAAGCAATGGTACTTCTGCTGCTTCAACTGAAGCATCGGGTGATGTTGCTTCAGGAGCAGACCTTAAGGTTATGATTGAGACCCCTGTTGAGTCTCTTGACCAGCAGATTGCACAGGATGGTACTTCATTCGAAGTATTGGCTTGCCTTGTTGATGGTCTTACTCAGATGGATGCTGATGGTCAGGCTATCCCGGCTATCGCAGAGTCTTGGGATATTGAGGACGATGGTACCACTTACGTCTTCCACCTTCGCGATGCTAAGTGGGCTAACGGTGATCCGGTTACCGCTCAGGACTTCGTATTCGGATGGCAGAGAGCTGTAGATCCGGAAGTTGCTTCTGAATATTCTTACATGTTAAGCGATATCGGACAGGTTGTTAATGCGGAAGCTATCATCGCTGGTGAGATGGACAAGAGCGAGCTTGGTGTTGAAGCCGTTGATGAGAAGACCCTCAAGGTTTCTTTGAACGTTCCGGTTTCATACTTCCTTTCACTTATGTACTTCCCGACCTACTATCCAGTAAATGAGAAGTTCTTTACCGAGTGTGGTGATGTATATGCTACCAGCCCTGACACCTTACTTTCAAATGGTGCTTTCATCATGGACGAGTATGAGCCAGCTGCTACAGCATTCCACCTTACCAAGAACGCTGACTACTGGGATGCTGACAGAGTACAGCTTTCAGGTCTTTCATATCAGGTAATTCAGGATTCTCAGCAGGCTCTTATGAGCTATCAGGCTGGCGATCTTGATACTACTCTTGTAAATGGTGAGCAGGTTGAGCAGGTTCAGGACGATCCTGAGTTCCTTACTATCGCTGCAGGTTATCTGTGGTATGTTGCACCAAATATCCGTGACGTAGAGGCTCTTGGAAACCTTAACATCCGTTACGCTCTTACAAACGCTATCAACCGTGTAGCTATCGCACAGGATGTATTAAAGGATGGTTCAAAGCCAACCTACACCGCTGTTCCAATGGAATTCGCTGCAGGTCCAGACGGATCTGACTACGCTGCAGATCAGACCAGATATGCAGAGTTCTGCGCTGATGACACTGATAAGGCTCTTGAGTGCTGGAATGCTGGTCTTCAGGAGTTAGGTATCACCGAGCTTACACTTACTATGGAAGTAGACGCTGATGATGCTCCACAGAAGGTTGCAACCGTATTGAAGGAGCAGTGGGAGACCACTCTTCCTGGACTTACTGTAGAGCTCGTTGTTGAGCCAAAGAAGGAAAGAATTGCAAAGATGCAGGAAGGTACCTTCGAGCTTGGTCTTACACGTTGGGGTCCTGACTATGCAGACCCGATGACCTACCTTGGTATGTGGGTAACCGGATGCTCTAACAACTATGGTAACTGGGAGAATCCAGAGTTTGATGCAATCATCGACGAGTGCACCACCGGTTCTCTTTGCACCGATCCTAAGGCACGTTGGTCAGCATTGTACGATGCTGAGAAGGTTGCTATGGAAGATGCAGTTATCTTCCCACTCTATACTCAGGCAAACGCTGAGATGCTTTCTTCAAGCGTAACTGGTATCGAGTACCACGCAGTAGCTCTTAACCGTGTATATAAGAACTGCGTAAAAGAATAATTTGACGATTCAAAAGTAAAATGAATTCATAAGCTGCACCGAGGCGAAATTCGGTGCAGCTTTTTGGATATTATAGGTAGGAGGAATAGAATTGAAGAAATATGTTCTTAAGAGATTTCTTACATCTCTTTTCACATTATTAGTAATCATTCTTATTCTGTTCATATTAATGCAGCTGATGCCAGGTTCCCCGTTTAATGATGAGAAGCTAAGCGCAGATCAAAAGCAGGTACTCTATGCAAAGTACGGGCTGGACAAACCCATTGTGGTTCAGTTTTTTAACTATGTTCTTAATATGTTCAGAGGAGATTTTGGCGTAAGCTATAATATCTCAAAGAACACGCCAATATCACAGCTTATCCAGACTCGCTTACCAGTATCTATCGGCGTTGGTTTTTTTGCAGTAGCTATCGGTGCTCTCGTAGGTTTGATTCTCGGACTTATCGCTGCAATTTGGCATGATACATTTTTGGACACTCTTACCACTATAATTTCCGTAATTGGTGTTTCCGTTCCTTCATATGTATTTGCGCTTGCATTAAGCTATCAGTTTGGCTTTAAGTGGAAGTTTTTCCCGATGCTGTTTGATACGAAGGCTATGTTTTCCTCGAGCGTAATGCCCTCTGTCGCGCTGTCCATGTTCACCATGGCCTCCATTGCGCGTTTCACGCGAAGTGAAATGTTGGAGGTGCTGGGCAGTGAGTACATGCTTTTGGCAGAAAGCAAAGGCTTATCTGGCAGCAAATTAATTTTTAGTCACGCGCTTCGAAATGCGTTGATTCCTATTATCACAGTACTTGCTCCGTTGATTGTCGACCTGATGACGGGTTCGCTCGTAGTCGAGAAGATTTTTGCAATCCCAGGTGTTGGAAGCCTTCTGGTCAACGCCATTCAGTCTAACGACTATAACGTAGTAATAGCACTTAGCTTTATTTATTCTGCAATGTATATAATAATCATGTTCGTGGTAGATATCCTTTACGGCATCATCGACCCACGTATCAGACTCGGAAAGGAGGGCAAGTAAAATGGACGATATCAAATCATATGTTCCTTTAGACTCCGACTTTCAGTTAAAACCTAATAATGACAATATTGGCATAGACAAAAACTTCGCTGCACAGAATTTCTGGAAAGATGTTGTAAAGCGATTTTTCAATAAAAAGAGCGCCGTTGTTGGAATGATTATTATCCTTTTGATAGTACTTATGGCAATTATTGGACCTGGAATGAATGATTATACCTATTCAGGCCAGAATCTGGATCAAAAGAATTTCGCTCCACGTGTATCATGGCTCTCAAAGATTAGCATTTTTGATGGTACAGAGAAAATGGCCACCTCTACCGGCGTCAAGATTAAAAATCTCTACGAGGAGAAAGGCGCGCTCGATGTCTATTACTGGTTTGGTAGTGACAATTACGGTCGTGACCTTTGGACAAGAACATGGTCAGGTGCCAGAGTTTCGCTTATTATCGCTGTTGTCGCAGCGCTCATTGATATGCTCATAGGTATGAGCTACGGACTTATCAGTGGCTTTTTCGGTGGCAAAATAGATATGGTTATGCAGCGTATCCTTGAAATATCAAACGGTATCCCAAGACTCGTTATAGTAACCTTGCTGCTATTAGTTTTAAAGCCGGGTATGCTAACTATCATCTTTGCTCTCCTATTAACTGAGTGGATTGGAATGAGCCGTATCGCTCGTGCAGAGATGCTAAAATTAAAAGAGCAGGAATTTGTCCTTGCATCCACCACTCTGGGTGCCGGCAGCTTCCATATCATTTTCAAAGAAGTATTGCCAAATATCATAGGACCAATCATTACACAGGTAATGTTCTCAATTCCTACCGCAATTTTCACAGAGGCATTCCTAAGCTTCGTGGGTCTTGGAATCCCTGTTCCACAGTGCTCACTTGGTTCACTGATCTCGGAAGGCTTCAATACATTCACTACTCACTCATACCAGATTATACCTCCGGTAATTGTGATGGCGCTTCTGATGCTTAGCTTCAATCTTGTTGGTGATGGCCTTCGTGAAGCATTTGATCCCAAGATGAAAGAGATGTAGGAGGAGAGGAAAAAGATGTCTGAAAAGAAAATTTTAAAAGTAAGAGATCTGGACATCTCCTTCACCACTACTTCGGGAGATGTGCACGCAATTCGCGGTGTGGATATAGATTTAAATAAAGGGCAAACTGTTGCCATAGTAGGCGAGTCTGGATCTGGAAAATCAGTTACCATGAAAGCCGCTATGGGCATTACTGCAAAAAATGCAAAAGTAAACTCCGGTTCTATCGAGTTCACATATACCCATGCAGATGGCAACGAAGAGACCATTGATATTCTTACTAAAGATAAAAAATGGATTCGCAAGCATATCAACGGAAAGAGGATGGCCATGGTATTCCAGGATCCCATGACAAGCCTTGATCCTACTATGCAGATAGGTAAACAGATTATAGAAGGTATGCTCTGGCACTACAACACGCCTAAGGCAGAGGCATATCAGAAGGCTGTTTCCTTATTGAAAGAGGTAGGAATCGAAGACGCTGAAAAGCGTATGAAGAACTATCCTCACCAGCTGTCAGGTGGTATGCGTCAGCGTGTCGTTATAGCTATCGCACTGGCATGCGACCCAGATTTACTAATCTGTGATGAACCCACTACTGCTCTTGATGTAACCATACAGGCCAAGATACTTGAACTTATCAAAAAGATTCAAACAGAGCGCGGTATCTCTGTAATATACATTACACATGATTTGGGTGTAGTTGCTAAGGTTGCAGACTATGTAAATGTAATGTACGCCGGCAAGATAGTAGAAAAAGGCACAATAAACGAAGTGTTCTATGATCCTAAGCATCCATACACTTGGGGACTTCTGTCTGCCATGCCTGATCTAAAGACCGACGACGACAGATTGTATACTATTCCGGGCTCTCCACCAAACTTGCTACACGAGGTCACAGGAGATGCCTTTGCTCCACGTAATCAGTATGCTCTCGTTATTGACGACAAGGCTGAGCCGCCAATGTTCAAAGTAACAGATACTCATTACGCTGCAACTTGGCTGCTAGACCCTCGTGCGCCGAAGGTTGAAATGCCGCAAGAGCTTAGAACCAGACTAGACAGAATGAAAAAGGAGGCAGAAGAATATGGCAGTCAATTATAATTCAGAGCCTCTTTTAAAGGTCGAAGGCTTAAAGCAATATTTCAAGCTCTCCAACAACTATACGGTTAAGGCTGTAGAAGGCGTGAGCTTCGAAATCTATCCAGGTGAGACCTACGGACTTGTAGGTGAGTCAGGTTCAGGAAAATCCACCATCGGCCGCAGCATTATAAGGCTCTACCAACCTACAGATGGAAAAATCATCTTTGACGGCACAGATATAAGCGGAAAGCTCTCACATTCAGATGCGAACAAGCTCCGCACCCAGATGCAAATGATTTTCCAGGACCCGATGGCATCACTGAATCCAAGAAAAAAGGTTGAGGATATCATTGGCGAAGGTCTTGATATTCACCACATGTACAAAAGTCATGCTGAGCGCCAGGAGAAAATCAAAAACATACTGGCCAAGGTAGGGCTGGCTCCTGAGCATGCCACCCGCTACCCTCACCAGTTCTCAGGCGGACAAAGACAGCGTGTAGGTATAGCGAGAGCTCTGATTATGAATCCCAAGCTCATCATTGCAGATGAATGTATTTCAGCTTTGGATGTTTCGATTCAGGCACAGGTGGTCAACCTCATGAAGGATATCCAGGAGGAAACCGGCTCTGCGTACCTGTTTATCGCGCACGACCTATCAATGGTCAAATATATATCTGACAGAATCGGCGTTCTACATCTAGGCCATCTGCTGGAGACCGGAACAACCACCGAAATATTTGAAAACCCGATTCATCCATATACCAAGAGCCTACTGTCTGCTATACCGGAGCCTAATCCGATATTGGAGAAAAACCGCACAGCTCTGACTTACGACTATGCTACAAGCGGTATACAGTACAGCGAAGGAACCAATCACCTGGTATCTGGAAGCCATTATGTTAAATGCACAGATAAAGAATTCGCTGATTGGACCAAATAAGAAAAAGCCTCGGATGCCGATGCTCCGAGGCTTTTTTATTATCACTTAAGTGTCTCGCTGTGGATTATAGGCTCCGAGCGATGCTTCAATCTAAACTGCTTGGGGGTAATTAGGTATCGTCTCTTGAAGCATCTAATCAGGTGACTGCAATCAGAAAATCCTGTCTCAGCCGCAATCGATGACAAATCCATCTCTGTAAAAAGCAGCAGGTTCTCCACCTTGCTAAGCCTGATGAATTCTATGTACTGCTTGCAGCTTTGGCCATATTGCTTGTGGAAAAACTTAGCAAAATACGAGTAGCTCATGTTACACATGTGAGCAAGCTCCTCTATATTAATATTCTCATGAGAATGCTCGTCAATGTAGATAAGCACATCCTGGATAGTATAGTCGCCCTGTTCTGTGGTTTCCTCAGCCTGCACCATGTAGTTGCGATAATACCACACACGCATAACCTTAAGCATCAGGGCTGACAGCTTGGTATATATGTAGGAATTGTAACCATAATAGCGATTAGTACTCTCGGCCACAAGTTCATGAAAAAAGGAATCCAGTTCAAAATTGTAGAAATCATTCCTATCAAATAAGAGTGGCGGGTTCTCCTTCTGCGCCATCTTGCGGAGCTCCAGGTTTAAGTTCGGAAGATAATTCCCAACCAGCTGTATGTGATTGATATTGAATTTCACACACGCATAATGAAAATCTTCCTCTGCATCCGCCGTATATATGGCATGTATCGCCTGCGGCGGAAGGAGCAACATCGATCCAGCTGTAAGCGCATATGTATGCTCATTGCATGTCGCGGTAATAGAGCCGCGGAAAACATAGATTAGTTCAACAAAATAATGCCAGTGAGATTCTACAGGCAGATGAAAATCTGGTGATTCGCAGTAAAACGCCTCTATAGGCGAATTTAAAATATCACTATACTCGTAAAGCTGGTTCATAAGCCCCCTTAGGATAGATTTGTTCTATTTTTATGCAAGTAGATTATAGTATAGCACATATAAAACTGATAGTCTTATACAGATTTACTATGTAATTCTATGAAGAGGATTATTCTATGAAGGTTAAAGATAATAAGTATCCCAAGTCCAAGCTGGGCTGGCTATGGGAAAATATGGAGGGCAGCCGAGGGCTATATGTAATCGGCTTATTTGGTACTGTTTTGTACAATGTTTTGCAGCTGACTGTACCTTATTTTTCAGGAAAAATAGTGGATACCTTTCTATCAGGACCATCTGCCAGAGAGAATCTGCAGCTGCATAGGGATTTATTCTTCCAGCTCATCATCGCAATGGTTGGCGCAACTATATTCCGTGTAATAGTGGTATATGTAGATTGCATGATATACGAGCATGTATCACAGCGTGTGCTGTTTCGCGTGCGCAATTTCCTCTATGACAAAATCCAACGTCAGGACATGAATTTCTACAGCACCTACAGAACAGGCGATTTGATGACTCGCGTAACCGGAGACCTAGACGCAGTACGACACATGGTTGCTTGGGTAATCCGCGTTGTCATTGAGTCGTTCTCTCTATATGCAGCTGCTGCTATTTTCTTTTTCTACACCAATTGGAAGATGGCCATCTGCCTGCTTTTGATTTCTCCATTTGTATTCTGGATTATCGTGCTCTTCCGCAACAAAGTAGCTCCTATGCACGCACTTCTCAGAGAGAAGCTGGCGCAGATGAATACCTTCGCACAGGAAAATATATCAGGAAATCGAGTTGTAAAGGCCTTTGCAAGAGAGCCATATGAAATAGAAAAATTCGAGACTGTAAATGCTGACTATCGAGATACCAACAAGGCTACCGGATTTGTGTGGCTTAAGTTCTATCCTTATATAGAGAGCATAGCCAACCTCATGCCCGTTGTGCTTCTGGCTGTAGGCGGTATCTTCATGATAAGAGGCGGCCTGTCTATGGGTGAGTATGTGGCCTTCGCAGGCCTTATTTGGGCTATCGCCAACCCCATGCGTATGATGGGAAATATCATGAACGAGTTCCAGCGCTTCTCCGCTGCCTCTGACAAGGTAATGGAAATATACTATTCAGAGGCCAAAATCAAGGATGCACCGGATGCTATATCTCATCCGGGTCGATTTAACGGCAAAATTGAGTTCAAGGACGTCTCATTCCAATACGACGACGGAGACCTTCCTGTCCTCTATGACATATCATTTACTGTGGAGCCCAACCAGACTATCGCCATCATGGGCGAGACCGGCTGCGGCAAGAGCTCACTGATTCACCTGATTCCAAGATTTTATGAGCCGACCAAGGGCGAGATACTAATCGACGGTATCCCTGTTGACAAGTTTAAGCTAACAGACCTGCGCAAAAATATCGGTCTGGCAACTCAGGATGTGCTTCTATATTCAGATACCATCGAGGGCAACATCGCATACGGCGACAGCCACATCAAGCCTGAAGAGGTAGTCAAATTCGCAAGATACTCTGCCGCATCAGACTTTATTGCCAAGATGCCAGAGGGCTATGACACCATAGTCGGCGAGCGCGGTGTAGGACTCTCAGGCGGACAGAAGCAGCGCATCTCACTTGCACGTGCACTTGCCGTAAATCCATCTATATTAATTCTGGATGATACGACCTCTGCAGTAGATATGGAAACTGAGAAGCAGATTCAGAAGTCACTGCGCGAGCTGGACTTCCCATGCACCAAAATTATCATTGCGCAGAGAATCTCCTCTACCAAGGATGCTGACAAGATAATCGTCCTCTCTCACGGCAGAATCGTAGAGACAGGCACTCACGAGGAGCTGATTGCAAAGCAGGGCTACTATTATGACCTTGTGAAGCTCCAAAATGGAATAGAAGGGTAGGTGAGATAGTCGTGGCAAGAAATACCTATAAGCAGGATGAAAATCTGGAAGAACCATTTGACATACGACACCTGTTACGTGCTTCTTCCTATATAAAAAAATATGCAAAACAGATGGTCCTCGCCATCGTCCTCAGCGGTATCGGAGGAGCATTCGGTTATGTTGCGCCAATGATTATCCAGCATGCTCTGGATTTCGCCATCCCGCAGCAGAATGTGAGAATGCTATTCTCTCTCGTAGGTGCGCTGATAGGAATATATGTAGTCAGTGTCATCTTCACTACTATCCGCAGCCGGATTATGGTAAATGTCAGCCAGAATATAATCTATGACATCCGCAAGGACCTGTTCGGACACCTGCAGGAGCTGGCCTTCCAGTATTATGACGACAGACCACACGGCAAGATACTCATCCGTGTCGTAAACTATGTCAACTCAGTCTCAGATATGCTTTCAAACGGACTGATAAACATCATACTTGAGGCATTCAACCTGCTATTTATCATCATTTTCATGTTCATGGTAGATGTGCAGATGGCCCTAGTTGTACTGTGCGGCGTCCCTATCCTGGCAGTGTTCATGCTTTGGATAAAAAATAAGCAAAGAAGGGCTTGGCAGGCAGTATCTAATAAGAACTCAAATCTCAATGCCTATCTGCAGGAAAATATCGTCGGTGCGAGAATTACGCAGATTTTCGCAAGAGAAAACGAGAATGCGAAAATTTTCGAGGGCTTGTCTGAGGATTGCCAGCGCACCTGGTTTACTGCTGTACGCTATTCCAACCTGGTATGGCCGGGTATCGATACTATCGCCGTATGCGTAAGAGCTGCTATCTTCATCTTTGGTCTGATAGTATTCGGCCAGGGCAATAAGTCGCTCGGAACAATAGTTGCCATTTCAAGCTACGCCGGATTTTTCTGGCAGCCAATCATGAACCTGGGCAACATATTCAACAATTTCATCAACAACATCGCATACCTTGAGCGCATTTTCGAGACCATCGACGAGCCTGTCACCGTCAAGGACGTAGAGGGTGCTACTCAAATGCCTCAGATCAAGGGAAAGGTAACGTTCGAGCATGTTAATTTCTCATATGATAAGAGCAAGGAGATCCTCCACGATGTATCATTTGAGGTAGAGCCCGGCGAAAGTGTAGCTCTGGTTGGACCTACCGGTGCCGGCAAGAGCACCATTGTAAACCTCATATCAAGATTCTACGAGTTAAACGGTGGCTGTATAAAAATTGATGGAACAGATATCTCCAAGGTCACCCTGGCATCATTGAGAAGTCAGATGGGCATAATGATGCAGGACAGCTTTATTTTCTCTGGTGACATCGAAGATAACATCAGATATGGCAAGCTTGACGCAACCGCAGAGGAAATCCAAAGGGCAAGCGAGACCGTCTGCGCTCACAACTTCATAATGAGTATGCCAAACGGCTATAAGACACCTGTACGAGAGCGTGGCTCTATGCTAAGCCAGGGACAAAAGCAGCTCATTTCCTTCGCAAGGACCCTGCTGTCCGACCCAGCTATTCTCATACTAGATGAAGCCACCTCCAGCATAGACGTGCAGACAGAGCGCGACCTCCAGAATGGTCTAAATGCAATGTTAAAGGGCAGGACCTCATTTATCATCGCTCACCGTCTGTCAACCATCCAAAACTGTGACAAGATAATGTACATCGACCAGGGTGGCATCATGGAGTGCGGCACCCACGATGAGCTTATGGCTCAAAAGGGCTACTATTACAAGCTGTGCACTGCGCAAAATCAAGATTAAAAAAATGGTGAATCCACATGGATTCACCATTTATGTCAGGTATCCCCTGTCTTTTAACTAATTTTTCTCTTTATCACTATGCTCTTTCCTGGCATCAGCCTAATGCATCCATCAATTAATTCTCCAGTAATAATATCTATTCCATCTATATTATTCAGTTTGATTTCCGCATCAGAATTATTTAAATAAAATATGTATGCATGTTCATCAGAATATCTTATATGCTTTTCAACGCCTGGTGCTAGTCTCTCACTGGAAATCTGCTCTGATTTAACAATATATTCTAATAACTCCACCAGAGATGTCTCATCACTCCTTGCTGCCTGATAGAATGCTTTTCCTCTTCCTGTTTTCTTAACAGTAACAGCTGGAAAATCTTTATAAAAATCATCCGTATAAGTTCCAAGAACCAGCGCATCACATATCCTTAATATTTCAGCATAGTCCCTTACACTAAAAATTAAATCAGTCTTGTCATTTGGATGGAAATTGATTCCGTTCTTGTCATTTGGATACAATGTATCTATTTCTTCAGTGATTACTCCATACAGATTACTAAGACCTCTTCCAGGAAAACCGCCCTCAAAGCATAAGCAGTTTTCATTTACATATCCAGTCATGTATGTTCCCAATAAAGTACCACCATTCTCAACATACTTAACAAGCAAATCAGCGGCTTTTTCTGTAAGCTGATAAAGCATAGGCGCAATAATAAATTTATATTTATCCGACACATCATTCACAGAAATAATATCTGCTTCAATTCCTAAAGACATCAATGCCTTC
>JAZLKM010000019.1:0-42271 GCA_045597645.1 Lachnospiraceae bacterium | reverse complement strand
TATTCTATAAATTGAGTTACCATAACATTGTTTCACACAATAAAAAAGTCTTGCCAATATTTAGTATGTTTCACGTGAAACATACGATATGTAGTTGTGGTGGAAAAACAAATCAAGTGATATAATTCTCCTTGCTAAATTTAGAGAAAAGGGAAAGAAAAATGGGAAGAATTATAGCGGTAGCAAATCAAAAAGGTGGTGTTGGTAAGACCACTACTTCTATTAATGTGGCTTCATGTCTTGCAGAAGCAGGTAAAAAAGTATTAATTATTGATATTGATCCCCAGGGAAATGCAACAAGTGGATTTGGTATAGACAAGGATGAGTGTGAACATAATGTATATGATCTCATTCTTAATGAGTGCACTATAAAAGAAAGTATGATGGAAGTAGAAAATATACCTAATCTTAGACTCATTCCATCAAATATAAATCTCGCTGGTGCAGAAATAGATTTACTAGGTATAGAGAACAGGGAATATATTTTAAGAAATGCTGTTGATTATATAAGAGATGATTTTGATTTTATAATTATAGATTGTCCACCATCACTTAATATGTTAACGGTAAATGCAATGACAACAGCAGACAGTGTATTAGTTCCCATTCAATGTGAGTACTATGCATTGGAAGGAATTAGTCAGTTAATACACACAATAGAGTTAGTTCATGAACGATTGAATGAAAAATTGAAGATAGAAGGTGTGGTATTTACTATGTATGATGCAAGAACAAATCTTTCATCAGATGTAGTAAATAGTGTAAAGGAAAGTCTTGATGCTAAGGTATATCAAACTATTATTCCAAGAAATGTAAGACTTGCAGAAGCACCAAGCTATGGATTGCCAATAAATTTATATGATGCAAAGTCAACTGGAGCAGAAAGTTATCGTATGCTTGCTAGAGAAATAATTGGCGAGGAGGCAAAATAATGGCTGCACGTAAAGGCGGATTAGGAAAAGGAATAGATTCTCTTATTCCACAGAATAAATCAAATACAACAGAAAAGCCTGTAAAAGTAGATGGTACAAAGGTAAAGATTGAAAAGGTTGAGCCCAATAGGGAACAACCTAGAAAAAATTTTGATGAAGATGCTCTGCAAGAGTTATCAGATTCAATAAAGCAATATGGTATATTACAGCCTATAGTAGTAGTCGACAGGGGAGACTACTATATGATAATTGCAGGAGAGCGTAGATGGAGAGCTGCTATGTTGGCAGGTCTAAAAGAAGTTCCTGTAATAATCAAGGACTTAACAGAGCAAGAAATTGTGGAGATTTCTCTCATTGAAAATATTCAAAGAGAAGACCTGAATCCTATTGAAGAAGCTCTAGCATATAAGAAATTATTAGAGGAGTTCAACCTGAAGCAAGATGAAGTGGCTGAGAGAGTGTCAAAAAGTAGAACAGCCGTTACAAATTCAGTTAGACTTCTTAAGCTTGATGATAGAGTACAGCAGATGGTCATAGATGACATGATTTCAACAGGTCATGCTAGAGCTCTATTAGGAATAGAAAATAAAGAAGAGCAGTACGCCAAAGCACAGCAAGTGTTTGATCAAAAGCTTAGCGTTCGTGAGACGGAAAAACTTGTAAAGCAGCACCAAAATGAAAAGAAGAATCCTGTAAATAGAATAACACCGGCGATTGATACTAAGACGCAGGCAATATATAAGGGTCTTGAAGAGCAACTAAAAAATAAATTTGGCACAAAAGTAAGTATTCAAGCTAAGGATGAGAATAAAGGAAAAATAGAGATAGAATATTTCTCATCAGAAGAGCTAAGTAGAATAATTGATTTAATTGCAAGTATTCAATAATGTAGGAGCAATGTATGATACAGAAATATACAGGTATTGATACAGATTATATAATTCTGGGATTGATTGTGCTGGTAGTGGCACTGCTTGTTTTGAGTATAATAAGCATTATACAAATGAAAAAACTCAAAAAGAATTATAAGATTTTCATGACGGGTAAGAATGCAAAGAACTTGGAAGAGACTCTTATCCGAAGACTAGACCAGATAGATAATCTTATAGAAGCAAATGCAACTAATGAAAGAGATATCAAGAGGCTTTTCAAGAAAATGAGATATACCTTCCAAAAGATGGGAATGGTTAAGTATGATGCATTCAATGAGATGGGAGGAAAATTAAGTTTTTCATTAGCGCTTTTAGATGAGAAAGAAGACGGATTTATAATAAATGCTGTACATAACAGAGAAGCATGCTACATATATGTCAAAGATATTATAGGTGGCAATTCTGTTATTCAATTGTCTGAGGAAGAGAATGAGGCTCTCGACAAAGCTCTGGGAGAGATTGATAAGTAGGATAAGAGTATGCATGAATATTTACGTGCAATAGGATTTTCAAAGATAACAAGAGAAGGACTAGATAATCTTCTTTATAACATAACAAAAAATGGTGATGTAGAAGTATTCTGCCTAAACTCATCAAAAGAGCCATATGCTGAGTATAGAAGTGAAATATCAGGAAAACTTGGTGTAGCAGTAAGAGGGTACTATGATGATGGAGACAGATTTGTCATAGATGATTATTTTCCATATTTACGGGCTGAAAATGTTACATCAACGGTAGATGTGGAAATTCAAAAGCTAAAGGATTCAGAGAGTTATTGCGGAATTTGTGAGGATGCAAGAGTAGGGATTTCTCTTATTTTCTTTTTACAAAACGCAATGGAAATGAGAAAAAACATCGGAGACCATGGATATAGAGGGGAGACAAATATATGTCTCTCGGCATTGTCGACTCAAGGAAAAATTATTCTTCCAGTAAAGAAAGAAAGTTATGTAAACGAGAGTGGATTTGATGCAGGTGGCGTAAAGGGAAGAAGTGAATTGGTTGCTGCTGCAAGAGAAGGTGACCAAGAGGCTATAGAAAATCTTACGTTAGAGGACATGGATGTCTACGCTATGATATCAAAGAGAGTAGAAAAAGAAGATGTTCTATCCATAGTCGAAACATCACTAATGCCTTATGGCGTAGAAAGCGACTTGTATGGTATATTAGGTACCATAACAAATTACGAGAGAAGATTTAATCCTATTTCAAAAGAAGAAGTTTTCATTTTAGAGGTAGAAGTAAATGAAATGACTTTTGAAGTAGCGATAAATAGAGCAGACTTGCTTGGGGAACCTGAAATAGGAAGAAGGTTTAGAGGGCAAATCTGGATGCAAGGAAAAGTAATATATTAATAAAAAGGTTTGATTATAGACCAATATATGGTAAACTCTAACACGGTTGTAAACGTTTCCTTAGTTAAATGGATATAACGGGTCCCTCCTAAGGATCAGTTGAGGGTTCGATTCCCCCAGGGAACGCTTCAATGCCGGAAGAGTATACTTCCGGCTTTTTTATATGGGAGGATATAATGAGAAAAGCTTTTAAAAGAGTATCGAGTGTATTTGCATCGTTTATGATGGTACTTTTGCTGGCACTTTATTTTGTACCAAGTACAGTAATGGCTGCCGGTGAAAAGGTGTCTTTTGGTTCAGATTTTTACGAACCTGAAAAGAAAGGCACGTTCAGAGTAGGCGTATATATAGAGAGCTCAGAAAACATGGGAAATTATGAAGTGTATCTTTCATATGATCCTACAAAGCTTGAATATGTAAGTGGAGCGACCTCGTCAGGGGATGGAACAATAGCCATTACTGAAACATGTAACGATACCAATAAGAAGTATCTCCTAACATTTAAGCCACTTATGGCATGCTCCACATATTTAAAGGTGGATAATGCTACTATCTATGACAAGGCGACTGGAACACCGACAATAGTTGAAGAGCTGCCGTATGTAAATATTTTCGTAGGAGGAGACACTAGTACAGCTCTTACTCAGTTATCTGTCAATGGTTCAGAAGTAGAGGGCCTGACAGGAAGAGTTTTTGATTATACCGTAATAGTTCCATACGCAGATGAGATGGAGATATCCTCATGGGATGATGTAACTCTCGAGCCTAGCATAAGCAATTTGCAAGAAGGAATAAACGATTTAGAACTAAAAGTCACATCGACAGATGGCTCTATAACAATGTACAACCTGACGGTTGATATGGGACCTGCACCTATTATTGAAGAGCCAGTAGTAGAGGAAGTAACTACACAAGAAGCTGTAGAGGAGGCTACGGAAGAATTAACTGAAGACGAAACAAATGAAAAGACTCCATTGTTTGAAGGAGATAGACTTAAGTTAGCAATTGTCGCATTAATTCTTCTTATTCTTCTAATACTTGCAGCTACCGTACTTATTATTGTAACAAATAGAGCGCTTAATATTAGAGCCAAGAGAGAGCGTATGCTGTTGAAAACAAAAATAGAGGCAGCAAAACTCGGTATAGAAGTTGATATTGACATAGATGACTATGATGACGAGGACGATGAATATGATGAAGACCTCGATGATGATGAAGATTACGACGAAGACGAAATAGAAGACGAAGATGATGAGGACGACGAAGAAGAGGTAGATGAGTAAGCCTAGTCTGGTTCTAAATACAATTTTATTAATTATTGAGTTGATTGTTCAGATATGGAGTGTATTCGAAATAAAGAGCAGGATGCTTAAGCTTTACACACAGCATAGCAATATATTAGCTATGCTGTCGGCTTTTTTATACGTTATTTTTTATAGAAGAGGCCAAATACCTATCTTTGTAAACGCATTAAGGTTTATGTCAACCAGCATGCTAATAATTACTTTACTTGTGGTAGTTTTCGTCATGGCACCGTATGACAGTAAATCGCTGGGTATAAAAGAAAGCTACAGAAGACATGTTTTTGATAGAAGAATGCCTATACTACACGTAATTTGTCCTCTTCTATCATTTGTTAGTTATATGATGTATGAAAATAATAGCCCCATATTAATATGGTATGTATTCTTTCCTGGAGCTTATACATTTCTATATATTTTTGTGATAGGAGTATTGACTTATAGAAAAAAGATTGAAGGCCCATACAGTATTCTAAAAATAAAACAGCAACCAGTCTATATGACGATAATTCTTATCATAACTGTACCAGTTGCTGCTATTCTAATTGCTTTGTTAATTTATATATTAAAGGTTCGTATTACTTACGTTCCTTAAGAGCGTATGCAATGTTGATTGCATGATCAGCAGAACGCTCTAAATCGGTTACCATATCAGAGAAGACAATACCTGCAAAAGGTTCACAACCATCCTTCATAAGTCTTTCTACGTGATGATTGATAAGGTCAGTTTCTTGTTGGTCAACAAGACTTTCTAAAGCTTCTAGCTCATCAAGTCTGTCATAATTTTCATTTACAAATATGTCAAGAGCAAGGTTAATTGCTCCAAGGGAGTTATCACCCATCTCGCGCAGTTCCTTACGAGCCTTCTTAGATAGCTTTGACTTTTTACTTTTCAGGCTCTCTGCATATTCAATAATGTTAATCGCGTGATCAGAGATACGCTCAATATCTGTAATTGTAATAGTAATACAAGATACTCGACGAAGATTCTCAGAAGATAGGTCCAGAGCCTTTAGCTGAGACATTGAACTTGCTATAGCATGATTCAAAATGTTAACAGTCTCTTCTCTTCCGCGGACTGCATCAGCCTTTTCCTCATCATATTCAAAGAAACAGTCAAGAGCCATGCTGAAGTTCTCAGCAGCAAGTCGACCCATACGCTCAGCTTCAAGTTGTGCCTGCTTGGTAGCAATGTTTGCAGGCACATTTGAAATCTGTGTCATATATATAAGGTTTCTATCTTCAAGGTCACGAGTTTCTTCTGGCTTAATAGGAATAATCTTATTGGCCAAATCAATAATATTTCGAGTAAATGGTAGCTCAACCAAAACAGCAAATATAGCAAAGATGGTGTGTGTATTTGCTATCTGTCTACCAATGTCATTAGGTGATAGTGCTTTAATCCATGTAAGTATGATAGGACAAATATTTATGAGTATAACGATAATAAATGCTCGTATGAGGTTGAATAGAAGGTTTATGATGGCAGAACGCTTACCGTTTCGATTAGCGGTAAGTCCAGCCAAAAGGTTAGGCGTAACTGATCCGATGGCTGCACCAATTACAAGGTAAACAGCCATATTGTAAGTTATCAGACCCTGAACAGCGAAGGTCTGAAAAATAACGATAGATGAAGATGAGCTTTGCAACAAAGCTGTGAAAGCGACACCGAACAAAAGAGCAAGAGCAGGATTATTCAAATTCTCCAGGACATTTTTAAAACCATCACTGCTAGAAAGAGGTGCAATAGCTGCTTTCATAATCGTAACACCTTGGAAAAGCATACCAAAGCCCATGATTACAGATCCAATAGATTTTACAATATCTCTCTTCATAAAGAGGAACATAATAGTTCCGGTGAAGAGAAGAAATGGAGTGAATGAACTGATATTAAAAGCAGTAATCTGGGCAGTAATAGTAGTACCAATGTTTGCACCCATGATAACGCCTATAGCTTGTGCTAATGACATAAGACCTGAATTAACAAATCCAATAACCATAACATCAGTAGCAGAAGAGCTCTGTATAAGCATGGTAGTAAGTATACCCATGAATACAGCAATGTATTTATTTTTCGTGGCATACTCTAAAATGGTTTGAAGCCTATCACCACAAGAGTTTTTTAATCCGGTAGACATTATGGACATACCGAATAGGAAAAGTCCAACGCCTCCTAGTAATGAAACAATACCGACAAAGCTCATATAGTCACCTCATAATCTACAAAACGTCATTTGAAGTCATTGTAATATATAAATAGGTAAAAAAGCAAACAAAGATAACGTATAAAATACTGAACAAACAAGCAAAATGTTGATAATAAGGAAAAATGCATTGAAATAAGTATTTTTTGAGAATATTTGATATAATATATGCGATTTTTAAAAATGCACATGAAAGGAAAGCACATGTACACAGACAACAAAATCTACATGGGTCTAGCAGGAGAAGAAAGAGTCTACATGGAGCTTGGAATGAGCAATAGACATGGTCTGATTGCCGGAGCTTCAGGAACAGGTAAAACCGTCACTATGAAAACAATGGCAGAGTCATTTTCTGATGCAGGTGTGCCTGTTTTTTTATGTGATGTAAAGGGAGATGTTTCAGGCTTTGCAGATCCTGGAGCTTCATCTGAAGGAATGGAAAAGAGGATTGATAAGTTTGGATTAAGAGATGTATTTGAATATAAGTCTTATCCAACTGTCTTCTGGGATATTTTTCAGGAAGCAGGTCACCCTATAAGAGCGACGATTTCAGACATGGGACCAGAGATACTAGCCAGATTACTTAATTTGTCTGAAGTACAAGAAGGTGTTTTGAATATCATTTTTAAAATCGCTGATGATAAGGGATTATTACTTGATGATTTAAAAGATTTAAGAATCCTTGTAAATTATGTGGCAGAACATAAAGATGAGTATACTCTCACTTATGGAAATATGACGACACAGTCTATAGGAGCGTTAGTGAGAGCATTATTGCCACTTGAGACTCAAGGTGGAGATCTATTTTTTGGAAAGCCAGCTATAGATATAAATGATTGGATTCGCACAGATGAGGATGGTAGAGGGTATATTAACATTCTCCACAGTGTGAAATTGGTTCAAAATCCAAAACTATATGCGGCATTCATGCTTTGGATGATGGCAGAGTTATTTGAAGTCCTTCCAGAAGCAGGAGATATGGAAAAACCAAAACTGGTATTCTTCTTTGATGAAGCACACTTACTATTTGCAGATGCACCAAAGGCATTGCTACAGGAAATAGAGCAGGTAGTAAAGCTTATACGCTCAAAAGGTGTCGGGATTTATTTTGTAACTCAAAGTCCTAGTGATATACCGGATGGCGTACTAGCTCAGCTCTCTAATAGAGTACAGCATGCATTGAGAGCATATACACCTGCAGAGCAAAAAGCAGTAAAGGCAGCAGCTCAGTCATTTAGACCAAATCCTAACTTCAAAACAGAAGACGTAATTATGGAATTAGGAGTAGGTGAGGCATTAACATCCTTCCTTAATGAAGATGGAGTACCTGGCATTGTTCAACAGACCAAAATAATATGTCCTCAAAGCTTTATGGGTCCATGCACAGAGAAGAGTCGTAAGATATCAATGGCAATAGATGACATGGAAAAGTATAATGCGTCTGTTGATGATGAGTCTGCATATGAA
Source organism: Lachnospiraceae bacterium (assembly GCA_045597645.1). GTDB lineage: Bacteria > Bacillota > Clostridia > Lachnospirales > Lachnospiraceae > JAKSSE01. Next base: position 34,080 of record JAZLKM010000019.1, on the reverse strand, counting down.
GTCTTAACTGAGCAGATGGAGGCAGACAGGAAAGCTGCCGAGGAGGAAGCAGAGAGGATAGCTGCTGAGAAAGAGGCAGAGAAAAAGGCTAAAGAAGAAGCTATTGCGCAGGCAAAGGCAGAAAAAGAAGAGGCGGCAGCTCTCGCAAAGAAGGAAAAGGAAGAAGCAGCCAAGCAGGCAGCAAAGGAAAAGAAAGAGGCTCAAAGAAAAGCCCAGATTGAAAGACAGCTGATAAATACGGGAATGAGCGTATTTAAACGCGGTGTTATGAAGACACTGTTTAAATAATATATGAGGAAGAGAAAGGAAATAACAATGATTAATTGGACTAACTATGACGAGCTAGCAGCAGCAAAGAAGCTGGAAGGAATAGCAAAGGTTAATCTGCCAGAGGTAATGGCAGGAGCAAATGGTGCAGATCGAGTAGCAAAGTATAGCGTTGAGATGTCAAATGGCTTAGCTTACAACTATGCATCAAAAGCTGTAAATGATGATATTGTATCAGCTCTTCAGGAGCTTGCAGATGAGGCACAGCTTACAGAGAAATTTGAGCTTTTATACAATGGCGAAGTAATCAACACAGGAGAGAAGAGACTTGTTCTTCATCAGCTTACCAGAGGACAGCTTGGAAATACTGTAACTGCAGACGGCGTAGATAAGAGAGCCTTCTATAAGAAGCAGCAGGACAGCATAGCAGAGTTTGCAAATAAAGTACACAACGGAGAGATCGTTAATGGTGCCGGAGAGAAATTTACTACCGTATGTCAGATAGGTATTGGCGGAAGTGATTTAGGACCACGTGCTATGTATCTTGCACTTGAGAATTGGGCTAAGAAGAATGGTGCTTTCAAGATGGAGGCTCGCTTCATTAGTAATGTAGATCCGGATGACGCTGCTCTTGTACTTAATTCAATAGATGTAGCACATACTATCTTTGTACTGGTGTCTAAGTCAGGAACAACACTTGAGACACTTACCAATGAGAGTTTTGTAAAAGATGCTCTTGCAAAGGCAGGTCTTGATGCATCAAAGCATATGATAGCAGTAACGAGTCAGACATCTCCTCTTGCATCAAGCAGTGACTATCTTGCAGCGTTCTTCATGGACGACTATATTGGCGGACGTTATTCTTCAACCTCAGCAGTTGGTGGAGCAGTGCTTTCACTGGCATTTGGTCCAGAAGTATTTGCACGTTTCCTTGAGGGTGCAGCAGCGGAAGACCAGAAAGCAAAGAACAAGGATGTAACAAAGAATCCAGCGCTTCTTGACGCACTTATCGGTGTATATGAGAGAAATGTACTAGGATATGAATCAACAGCAGTACTTCCGTACTCACAGGCACTTAGCCGCTTCCCAGCACATCTTCAGCAGCTTGATATGGAATCAAATGGTAAGTCTGTAAATAGATTTGGTGAGCCAGTAAATTATGTAACAGGACCGGTTATTTTTGGTGAGCCGGGAACTAATGGACAGCACTCTTTCTACCAGCTTCTTCATCAGGGAACAAATATTATCCCTCTACAGTTCATTGGATTTAGAAATAATCAGGCAGAGATGGATGTTGTAATCCAGGGAAGCACTAGCCAGCAGAAGCTCTGCGCAAATGTGGCAGCACAGATAATGGCATTTGCTTGTGGAAAAGAAGATGACAATCGCAATAAATATTTTGCTGGTGGACGTCCATCAAGCATCATTGTTGGTGATAGGCTTACTCCTGAGGTGCTTGGAGCGCTTCTTGCACACTTTGAGAATAAGGTTATGTTCCAGGGATTTGCATGGAATCTTAACAGCTTTGATCAGGAAGGTGTACAGCTAGGGAAGGTACTGGCAAAGAAGGTACTGGCTCATGAGACAGATGGAGCACTTGCAGCATATAGCAATCTTCTGAATATCTAAGAACGAGATAATAAAAAAGGGGGACCCAATCAGTCTTGGGTCCCCCTTTGATATGAAAGGATTATTCCTGCAAAAGAGCATTTAGTGCTGCCTTGCCCTGCTCGTAATCCGTGAAGCATATTCCGTGGATTCCAACGGCATTGGCTCCATCAATATTACGTTGCTTATCATCAAAGAAAACACATTCATCTGCTTTGAGATTGTAGCGATCGAGGATGCAGTTATATATAGCAGCATCCGGCTTTATCAGCTTTTCCTCATAAGAGAATACTCCGCCATCCATCTCAGGGAGAAAATATAATGCATCACCGCAGGTATTGCGCATATGATCTGACCAGTTAGAAAGATAAAGAACCTGAAATCCCTGTGCTTTTAATTCCTTAATCCATGGCATAGCATAGTTAAAGGCAGTAAGCTCATCTCCGGCATGATCGATAGCATCCATTACATATTCAGCATAATCAGGCTGATAGCTTGCAAATGTAGTGCGAATTTCCTCGTAGGGAACAGCTCCACGATCTAGTTCGTCCCAGTAATTATGTTTGAATAGGGCATCTGCAATGTGCTCTACAATAACAGGATCCTTGAATCGTTTGTTTAGGTAGCTCATCCAGTTGTATTTTACAAGTACGCCACCCAGGTCAAAAATAATAGTTTTAATATTAGCCATAGAAATCTCCTTTGTGTATGGGGCAAATTATATCATTAAAAAGTACAATCTGCATCTGTAAGATTTATGTGATATAATCACGCAAGAAATAAGAGGAAATCATGAGTGTAGATTTTTCACAAGGCAAGATATGGAAAAACATAATATATCAGACCATACCTATGATGGTGGCACAGCTAGTTCAACTACTATACAACGTAGTTGATAGAGTTTTTATTGGCCATATAGAAGGGATAGGGAGCATGGCTCTTACAGGAGTAGGACTAGCGTTCCCATTGACGACACTAATAGCTGCGTTTACTAGTTTGTTTGGAACAGGTGGAACGCCTCTTTTTTCCATAGCAAGAGGCGCTAAGGAAGAGGAAAAAGCCGAAAAGATATTGGGCGAAGTGACAGGTTTGCTGATTATAAGTTCTGTAATCCTTTTTGTTGCCTGCTATTCCTTTAGAAAGCCTATATTATATGCCTTTGGAGCAAGTGATAATTCGTTTGGATATGCGGATGAGTATCTAAAAATATATCTTATAGGAACCCCTTTTACTATGCTGGCTACAGGTCTAAATGGGTTTATAAATGCACAGGGATTTCCAAAGCTAGGAATGGTAACAATAGTGATGGGAGCCTTGCTGAATCTTATACTTGATCCTATATTTATATATGCTGCTGGATGGGGTATAAGGGGTGCCGCAACAGCGACTATCATTAGCCAGTTTATTTCGTGTCTTTGGGTTTTGTGTTTCTTTGCAGGAAAAAAGACAGCATATCGAATAAAACTAAGCAATATGAAACCAAGGTGGGCGCAGATGAAGGAGATAATGTCACTAGGTGCCGCAGGTTTTATAATGCAGAGTACAAATTGCCTTGTTCAGGTCTCATGTAATGCTACCCTGCGTACATATGGGGGTGACCTGTATGTGGCAATAATGACAGTTATTAACTCAGTACGAGAAATCATGGCACTTCCAGCAAATAGCATATCAAGTGGATCGCAGCCGGTACTGGGGTATAATTATGGAGCAAAAAAATATGCCAGAGTAAGGCAGGGTATAAGATTCACGATAACAGTGGGAATACTGTATACTATTATGGCTTGGGTCTTTGTAGTATGTTGTCCAAGATTTTTGATGGGTCTCTTCACTACAAGTCCAGAAATATTGATGCATGGGCCGGAAGCGCTAAAAATGTATTTTAGAGGTTTCTGCTTTATGGCATTTATGTTTGCAGGCCAGTCAACGTTCGTTGCATTAAAGCATCCCAAGCAGGCCATCTTTTTCTCACTTTTGCGTAAGGTCATAATAGTAGTTCCTCTAACGCTACTTCTTCCAAAAGTGGGATTTGGTGTAATGGGTGTATTTATGGCAGAGCCTATTTCAAATGTAATAGGTGGCTTAGCAAGCTTTATTACTATGTGGCTGACTCTATATAGGAAGCTGCCAAAAGAAGATGTAATTTAAAGACAAAGGTAAAGCATAAGAAAAATAGTGATTTCAATAATATAATGATATGTTAGAAAAAAATACTAAACAGGTTAATAAAATAATAAGCTACTCTTTGGCAGGGTGTTCTCTGGCAATGATTGTGTTGCTTTTCTTAAACCATATAGGGTTTTTCCATTATACTAAAGGCCTCTATTTTACAATAAAATATCTGGGCCTTTTTGTCACACTTAGTCCATTTGTGTTATACAAAATCAAAATATCAGATACAGTTTTGAAGTATTATATGCTGATAATCATGGCTGTATTAATAGGTGTGATGGGTACATTTACAGGCATAGGAATATATATCTCCTATGTTTTAGTACCTATAGCCAGCTGCTTGTATTTTGATAAAAAGCTTACTTATGTAACAGCAGCATTTTCCTACTGCATGATGGTTATGGGTGTATGGGTAAATACATCTGTCAGGTGGGAGGTCCTGTATAAGAACTGGACACATCAGAGGGCTTTTACTGCATATATAATAGGATTTACGATAGAGTATATTATAGCCATGCTTTTTGTTGTTCAGTTCGTACGAAGAGCAGAAAAAGTAATGATGCAGGAGCACAAAGCGTATACACAGCTTAAAGCAGACGAGCAGAAATATCGTATGCTGAGTGCAGGAATAAAAGATATTGTATTTGAGCTTGATGCAAATACAGGTAGCTACTCGGCGAACCGCTCTATATATATTGATAAGGTAGAGGACAATGGGCCGGTATTTATACCGGACTTGAATGCGCAGATGCTAATCGATGATGAAAAAAGTGTCAATGCCATAAAGACTATTATGTCGACGGTAAAAGAAGGGGACTCTGTAATAAAAGATATAGATTTGAGCTATATGAGAGGAGAAAAGAAGGTTCCTCTTTGGTTTTCTTTGGAATCTACAGCGGTGAAGGATGAGGATTGCAAGGAAATCCGCTATATTGGTCGACTGCACAATATTACAAGCAGTAAATTAAATATGCAGAGTGCCAATCGAAACAGGTTATCAGCCATGCTGTCTGACAGTATGAGAGGCAGGTCTAGTGCGGTAAGGCGATTGCTGTCAGAAACGGATAATCTGTCAGAAAATGATTTTGTGCATATGGCTCAGTCGCATCAGCTTTTAGCAGGTATAGCAGAGTCACTAAGAAGTACAGCAGATACAGATGCTGCTATGGATGAAGCATTAAAGACGATAGCAGTATTTATGGGAGTAGACCGTATAGTTGGACTATATGGTATAGATGAGAATAATTGCAGCATAGGATTTCAGTGGTGTATTAATACAAATGACAGGGTAAAAAATGATTTTTCCTTCATGACAGGTTCAGATATAGAAATTATAAAGGCGGTATATGACAAAATAGGATATATTGAAATTAATCCAGCCAATAATATCAGCATGGAGAGCGAGAATCTAACAAATGATTTCTATAAGGGACTAATAGTAGATAACATACTTGGTGCACAGTTTTGGGTTCCTACACTTCATGAAGGAGAGTATACAGGGGCTGTATTTTTTGATAAATACGATACAACGCCTTATACAATGGCAGAAAAATTCCTGATGATAGAAGCCGTAAATATTCTGTCATCTCATGTGGCGCAAGTACGGGCAGAGGAATTAGGCCGTGCTAAGACAGCGTACTTATCAAATATGTCTCATGAGATAAGAACACCTATGAATGCCATATTAGGAATGTCAGAGGTTGCATTAAGACAAGATATGCCAGCAGATGTAAGAAAGTGCTTACAGACGATACGATCATCGGCAAACGGACTTTTAGGTATAATAAATGATATTTTGGATTTTTCGAAGATAGAGGCCGGAAAGGTCGACATAATATACGAGGAGTATGCAACACTTTCTATTGTCAATGATACTTACTCGATAGCAACAGCAAGGAATCAGGATAAAAAACTTAACCTTGTATATCACATTTCAGAGAAATTACCACGAAAGCTATATGGAGATTCTGTCAGAGTAAAGCAGGTAATGCTTAACCTCGTAAATAACGCAATAAAATATACAAATGAGGGATCAGTAGAAGTTTATTTAGACGGAGAATTACTTTCTGATGGTAAGTTAAAGCTGAAATACAGAGTCGAGGATACTGGACAAGGAATAAAAGACGAGGATAAGCATCGAATATTCTCTTCGTATGGACAGGTAAATATTGCTGAAAATCATCATAAAGAAGGCACAGGTCTGGGGCTGGCCATCAGTAAGCAGCTTATAGAGCTAATGGATGGTACCATTTTCTTTGAAAGTAAATATGGTAAGGGATCTACATTTGGCTTTGAAATCATACAGGATATAAGAGATGACGCACCTTGCGGAAAATTCACAGATTATAGTTATGAAGATGAGTCAGTGCCATCAGATAATATGTCATTTAAAGCAAGGAAGGCGAAGGTATTGCTCGTTGATGACAATGAAATCAATAGAGAAGTCGCAAAGATGCTGCTAGAGCCTATAGAGCTTCAGATAGAAGAAGCTGATGATGGAACCACTGCAGTTAACATAACAAAGAAAGAGAAATTTGACCTCATACTAATGGATCACTTCATGCCTGTGATGGATGGTGTAGAGGCAACGAAGGCAATAAGGGCCGACAAGACAAATCCGAATGTCGACACACCTATTGTAGCGCTTACAGCAGATGCAGTATCAGGGGTAAGAGATACTCTTTTGTCTATAGGAATGAATGATTTTATGTCAAAGCCTATAGATTCAACTATTGCATGTCAAAAGCTGCGCAAGTGGTTACCGAAGGAATTGATAGAGGAAGCATAGCTTATATAAGGCATGGCAGGTTACTGTCGTGCCTTTTTAATGAGAGGGGCAATGAAGAAAGCAAGATTAGTACTTACAGTAATGATATGTGTGCTAGTTACGTGTACACAAGGTAAATGCTATGCATCAGAAAAGATAGCAATGTCTCCGGACGTTACGAGTGAGATGTGTAAGCCAGAGTATTGGAGCAAAAGGGCGAGAATTGCCCCAAACGCAATACTTATGTCAACCGACGAAGTCAGGCATCAGAACCAGTTATGTTTAAGTGAGCCATCAACAGGGGAGTATAATTTAGAGGCAATATCAGAGGACGAAGATTATTTATATGGCGTTGTAGTAAAAAGAACAAATATACTTTCGGCTCCAAGCGATAATTACAAATATACAGAAGAAGACAGCTATCCAAAAGAGATGCTTTCCACTATGAATGTCAATGAGCCGTTTTTAATAGACAGCAACAAGACAAGCGGTGGTTACTATTATGGCTATTCTAATCATTACGAAGGCTGGGTGAGTACAAAAGACGTAGCTATTTGTAGAGACAGACAAGAGTGGTTAGAAGCGTGGAAAGTAGATCTCGATGACAGAGATTTTATAGTGGTGACCCAAAATAAGATTTATCTAGAGCCTTCTTTGACACAAGAGTATAGCTCAGAGTTAATGCTTGGCATGGGGACAGTATTAAAATTAATAGAAGAAGAAAAGCTGCCTGAAGCAGATTTTGCAGAGAGGGCATCATGGAATAATTATGCTGTATATGTTCCCACAAGGGGTGTAGGTGGGGAGTATGAGAAAAGAGTTGCGTTGATACCTCAACATTATAATGTGAGCGTGGGATATCTTCCTATGACGCAGGAGAACATACTACAATTGGCTTTCTCAGCATTAGGGGATCGTTATGGCTGGGGAGGAATGCTTGGGTCGAATGACTGCTCGTATTATGCAAAACAGATATACAAATGCTTTGGCTTGGATATTCCAAGAGATACAGGACTAATTGCTGCAATGCCGGAGTGCGTGACAGATGTAAAAGCTTTATCTGATGAAGAGAAACTCGAGCTTTTATCTACAATGCCGATAGGAACAATTTTATATTTCAAAGGGCATGTGTTCATATATATAGGCATGGATCAAAATACGCCATATGTGATAAATGCTGTTGGAAGTATGTGTATATCAGAACAGGGAGAAGGAGTATCTGTTAATTCTGTAGTTATTAATCCGCTAACTGTGCGACGAGGTGCAAAGTATAACTATGGAACCTGGCTCGAAGAGACAGAAGCCTTTATATCGCCATCAAAGAAAACAACAAGTGATTTCTTTGAGACAAAGAGTGATGAAAAGACAGATGAGGATGAGCAGATTATAGAAGAAATTAAAAAAGAAGTTGACAAAGAAGGGCAAAATGTGGCAACTTCAAACGATGTGGAAATTATGAATACTAGCAGGACTATATGTGAAGCAATCGTTTTTTTCATAATGCTTACAATAATAGTGTTGCTGCTTATTAGTAATGTAAAACGAAGACGAAGAAGGTAGGAAAATGGACGGAATTAAAGAAAATAAAATGGGAACAATGCCCATACCCAAGCTTGTTCTCAATATGTCATTACCCATGATGATATCAATGATGGTTCAGGCGTTGTACAACATAGTAGATAGTATGTTTGTGGCAAGGCTTTCCGAAAATGCATTGACAGCAGTATCATTAGCATTCCCGCTGCAGACCATGCTTATAGCTGTGTCGGTAGGTACTGGTGTTGGAGTAAACGCCCTATTATCAAAGTCATTAGGCGCAAAAGACTATAAGAGCGTTAATGATGCGGCATGTAACGGGATATTTTTGTATGTTATAAGCTATTTGGTGTTTTTAGCTCTCTCATTTATTGTGGTAAAGCCTTTTTATTTAAGCCAGACGAAATCTGCAGACCCAGAGATTATGGAGATGGGTATTGCGTACCTTACAATAGTAATGGCGTTATCATTTGGTTCATTCATGCAGATATGCATGGAGAGATTGCTTATATCTACAGGAAAAACGTTATTTTCCATGATATCTCAGATGTCAGGCGCGATTATTAATATTGTTCTTGACCCAATACTTATATTTGGATATTTAGGTATGCCAAAGATGGGAGTAGCAGGCGCCGCTGTGGCAACAGTAGTTGGTCAGTGCGTGGGAGGATTACTAGGATTTATCTTCAACAAGAAGTTTAATCATGAGGTACAATTCTCCTTTAAAGGATTTAAACCTAACAAAGAAGTTATCGGGAGAATATATGCTGTTGGAGTGCCATCTATAATAATGCAGTCTATCGGATCGGTAATGACGTATAGTATGAATCGCATTCTTATCGATTTTACGGCAACGGCGACAGCTGTGTTTGGAGTGTATTTCAAGCTGCAGAGCTTTTTCTTCATGCCGCTGTTTGGTATGAACGGAGCAATAACACCTATTATTGCATATAGTTACGGTGCAGAGCAGCGTAAGCGTATGATAAAGACTATAAAACTTGGTATGCTAGTAGCTCTTTGCATAATGACGCTGGCGTTTACGGTATTTGAGCTAGCACCACAGATGCTACTGGGAATATTTGATGCTTCTGAAAGCATGCTGGAGATAGGTGTGCCGGCGCTGAAGATTATAGGTGTACATTTCATGGTGGCATGGTTTTGTATTATAGCAGGAACCTGTTTCCAGGCATTAGGCAGAGCACACTACAGTCTGATAGTATCAGTAATGCGACAGCTGGTGGTGCTGATACCTGCAGCATTTATCTTATCAAGAGTCGGAGGTCTTGATGCGGTATGGTGGTCATTCCCGATTGCTGAGATAATGTCATTTATCGTCTCTCTGACTTGCCTAATTAAGATATACAAAGAAGTAATAAAGCCCCTACCCGAGGGAGAAGAGTAAAAAAGAGCTCATCTGTAATGCAGATGAGCTTGATTTTTATATAATGTCTTTTAGTTCGTTTAAATTGGAGATAATGTGATCGATTCTGAGGGGTTTACATAAAGTCAAGCCGTCGGGGTTATACCAGCAGCAAGGGATGTTAGCATTGTTAGCACCCTGAATATCGCTAGTTAATGAATCTCCGACCATTAACAACTTGCTTTTGTCCTTTTCCTCTATATTGGAAAAAACGTAATTGAAATGCTCAACGGAAGGCTTTTCGGCGCCCACAATCTCAGATATAAAAACACCATCAATTAGGTCTAATAAATGGGATGCTGATAGCTTTTTGTCTTGAGCAACCTTAGTGCCATTAGTTAATATATACTGACGCAGACCATTTTCCTTGAAAAAGCTGATTAATTCATAAGCATTGTCGTTAAAGACGACAGTGTCCCCGAGCCTTACCTGGTACTCGTCATTAAAAGCGACAGCCAAAGAAGGATCGAGCCCTTCTGTTTCGAAGAATTCCTCGAATCTTTTTACAAGAATCTGTGGCTTGGTATACTCGCCGCGCTCTAGAGCCTCCCAATACTTGACATTAATTTTTGAATAGCGTTCTACGGCAGCATCATCGCAGGACCCCATGCCAAGAGCTAAAAAGCATGCCTTTATAGCCTCTTTTTCTGCAGCGATGAAGTTCATTATAGTGCCGTCTACGTCCCATAATATTGTAGTATACATAACTGCTCCTTCTAACGTAGGAACAATCTTATCATTTTCTCCATGATATTTCTATATGGTTGATACCTCATGGGCAGATCCATCCAAGTCTTTTTGTCTACAATGCTCTTAAGATGTGAGAATGTTTCAAAGCCCACTTTTCCGTGGTAGCCACCCATACCACTTTCACCGACACCGCCAAAAGGCATGTTTGAGGTGGCAAGATGTATAATGGTATCGTTTATACAGCCACCACCAAAGGCGCAGCTAGAGAGAATACGCCTTTGGTTGGCCTTTGAGGAGGAAAAGATGTATAAAGCCAATGGTTTAGCATGTGAATTTATATTATCAATTACTTCGCCAAGGCTATTGAACGTGATGATAGGCAATAGTGGGCCAAATATTTCTTCCTGCATAACAGGATCTTTCCAGCTCACGTTATCTAGAATAGTGGGTTCTATGCGAAGAGAGGTAGCGTCAGTCTTACCACCATGTACTATGGTTCCACTTTGCATTAGACCGCATACTCTATCAAAATGTTTTTGATTTATTATCTTGCCGTAATTTTCATTATCTAAAGGAGAAGCACCAAATTGCCTTACTATCTCCTTTTTAAGCTCTTCCACAAGCTTGTCATGTATTTTGCTGTCTACTAAAAAATAGTCTGGAGCAACACAAGTTTGGCCACAGTTTAGAAACTTTCCAAATACGATACGCCTTGCAGAAAGCTTAATGTTAGCAGTCTCGTCTATGATACAAGGACTCTTACCACCTAGCTCAAGGACAACAGGAGTGAGATATCTACTAGCCTTTGCCATTACTTCCTTGCCTACAGCTTGACTGCCGGTGAAAAATATTTTGTCAAATCTTTCATCTAAAAGAGCCTGATTCTCTGCTCTGCCGCCAGTAACAATAGCAACATACTCCTCAGAGAAGACTTTTTTTATCAGCTTTTCTAGTACAGCACTGACATTGGGTGAATAAGCACTGGGCTTTAGTATTACCGTATTTCCAGCAGCAATTGCATCAGTGAGAGGTTCAAGGGCCAGCATTAATGGGTAGTTCCAAGGACTCATGATGAGAACAACGCCCATAGGGCTAGGTTTTCTAAAGCTTCTAGAAGCAAGTTGTGCTATAGGTGTTGCTACGTGTCGCTCTCTTGATAAAGCACGGGTGTGCTTGATCATCCAGCTGACTTCAGCTCGAGTCATACCGGTCTCGCACATATAACTCTCAAAAGCACTTTTTCCCAGATCGAGCTTTATGGCGGCATTTATTTCAGGCTCCATTTCATCGAGAGCTGCTCTAAGACGCTTAAGAGCATTAATTCTGTATGATGGTGCTAAAGTAGCGCCGGTATTAAAGAAAGCGTGCTGTTTTTCAACTAAAGCTTTGATTTCATTAGCATCCATTATCTTTTACCATCCTATATATTTTTTCAAGCTGCCAGGCTCCCATAAGAACTGGGACAGGGTAAAGAGGATTTGCTTCCTTAGATGCAGTCTTTGCAAGCTCGCGTATATCCTCTTCTTGGATTTCAGGGAATTTTTCTCCGATACCAAAATCCTTTTTCATATCCTTGATAGCATCTATAAATGCTGTTGCAGCAGCTTTGTCGTCATCCTCCGACTTTGCAAGCCCGGCAACGGTAGCCAGCTCGTGCAGCTTAACGTATATCTTTGAGCCATACTCTTCAAGCAATACAGGAAGAAGTATAGAGTTGGCTAAGCCGTGAGGAATGTCATACTTTCCACCAAGGGAGTGCGCTATTGCATGTACATAACCCACATAGCTACGGGTAAAGGCATTTCCGGCATAATATGCAGCGTGTAGCATCTGCTTTCTGGCCTCTAAATCGTTACCATCTTTAACTGACACAGGTAGGTACTTGAAAATCAAGGAGACTGCTTCTGTTGCGTAGTAACGAGTTTCTTTTGTCGTACTCCTTCCGATGTAGGCTTCAACGGCATGAGTTAGTGCGTCGAGACCTGTAGTGGCGGTGAGCTTTGCAGGCAAAAGCCTGGTGCAATTTGGGTCGAGCAAGGCATATTTAGGAATAAGAGGAAAAGAATTAATGCAGTATTTATGCCTGGTCTCACTGTCAACAATGACAGCAGCAAGAGTAGTCTCGCTACCTGTTCCTGCAGTTGTAGGAACAGCAATCAGTAGTGGCAGAGGACGCCATACTTTGAGGATGCCTCCCAACTTTTTCAAAGGAGTGTTAGGCTTAGCGATTCTAACGCCGCAAGCCTTTGCACAATCCATAGCAGATCCGCCGCCAAAGCCTATTATTGCCTTGCACTCATTAGCACGGTACAGGCTGGCAGCAGCTTCTACGTCTTCACTTGTAGGATTGGGATGCGTTCCATCATATATCGCAGCCTTTATATCAGCTTCGGCTAGTGCATCCTCTAGTGGAGCAGTAATCTTAAGCCCACGAATAGCTTGGTCGGTAACTATTAGAACGCTTTTTATATGCTTTTTATGCAACAGAGCGATAGTCTCATCGTTAGAATGAAGCAATTTTGGCTTTCTGTAGGGAAGGATAGGAAGCGCAATATGAAAAATCTTCTGGAAAATTCTACAATAAATGGCAAAAAACGGATTCATGAAACCTCCTTAATGATAGTGGCAATATTCATATTTTCAAAATTTGAAATTATTCGTAGCAGTACAGAGTAAAATGTGTCGAGATCATCATCACTAATACCTGCGTCTGCCTGATTTATAACGGCTTTAACGACAGCTCTAATGTACCGACAGGACTCTTCACCCTTTGAGGACAAAGAATAGGTAGCGTTATATTTTGTAGCATCGCCATGTCTTATGACATTTTCGCTGGCGCAGAGTTCTTTTAGTGCCCTTGAGATGAGGGCTGCGTCGCTGTCACAATTTTTTTTAAGCTCGGAAAATTTCTGCCCCGGAGTCAAGTGAAGCTGATATATGAGCTGTGCATGAACAGCTTTTAAACCAAGAGGCTCCATTCCATCTGTCTTAATCTGCGTAAGCAGCTTATTTAGCCTGGATATTTGCTGAGTAAAGATAGTAAATTTGTCCATAGAGATACTCCTTTTAACGAGGAGAGTATAGATTAGATTTGTTGACTTGTCAACAAAATGCAAGTATGAAGATTGATTTATTTATAGTACAATTATAAAGAATAAAAAGATATCACCTGTGCTTTAGCTCTGGGGTAGCTTTTGTGTATGGAGGGCAAATATGTCTACAAAGATAGCGATTATTGCGGAAAATCAATATAAAGATGTGGAGCTGCAGCTGAAGCATATGCAGGTGTTAAACGAGTACGCCAGAGAAGATTTGATAATAGTGAGCATAGACGGCGAGGATGGCTTGGACAGCTACCTTTTAGAGCAGGAAGATTTGGATTATCTTATTTGCGGATACCAGGATTCATATGGCGACATAATCAATGTTATTAAGAATGTATTTATGACTCAGGGGCAAAATCTGGTGGTGATTAATGCCAGCTCGTTCTTGCTGCCAAATGCGATATCAGCAGCAGAGAGCATTATTCAGAAAAAGGAAGCAGTTGGTGGTCTGGTTTTCCATAATTATGACAATACAGCCATGACCTATGAGGAGGCGAAAGACCAGGTGATGCAGTCAGAAGAAAGGCTGGCGGAGGCTTGCGTTGGAAATTATAGCGAAGGAATATTCTTTTCAGCAGGATGGTTAGAGTCGGCAGGTGATGTGGACAACCTTCTTATGCTGCCGGAAAATGCATTAACGGATTATGCATTTACTGGTATGAAAAAGGGGTACAAGATGTATACCACTCCAAATGTGGGAAAATATGGTGTCACTAAAACCTCTGATAAGTATTGCAGCAAATATGGTCCGGATTGCGATAGAGATAGACTATATGAGCTATGGGGCAGCAGGAAAATTGTTGAGATATTAGATGACAAGCTGCTGTCATTCATTTCAGCAAAAAAAGATGACGAGTTTACTGTCCTTATCGACAATTGCAGCACAGGAGAGGTTATCTGTCAGATAAGAGCCTTATATCCAAATGCGTTATTCTATGGAATAGAAGGAAACAAGAAGCTGTCGTATATAAGCCTGGGACATGATGGTGTTAAGAGAATATATCCAAATGTTGATCGTGTGGACATGCCGCCAAAGGGCTACGATTACATTATTACATGTGGATATAGCAAGTATAATGAGGAGACAAGAGAGCTCTTCAAAAAGTACGAAAAATTGCTGGCAGCTGATGGAAAGCTATTATTTAAGGCCAAAAATGCCGTAGGTATAAAGACTTTACATCAGATGTTTACAAGTGGTTCTTTTGACGAAGCTACAGCAGCTTTTACGTTAGAAAGTATTATCACAGAAACCGAGATGTCAGGATTAATGGTTACAGACATAGATACTGACAGATATGATCCGGATGAAAACGAAGTTGAATTTATGCATGAGGCAAAGCGTCTGGTAAATGCAACTTCAGAGGAGATCTTCTGGGTTGATAACTATTATGTTAAGGCAGAAAAGCAGCCCTGCCACAATATTAGAAGTGATGAGGAGACAATAGAGCTTCTGTTGCAGGGATATTCTATGGCAAGATTTGGAGATGGAGAATATACACTGGCACTGGAAGAGCGAGGCCTTAGATTCCAGAAGCTAGATCTGGAGCTGTCACGAAGAATCAGAGAAGTAATCCAGAATACAGATAATGATAAGCTATTAGTAGCAATAGCGGAAAATGCCGGTGACTTGACGCATTACTATGATTATGCTGCCAATGTTATGCATGAATATACATATTCTCATAGAAAGGGCCTTGAATTGCTCATTCCAAGGGACAAAGTATATTCAAATACAAATATCACGCGTTTCTATGTGTGGCATAAGGATAATTTGACAGATGCTGCTCAAAAAAGGGCAGACTCGTTACGGCAGCTATGGGAAGGCAGAGATGTTATATTTGTTGAAGGAGCAGAGACACGATTAGGTGTTGGAAATGATTATTTTGAAAATGCAGCATCTATACGGCGAATAGAAGGACCTCCAACTAGTACATATGATAGGTACAATGAAATTTATGAAGCCTGTATGCAGGCACCAAAGGATGCACTTTTCCTGTTGGCAATAGGTCCATGTGCAGGAGTATTAGCATATGACTTGTCAAAAGAGGAAAGACAGGCTATAGATATAGGGCACCTAGACATGGAGTATATGTGGTACAAAGCTGGAAAGGGGCGAAGAGTACCTGTAAAGAACAAATATAATAATGAGGTAAGTGGGGGAGATAAGGTAAAGAATGAAGGATTGTCCTCTACATTCTACGAACAAATAATTGCTGATTTTTCAAATGTATAGGTAAGAAATGAATATTGGTATAGCAATAACAGAAAATTATATTAAATACGCATATGTTATGTTAACCTCGTTGTTTGAAAACAACAGGGAGACACTCAATGTGTATGTGTTACATCACGGCATCACTGAAGAGAAAATGTCACCATTGAGAGACCTTGCTATTAGATATCAGCAGAGCTTACATTTTTTGTGTATAACTTCAGATATGCTACCGCAAGAATCTATGACAAACGACAAGTGGCCAATAGAAGTATATGACAGAATTTTCCTGCCGTATTTGCTGGAAAATGAAGAGAGAATACTGTACTTAGACGTAGATATAGTGGTAAATGGTGACCTTTCAAAGCTTTATGATATGAACTTTGAAGGAAACAGCTTAATAGCGACCTGTGATGTGAATAACAGTGTATTAGATCAAACTCAGGAGATTCTGTTAGGGGATATAAAAGCCAGCTGGGACGAAGCTGACATGGGAAGGCCGTATACTTACTTTAACAGTGGTGTACTGTTAATGAATGCGTCAAAGATAAGAGAAACGCTTACGGTGGCAGATTTTGTTAGGACCATAAGTGAAAAGAAGGATTTGCTACGAGCGCCAGATCAAGACTTGCTAAATTATCTATTTGCCAGAGACGTTAAGATAGTGGAGAGAGAAATCTATAACACACCGGCAAGACTTTCGTACAACAGGGGCGTAAATTACAGCAAATATAAGGAGTCTGAGTCCGTAATATTGCATTTTATGGGACCAAAGCCATGGTCGAAAAGCAATCTGAGAACAGACATAGAGCTGGTGTGGTGGGATTATGCAAGACAAACCCCTTATTACTATGAACTAACAGAAGAAATATTAATGTCAGAGCTATATGCAAATTATAGCTCTACAAATGAAATAAAGTACTTAACATATCAGTTAGAAGAAGCACGAGCTGAAAATGACAGATTGAAGGGACTAAATGCCAACTTAGTTCAAATGATGGAAGAGAGCAAGGAGTTAATAGAAAAGCTAGTAGGTCAGAACAGATGAAAGAAAAACTAATTAATCCCATAGTTAGGACGGATTGCCCTGATCCGGATGTAATACGAGTAAATGATACATATTATATGGTCAACACGACCATGTATTTTATGCCAGGATGTGAAATATTACGATCATATGATCTAGTCCATTGGGAGCATGCAAGTTATGTGTATGAAACTTTGGATTCAACTAGTGCTCAACGGCTGGAAGATGACAAGAATATTTATGCCTGTGGTATGTGGGCAGCAAGCTTGCGATACCACAAAGGTACATTTTATATATGTTTTGTGGCAAATGATACTCATAGAACATATTTGTATACATCGAATGCTATAGAGGGACCTTGGAATAAGCAGGTAATAGAAGGTGAGTTTTTTCATGATTGCTCATTATTATTCGATGATGACGACAGGGTATATATAGCCTATGGAAATAGAGAAATATATATCACAGAGCTTAAGGCAGATTTATCTGGAGTTAAGCCAGGCGGTTTACATAAGCTTGTAGTAAAGGATAGTGATGCCACAAGTCTTGGATATGAAGGCACGCATTTTTATAAAATAAATGGAAAATACTATCTCTTCTTTATACATTCTCTGGAGGAAAGATGGTTCAGAACAGAGGCATGCTATGTAGCAGATAGTGTGGATGGTGAATATGTAGGCAGGGATATATTGCAGGATGACAGAGGGTATTGTGATCAGGGAGTCGCGCAGGGAGCGATAGTTGATACGCCAGAAGGTGATTGGTATGCCATTTTATTCCAAGACAGTGGTGCAGTGGGACGCATGCCTATCCTTATGCCTATGCACTGGGAGGATGATTTTCCTGTGATAGGAGTGGATGGGAGAATTCCAGAGGAGTTCGACGTTCCAGAGGAAAAGCCTGGATATGAGTATAAGTCGTTAATAAGAAGTGATGATTTTAAAGGCGATTGGCAGGATTGCTGGCAATATAATCATGAGCCGCGTAAGGAGCTGATAGAGCACGATGCATGTGCAGGAGAGGTTAACATAACTACAGGAAAAGTTAGCAAAAGCGTCGTCCAGGCGCAAAATACACTGACCCAGCGTATGGCCTATCCAGCTTGTACCGGAGAAATCAGCATAGATTTTTCTGATGTAAATGAAGGGGATTATGCGGGGCTATGTGTCTTGCAGGGTGCTTATGGATTCATAGCAGTCACAAAGAGGGATAGAAAGTACTACTTAGTTACAAGAGAAAGAAAGCTAGATACTTCTGATGAGATAGAAACTGGGTTGCAGGAGCTGATGGAGTGCTCGAAAATTCGTCTAAAAGTAGATGCAGACTTTGAAAGGATGCAGGACGAGGCAAGATTTTCGTATACAACAGATGGAAAAGAGTGGAAGCCCCTTGGCACACCTCACAAGCTCGGATTTAGATTAGATCATTTTACAGGAGCGAGGTTTGGATTGTTTATATATTCCACGATTGGAGAAGGTGGAAGCGCAAAATTTTCTGATTTTACAATCAGATAGGACCGATATATTTGCAGTAACGACCAATAATTCGCAAGGCGCAGTGATTAGCTAGAAAAACATCGTGATAGATGGTAAATTCTATTTATGTGGAATACCACAAGAACAATATTAGGAGGGGTTTTTTATGGCAGTTAATCGTTTTGTACTCAATGGTATGTCCTTCCATGGACATGGCGCAATCAACGAGATTCCAGGCATCGTTGCTAGCAAAGGCTTCAAGAAGGCATTTGTGGCATCTGATCCAGATCTTGTAAAGTTCGGAGTATCTGCAAAGGTTACCGACCTACTGGAGAAGAATGGTATCGCTTATGAGCTTTACTCAGACATTAAGCCAAATCCAACCATTGAAAATGTACAGCATGGAGTAGATGCATACAAGGCATCAGGGGCAGATTTCATGATAACCATCGGTGGTGGTTCATCAATGGATACCGGAAAAGGAATCGGCATTATTGTAAACAATCCAGAGTTCTATGATGTGCGCTCACTTGAGGGATTGTCACCTACCAAGAATCGTACAGTATTTACTATTGCTGTACCTACTACAGGCGGTACAGGAGCAGAGTCAACTATTAACTATGTTATCACTGACGTAGAGAAGAAGAGAAAATTCGTATGCGTAGATCCTAACGACATCCCGGATGTTGCAGTAGTAGATCCAGATATGATGGCATCAATGCCAAAGGGACTCACCGCATCAACCGGTATGGATGCGCTTACTCATGCTATTGAGGGCTATACTACAGCGGGAGCATGGGAACTGGCTGACTGTCTGGACCTTAAGGCTATTCAGCTTATCGCAAAGAATCTCCGCAAGGCCGTAGATAACGATCCGGATGGCCGCGAGGGAATGGCTCTCGCTCAGTATGTAACAGCTATGGCATACTCAAATGTAGGTCTTGGAATAGCACATTCTATGGCACACACTCTTGGTGCAGTATATGATACTCCTCATGGAGTAGCATGTGCTATGATGCTTCCTATCGTGATGGAATTCAATCAGGAGTGTACTGGTACTAAGTTTAAGGATATCGCTGAGGCATTCGATGTGGACACAACAGGAATGTCTGAGGCAGAGTACCGCAAGGCAGCAATCGATGCTGTAAGACAGCTTTCAGTAGACGTAGGGATTCCTACTAAGCTTGATATTAAGGAAGAGGATTTACCTTTCCTTTGCGAGTCAGCAGCTGCAGATGCATGTGCACCAGGTAACCCGAAGCCGGCTACTATAGCAGACTTTGAGGCAATGTTCCGCAAGATAATGTAATATATAGAAAAATATACCTCTGAGCTAAAAACTCAGAGGTATATTTTTTGCTTCTAGGTTTGCACTTAATAGCAAGAGCCTATTTACTTGCAATATTTAAAATCTAAAATCACGATGTCCCTGTTCTATGTTGTAAAGATGCTTCATACATGTTTCCTTTGCTTTAGGATTGGGTATGTTTTCCAGTTCCTTATCAATAAGGGCGTTGCCAATCATGCGAGTATCCTCGCCGGCGTAATCCATCAAATATTCCTTAAGAGTTAGAAGAGCATTTGGATGGCAGCAGTTTAGTATCTGCATATTCTTGCATAGCTCCATAAATCTGTCACCTGTGCGGCCTTCTCTATAACAGGCAGTGCAAAAGCTGGGGATGTGACCTAGCTTCATAAGCCAGTTGACCACTTCATCCAGAGACCGGTTATCACTGACATCGAACTGTGCAGAGTTTTCTTCCTCTGGTTCGGGCTCGGCATAACCGCCGACACTGGTGCGAGAGGCGCCGCTTATCTGAGAGACACCTAAAGGAAGCACCTTTTCCCTCACGGCTTGAGATTCTCTGGTAGAAATAATCATACCTGTGTATGGGACAGAGATTCTGATCAGAGCGCAGATTTTGGCAAAAATATCATCAGAAATGCCATTATCAAAGGCGTCAGGGTCTATATCATCGGCGCGCTTTACTCGAGGAACACTTATAGTGTGCGGTCCCACTCCATGTACAGCTTCCAGATGTTCAGCATGCATGAGAAGTCCTGCAAATTCATACCTATACATCTCAAGGCCAAAGAGAACCCCAAGACCAACGTCGTCTATGCCGCCCTCCATAGCACGGTCCATAGCTTCGGTATGATATGCGTAATCATGCTTAGGACCGGTTGGGTGAAGTTCTTCATAGCTTCGCTTATTGTAGGTTTCTTGGAAAAGTATGTACGTGCCGATGCCAGCATTCTTAAGTTTCCTGTAGTTTTCAACGGTTGTTGCTGCTATATTTACATTTACACGTCTTATGGAGCCATTTTTATGTTTAATACTGTAGATGGTATTTATACACTCAAGCACATATTCTATAGGATTATTAACAGGATCCTCACCTAGTTCTATAGCGAGACGCTTATGTCCCATATCCTGAAGAGCAGTGACTTCTTTAATAATCTCTTCCTGCGTGAGCTTTTTTCTGGCGATATGCTTGTTTTTCAGATGATATGGACAGTATACGCAGCCATTGATGCAGTAATTAGAAAGATAGAGTGGAGCAAAAAGAACAATTCTATTTCCGTAATAATCCTGTTTAATCTGTCGCGCTAAGTCATATACTTCCTGCAATTTGTCTGGCATCTCGCAAGCCAAGAGAACAGAGGCTTCCCTGTGCGAAAGGCCTTTACGAAGTTTTGCTTTTGCTATTATTTGATCGATAAGCTGTACATTATTCTTGTTATCATCAGCGAACTTTAGAGTGTCTTGTATCTCCTCGTCACAGATGAATTCGTCTGCTTTTAAAGAACTTGGATTAAACAAAAAAGGTCCTTCTTTCTAGAAAAATAAGACATAGTGATAATCACATCCACTGTGTCCTGTATTACCGATGGTGTCTGTAGTGTGAGAAAAGCCGTTTTTTTCATAAAAGCGCTTAGCTCTATCCATATTCTGCAATGTCTCCAAGTAGCAACCTGTATAAAGAGTCTTTGCAAATGATAGGGCTTTGTCCATAAGAGCCTGAGCGATGCCGGTTCCACGGTATTCCGGTAGACAATACATTTTCTGAAGTTCACATATATCATCAGATCCAGTAAGGGGGCCGATTCCAACACCAGCAACGACAACACCCACATCGTTTTCAGCTACCCAGTAGCAGTTGTTGTGATTTACATATACATCAGAAAAATGGTCTAAATACGGGTCAGCCCAGGCTGTATCAGGTCTATGGTCCCCGCCATACTCGATTAAGCATTGACGAATGATAGCGGCAATAGCGACATCATCTTTTTTTTCGATTTTGCGAATAGAATAGTTCATATGCTACCTCACATTAATTAGTCACTATTCGTTATAACAAAACCAACGGTTTTCAACAAGAGTATATATAAAGAATAAAAAGATATCCTCTGAGCTTTAGTCCTGGGGCAGCTTTTAAAGCATATTGCGAATAACATTGAAAGGGTACAAAGAATGGTAGAAAAAGGTTTTACTAAAATATGGAACGTAAAATCTAATAAAATATCGCGATTAAACTGGCGAATAGTCATATGAACAGAGGTGTTTTATGTAAATCAAGCGTAACAGAAAAACGTTTTACCGAAGAAACTATTTACATTTACTCCATATGTGGTAGAATGCAAGGTAAAACAAGGTAAAAGTTCTATGGAACTTCATTTGCTAACCAGATTTATGCGGAGAGCACCCAATGGAAAAGAAAAATTCGGAAAATTCAATTACTATTAAGGATATTGCAGCAATATGCGGAGTTTCAATATCTACTGTATCTAATGTACTTAATGGGAAAACAAATAAAGTAAGCCAAGGCGTAGCTAACAGAATAATGGAAGCTGTTGAAGAGACGGGATATATGCCTAATTATTTGGCAAAAAATCTTAGGGCATCATCAACAAAGACCATCGGCGTAATAGCGGAGGATCTGATACAGTTCAGTACCTCGCCTATGATAGATGGGCTAATGGCACGCTGTGAAGAACTGGGATATAGCGTTGTCATCGAAAATATGAGATTGTTTGGTCGCTGGAAGGACAAGTGGATGCATGACGATGCTCTTTTTCAGTCGGCTCTTGCACCGATAATGAGCAAAATGGAGGCGCTTAACGTAGATGGAGTGGTTTATATCGCTGGATATGAGCACCATATAAATATGACATATAATTTGGAGAAGGTGCCTCTTGTATTTGTGTATGCGACAAATAATGATGAGAAAACACCTAGCTTTAGACTTGATGATGAGTGTGGCGGATATCAAGCATATAAGTATTTATTATCTAAAGGCCATACAAAAATTGGAATAATTACCGGAGAAGCAGAGAGCCCTCATACAGTTAATCGACTAAGAGGAGTTCAGAAGGCTATGTTTGAAGAAGGTAAGCTGTATGATCCGTCATTGGTACAATACCAGACCTGGAATAGGCAGGGCGGATACAAGGGCATGGAGGCATTAAAAGATAAGGACATAACGGCGATCTTGTGTATGTCGGATCTTATAGCAGCTGGAGTCTATAAGCATATGCTACAAAACGGGAAAAAGCCCGGAGAAGACCTATCTGTAATGGGATATGATAATCACGAAGTGTCTGAATTGCTGTACCCCTCGCTTTCTACAGTTTCGCTAGCCCTTGAAAAAATGGGAAGCGAAGCAGTATCCTTGCTTATTCGAAGGTGTGAGGGAGAAGTATTAGAAGGATTAACAGATATAAGAGTGGCAGGAGAACTTATTGAGAGATCTTCAGTTAAAGATATTAGCATGATGTAACTATAATTATAGTAAAAATACTGACCCGAACGAAATTTTCGTTCGGGTTTTTTAGTGTACCGTTTCACTTACGAAAACGTTTAAATATATAAAATAGACAAAATAACGCTGTCGGTTTGTATAATTTTGCCATATTGACGATAGTTTTGCTAGAGAATATAATGCAATACATCAAGAGTAAAACGATTTACTCAAAAGGAGGAAATGACATGAAAATGAGAAAGAACATTTTAGCTGCTCTTCTTGTTGGTGCGATGTCAGTGACAGCACTTGCAGGATGTGGCGCTAAAGAGGCTTCAGCTCCAGCAGCTTCATCATCAGCAGGAGCAACAACAACATCAACTGATTCTACAGCGGCTACTACAGATGATACTGCAGCTTCAGGCGATCTTGCAGCTCAGGCAATCGCAGACAGAAAAGCAGCAGCTGAGGCATCAGGTGAGTATCAGAAGGTTGTAGTTTCATTCTTCGACTGGACCGGAGCACCGGCAGGTCTTGACAGAGTAAACGCAGCAATCAGCGCACACACCGAGGAGACCCTTGGTCTTGATGTAGAACTTCTTATTATTGATTCAGCAGCTTACAGCGAAGACCTCAAGCTTATGCTTTCTTCAGGAGAGCAGGTAGACCTCTTCTCAACTTGCGGACCAGGTTACATGACTTGTGTAAACAATGGTTACACTGCAGATCTTGAGGAGGATGGACTTATTGATAACTATGGTGCAGCACTTAAGGATCTCATTAGATCAGATTACCTTGATAGCTGCCGCGTAGGTGGTGTACTTCTTGGTGTTCCGCCAATTAAGGATTATGCAATCCAGACCGCTACCTTCAACATCGGTACTGAGTACCTTGAGGGAGCAGGTGTAGACCTTAGCAAGTTCCAGAAGGATGAGCTTGGATACAACAAGGCTACATTAGATGATATCGATGAGATTTTTGCAGCACTTCATGCAGCATATCCAGATAAGGTAGTATTCTCTACTCAGGACAACATCCTTACTCAGGGTAGCTGTGTAGATAACATCGCTGGTGATTACTACGGAGCTCTTCTTGATCCTGCAAACAGCCTTACTCTTGAGAACGTATACGAGTCAGATATGTTCAAGGCATGGGCAGAGAGAATGTACGCTTGGAATCAGGCTGGTTACATCTCAGGTGATGCTATGAGCGACAACACTGGTGCATCTGCAAGAATTAAGTCAGGCGCATACATGGCAATGATGTCACAGGCTAAGCCAGCATACCAGAACCAGATTAATGGTGAGTGCGGTCGTGATATTACCATCTTCGACGTAGGTGAGGCTTTCATGGGATCATCAGCAGTATCAGCATTCCCATGGTGCATGAACCAGGCTACCGAGGATCCGATTGCAGCTATGCAGGTACTTGAGGCTCTTTACACTGATCCAGTTGTAGCAAACCTTGCTTGCTGGGGTGAGGAAGGCGTAGAGTACAAGGTAAACTCTGACACTTCAATCAACTGGGCTGACGGCGTAAACGCTGACAACTCTGAGTACTATCCAAACGTTCTTTGGCTTATGCCTAACCAGTATGCTGCACATGTTTGGGAAGGTGACCCAATCGATGTAGGTCAGCAGACTGCAGATTTCAACGACAACTGCAAAGTTAAGTCTAAGGCACTTGGCTTCACTTGGGACAACACCGATTATGCTGCAGAGTTCACCGCTCTTCAGAATGCATACAAAGAGTTCGGTCCTCAGGTAATCTACGGATTCATTGATCCAGAGACAGGTCTTAAGCAGCTCAACGATGCTCTTAAGGAGGCTGGCCTTGAGAAGTACATGGAAGCTAAGCAGGCAGCACTTGATGCTTGGGCAGCAGAGAATGGAATTAACTAATTTACAATTACTTCTTCAATAAATTTACTCTCCGGAAGCCGGCTATATCCTAGCCGGCTTCCCTAATAAAAATGGTAATCTTATGAAAAAGCAAGAGAAAACAAAATCAGACAAAAAAACACTTAAGAAAAGATTTTTAAGATATCTGCCAATCTACTTTATGGCATTGCCAGGACTTATCTATCTTTTTATTAACAACTACATGCCTTTGCCAGGCCTCGTACTTGCATTCAAGAAGTACAATGCAAAAAAAGGTATTTTCGGTTCAGACTTTGTTGGGTTTAACAACTTTAAATACTTATTTGGAACAAAGGATGCTTTCGTAATAACCAGAAATACCATCCTGTACAATTTGGCATTTATAGTTGTCAACACAATCATGGCGGTTTTCGTAGCCATATTGATTGCGGAGATGACTTCGAAGCTTAAGAAGGTATACCAGTGTCTTATTCTTTTGCCATATATGATTTCTATGGTTATCGTAAGCTACCTGGTATATGGTTTCCTTTCAATGGACAATGGATTCTTGAATAATACCGTTTTACCTTTGTTCGGCAAGGAGCCGATACAGTGGTATATGGAGAAAAAATATTGGCCATTCCTTCTAGTGTTCGTTAACGCATGGAAGGTAGTAGGTTATAACTGCATTATCTATATCTCAACCATTCTTGGAATCGATAGAGGAATCTATGAGTCAGCAGCTATTGATGGCGCTAGTAAATGGATGCAGATTAGAAAAATCACTATACCGCTTCTTAAGCCAACAATAGTTATGATGACACTCCTTGCAGTAGGACGTATTTTCTACTCAGACTTTGGATTGTTCTATCAGGTGACTATGAACCAGGGATCACTGTTCTCAGTAACTAATACAATAGATACATATGTATACAGAGGTCTTTTGGAGTTAGGCAATATGTCAATGTCTTCAGCAGCAGGCTTGTATCAGTCAATAATCGGATTCATCCTTATACTGGGATCTAACCTGATTGTGCGTAAGCTTGACCCTGAAAGTGCATTGTTCTAGAGGAGGTGTTAATATGAAGAAAGGCGATGAAAGAAGATTTCAAATATTAGCACATATTGTCCTCGCGCTGCTATCTATCGCAGCGGTTGTCCCGCTCGTGTTAATGATAGTAAGCTCATTTACAGATAACGATGTGCTTATAGCAGAAGGTTATAAGTTCTGGCCAAGTAAATGGTCAGCATATGCATATGAATATATTTTCAGTACAGGTAACTCAGTGTTACATGCATACTGGATATCAATAATACTTACAATAGTCGGAACCGCATTATCTCTTACTATAACAACGATGCTGGCATATGCTATATCAAAAAAAGAATTGCCAGGGCGTGGAATAATTACGTTTCTTGTGGTATTCTCTATGTTGTTCAACGGCGGATTAGTTCCGACATATATGGTGTACACTAACATCTTTAACGTAAAGAATACATTTTGGGCATTGTTGATACCTGGTCTACTCATGAATGGTTTCAATATAATGCTCATGAAATCGTATTTTGTGTCAAGCATACCGGGAGAAATACTTGACGCAGCGTACATTGATGGTGCAGGAGAGGCTCGAACCTTCCTCGGAATAGTAATCCCATTGTCTAAGCCTATTTTAGCAACAATTGCTCTGTTTTCAGGCATTGCTTACTGGAACGACTGGATGAATGGATATATCTATATCACGAAAAGGACAGAGCTATATGCCGTCCAGAACCTACTCAATCGAATGATGCAGAACATTCAGTTCCTGTCACAATCAAGCTCTAACGTACAAAATGCGACAGCTGGACTTGCAGCTATACCGCTTGCATCAGTCAGAATGGCAATGGCAGCAGTAGGTGTGTTACCTATACTGGTAATGTATCCGTTTGTACAAAAGTATTTTGTAAAAGGTATTACTCTAGGAGGAGTAAAGGGGTAAAAAATGGCTAAATTATATGTAAATCCTAATCAGAAAAAAGGTCATATCAATCCAGAAATTCAGGGACATTTTTCAGAGCATCTTGGAAGATGTATCTATGAGGGACTGTATGTAGGTGAGAACTCAGATATTCCAAACGTAAACGGAATGCGTAAGGATGTAGTAGAGGCTCTCAAAGAGATGCAGATACCGGTTCTTCGTTGGCCGGGCGGATGCTTTGCAGATGAGTATCACTGGAAAGATGGTATTGGCGACAAAGCTGGACGTAAGAAAATGATCAACACTCACTGGGGCGGAGTAGTTGAGGATAACAGCTTTGGTACTCATGAGTTTATGGAGCTTTGCAAGCAGCTTGGTTGTAAGCCGTATGTAAACGGAAACGTAGGTAGTGGCACAGTTCAGGAGATGAGTGAGTGGGTAGAGTACATGACCTTCGAAGGCGTGTCACCTATGGCTGATCTCAGAAAAGCAAACGGACATGAGGAAGCATGGTCTGTTGATTACTTTGGAGTAGGAAATGAAAACTGGGGTTGCGGTGGTAACATGCTCCCAGAGTATTATGCTAACTTGTATAGAAGATATCAGACCTATGTTCGTAATTACAATCCGAAGAAGCCAATTTTCAAGATTGCATGCGGACCAAACGCCGAGGATTATGACTGGACTGATGTTGTAATGAAGAAGTGCTTTGAAAAGTGCGGTCCTTCACATGGTTTCATGGATGGATTATCACTGCATTACTACACTTTGCCAGGTGACTGGAGCAAGAAGGGATCTGCAACAGACTTTGATCTTGAGGCATACTACAGAACATTAAAGAAGACAATGTTCATGGAAGAGCTGATTTCTAGACACTCAGCTATTATGGACAAGTATGATGCAAAGCATGAGGTAGCACTTATCGTTGATGAGTGGGGCACTTGGTACGATGTAGAGCCAGGAACCAATCCAGGATTCCTCTATCAGCAGAACACTGTACGTGATGCGTTGATAGCAGGTATTAACCTCAATATCTTTAACAAGCATTGCGACAGAGTAAAGATGGCTAATATAGCACAGCTTGTAAATGTACTTCAGTCTGTAATTCTTACTGAAGGTGATAAGATGGTGAAGACACCTACCTATCATGTATTCAATATGTACAAGCATCATCAAGACGCAGATCTCGTAGAGAGCTATGTTGAGACAGAAGAGATTGGTGTAGGTGAGGATATGGTACCTAACCTTACAGAGTCTGTATCAATTAAGGATGGCAAGCTTCATATTACACTTACCAACCTGTCAGCAGACAAGAGCTATGCAATAGATGGTATTGTGACCGATGCACAGATAAAGAGCGTAAAAGCACAGGTAGTAGGTGGTGAGATACATGCACACAACACCTTTGATGCTCCAGAGTGCGTAACCGCTAAGGATTTTGATGCAATTAAGGTTGTAGACAACAAGCTTGTATTTGATATTCCGGCAAGCTCAGTAATGCATATTGAAGTAACACTTTAATATATAGCTATGGGAGATAGTAAAAGAGTCTGTAAGCGATGTCTCATGAGAGAAATGGCAGATGCAGACGCTCAGATGATAGAAAAATACAAGGCAGCGATAAAAAACGAGGACCGGGTAAGTGAGGCAATCTATGAATCTCGCTTAGCCATATGTAAGACATGCGATAAATTAGAATCTGGGACCTGTTTAGGCTGTGGTTGTTATGTCGAACTGCGAGCATTATCCCCTGTAAGTAAGTGTCCATATAAAAAATGGAGCTGAAATGCTATAAGAAAACAAATTAGACATATTTTATTATGATAATAGAGCCAATACATGCTACAATCTAGCTGTGTTTGGCTCTATTTTTATTCTTAAAGTATTAAAGGTGAAGAAGATGATAATGGAAAGAGTAAAAAAGACGCTTCTATACGCGGCGAAGAAGCAATATTACCAAAATAAAGGGGAAGAATTCGGCTTAAGGAAGAGAGGGTAAAATCAATGAAGGTACTAATTCTAAATGGTAGTCCGAGAGCAAATGGAAATACTGCACTTGCTCTTAATGAAATGAAAAAAATATTTGATGAAGAAAATGTTGAAGCAGAGATTGTGCAGCTGGGTAACAAGGATATACGAGGCTGTATAGCCTGTGGAAAATGTGGGGAGATAGGGCGATGCGCCATTGATGATATAGTAAATGAACTCGCAAAAAAGCTAGAGGAAGCAGATGGATTGGTAATAGGAAGCCCTGTTTACTATGCATCAGCAAATGCAACGTTAATAGCAGCACTAGATAGATTGTTCTATAGCTCAAGCTTTGATAAGACAATGAAGGTGGGCGCAAGCGTTGTATGTGCAAGAAGAGGAGGCTGCTCAGCCACTTTTGATGAATTAAACAAGTATTTTACATTATCAAATATGCCAGTTGCATCCAGTCAGTATTGGAACTCAATCCATGGAGGAAGCCAGGGCGAAGCTGATATGGATGAAGAAGGTAAGCAGACAATGCGAGTATTGGCGAGAAATATGGTATTTCTTATGAGAAGTATTGAATTAGGAAAAGAAAAATATGGATTGCCCAAAAAAGAAGAGAGAGCCTGGACAAATTTTATATAGGATACAGCTTAAAATTATGTCTAATAAAAGGATGAAAAGCTATATCAAAGTGCGATATGGCAACAATCATAGGACCTGCGTTAAAGCAGGTCCTTTATCGTTATCTTAGAAAAGTAATCTCTAGTTAAGTTATTGTAGCCTTTCCACATGGAGATAGTCTTGCATTTATCCACATAGGGACATGCTTCAGCATCACTTTCCAGGCAGGCAACGCTTGCAAGGGAGCCCTCTGTCAATTCCAATATATCAAGAATGCGATAATCTTCAGGTTCCCTGGTTAGAAAATATCCACCGCCCTTGCCGCTTGTTCCTTTTACAAGTTTGCCTGAAACTAGAAGCTTCACAATGCTCTCAAGATATTTCTTCGAAATGTCCTGTCTCGTAGCAATGGCATCTAAGGTAATGGGAGAACCAGAATAATTTTCAGCCAAATCTATCATAAGTCTTATTGCATATCTGCCTTTTGTAGAAATCATAGATATTACCTTTCTTTATTACGCCTACTTAACGCATGGGTTAATGGGTGTATGTATTATATCAAGATTTTGATAAAAAGTAAATATTACAGAGTGAGGCACCTTTTTTGACATATGTACCATCGTTGAAAAAACTATTGTTAAGTCTGGCACACGCGTGCTATTCTGCGTCTTAGGAAGAACGAACAAAAAGGGGACACGTTGATGAAAACAGATTTAACGAAAGACAATATTATAAAAGGAATACTTCTTTTCTCATTACCAATATACATAGGACAATTATTCTCAATGCTATATGGAATAATTGACACTAGAATTGTTGGAAGTGTGCTAGGTGAGCTGTCGCTTGCATCTGTAAGTGCGACTTCTTCACTTTCAGAGCTTATAATCGAATTTGAAAATGGTGTATCCTGTGGTTTTGGTATCATTTTGGCACAGCAGGTTGGCGCAGGAAAGCAGGCCCAGATAAAGAAAACTATCGCTACTTCTGGAATAATGATTACAATTTTATCAGTAATTATTTCTGTTTTATGCATTGTATTTATCAATCCAATCCTGGGATTTTTACATGTAGAAGAAGTAATATATGAACCAGCTAGACAGTATATAGTAATAATTCTTATAGGAATGATATTCCTTTCAGTTTACAATCTCTTGGTGGCAGTACTGAGATCTATGGGTGATACCATTACTCCTCTTATCTTTTTAATTATCTCTAATGTTTTGAACATTATTTTAGATATTACATTTGTTAAATATCTTCATTTGGGAGTAAGAGGAGCTGCTCTTGCAACCGCTATAACACAGGTTGTTTGCTGTGTAGGATGCTTGATTTATCTTTTACATAGCAGAAAAGAACTGCAGTTTAGGCGAAGCGATTTTGTGATGGAGAGAAACCTAGTGAGCAATCTCTTCAAAAATGGCATGTCAATGGGCTTTATGCTCTCGTTCGTCTTGTTAGGGTCGCTTGTATTACAGACAGGTATAAACAAACTGGGTACAGACATTATCGTAGCCCACACAGCGGCAAGAAGAATTACGATATTATGCCTGATACCATTTTTCTCTATAGGTGCAGCGATGTCGACATTCTGTGGGCAGAACAAAGGGGCCCAAAAGCCAGACAGAATACGCAAAGGCGTCAGACTCAGCATAGTAATCTCTGCTATCTGGTGGGGTATTTCTCTAGCATTGGTATTATTACTCTCTCCTAAGCTGGTCACAACAATTACAGCATCTACATCGGATATAGTTATTACCAATGCTGTGCGATACTTGAGAATCAATGCGGCGCTATTTATACTTCCTGCGCTCATATGTATTTTGCGAAATAGCCTGCAAGGTATGGGAGATACCAAAACACCGCTCATTTCCAGTCTGGTGGAATTGGCAGGAAAGGTTGTTATTACATACACGTTGGTAGCGTCTATGGGCTATTTTGGCGTAATCATAACAGAGCCAATTGTATGGATGGTTATGGTAGTACCGCTTATTACGAAATGGGTGGGAGTAATAAAAGAATCAGAAAAGTAGAATCAAAATTTTAGGATGATACGAATCGTGTCAGAGCACGTGACTACACATTTCTTGTGATAATTGTATTCATTTGTTACTAGACAGCCATATGCAGGAATTGTTTGCTTTATTATATTGGTAGTTAAAGGAATAATGATTATATGAATGTTTTAAAGAAAATATTATTAGCATTTTTCACAATCCTGGCAATCATTGTATTGGCCTTTGTTGGCATCTATCACACGCAGATTGCGACAATCGATTCTATTAAAAAAATTGATGATTATCCTATATACACTATGGACTATAAAGGTGATTACTGGTTTGACGATTATATGAAGACCGCGGGAGCTAAAAATGGAGAGGAATTGTCAGGATTCCTTATGAAGAAGCTTTCTCATGGACTAGTAAAAAGGGGTACCGAATTAGAAGAACGAGCGCCAATGTGCACAAGCTTTGTATGCCGGGATGAAGACGGCAATATTTTATACTGTAGAAATCTAGAGCAAAGAAAATATTGTCCGTCAGTGGTCATCACTACTGAAGGAGGAACATACAGTTCAATCGGAACATCATTTTTAATGGAGTCAAAGGAAGGAGCGCCGGAGATATTACAAAAGATTAATATGTTGGCAGAACCTTATGATACGGCGGATGGAATGAACGAGGCAGGTGTCGCCGTAAGTCTGCTTTCTGTTCCATTTTCACCGCTGCCTGAGTGCGAGGATGGACCAATACTTACGGCTCAGCAGGTATGTCGATTGATACTTGATGAAGCAGGAAGTGTGGAAGAGGCGATAGCGCTGTTTGACACATTTACACTTAATGCATCCATGTTAAAACAGTTATCTGCTTGTCATTTTCTGATTGCTGATAAGTCTGGAGCCATGGTTGTGGTAGAGCTTCACGATAAGGTGGTGGATGTTGTCGAGCCTATTCACGATAATTATATGACGGTCACAAATTTCTATTTGAATGATCAGATATCAAGTGGTATAGGACAGGCAAGGTACAAAATTGTCGAGGAAATATTGGAGCAACATGGAGGTGTTCTTTCGGTAAATGAAGCTATTGAAGTGCTAGCTTCTATGAAAGACCCATTTGTTCATGTGGAGTGGACAAGCATTTATAATCTCACTACAGGTGAAATGTACATTATGCCAAAGGGAAATTTGGAACATGTCTATAAGGTGAGATGAGCGAAAAAACAAAAATATATGTGCCTAAAAATGTAAAACGCAAATTGTCGAGCAAACGCAATAATCAAACGCAAAATATCAAATCGGATTGACTTTTTGCGTTTTTCCAAGGTATAATTTGCGTAAAATGAGAAATAATATTGCGAATGATAGGAGCTGATATATGAAAACTTGTAAAGAAAAGGCTTTAGAGTGGAATATTTCTCCACGTTCCGTAAACGATATGTGCAAAAAAGGAAGAATACAAGGGGCAATAAAAGAGAAAGGAACTTGGTTAATTCCAGACGACTCTACAAAGCCAACTGATGGCAGAGTATCAAATGGAAAATATATTAAGAAAAATATGGGGGCAAAGACAGAGGTTAAATCGTTGCCAATTGGTATTTCTGACTATGTTCGTGCGCAGGAAGAATATTATTATGTCGACAAGACCTTATTAATCAAAGAATTCTTGGATCAAAAGCCATTGGTATCTTTGTTTACGAGACCAAGGAGATTCGGAAAGACCTTGAATATGGATATGCTAAGAGTGTTCTTTGAAATATCAGATAAGAATACTAGTAAGTATTTTGCCGATAAAAACATCTGGCAATGTGGAGAAGAGTATCGTTCACATCAAGGAAAATATCCGGTCATATTCTTAACTTTTAAGGATGTTAAATTTGATACTTGGAATGCAACAATAGATAAAATCAGAGGATTACTTCAAGAAGAGTATGGAAGACATCAAGAGTTGTTAAATAGCGATAGGATTTCACAATATGAGAAGGAGTATTTTACAAAGATTATTAGCGCTACAGCTAATGAAGTGGAGCTTACTTCTTCGCTAGAAAGACTATCTAAAATGCTTGCTTCACATTATGATAAGGCTCCAGTAATCATTATTGATGAATATGATACTCCGATTCAGGAGGGATACTCTAAGGATTTCTACGATGAAATTATTGGATTCATGAGAAATTTCTTTTCAGGAGCATTTAAGGATAATAAGAATTTGTCTTATGGTTTCCTAACAGGAATTCTGCGCATTGCTCAGGAAAGTATCTTTAGTGGTCTAAATAATTTAACAGTGAACTCTGTAATGGATGAGGAATACGATAGCTTTTTTGGATTTACAGAATCTGAAGTGAAAGCAATGCTCAGTTACTATGGAGTATCGGATAAAGAAGAGGAACTTAAAGACTGGTATGATGGATATCTGTTTGGTAGCGAAGAAATATATAATCCATGGTCTGTAATCAACTATATTTCAAAAGGATGTATTCCGCAGGCTTATTGGGTAAATACAGGAAAAAATGAAATCCTTGATGATGTACTAAGCGTGGCTACGGATGATATTACAGAAAGATTATACGACCTTTTACAAGGAGAGAGAGTAATCGCAAGAATTGATCAAAATGTGGTGTATAGATCACTTGCAGAAGATCCAGCAAATAT